>NZ_CBDRBL010000019.1:0-93181 GCF_965342175.1 Actinacidiphila sp. bgisy167
ACGCGGAGACGGCCGCAGGACCCCTGCGGTGGGTTTCCGGGTCACCGCGGTACGCCTCCCGCCGCCACCATGAAGTGCATCAGATCCCTGTCGGAACGAAGCGAAGTACCGCCGGCGGCGGGGCTTCCCGACACGGACCGCCGGCCCCGGCGAACCCCGCCTTCCCGGGCGCCCGCCCACGCCCCGCGCCGAGCGGGGCGTGGACGTCCGGCACGACACGACCCGGGGTTCCGACGCACGAGCAGCGTGCTGGACGCGGGCGTCGCCCACGCGGCGGCCCTCCGCGGCAGCACCCACACCCGCTTGCCCTCCGGGGTCCGGGAGCACGCCCCACCGGTGTGCCGCCGCGGCGATCAGCCGGCCGCGCCCGCTTGGGCCGCCCGGCCCGGCAGGACGGGAGCCACCACGGCAGGACGGGCGAGCGGTCGCTGACGGGCGGCCCGCACCCCTCGGCGGCCAGGTCGTCCCGGGGCAGCTCGCACTCCGGGGAGCGTGCGTGCCGGTTGTCACCGTCCGGATGATGCCGCTCCCCAACGAGGCGCACCCGGCCCTCGACGGCCCCACGCGCCTGCCGCAGACCCCTGTCTGTGCCTGCTCGCCCGTCTCGAAGTGCGGGGCCGCAGCGTGCTGGTGAAGGGCCGGAACGAGGTCGGCGAACTCCACCCGCGCTATGCGTCAATCTGCTCACAGACCTTCAGCGTGGGGACTGCGCCCAGATGATCGAGCGGATCGCGGGGGAGCTACGACAGTCCGGCTCGGCGAGGGCGGTGCCTGCGTCGAGGGCGCCCACGCGCCCGGCGCCGTCCCTGTGCGGGACTCCGAGGAACCGGCCGCCGAGGAGTGGACAGCGTTCATCCACTTCGTCGCACACACCACCGGGACGCGAGTAGAGTAACCAGCCGATCACTCTTCGTGCCTGAGGCATGAAGCGGCCCCCAGCGGTGCGCCAACACCGGCAGGGGGCCTACACCACGAGGCCTACCCCTAAGAAAGAGCCCCGCAAATGATGCGCCATGTTATCTCGCCGTCCCGCTTCTTCTCCCAGACGCCGAACGACCTCATCCGCCATCCGCGTCTGAACGGCACCGCCGTACGGCTGCTGCAGTGGGCGCTCTCCCTGCCGGAGGACTCGCGGGAGACCTTGCAGAGCATCGGCGAGAAGATGCCCGAGGGGCGCATCGCCCTGCGCCGGGCCCGGCAGCAGCTCGAGGCCGAGGGCTATGTCCACACCCGCCGCACCCAGAGCCCCGAGACCGGCCGCTGGACGACCCGGGTGCTCGTCTCCAACGTGCCGCTGCGCGACCCCGCCGAGATCGACGCCGCCTTCGCGGCTCCGAGTGGCAGCGCGCTGACGGCCGGTGCGCCGTCCGTACGGGCCGTCGGCGCATCCCCCAAGGGGGAGAACAGGGAGGAGCAGAACACCTCCCACCCCGAACCCCCCACAGGCGAGCCGCTGGTCGCCCGCGCGGCGGCCGCGCTGCAGCGCCTCGGGCGGCGCGAGGCCAGGCTCACCCTGGGCGTCGCCGAGGCGGCCCGGCTCGCTCCGCTCGCGGCCCGCTGGCTGGCCCACGGGACGAGCGAGCTGGAGCTTGGGACCGCCCTGTCCGCCGGGCTGCCGCGCACCGTGCACTCCCCCGCCGGTTTCATCGCCCGACGTCTGCGCGACAAGCTCCCCGCGCCTCGCCCCGCCCGCGACCCCGCCGCCCCGGCGGCCCCGCTCCCCGAATGCCCCGGCTGCGGCGACCCGCTGCCCCACGGCGCCACCGGCCCCTGTCTGCCCTGCGCCACCATCGCGTCCGCCGCCGACCCCGCCCCCGACCCCGCTTCCGGCGCCCCGTCAGCCGCACGGCGCGGCGCGGCCCTGGTACGCGCGGGCATCGTGCGGCAGCGGCCCGGCGCGGGGGCGCGAGCGTCCGCCGATATCAACTGAGACCCAATTTGATATCTCAGAAGGAAGCATCCACGCCCGAGGAGGCTCGCATGACCCGCACCGTCATCGACGTCGACGACCAGATGCTGGCGGAGGCGGCCGAGATCTTCGGCACCACCACCAAAGTCGCCACCGTGAACGCAGCCCTGGCAGACGCGATCAAGCGCCGCAAGCGCGCCTCGTTCCTCGACTGGCTTGCGGAAGGCGGACTTCCCGGCCTCACCGGCGAGGTCGGGGCGGCGCACGACCCGCACCGAGTCGCATGAGAGATCGCTTCCTCATCGACGAGTCCGCTCTCGCCCGTTACCCGAAACCCTCGGTGAGGGCGGTGATCGAACCCCTCCACGACGCCGGGTTGCTCGCCGTCTGCGGGGCCGTCGAACTGGAGGTGCTCCACAGCGCACGGTCCAAGGCGGACGCAGACCGCATCCGAGACGGCATGCGGGGTTTCGACTGGCTGCCCACGCCGGACGAGGCATGGGACCGCGCGCTGGACGTGCAGACGCACCTCATTGCCGCCGGGAACTGGAAGGCGCTTTCCCTGGCAGACCTGATCATCGCGGCTACCGCGGAACGGCACGGCGCGACCGTCCTGCACTACGACGGCGACTTCGACATGATCGCCGACGTGACCGGCCAGCCCGTGCGCTGGGTGGTCCCGTCCGGCACGGCCGACTGACGCCTCGCCTGACACCGACCTGACGCACCGCCTGCCGCCGCTCCGTCAGATGGCTGTCCTCGACCGTTCATCCTCTTCGGTCACCCGAAGTGCGGTGTGCCTCGCACAGGGTGACGATGGGCGCAATCGCTTCGACCTGGAGCGAGCTCCTTCCGTCATCTTCGAAGGCAGAGAGATGAACATACGAGCGAAGAAGACCATGTCCGGTCGACCCCGTCATAAGGTGCTTTGGGGTGTCGCCGGAACCATGGCGGCCGCCGCCGCGGTCGTCACGACCACCGCATTCGTCGCCCCCGTGAACGCCACCGCCTCCGCCACCGCGCGCACCGCCGCGGTCGCCGACGCCGCCGCCTCGAACCCCGTCAAGGGCGGCAACAACCGCGACGACTGGCGGCTGAGGACCGCCGAGTTCCTCGGTGTCTCCGCCGTCGTCCCCATGAACACCACCCAGACCGTCTCGGCACGGTGCCCCTCGCGCACCGAAGTCACCGGTGGCGGCTTCGTCCTCAGCAGCAGCGACCTGCACGTGCTGACGAGTCAGCGGTCCGGCAACGGCTGGACGGTCACCGTCCGGAACATCGGCGGTTCGACGCTGACCAGCCCCACCGCCCGCGCCGTCGTGGAGTGCGCCGCGATCGTGCGGGACAACAACAACTGGTGACCCCCCCCTTCCCCCGGGCCACCGCCCCGGCCGCCCGTCGCACGGGAACGGCGGACCGGGGCGGCGGGCCCAGCCCGACCGGCGTCAGGAGCGCTTGCCCGCCGCCTCCGCCGCGCGGCAGACCGCGACGCCCAGCACCACCAGGAGGACGCACGCGTATATCTCGTAGCCGTCCAGGAAGCCGATCCGGTACGTCAGCGCCCAGAGCCGGAACCAGCCGCCCGTGAGCTGGTGGACGATGCCGCCGATGCCCTGGGAGAGCAGCACGAAGCCGAGAAAGCCGAGGAATCCCTTCACGCCACGAGGTTAGGGAGCGGCCGCCCGCGCCGGCTGTCGGCGAAGGTCGCCGATCACGCGCGGGTTGTCGTCCGAAAGTCTCCCCTTGGGACGCGGGCTGGTGCGGCGGCCCCGGATCCGTGCATTCGGAGGAATGCGACGCGCACCGAAGGACACCGTCGCCGACATCGCGGTCTTCCTCGGTGCGGCGGCCTTCTCCGTGCTGTCCGCGCGGTGCTCGCCTGAGTGCAGCACCTGACTGGGAGACGCAGCGGAGCTGCGGCGACCGACGACAACGCCGCCAGGCGAGAGCCATCGACCCGCGACGCCGGCCCGCCTATGCGCGCGGCCTCTATGCCCTGTCCTCGGCGTCGCGCTCCTCCAGGGCGTCCGCGAGGGCGTCGACCAGCGCGACGACGCCTTCCGGGCCGTCCACGACGAGGTCGGCCCGCGACGCCAGTTCGGCCACCTCCGCGCTGCCGCTGCACACCAGCACGCCGGGCAGGCCCTCGGCGCGCCGCTTCTCCACGGCCCCGAAGGCGGCCAGGTCGCCCAGGTCGTCTCCGGCGTAGAGCACGGGACCGGCGCCGACCTCGCGCAGGTAGTCGTTGAGGGCCACGCCCTTGTCCATGCCGGGCGGCCGCAGCTCCAGCACCATCCGGCCCGGCTCCACGATCAGCCCGTGGCGGTCGGCCAGTTCACGGAGCGGCCCGCTCAACGCCTCGAACGCCGCCTGCGGGTCCTCCGTGCGGCGCGTGTGGACGGCCACCGCGCGGCCCTTGTCCTCCACCCAGGTGCCGTGCCACGCGCCGATCGCGTCCAGCACGCCCGGAAGTTCGGCCCGCACCGCGTTGACACCGGGGTGCGGACCGGGGGCCTTGACCTGGCCGGAACGGGCGTCCCAGCGCTCGGCGCCGTAGTGGCCGAGCACGACCATGTGCTCCAGCGCGGGTACGCCGGCGAAGCCGCCGTACCGCACGGCCACGCCCGCGGGACGGCCGGTCACCACCACGACGGACCCGATGCGCGGGGCCAGCCGGGCCAGCGCGGCGGCGGCGCGGGGGTGGGCCCGCGCGGCGTCCGGATCCGGCACGATCGGCGCCAGCGTCCCGTCGAAGTCCAGTGCCAGCACGGCCCTGCGGGGCTCCGCGAGCAGTGCGGCCAGGCCGTCCTTGCCCTCGGGCGTCGTGGGTACCGGCACTTCGTCCCTGCGGCTGCGGCTCATGACACCGACCATACCGACCCCTGCGGGGGGCGTGCCCGGCGTACGGAGGCATTCCGCCACGGCGGTGTCCTCCGGGACCGGTCGGTGTGCGTGAGGTGGGCTGTGCGGCACTCCCGGTGGGCGGGTGCGGTTCATCTCGCGCCCTTCGGGCGCGAAGACGCGGGCCCCGTCCGCAGCCCGCGCTGTGCGCCCGAAGGGCGCGAGACGGCGGGACAGCCGACGTGCCGTCCTCACCGGCAGCACCCGCTGACGCCGCGGGACGACCGGGGCCCCGCCAGGCACCGGCGTCAACGAAGGGTGCGGTGGGTGTCGCGGGTGCGGCGGAGGCGGTTGACCGTGACCGGGTCGTGCGCGAGGGCGCGGGGGTCGTCCAGGAGGGCGTTGAGGAGCTGGTAGTAGCGCGTCGGGGAGATGCCGAGGCGTTCGCGGACGGCGCGTTCCTTCGCGCCGGGGCCGGCCCAGCTGCGGCGGGCGATGTCGAGGACCGCGCGGTCCTGCTCCGTCAGCCCCTCGGCGGGGGTGTCCGCCCCGGTTTCGTCCCGTTCCATCCGACCACCCTATCCGCGCCCGGGTCGCCGCCCCTCCCCGTCCCTTCGGACCGCTGCGTGACGCCCCGATCGCGCCATGTGTGTCCGCCCCAGCGCCCCGGGCAGTCCGACACGCGAGGCACGTGATCTCTTTCCGGCAAGTGGACTAGACCTTTTGCCGGGTACCGCGCGACACTGTCCCCCGTGGAACACGTCATCGCCCTCGATGTCGGCGGCACCGGCATGAAGGCCGCCCTGGTCGCGGCGGACGGCACGCTGCTGCACCAGGCGCGCCGCCCGACCGGCCGGGAGCGCGGCCCGGACGCCGTGGTCGAGTCCGTGCTCCGCTTCGCCGCGGACCTGCGGGCCCACGGTGAGCGCGCCTACGGCCGGCCCGCCGCCGCGGCCGGAGTCGCCGTGCCGGGTCTGGTCGACGAGCGGGCCGGCGTCGCGCTCTACTCCGCGAACCTCGGCTGGCGCGACGCGCCCCTGCGCGACCTGCTGGCCCGCCGGCTCGGCGGCACTCCCGTCGCCCTGGGCCACGACGTGCGCGTCGGCGGCCTCGCCGAGGGACGGCTGGGCGCGGGGCAGGGCGCCGAGCGCTTCCTGTTCGTGGCGCTGGGCACCGGCATCGCGGGCGCGACCGGCATCGAGAACCGGGTCGAGGCCACCGAGCTCGGGCACGTCGTCGTCCGCCCCGGCGGACCGGCCTGCGCCTGCGGCGGGCGGGGCTGCCTGGAGGCCGCGGCCTCCGCCGCCGCCGTGGCCCGCGCCTGGGAGGCCGCGGGCGGCGGCCCGGACGCCGGCGCCGCCGGCTGCGCCGCCGCGGTCGAGGCGGGCGACCCCCGCGCGGCGGCCGTGTGGGACGAGGCCGTCGCCGCCCTCGCCGACGGCCTGGTCACCGGGATCACCCTGCTCGCCCCGGGCACGCTGATCGTGGGCGGCGGACTCGCCGAGGCCGGCGACACCCTCCTCGCACCGCTGCGGGCGGCCGTCGAGCGGCGGCTGACCTTCCAGCAACTCCCCCTAATCGTGCCGGCGGCCCTCGGGGACACCGCCGGATGCCTGGGCGCAGGGCTGCTCGCCTGGGATCTTCTCTCCCTGGAGGTGACCGCGTGACCGCGGCAACCAGCGTGCTGACCGGCGCCCATGTGGTACTGCCGGACGGCGTGGCCGAGGACGGCCGGGTGACCGTCGCGGGCCGCTCGATCGTCGCCGACGACCCGCGCCAGGCGTCCACCCTCGATCTGACGGGGCACTGGATCGTGCCCGGTTTCGTCGACATCCACGTGCACGGCGGCGGCGGCGCCTCCTTCTCCTCCGGGGACGCGGAGGCCGTCCTCACCGGGATCGAGACCCATCGGCGGCACGGCACCACGACCCTGCTCGCCTCCACAGTGACCGGGGACCTGGACGACCTGTCCCGGCAGGCCGCGCTGCTGTCGGAGCTGGTCGAGCAGGGCGACCTGGCCGGCATCCACTTCGAGGGGCCCTTCATCTCCCCGCACCGGCGCGGCGCGCACAAGCCCTCGCTGCTGCGGGAGCCGCACCCCTCGGACGTCCGCAAGCTGCTCGACGCCGCCCGGGGCGCCGCGCGCATGGTCACCCTCGCCCCGGAACTGCCCGGCGGGCTCGACTCGGTGCGGATGCTGGCGGAGCACGGCGTCATCGCCGCCGTCGGCCACACCGACGCCGCCTACGAGGCCACCCTGCGGGCCGTCGAGGCGGGCGCCACCGTGGCGACGCACCTGTTCAACGCCATGCCCCCGCTGCTGCACCGCGAACCCGGCCCGATCGCCGCGCTGCTGGAGGACGAGCGGGTCACCGTCGAGCTCATCAACGACGGCGTCCACCTCCACCCGGCGGTCCTGGAGCTGGCGTTCCGCAGCGCCGGGGCCGACCGGGTCGCCTTCATCACCGACGCCATGGACGCGGCCGGATTCGGCGACGGCCGCTATCTGCTGGGCCCGATGGAGGTCGACGTCGTCGACGGCGTCGCCCGGCTCGTCGAGGGCGGCTCCATCGCGGGCTCCACCCTCACCCTGGACACGGCCTTCAAGCGGGCGGTGACCGTGGACGGGCTGCCCGTCGGCGACGCGGTGCGCGCGCTCAGCGCCAACCCGGCCCGGCTGCTGGGCGCGTACGACCGGATCGGCTCCCTGGAGCCGGGCAAGGACGCCGACCTGGTGGTCCTCGACGCGTCGTTCGACCTCGTGGGCGTGATGCGGAAGGGCAGTTGGGTCGTCGAGCCCTGACCGGCCCTGGGGCGCCGGGGTCTGTGCCTGCGGGCGTTCCTTTGGCATGATCCCTTCCCGTCGCAACACGCTGTTGGAAGGGATCGAGCGGTGATCCTCACCGTCACGCTGAACGCCGCCGTCGACGTGACCTACCGTGTCCCCCGGCTGCGCCCGCACACCACCCACCGGGTGTCGGAGACGGCGGAACGCCCCGGCGGCAAGGGGCTGAACGTCGCCCGCGTCCTCGCCGCGCTCGGCCATGAGGCCGTGGCGACCGGCTTCGCGGGCGGCCCGCCCGGTGACCGGCTGCGCGCCTGGCTGACGGGCGTCGACGGCGTCACGGACGCCCTGGTGCCGATCTCCGGCAGCACCCGGCGGACGGTGGGCGTCGTGGACGAGTCGGGCGGCGGCACCACGATGTTCAACGAGCCCGGGCCGACCATCACTTCGGAGGAGTGGGCGGCCCTCCTCAGCACGTACCGCGCGTTCCTGGAGGGCGGCACGACCCGTGCCGTGGCGCTGTGCGGCAGCCTGCCGCCCGGGCTGCCCGTCGGCTGCTACGCCGACCTCGTGCGGGACGCGCGCGCCGCGGGCGTCCCTGTGCTGCTGGACACCAGCGGCGAGCCACTGCGGCGGGGTCTGGCCGCCCGTCCCGACCTCGTCAAGCCCAACGCCGCCGAGCTGACCGGGCTCACCGGCGCGACGGAGCCGATGCGCGCCGCCCGCGACGCCCGCCGCCGGGGCGCACGGGCCGTCGCGGCCTCGCTCGGCCCCGACGGGATGCTGGCCCTCGCCGAGGACGGCACCGTGTGGACCGCCCGGCCCCCCGCCCCCGTGTCGGGCAATCCCGCCGGGGCCGGCGACTCGGCCGTCGCCGCCCTGCTCGCCGGGCTCGTCGAGGGCCTGGACTGGCCGGGGCGGCTCATCCGCGCCGTCGCCCTCTCGGCGGCCACCGTGGCGGCGCCCGTCGCGGGCGAGTTCGACCGCGCGGTGTACGGAGACCTGCTGGGGCGGGTCGACGTGATCAGTGCGGGCGACTCACGGCAGTAGCCCGTCGCGGCCCGCGGGCCACGACGGGAGCGGCCTCACCAGCCCTCGGGGGCCTGGCCCTTGTCCAGCAGTGCCAGCTGGTCCAGGTTGAAGTGGCAGGCGTCGCCCTGAGCGCAGGTCACGGCGAGCGTGTTGGTCCCCTGCTTCAGGTCGAGGGTGGCGTAGGAGCGGTACCAGTGGTTCCAGTCGCCCTTCTTGCCGTAGTTCCTGAGGTCCGGCTTGTAGCTCTGGGGCGACCCGTTGACCACGATCGTGGCGCTGGCCGAGTCCTTCTCCGCGTTGTTGTAGCGGAGCCAGAAGTCGTACGAGCCGTCCTTCGGGACCTCGACCTTCCACGTCACCGACGCGCCCACCGCGTTCATGTTCTCGATGTACTTGCCGCCGGCCGCCATGGTGCCCTTGTACTGGGAGCCGACCCGCGCGCCGCCCGCCGGCACCAGCGTCGCCGCGTCGACGACACCGGGCGCGGTCGCGGTCGCCGGCGCCGAGGGCTCGGTGGTGGTGTCGTCCGTGCCGGTGTCGGCGGGGGCCGTCGGCGAGGAGGTGGCGCCGCCCGCCTGCGGCTTGTCGTCGTCGCCGCCCGCCATGGCGACGCCGATGCCGATCGCCACGGCGGCGACCACGGCGACGGCGCCGATCAGCAGGCTCTTGCTGTTGGGGCCGCCGGCACGCGGGGCCGCGTCGCGGCGGCTGCCGCCGGCGCCCGGGCCGGACGGGCCGGACGGGCCGCCGGCGCCCGGGCCGGACGGGCCGGACGGGCCGCCGGGGCCCTGGGGGAACTGCTGGTGCTGCTGGCCGTACCCCGGCTGCGGCGGGCCGTAGCCAGGCTGCTGCTGGCCATGGCCGGACTGCTGCTGACCGTATCCGGGCTGCTGCTGGGGGTAGCCGTATCCCGGCTGCTGCTGCGGCTGCTGCGGCTGCTGCGGCCGCCGCTCACCGACGCGCTGCACCTGGTTGTACGAGGTACGGGGCACGCCGGGCTGGGCGGCAGCCGGCTGACCCGGCTCGTCTCCGTCCTGGCGGTACAGGTACGCGAAGGGGTCGTCACCCTCGGGCTCGGGAGCACCGTTGTTGCCGGCCGTCATCCGCTCTTCACCTTTCACTGCCTGCCGCCACTGCCTGTCGCTTGTGAAGCACCTATCAGCACCGGGCCATCCGGCGAAAGGCGTGCGCTCTCCCGATGACCGATGTTCATGATCAGTTCGTCCGCGGCCGTCACGGGCGGGCACACCTCTGACCACGGCAGCCTACCTGGAACCGGTGATGGGCCGCTCAACCGTTTGAAGCCCCGGGGGTGCGCATACGGTGGTGGCGTGATCGACAGCACAGCGGCGTGGACGGGGTGGCGGGAAGCCACCGAGCGGGCCCTCTACGGCCCCGGAGGGTTCTTCCGGCGGGAGCGCCCGGCCGCGCATTTCCGCACGTCGGTCCATGCCTCGCCGCTGTTCGCGGCGGCCGTCGCACGCCTGCTGGAACGCGTCGACACCGAGCTCGGGCACCCCGCGGAACTGGCCCTGGTGGACGTCGGCGCCGGCGAGGGGGAACTGCTCACGGGGGTGCTCGATGTGGTTCCCGCCACGCTGGGCGCCCGCCTGCGGCCGTACGCGGTGGAGAAGGCACCGCGGCCCGAGGGCCTGGACGCCCGGGTGGCCTGGTGCGGCGAGCTCCCCCGGGGCCTGGCGGGCCTGCTGTTCGCCAACGAGTGGCTGGACAACGTGCCCGTCGAGGTCGTGGAGACCGACACCGAAGGGGTGCCCCGCCACGTCCTCGTCCGCGCCGCCGACGGCGCCGAACGCCTCGGCGACCCGGTGGTCGGACAGGACGCGGCCTGGCTTCGGCGGTGGTGGCCCGTCGAGGGCGCGCCGGCCGGGACCCGGGCGGAGATCGGCCGCGGGCGGGATGCCGCCTGGGCCGCGGCGGTGGCCTGTCTGGAGGCCGGGCTCGCCGTCGCGGTGGACTACGGGCACCTGGCCGGGGGCCGCCCGCCCTACGGGACGCTGACCGCGTTCCGGGCGGGCCGCGAGGTCTCGCCCCCGGTGCCCGACGGCTCCTGCGACCTCACGGCGCATGTGGCGATGGACGCCTGCGCGGGCCCCGGGGCGGTCCTGCGCACCCAGCGCGAGGCCCTGGGCGCCCTGGGGGTCTCCGGGGCCCGTCCGCCGCTCTCGCTGGCCTCCTCCGACCCCGCCGGGTACGTCCGCGCCCTGGCCCGCGCCGGCGAGGCGGCCGAGGTCACCGACCCGTCCGGGCTCGGCGGCTTCCTGTGGCTGGAACAGCCGGTCCGGGCGGCCGGACAAGCCCCGGGGGGCACGCCCCCGGAAGGGTGAGGGGGTGGGAAACTGGGGCCATGACGGAGACCACGATCGGCATCGGCGGCGCGGCCGAGGGCACCGACATGGTGCTGAACATCGGCCCGCAGCACCCCTCGACGCACGGCGTGCTGCGCCTGCGGCTGAGCCTGGACGGCGAGCGGATCAGCTCGGCGGAGCCGATCATCGGGTACATGCACCGCGGCGCGGAGAAGCTCTTCGAGGCCCGGGACTACCGCCAGATCATCATGCTGGCCAACCGGCACGACTGGCTCTCCGCCTTCTCCAACGAACTCGGCGTCGTGCTCGCCGTGGAGCGCATGCTCGGCATGGAGGTCCCCGAGCGCGCGGTGTGGACGCGCACGCTGCTCGCCGAGCTGAACCGGGTGCTCAACCACCTGATGTTCCTCGGCTCCTACCCGCTCGAACTGGGCGGGATCACCCCGATCTTCCACGCCTTCCGCGAACGCGAGGACCTGCAGGCGGTCATGGAGGAGGTCTCCGGCGGCCGCATGCACTACATGTTCAACCGCGTCGGCGGCCTCAAGGAGGACCTTCCCAACGGCTGGCACGGCCGGGTGCGCGCCGCCGTCGCCGGTGTGCGCTCGCGCATGCAGACCTTCGACGACCTCGTCCTGGGCAACGAGATCTTCCGCGGCCGCACCCGGGGTGTCGGCGTCCTCTCCGTCGACGACGTGCACGCCTACGGGGTGAGCGGGCCGATCGCCCGTGCCTCGGGCGTCGACTTCGACCTGCGCCGGGACGAGCCCTACCTGTCGTACGCGGAGCTGGCGGACACCCTCAAGGTGCCCACGCGCACCGCGGGGGACTGCCTGGCCCGCTTCGAGGTGCTGCTGGAGCAGACCCACAACGCTCTGGACCTCGCCGACGCGTGCCTGGACCGGCTCGCCGAACTGCCCCCCGGCCCCATCAACCAGCGGCTGCCGAAGGTGCTCAAGGCCCCCGAGGGCCACACCTACGCCTGGACGGAGAACCCGCTCGGGCTGAACGGCTACTACCTGGTGTCCAAGGGCGACAAGACGCCGTACCGGCTGAAGCTGCGCTCGGCGTCCTACAACAACGTCCAGGCGCTCGCCGTGCTGCTGCCGGGCACCCTGGTCGCCGACATGGTGGCGATCCTGGGCTCGATGTTCTTCGTCGTCGGCGACATCGACAAGTGACCGGTGGGCCGCCCGCGAGCGGGCGGCCCGGCCGGCGCGGGCTCCGGGGAAGTGGGCCCGGCCGGCGTCAGGAGGTGCGGGCGCGCAGCTCGCTGAGGTCCAGTTGCTCGGTCTCGTCGTGCGCGGTCAGATCGATGACCTCGGTCTGCTCGGCCACGGCCTCGTCCCCGACGACGTCGGCGAGGTCCGCGAGGGCCGGGGCCGCGGGCGCCGCCTCCAGCTCCTGGGGGCGGGCCTTGCCGCTCTTCGTCCCGAAGAAGTCGAAGCCGCCCAGGGCGCGGCTGGCCTGCCGCTGCGGGCTGGCGTAGGGCAGCACGGCCGCGGCGACCGCCGGGACGAGCTTGGGCTGGCGCACCGGCAGCGCCGGGGATTCCCCGCTGTCGCCGGGGTGGGCGCCCGCGTCGGCCGGGCGGTCCCGCGCCGCGTCCAGCGCGTGCCTGCCCTGCGGCTCGTCGGTGGCGGCGAGATCGCGGCGGCGCGCCTCCTCGACGGTGAGCGCGGCCTGCTGGCGGGCGCCGTTGCGCGACAGGTCCCGCAGCGCCGCCGACGCCTGCAGGTACGCGGCCGGGCTGACCGGTCCCGTGTAGGGCACGGGGAGCGCGGGGGCGACCGCCTTCTTGGCGACGCGGCCCTCCTCCAGCGCGCGGGCCCGCTCGGACTCGGCGGTGGCGTAGCGGCGCAGCAGGTCCGCGTGCTCCGTGCGCAGCCGGGCCAGTTCGGCGCGCTTGGCGCGCAGCTTGTTCTCCAGCTTGCCGCGCAGCTCGCGGGAGTCCTCGAGGTCCACCTCGAGTTCCGCGATCCGCTCGTCGGCACGCCACTCGTCGCGCACCCGCGCGGCCTTGAGGTCGGCGACCTCCTTGCCGGCGGCGCGGTCCCAGCTGCGCAGCAGGTAGGCGCCGACGCCGGCGGCGCCAGCCGCGGCGACGACGAGGACACGGAGCAGCACCGGATCACCGGTCACCAGTGCGCCCACGGCGAGGACCGCGGCGGAGCCGGCGACCGTCACGGGCGGGAGCAGCCGGTGCAGCGGCTGGGAATGGCGGTGTCGTCCACGGGGCATGAAAGGGAACTTAGCGTGCCGGTGAGCCGTGTGGGGCCGCGGCATGCGTTTTCCGAGCGAACACACAACGACAAATACGAAGGGCGTCCACGCGCGTACAAAACGTCACGTGAACGCCCTTCCCCGCCCTTTATTGATCTTGATTGGCGGGTCGCGGCGGTCCCGCGGTCTCAGCTCTTCAGCAGACCCTTCGCCTTCAGATAGTCCGCGGCCACGTCCGCGGGCTTCTTGCGCTCGCCGTCCACCTTCCGGTTCAGCTCCGTGAGGTCGGCCGTGGTGAGCACCTCGGTGAGCTTGCCGAGGGCGGCGGCGACGTCCGCCCCGCCGGCCTCCTTCGCGTTGACGACGGGCAGCACGTTGTCCGCGTTCTGCAGGCCCTTGTCGTCCGCCAGGAGCACCAGGCCGAACTGGTCGAGAGTGGCGTCCGTGGTCGTGGTGAGCACCAGCTGGTCGGTGCCGTCCTTGACGGCCTGCTTGGACTGGACGGTCCCGACGCCCTTGGCGTCCACCGACGTGACGTCTATGCCGTAGGTCTTCTTCAGGCCCGGCGAGCAGAAGGGGCGGACGGAGCATTCCTCGCCCGCGGCCAGCCTGACTTTGATCTTGGATTTACCAAGGTCGGAAAGGGTCTTGAGGTTGTGCTCCGTCGCGAAGTCCTTCGTGACCGCGAACGCGTTCTGGTCGACGGCCTCTCCGGCCGGCAGCACCTTCAGTCCGCGCGGGGCGGCGAGTTCGGTGAGCGCCTTGACGGTGGCGTCGACGTCGGAAGAGGCGACGGGCGCGGCGTCCTTGCCGTTCACCTTCGCGTTGAGGAATTCCGCGAGGGTGGCCGCGTATTCCGGAACGACGTCGATCTGGCCCTTTTCCAGAGCGGGTTCGTACAGCTCGCGATTGTCGACGGTCTTGATCGTGGTCGTGTAGCCGGCGTCGGTCAGCACCTGCGCATACAGCTGCGCGAGGACCGTGCTCTCGGTGAACCCGGCGGAGCCGACGGTCAGGGAGCCCTTGCCGCCGCCGGCCGACGAGCTGCCCCCTCCCCCGCTCTTCTCCAGGCTGTCGCCGCCGCAGGCCGCCAGGCCGGCGGCGAGGACCGTCGCGGCGGCCACGGCGGTGGCGGTGCGCAGGGCCTTGCTCATGTGAACTCCATCTGATGGGTGGGACGGGCAGGTCTTCGGGCGGGCGGGGACTTCCGCGCGGGCGACACCAGGCGCTGCAGCAACAGGAAGACTCCTTCCACGAGCAGGGCGAACGCGGCCACCAGCACCGCGCCCGCGACGACCTTCGGGGTGTCGTACTGGGCGAAGCCCGCGGTGATGATCCGGCCGAGGCCGCCCTCGCCGGGCAGGGCGGCGAGGGTCGCGGTGGCGACGACCTGGACGGCGGCCGAACGCACCCCGCTCATGACGAAGGGCGCCGCCAGCGGCAGCTCCACCCGGGCCAGCAGTTGGCCGCCGGACATCCCCATGCCGCGGGCGGCCTCCACCGCGTCCCGGTCGACCTGGCGCATGCCGACGTAGGTGTTGGTGAGCAGCGGCGGGACGGCGAACAGCACCAAGGCGATGACGGTCGGCCAGTAGCGCGCCGAGTTCGTCGCGACGATGAGCAGCACCAGGACGGCGAAGGTGGGCACCGCACGCCCGACGTTGGAGAGGTTCACAGCGAGCGCGCCGCCCTTGCCGAGGTGGCCGAGGAGGATCGCGACGGGCAGGGCCACGGCGCAGGCGATGGCCAAGGACACGGAGGTCAGCACGAGGTGCTCGCCGAGCCGCTGCAGGACCCCGTCGGTGCCGGTCCAGTTGGCGCCCGTGGTCAGCCAGTCCCACGCGCCGGGGATCGCCCCCATCAGCCCACCGCCTTCGCGGCCCTGGTCCACGGCGTGAGCAGCCGCTGCACCCCGAGCAGCAGCAGATCGGCGACGAGGGCGAACACCACGCAGATCACGGACGCGGTGAGCACCTCCGCCTTGAAGAAGCTCTGCATGCCGTCCTTGATGAGATTGCCGAGACCTCCGTAGCCGACGATCGCGCCGACCGTGGTGAGGGAGACCGTGGCGACCGTGGCGATGCGCACGCCCGCCATCACCGCGGGGAGCGCCAGCGGCAGCTCGACCTCCCACAGCAGGCGTACCGGCCCGTAGCCCATGCCGCGCGCGGCCTCCCGCGCGTCCTCGGGCACGGCGTCCAGTCCGGCCAGGAAGTTCCTGACGAGGATGGTGAGCGAGTACAGGGTCAGACCGGTGACGACCACCGACGCGGAGATCCCGAACACCGGGACCAGCAGCGAGAAGAGGGCCAGGGACGGGATGGTGTAGAGCACCGTCGTCACCCCCAGCACCGGCCCCTCGGCCGCCCGCCAGCGCCGGGCGAGCAGGGCCAGCGGCAGCGCGAGCAGCACACCCGCCGCCACCGACGCAGCGGTGATCCACAGGTGTTCCACCCCGGCGTCCAGCAACTCCTGACTGCGTGTGCGCACATACTCACCGCAGATCCACTGGTTCGCCGCGAGGCAGTCCTGTCCCGCCATGCGATGCCACCTCCCCCGCCGCGATCAGATCATGCAAGGGAGCGTAAACCGTGCCTCTGACATTCCCGGCCTCCCGCCACAACACGGCAACACCCCCTTCACATCCGTCGCCGAGCGTGTACCAAGCTGGGGGGTGAGCCGCACCGCCTAGCGCCGACGAGAGGTCCCGATGATCCGCTTCGAGAACGTCACCAAGCGCTACCCCGACGGCACCACCGCCGTCGACGACCTGTCCTTCGACGTGCGCGAGGGCGAACTCGTCACCCTCGTCGGGCCGTCCGGCTGCGGCAAGACGACCACCATGAAGATGGTCAACCGGCTCATCGAGCCCACCGCGGGCCGGATCCTGCTGGACGGCGAGGACATCGCCCGCACCGACCCGGTGAGGCTGCGCCGCCGCATCGGCTACGTGATCCAGAACGTCGGCCTGTTCCCGCACAGGACCGTGCTGGAGAACACCGAGACCGTGCCCCACCTGCTCGGCTGGACGCGCGCCAAGCGCCGGGCGCGCGCCGCCGAGCTGCTGGAACTCGTCGGCCTGGACCCGTCTGTGCACGGCTCGCGCTACCCCGGGCAGCTCTCGGGCGGGCAGCGGCAGCGGGTCGGCGTGGCCCGCGCGCTGGCGGCCGACCCGCCGCTGCTGCTGATGGACGAGCCCTTCGGCGCGGTCGACCCGGTGGTGCGCGAGCGGCTGCAGTCGGAGTTCCTGCGGCTGCAGGAACAGGTGCGCAAGACCGTGCTGTTCGTCACGCACGACATCGAGGAGGCGGTCCGGCTCGGCGACCGCATGGCGGTCTTCGGCCCCGGCCGGATCGAGCAGTACGACACCCCCGCGACCGTGCTCGGCTCCCCCGCCACCCCGTACGTCGCCGACTTCGTCGGCTCCGACCGCGGCATGAAGCGGCTGTCCGTCACCCCGGTCGAAGCCGGCGGCCTGGAGCACCCGCCCGTCGTCCGCGCCGGCTCGCCCGCCGCTGAGGCCGCCGCGCTCCTGGCGGAGCGGGGCGCCCCCTACGCGGTCGTCCTCGATGCCGACGGCGGGCTGCGCGGCTACGTCGCCGCGGGCGGCCCCACCTCGGGCACCGTGGACGACCACACCCTCCGCGTCGAGGCCCGGGTGCCGGTGGGCGCCCCCCTCAAGCAGGCGTTCAGCGCGATGCTCCAGCACGACGCGGGCTGGACGGCCGTCGTCGACGGCGACCGCTACGCCGGGGTGCTGACGCCCGCCACGCTCCATGCCGCGCTGCGCCGCTCGGTCAACGAAGACGGCGCGGACGGGCGGAACGGGAGCACGGGGCTGCCGGACGCGGCAGGGGCCGGGGCGGACGAGGACCGGGCGGTCGGCGGCCGCCAGGCGGAACCGGACGCCACTGCCTCCTGACGCCCCACCGAGGCCCCCCGGCGCCCTGTGGCGCGGTCGGCGGGCGGCAACCGGCGGCGGGACGGTCAGCGGCGCGGCCGGGCGCACACCGGGTCGTCAATCGCGCTCACGGTGTAGGGCGGCCGGCCCGGCGGCTCGTCGTTCTGGCTGTTCACGACGTAGAGGCGGCAGCCGTACCGGGCCGTTGATCCGCTACCGCTCCGACGAACCCACCGTGCTCGCCCATCCGATGCACGTGCCGGAGCCGGACGGCACCACGGCCGCACCGCCTGGAGCCGCCCTCGGGCCGCTGCTCGGACGGACCCGGGCGGCCGTGCTGCGGGCATTGCGCGAGCCGGCCACGACCACCGCGCTCGCCGAGCGGGTGCGGGTCTCCCTCGCGGCGGCGAGCCAGCACGCCGGGGTGCTGCGGAACGCCGGACTGGTGCACACCACCCGGACCGGCGCCTCCGTCCTGCACAGCCTCACCCCGCTCGGCTCGGCCCTGCTGGCGGGCGAACCCGCCGCGGGGCCGCGCCGACGCTCCTGAGGCGGCGCCGTACGCCCCTACGCCCGCCCGCCCACCGCGCCGGTGCGGTTGTCGTCCCCGTCCTCGGGAAGGCGGCAGACCCGCTCCAGGAAGAGCGCCGCGGCACAGACCGCGATGCCGGCGACCACCGCGGCGCCCGCGTAGATCGCCTGGTCGCGGCGGGGGTCGTTGTCCATCTGGTACATGGCGAGGAAGACGCATGTGCCGCCGTACACCCCCGAGACCACGGCGGCGACCAGGGCGCTGGCCTGACCGAAGACCACCGCGCGGGCGGCCAGGAGCGGATCCACGGGCTTGGCGCCCGGGCGCCGCTCGCGCTGGGCGCGCAGCCGCGAGCGCAACGACAGCGCCGTCGCCGCCAGAACCGCGGCGATCAGCGCCAGCACGATGGGCGCGGCCACGGGAACGCCCGGCAGGGTGCCGAACGAGTCCCACAGCTTCGCGCCCGCCCACGAGAGCACTCCGGCGACCGCGAACAGTCCGACCAGGGTCCTGATGCGCAGCGCCTTCACCGAGTGCTCGCTCCTCACATCACCATCGACGAACGTACCGACGGGATCGTAACGATTACTCCGGCAGCCTGAGTTCCACGTCGCCCCGGGCCCAGACGCTGTCCCGGCCCACATCCGCCAGCAGACCGGCCACCGGGCCCCGGTCCGGCAGCTCGGCCGCGGGGTCGATGTCGAGCCACGGGGCCAGGACGAAGGCCCGCTGGTGCGCCCGCGGGTGGGGCAGCGTCAGCTCCGGGTCGTCGGAGACGACGCCCTGGTAGGCGACGATGTCGACGTCGATGGTGCGCGGTCCCCAGCGCTCGGTGCGGGTCCTGGCGAAGGCGTCCTCGATCGCCCGGCCGCGCTCGAGCAGCGAGGACGGCGGCAGCGTCGTCCTGATCAGGACGACGGCGTTGAAGTAGTTCGGCTGCGAGCCCGGCTCGACGCCCCAGGGCTCCGTCTCGTACACCGGGGAGACCTTCTTGACCCGGACACCCGGGGTGTCCTCCAGGGCGTCCACGGCGCCCTGCAGCGTCTCCAGGCGGTTGCCGAGGTTGCTGCCCAGCGAGATGACGGCGACCTTCGGATTCTGCAGCGTCGAGTCCGCGGCGTCGACCTGCGCGACGACGGAGGCCGGGACCGGCTGCACGGTGGGGTCGTAGCTCACGGGCGCCTCCGGGTGATGGTGACGGATACATCGGTGAACGGGACGGTGATCGGGGCCTGCGGCTTGTGCACGGTCACCTCCACCTCCTGGACCAGGTCGTGCCCCAGCACCTGGTCGGCGATCCTCTGGGCCAGGGTCTCGATCAGGTCCACGGGCTCGCCCTCGACGACGGCCGTGACCTCCTCGGCCACGACGCCGTAGTGCACGGTCCTGGTCAGGTCGTCCGTGGCGGCGGCGGGAGCGGTGTCCAGGCCGAGGACCAGGTCCACGAAGAAGTCCTGGCCCTCGCGGCGCTCGTGCTCGAACACGCCGTGGTGGCCACGCGCCTTCAGGCCGCGCAGCGCGACACGATCCACCATTCACTCCCGCTGGTCGACGGACGGACGGACAGGCGGGCGCGGCCACCCGCCCGGCGGGAGGGGAGGGCCGCACCGCCCTTACTCGAATCTACCTTCGACCACCGACAGTCCCCAGCACCGGGCTGCGAGGCGGCCGACCGCAGCGCGCTTACCCGGGGACGGAACCGGTTACTCCGAGCTTCACCACTTCTTGCCGGTTCTTGCCACGAACGAGTGGCGACACGGCCTCAGGAAGCCCCCTCGCCGCCGTTGTCGGCGTCCCGAGCGGCGTCCTCGTCGATCCCCTCGGCCATCACCGGCGAGCCGTGGTGCACCCACAGCCGCCAGCCCTCCGGTGTGCGCCGAAACACATTGGTGGCGACCACTAGACCGCCCACGAGCGGGCCCATCTCGCCCTCCTCCTCGGCGGGGCCGCCGGTGAGGATGTTCTCGGTGCAGGTCACCAGGGCCGTGTCGCCGTCGACCGCCACCTCGACATCGGTCAGGAAGAACTGGATGTACTCGGTGTTGGCCATGATCAGCGCGTACGAGCGCATCACCTCGCGGCGCCCCCGCAGCACCGGCCAGCCCGGGTGCACCACGGACACCGTCTCCGCCAGCGGGCCGGTCAGCACCAGCTCCTCCAGCGCGTCCAGGTCGGAGCGCTCCACCGCGTCGTAGAAGGCCTGGTTCGCCTGCTCGACCTGCGCGGCCTCGGCCGTACGCGGCGTCATCGCGCCCCCTCCAGTGCCCGCGCGACCCGCACGGCGTCGGCGCTGTCGTGCACCTCGTGCACCCGGACCGCCCAGGCGCCGCGGCCCGCCACGATGGCGGTGACGGCGGCCGTCGCGGCGTCGCGCTCCCTGGCCGGGGGCGGATCGCCGCCCTCTCCGGCCAGCACCCGGCCGAGGAACCGCTTGCGGGAGGCCGCGATCAGCAGGGGGCGGCCCAGCGCCAGCAGGTCCTCGACGTGGGAGAGGAGGGTCAGGTCGTGCTCGGCGTTCTTCGCGAAGCCCAGCCCCGGGTCGAGGATGATCCGCTCCGGGTCGATGCCGCCCGCCACCGCGTGCTCGTAACCGCGCCGCAGCTCGGCGGTGACCTCGCCCACCACGTCCCCGTAGACCGCCCGGTTGTTCATGTCGATGCTCTGGCCGCGCCAGTGCATCACGATGAACGGGCTGCCCGTCGCCGCGACGACGGGGATCATCGCCGGGTCCGCCTGGCCGCCGCTCACGTCGTTGACCAGGGCCGCACCCGCCTCGACGGCCTTCTCCGCGACCGTGGCCCGCATCGTGTCCACACTGACCACGACCCCGGCCCTGGCCAGCTCCCGGACGACCGGGACGACCCGGCGCAGTTCCTCCGCCTCGTCCACCCGCGCCGCCCCGGGACGGGTCGACTCGCCACCGACGTCCACCAGGTCGGCGCCGGCCGCGACGAGGTCCAGGCCGTGCTTCACCGCCAGCTCGGTGTCGAACCACTCGCCGCCGTCGGAGAACGAGTCGGGGGTGACGTTGACCACGCCCATGACCGCGCACCGGTCCCAGGACGGCAATCCGGCCACGTGGCCGCGCATCGTACGCATGGACTCAGCCTAGAGCCGGCCGCGCGGCGCGGGCGCAGAGAGGGCCCGGGCGGGGGGCCGGGGTGAGCGCGGGGCCGCCCCATGACGGGACCCCCGGCCCCGCCGGCTCACTGGGCCATGATCAGGCTCATCGCCTCGGCGCGGGTCGCGGAGTCGCGCAGCTGCCCCCGCACCGCCGACGTGATGGTCTTCGCGCCGGGCTTGCGGACCCCGCGCATCGTCATGCACATGTGCTCGCACTCGATGACCACGATCACGCCGCGCGGTTCGAGTATCCGCATCAGCGAGTCGGCGATCTGCGTGGTCAGCCGCTCCTGCACCTGCGGGCGGCGGGCGAAGACGTCGACCAGGCGGGCCAGCTTCGACAGGCCGGTGATCTTGCCGTCCGCGGAGGGGATGTAGCCGACGTGGGCGACGCCCACGAACGGCACCAGGTGGTGCTCGCAGCTCGACAGCACCTCGATGTCCTTGACCAGCACCATCTCGTCGTGGCCGAGGTCGAAGGTGGTCGTCAGGACGTCCTCGGGCTGCTGGTAGAGCCCCGCGAAGATCTCCCGGTACGCCCGTGCCACGCGCGCGGGGGTCTCCCGCAGACCCTCCCGGTCCGGGTCCTCCCCGACCGCGATCAGCAGCTCACGGACCGCGTTCTCGGCACGCTTCTCGTCGAACTCGCCGACGGGACGAAGCTCGCCCTCAAGGGTCACCGGGTCGGTCATGTGTGCCTCGTTCCTCAGACGTGCCGAATGCGTCTCCGCGCGAACCGCGGAAACGCAGCGCCCCCCAGGATAGGAAACCCGGGGGGCGCGGCACGCATTCCGTTGTCCGTGACCAAGGCCACGTCGAGGCTGTCAGGCCTCGGGGTTCGGCTCCTCGGGGAGCTCCACCGTCTCGGCGGGCTTGCTCAGCGACGCCGTGGCGCTGCCGTTGGCCGTCGGCTGGGTGCCGTTGGTCAGGGCGAGCTCACGGGGCGAGAGCACCGGCGGGCGGGTCGACGGCGTGCGCCGCGAGGAACCCGTCCAGGCCGGACGCGGCGGACGCTTGACGATCGGCTTGAAGATCTCGGCGATCTCCTCCTTGTTCAGGGTCTCCTTCTCCAGGAGCGCCAGAACCAGGTTGTCGAGGACGTCGCGGTTCTCGACGAGGATCTCCCACGCCTCGTTGTGCGCGGTCTCGATGAGCTTCTTGACCTCTTCGTCGACGAGCCCGGCGACCTCTTCCGAGTAGTCCCGCTGGTGGGACATCTCGCGGCCGAGGAAGGGCTCCCCGTCGCTGGTGCCGAACTTGATCGCGCCCAGCCGCTCCGTCATGCCGTACTGGGTCACCATCGCGCGGGCCGTGGCAGTGGCCTTCTCGATGTCGTCCGCGGCACCGGTGGTCGGGTCGTGGAAGACCAGCTCCTCCGCCGCGCGGCCGCCCATCGTCATGGCGAGCCGGTCGAGCATCTCGTTGCGGGTGGTCGAGTACTTGTCCTCGTCCGGCAGGACCATCGTGTAACCGAGGGCGCGGCCGCGGGACAGGATCGTGATCTTGTGGACCGGGTCGCTGTTGGGAGAAGCCGCGGCGACCAGGGCGTGACCGCCCTCGTGGTACGCCGTGATCTTCTTCTCCTTGTCGGACATGATCCGGGTGCGCTTCTGCGGGCCGGCCACGACGCGGTCGATGGCCTCGTCCAGCATCGCGTTGTCGACCAGCTTCTTGTCGCTGCGCGCGGTCAGCAGCGCCGCCTCGTTGAGGACGTTCGCCAGGTCCGCACCGGTGAAGCCGGGGGTGCGGCGGGCGACGGCCTTGAGGTCGACGTCCGGGGCGACGGGCTTGCCCTTCTGGTGGACCTTGAGGATCTCCAGGCGGCCCTGCAGGTCGGGGCGGTCGACGGCGATCTGCCGGTCGAAGCGGCCCGGGCGCAGCAGCGCCGGGTCCAGGATGTCCGGGCGGTTGGTGGCGGCGATCAGGATGACGCCGCCCTTGACGTCGAAGCCGTCCATCTCGACCAGCAGCTGGTTGAGCGTCTGCTCGCGCTCGTCGTGGCCGCCGCCGAGGCCCGCGCCGCGGTGCCGGCCCACGGCGTCGATCTCGTCGACGAAGACGATGGCCGGGGCGTTCGCCTTGGCCTGCTCGAACAGGTCGCGGACACGCGAGGCGCCCACACCCACGAACATCTCGACGAAGTCGGAACCGGAGATCGAGTAGAACGGGACGCCCGCCTCGCCGGCGACGGCGCGCGCAAGCAGGGTCTTGCCCGTTCCGGGCGGGCCGTAGAGCAGCACACCCTTGGGGATCTTGGCGCCGACGGCCTGGAACTTCGCCGGCTCCTGCAGGAACTCCTTGATCTCCTGGAGCTCCTCGACGGCCTCGTCCGAGCCCGCGACGTCCGCGAAGGTGGTCTTCGGGGTGTCCTTGGTGATCAGCTTGGCCTTGGACTTCCCGAAGTTCATCACTCGGGAGCCGCCGCCCTGCATCTGGTTCATCAGGAACAGGAAGACCACGACGATGAGGACGAAGGGCAGCAGCGACAGCAGGATGCCGACGAAGGCGTTCTGCTTCGAGGGCGCGACGGTGTAGCCGTCGGGCAGCGTGCTCTTGTCGCCGTCGTCGACCTTGCTCTGCAGGACCTTGGCCACCTCGACGCCCTGGTCGCCGATGTAGCTCGCCTTGATCTTCGAGCCCAGGTCCTCGCCGCCGATCTTGGCGCCGTCCTTGAGCTCGACCTTGATCGTGTTCTCGTCGCCGGTGGTCAGCTCGGCGGACTTGGCCTGGTTGCTGTTGATCGCCTCAATGGCCTGGCCGGTGTCCACCGTCTTGTAGCCACCGGACGAACCGACGACCTGCATCAATACGACCACGGCGAGGACAGCCAGCACGATCCACATGACTGGCCCACGGAAATAGCGCTTCACGTCCATCCATGCGGGGCGATCACGCCCCGTCCCTCCTGCCACAGTGAGGCACGACGGCCTGGGGGCCGCCGGTGCATCCGGTGTATGAACCGACCTTCGGACGGTACCCCAGCATTGTCACCCGAAGTCGCCGGAGACCGTAAACAAACAGCGTTACCACCCTCCAACGCTGCGGAGGGCGCAGGGGTTCCCGGCGCCTCAGCCGCCGTACACGTGCGGCGCAAGGGTGCCGATGAACGGCAGGTTCCGGTACTTCTCCGCGAAGTCCAGGCCGTACCCGACCACGAACTCGTTGGGGATGTCGAAGCCGACGTACTTCACGTCGATCTCGACCTTGGCGGCCTCCGGCTTGCGCAGCAGCGTGCAGACCTCGAGCGAGGCCGGCCGGCGCGAGCCGAGGTTGCTGATCAGCCAGGACAGCGTCAGGCCGGAGTCGATGATGTCCTCGACGATCAGCACGTCCCGGCCTGCGATGTCGGTGTCCAGGTCCTTGAGGATCCGCACGACACCCGAGGACTTGGTCCCCGCGCCGTAGGAGGACACCGCCATCCAGTCCATGGTGACCTGGGAGGACAGGGAACGCGCGAGGTCGGCCATCACCATGACGGCGCCCTTGAGCACGCCGACGATCAGCAGGTCCTTGCCCTGGTAGTCCTTGTCGATCTGCGCAGCCAGCTCCGCCAGCTTCGCGTCGATCTCTTCCTTGGAGATGAGCACCTTCTCGAGGTCGGTGCCCATGTCGTTCTCGTTCACCCGTACTACTTCCGGCTCGGTCTACAGGGCCTGGAAGAACAGTCTGCCATTCCGCCGGCCGACGACGACGCCGCCCGGCAGGTTGAGCGGCTTCTGCCCTCGCCACCCGGTGAGCAGGCGGTCCGTCTCCTCGATGTGCCGGGCGAAGAGCGAACCGGCGGGTGAGCCCGCCGCGAGGGCCGCTCGGCGCAGCACCCGGCGGCGCACGGCGGCGGGAAGGGTCAGCAGCCGGTCGACGTCCAGTCCGCCGTCGGCGTCGGCGGCCGTCCGCTCGGCCTGGGCCGCCCACTGGTCGAGGGCGTCGGCGTCGTCACGGGAGAGCTGGGCGGTACGGGCCAGCGCCTCCACGACGCCCTTGCCGAGGGACTTCTCCAGCACCGGCAGCGCCTCGTGGCGGACCCGGGAGCGGGTGTAGGCGGGATCGCGGTTGTGCGGGTCCTCCCACACGTCGATGCCCTGCACGAGGCAGGCCTTGCGGACGGTGTCCCGGTCCAGCAGCAGGAAGGGGCGGCGGTAGCGCCCATTGACGGCGGGCATGCCGGACAACGACCGGATGCCCGATCCGCGGGCCAGCCCGAGCAGCACCGTCTCGGCCTGGTCGTCACGGGTGTGCCCGAGCAGTACGGCGGAGGCGCCGGCGCGCTCGGCGACGGCGTCGAGCGCCGCGTAGCGCGCGTCGCGGGCGGCGGCTTCCGGACCGCCCTGGCGGCCCACGGTGACCGCGACGGCGTGCACCGGGTCGAGCCCGAGGCCGCGCAGGCGGTCGGCGACGTCGACGGCACGGGCCGCCGAGCCCTCCTGCAGGCCGTGGTCGACGGTGACACCGCCGGCCCGGACACCGAGCTTGGGCGCTTCGAAGGCGAGGGCGGTGGCGAGGGCCATCGAGTCGGCTCCGCCGCTGCAGGCGGCCAGCACGAGCGGGCTGCCGCCGGGTCGGTCGGTCAGGACGTCGTGGAGTGCGCGGCGGACCGCCAGGCGTATCGCCGCGACCGCGGGGTGGGGACCCATGTCCGGTTTCCCTCCTGGAGAGGCTGGGGGAGGCGTCAGGACGGTGAAGATGACGCAGGGTAGCTAGATGGTGACAGAAGGCGTGCGATACTCGAGCATCGCACGCCTACCCTGCGCCCACGGTCCCTCGGACGGGTGAACCGGAGGGCTCCGGGGCCACGATGACCCCGGGCTCCCCTCAGCTTTCGGTACGCCCGTGGACCCGTGCGACCCAGTCCGCGGGTTTGGCGATCTCCTGCTTGGTCGGGAGCGTGTTGGGCGAGGTCCAGATCCGGTTGAAGCCGTCCATCCCGGCCTCGTCCACCACGGCCCGCACGAAGCGCTCGCCGTCACGGTACTGCCGCAGCTTGGCGTCCAGGCCCAGGAGCTTGCGCAGGGCCATGTCCAGCCGCCCGGCGCCGCTCTGCCTGCGGCGCTGGAACTTCTCGCGGATCTCCGCGACGGAGGGCACGACGTCCGGACCCACGCCGTCCATGACGTAGTCGGCGTGCCCCTCCAGCAGCGACATGACCGCGGTCAGCCGCGACAGGATCTCCCGCTGGTCCGGGGTCTGCACCAGGTCGATCAGACTGCGGCCCTCGCCGCCGTCCGCGTCGACCGCGGCCTCCTCCGTGTCGGGCCTGCCGCCGGAGGCGAACGTCTGGAACGCCTCGCGCAGCCGCTCGATCAGCGTCGAGGGGTCGATCTCCGTCTCGGCGAGGAAGGCCTGGACCTCCTGCTCGATGTGGTCCCGCAGCCACGGCACGGCCGTGAACTGGGTGCGGTGGGTCTCCTCGTGCAGGCAGACCCACAGCCGGAAGTCATGCGGGTCGACGTCGAGTTCGCGCTCCACGTGGACGATGTTGGGCGCCACGAGCAGGAGCCGCCCGGTGCGCGGCTCGCCGGCGCCGGGCGCGGCGGGACCGGCCGGCATGTCGCGGGTCGCGGGGGCGAAGGTCTCGTACTGACCCAGTACGCGCGAGGCCAGGAAGCTCAGCAGCATCCCGACCTCGACCCCGGTCACCTTGCCGCCGACGGAGCCCAGCACGGCGCCGCCGGGGCCGCCCGGCTTGCGGGCCTGCATCTTGTCCAGCAGCGGCTTCAGCACCTCGCGGAAGCCGGCGACGTTGGCCTTGACCCACCCGGGGCGGTCCACGATGAGCACCGGGGTCCCGGCGTCGGCCGGGTCCTCCTGATCGCCGAACATCCTGGTGAAGGTCCGGACGTGCGCCTCGGACTCCTTTGCGTGCCGCCGCAGCTCCGCCACCACCGCGCGCGCCTCGTCCCGGCTGACCTCCGGGCCGGGCCGCACGAGGCGGGTCGCGGTCGCGACCGCGAGGTTCCAGTCGACCATCTCCGCACCACCGATGCTCGTCATTCCTTCACGGTACGTGCTCGGCCCCCGCGACGGGAGCGTTCCCCGCCCGCGGCACGGGTTCCGGCCACCGGAAAGGCACCCGGTCCGGCGCCTGAACATCCGCCGCACACCCGCCGCACCGCGCCGACCTGCCCCGTACCGCCGCCCTCCTCATCCGCTGCCGGCGCTGTGCGCCCGAAGGGCGCGAGACGGCGGGACGACCCCTCACCTCCTCCCGAGCCCGAACGCCGCGGCATCGCCACGTCGCGCGTCGCCGACCGCACTACGTGCGGCAGCCGCACGTGGCGAGTTCGGCGGCGAGGCGGTCGAGGGCGGACTGCGCGGCCACGGGGTCGGTCGTGCCGTTGGTCAGGAAGGCGAACGTGAGCAGCCGGCCGTCCGCGTCCACCACCGTCCCGGCGAGTGCGTTGACCCCGGTCAGCGTCCCCGTCTTCGCACGCACGAGGCCCGCGCCCCGGCCCGCGGAGGTGAAGCGTTCCCGCAGGGACCCGGTGAAGCCGGCGACCGGCAGTCCGGTCAGGACGGGGCGCAGCTCCGGGTGGTCCGGGTCGGCCGCCAGGGCCAGCAGTTGCGCCAGCTGCTCCGCCGTGAGGTGGTCGGCGCGGTTGAGACCGCTGCCGTCCGTGAAACGGGCTCCCTCGAGCGGGAGGCCGAGCTCGCGGAGCGTGGAGCCGATGGCCTTGGCGCCTCCGGAGAAGGACCCCGGGCGGCCCGCGGCGAGGGCGGTGTGCCGGGCGAGCGCCTCGGCGATGTCGTTGTCGCTGTTGGTGAGCATGCGCTCGACCAGGTCGGCCAGCGGCGCGGAGCGCACCTCCGCCAGCCGGTCGGCCGCGGACGCGTCCGTAGGCGCCTTGCCGGCCTTCGCCGCGCCGACGACCGTGATGCCCTGCTTGCCCAGCAGGTCCGCGAAGGTCGCCGCGGCCTCGGCCGACGGGTCCCACTGGCGGGCCGCCGGGCCCTTGGTGCTCCGGCCGTCGCTGCGGCCCTCGTCGGCCATCAGGGCGGCGACCGGCGCGATGTTCTCGTTGATCCCGATGGGATGGACGGCCGGGCCGGTGAAGAGCGAGGTGTCGTAGCCGAGCCGTACGGAGCGGACGCCCTCGGCGCGCAGCGCGCGGGCGGTGTCGGAGGCGAGGGTGCGCAGCGAGGCCGCTCTCCAGCCGCCGCCGGGCTTCGCCCGGGCGGTGAGGGTGGGGTCGCCGCCGCCGACCAGGACGACGCGGTCCTTGCCCGCGGCGACCACGGAGGTGGTGAGCCGGTGGTCGGGCCCGAGCAGCGACAGGGCCGCGACGGCCGTGGCGACCTTCGTGGTGGAGGCGGGGACGGCGGGTGTGCCGTTTCCCTGCCCCCACACCGTCCGGCCCGAGACGGCGTCGACGACGGCGCCCGTCGTCAGCGCGCCGAGCGCGCGGTCGTCGAGCAGCGGGCCGAGCCGCCCGGACAGTCCGGCCCTGGTCGGCGCCGGCGCGCTCTGCGGCCCGGAGACGGCGGCGAGCACCTCGGGAGCGGCGGGCGGCACCGGAGCGACCGCCCCGTCGCGGCCTCCCGGCCCGCCCTTGTTGAGGGCACGGGCCTGCTTCCCCTGACCGTCCCGGGAGGCGGCGATCGCCCGTTCAGCCGTACGCTGACCTGACTCCCACGGTCCCGCCGCGGCCACGGCCGTCAGCGCCACGGCGAATCCCGCGGCGGCAGATCCTGCCACCACCTGCCAGTTCTTCGTGACGGGCACCCGGGACCAGCCCCTTTCGCGACCACACACAAGCGTGGGAGACACTTAATCACCAGAAGTATGTGCTGATCATGGAGGACAGGCTGTGCTCGAGTTCGACGTAACGATCGAGATCCCGAAGGGTTCCCGCAACAAGTACGAGGTGGACCACGAGACCGGTCGTATCCGCCTGGACCGGCACCTGTTCACCTCGACGGTCTACCCCGCCGACTACGGCTTCGTGGAGAACACCCTGGGCGAGGACGGCGACCCGCTGGACGCGCTGGTGCTGCTCGACGAGCCGACCTTCCCCGGTGTCCTCGTGCGCTGCCGCGCGATCGGCATGTTCCGCATGACGGACGAGGCCGGCGGCGACGACAAGCTGCTGTGCGTGCCCGCCGCGGACCCCCGGGTCGAGCACCTGCGTGACATCCACCACGTCTCCGAGTTCGACCGGCTGGAGATCCAGCACTTCTTCGAGGTCTACAAGGACCTGGAGCCCGGCAAGTCCGTCGAGGGCGCCAACTGGGTGGGCCGCGCCGAGGCGGAGGCCGAGATCGAGGCGTCCTACAAGCGCCTGAAGGAGCACGGCGGTCACTGACCCCTTCCGGCCGGGCCGCCGATCGGACGGCGGCCCGCCGGTCGGCGACCCGTAGCGGACGAGCGAGGCTCCCCCGCGGACGAGCGAGACGGCTGACGTCTCGACTCCCGTGCCGGGGAGCCTCGCTGTTCGCGCGTCCTGCCGCTTCGGCCTGCCCCGCGCGCTGCGCGCACGCCCTTCCCGGGAGGGCCGTCCTCGCGGGGCTGCCGCCTCACCCGCAGGCGTCGAGGAGTTCGGCCAGTGCGCCGTGCAGGGCGGCGGCGAGCGCGTCGGCGTCCGGCAGCGACCCGGCGTCCGCGAGCAGCCCGATGTGGACCCGGCGGCGGTACGTGGAGCAGGCGACCGCGAGGGACTGGCCGCGCGCGAGCGGGGCGATCGGGTAGAGCTCCGTCATGCGGCAGCCGTCGAGCGAGAGCGGCACGTCGAGCATCGGCACATTGGTGACCAGCACGTCGAACAGCAGCCGCGCCGAGGCCGCGAGCAGTGGGGCGGCGAAGCGGTGCGCGAGCGGCGGCACGCTGTCGGCCAGCAGCGCCACGGCGCCCGGACCGGTGTCGGGCCCGGCGTCCTTGTTGCGGTCCATGCCCGCGCGCACGTCGCGCAGCCTGGCGAGCGGGTCGGGCTCGCCGACCGGCAGGCGCAGCAGGTAGCCGGAGATGCTGTTGCCCCGGCCGCCGCGCACGCCCCTGCGGCGGCGCCGCGCCACCGGGATCAGGGCGCGCGGTCCGGGGCCCGCCGGGTCGTCGCCACGGGCCTCCATCCAGTGCCGCAGCGCGCCGGCCACGACGGCCATGACGACGTCGTTGACGGTGCCTCCGCTGGTCTTGCGGACGTGATGCAGGTCGTCGACGTCGAGGGAGGCGGTGGCGAAGCGGCGCTCGGCGCCGCCGGGCGTCCAGGCCGCGCCCAGCGCGGCGGGCCCGCCGGGGTCGAGGGACGCGCGCAGCACGGCCGACCCGATGCCCAGGACGCGCCCGGCCTCGCGCACCCGCTCCGGCAGGGAGGCGACGACCTGCCGGGGATCGGGCAGCGGCAGCGCGGGCAGGTGGCTGCCGGGGCTCGGGCCGCGGTCCGCGGCGGAGCGACTCGCGGCGGAGGGGGCGGCCCGGGTCGGCGCGGGGTCGCGGGCCCCCTGGTCGAGCAGCGCGGCTCCGAACTCCACGGCGCGCAGTCCGTCGGCGAGGGCGTGGTGCAGCTTGACCAGGACACGGAAGGGCGCGTCGGGGGCGCCCTCGATGACGTAGACCTCCCACGGCGGCCGGTGCCGGTCCATCGGCCGGGCCATCAGTTCCGCGACGGCGGCCCGGTCGTCGGCGCTCCGTACCGCGTGGACGTGGTGCCGCGCGTCGAAGGACGCGTCCGCCGCCCAGGCTGCGCCTCCCACGCCGTACCAGACGTCCTTCACGCGCTGCCGCATCCGCGGTACGGCCTCGGCACGGGCGGTGAGCAGCGCGGCGAGCCCGTCGGCGTCCACCGCACGCTCCGGATCGCGGTCGAAGACGGCCACGGCGCCCAGGTGCATGGGGTGGCCTGGCGAGTCCAGGTTCCAGAAGGCGAGGTCCAGCGGGCTCAGGTGCTCGTCAGCCAAGGCTTCATGCCTCCGAAAGGTCGGGGTTTGCCCCGGAACGGACTCCAGTTGATGAAGTGAAACCCCTAAAACCGATTACAGTCAACTACGACCACGATACGGACAGTTAACATCAGGTTGCCCGCGCGGCCGCCGGACGGCGAGGCGGCGCGGTCCGGAAGGCTCAGAAACCGCGCGTCCGCTTGGCCGCCGCGCGGCGTCGTGCCTGGTGGGCGCCACCGGGCAGCCTGATGAACAGCCGCGCGATCTCCCCTCCCAGGTTCACCCCGATGGCCACGGCGAGCGCCAGCGCCGCCGCCTTCGTCAGCGAGGTGAATCCCTGATCCAGGTGACCTCGGGTCAGCCCGAGGAGTCCGAAGTACGTCGCGGAGCCCGGCAGCAGCGGGCCGATGGCCGCCGTGACGTACGGCAGCGCGGAGGCCCGGCGATAGCGGGAGAGCACCTGGCTGAGGAGGCCCACCACGCCGGCGGCGACCGCGGTGGCCGCGACCGGCGACATGCCGACGCCGATCCTGTCCTGGTGCAGCGCCGCGTAGACCGTCCACGCGACACCGCCGCCCAGCGCGGCGACCGCCAGCACGCCGCGCTCGCACTGGAGCAGCACGGCGAAGGCGAGGCTGAGCACCATCGCGGCCGCCAGTTGCACCGGCGGGTTCTCGTAGGCCCGGAAGCCCTTGTCGGGGTCGAGCTGAGCGCCCAGGCTGACCCCGGCGTACAGAACCAGCGTCACGCCGACGACGATGCCGGTGAAGAGGTACATCACCTCCAGCAGTCGCGCGGAGGCGGTGATGTAGAAGCCGGTCAGGCCGTCCTGCACGGCCGACACCAGGGGCCGCCCGGGGATCAGGGCGAAGAGCCCACCGGTGATGACCGCGGACGCCTGCAGGGTGCCCGCACCGGGCAGGTACTGGCCGTAGCGGGCGACGAGCACCCCCATCACGGCGGCGGGCATCGCGGCGGCGACGAACTGGTAGAACTCCGGCAGCCCCCGGCCGGAGCACAGCCAGGCCAGCCGGTCGCCCAGCATCGCGCCGAGCGCCGCGATCACGAAGGCCAGCGGACCGCCGCCGCCGACGAGCACGCTGCCCGCGCCCGCCAGGAGCCCGGCCGCCAGGGTCAGCAGCCAGCCCGGGTACGGGTGCCGGTTGCGGCGTATCCCGGCGAGCCGCCGGTAGGCGTCCTCCAGGCTGAGATCCGCCGCGGTGATGTCGTTGATCAGCCGGAAGACGGCCGCGAGACGGGTGTAGTCGGTGGCCCGGCGGCGCACCGTGCGGTTGGCGGTGACCGGCGCGTCCACCAGCGAGGGCTGGTAGGAGATGCTCAGCAGGGTGAAGGTCACGGTCGGCTCGACCCGCCCGAGCCCGTAGGCGTGCGTCACACCGAGCATCGCCGCCTCGACGTCCTCCGCTCCCTCGCCGCCGGCCAGCAGCAGCTCACCGATGCGCAGCGCCAGGTCGAGCACGCGCGGGATCGGCGGGCCGGCCTCCGCCTCCGGCCGCCGGGCCGGCTGCTCGGGGGCGGGACGCTCGCCGACGGGCATGCGCAGCATCGTGCGCATGCGGTCGGGCCAGGGGGTCTCCTTGGAGAGTCTGACGATGGGGATGCCGTCGGGCGGCGTGAAGGCCGGGTGGGACAGCTGCGGGGAGGTCCGTGCCCCCGGGCGGGAGAAGGCGGAACCCCGCGGTTCGGTTCTGGGCAGCTCCACTCCCAGGGGCGCGGTGAACTCCGAGCCGCTTGTCTGCTGCTCGGGCTCCTCGGGATGCGCCACACGTCCTCCTTTCGGCATGTGATCGGGTGCGGGCGTGCCGAGGGGAAGGGCTCGGCGGCCCTCCCCCTCGGCTCAGCGGCGACTGCCCGGTCCCCGTCCGCTAACGGCGGTTCGCGCGGTGCCGCCCGCCGGTGCCGCGCTGGAGCGGCGGCGGGCCGGCCTCGCCCTCGGGCGCGGCCTCGAAGTCGGACGCCCGGGACGGCGCGGCCTTCCGGGAGGCGGCGCGGGCCCGCAGGAACTCGATGGCGATCGGGACGACCGAGAGCAGCACGATGCCGACGAGGATCAGCTCGATGTGCGTGCGGACGAACTCGATCTGGCCCAGCCAGTAGCCGAGCAGGGTGACGCCGGCGCCCCACAGCAGGCCGCCGACGATGTTGTACGTCACGAAGACGCGGTAGTTCATGCGGCTGACGCCGGCGATGATCGGGGTGAAGGTCCGCACGATGGGGACGAAGCGGGCGAGCACGATCGACTTGGCACCGTGCCGCTCGAAGAACTCGTGGGCCTTCTCGACGTTCTCCTGCTTGAAGAGCTTGGAGTCCGGACGCCGGAAGAGCGCGGGCCCGACCTTGCGGCCGAAGAGGTAGCCCACCTGGTCGCCGGCGATCGCCGCGAGCACGACCAGCAGGCACACCGCCCAGATCGGCCAGTCCAGCTTGCCGCCCGCGACCAGCAGGCCACCGGTGAAGAGCAGGGAGTCACCCGGCAGGAAGAAGCCGATGAGCAGACCCGACTCGGCGAAGACGATCGCCAGCAGGCCGATGAGGCCCGCGGACGAGATGAGGTAATCGGGGTCGAGCCATTGCGGGCCCAGGGCGAGAGTCGTCACGCGCCAAAAGTACCAACGCGATCGCGACCGAACGGTTCCCCGACCGGGAACGATCGGCTACGGCCCTTTTGGGCACGTCAACGCGCACCATCGAGCACCGTCCGCCACTCCCGCACCGCCTCCGTCCGCACTGCGGCCGTCCGCCACGACGCCAGACCGCGCGGGAGCGCGGCGGAGGGACGACGATGCCGGTATGGGTATCGACGAGTACGGCGGCGGACAGTCGGCCCGGTCCGCCGTCCTGGTGGTCACGACGAACGATGTGCCGGGCTACCGGGTGGAGCGGGTCATCGGCGAGGTCTTCGGCCTCACCGTGCGCTCCCGCCACCTGGGCAGCCAGATCGGCGCGGGCCTGAAGTCCCTGATCGGCGGCGAGCTGAAGGGACTCACCAAGACCCTGGCCCAGACCCGCACCGAGGCGATGGAGCGGCTGGTGGAGCAGGCGCAGTCGCGCGGCGCCAACGCGGTGCTGATGATGCGCTTCGACGTCAGCGAGGCGGCCGACGTGGGCACCGAGGTGTGCGCCTACGGCACGGCGGCGGTGATCACACCCCGGCACGCCTAGCGTTGGCCATGATCGCGTCGTGCACGTACTGGGCGGTGCCCGGCGCGATCGACTCGTAGTAGGCGTTGAAGCGCGGGTCGGCCAGGTACATCCCGGCGAGACCGGTGTGGATCTCGTAGGAGCAGTCGTAGTAGTGGTCCACGATGAAGCGCCGGTGCTCCTCGGCCAGGTCCATCGCGGCCTCGCCGTCGGCCGGGGCGCCGGACTCGCGGAGCGCGACCAGCCGGGCGCTCCAGTCGTCCTGCGCGGCCTTGATCCGCAACCAGTCCTCCTTGGTGTAGGAGGCGGCCCGGCGCTGCGACTGCTCGTACGCCGTGGTGTTCCCCCAGCGCTCCCTGGTCTCCTCGGCGTGCCGGTCGGGGTCGTAGTCCCCGAAGACCTCGAACTTCTCCTCGGGCGTGAGGTTGATGCCCATCGTGCGTGCCTCCATGGCTCGTTGGACGGCGTCGGCCATCTCCGTCAGCTTCCCGATGCGCGCGCTCAGCAGCTCGTGCTGGCGCCGCAGGTGCTCCCGCGGGTCCGCGTCCGGGTCGTCGAGGAGGACCGCCACCTGCTCCAGGGGGAAGCCGAGCTCCCGGTAGAAGAGGATCTGCTGCAGCCGGTCGAGGTCGGCGTCGCTGTAGCGCCGGTGGCCCGCGTGGCTGCGGGCGCTCGGCGAGAGCAGCCCGATCTCGTCGTAGTGGTGCAGCGTGCGGACGGTCACGCCGGCGAAACCCGCCACCTGCCCGACCGGGTAGCCCGTGCTCGCGTTCATGACCACACCCTGAAGCCTCACGCCGCGTGAGGTGCAAGTGCCATATTGATGCGCGTGCTGGGAATCACCGACCTGCCGACGTATGTGCTGGGCACCGTCCTGATCGTGCTGCTGCCCGGGCCGAACTCGCTGTACACGCTCTCCGTCGCGGCGCGCCGCGGCGTCCGGACGGGGTACCGCGCGGCCATGGGCGTCTTCCTCGGTGACACCGTCCTGATGACCGCCTCTGCGGCGGGCGTGGCCGGGCTGCTCGAGGCCAACGCCGTGCTCTTCGGCATCGTGAAGTACGCCGGCGCCGGCTACCTGGCGTGGATCGCGTTCGGGATGGCGCGGGCCGCCTGGGGCATGTGGCGGTCGCGGAGCGCGGAGCCGGCGGCCTCAGCGACGGCCGATGAGGCGGGGGACGCCGAGCGGCCGTTCCGGCGGGCACTGGTGATCAGCCTGCTCAACCCCAAGGCGATCCTGTTCTTCATCTCCTTCTTCGTGCAGTTCGTGGACCCCGCCTACGCGCACCGCGCGCTGTCCTTCCTTGCACTGGGCGCCATCGCGCAGCTCTTCAGCTTCTGCTACCTGACGCTGCTGATCTTCGGCGGCACCCGCCTGGCCGCCCAGTTCCGCCGTCGCAAGCGCCTGGCGGCGGGGCTGACCTCCGGTGCCGCGGCGCTCTTCCTCGGCTTCGCGGCCAAGCTGTCGCTGTCCTCTGCGGGCTGACCGGCGCTCCCTGAAGCCCCCGCCGCCGACCCGCCGCCGACCTGCCGGTGACGGATTCCGCCCGTATCGTGACGTTATGTCGCTACACAAGGGTGCCGAAGGCCTTCCGAAACTCGCCGTGAACCCCTTCTACGCCGGGGCCGACCCGGTCGCCGGAATGCGCGAGGCGCCGCCGAAGCACCGGCTCCCGGACGGCCCGATGACGCCCGGCACGGCGTACCAGCTCGTCCACGACGAGCTGATGCTCGACGGCAACGCCCGGCTCAACCTGGCCACCTTCGTCACCACGTGGATGGAGCCGGAGGCCGGGGTGCTGATGGGCGAGTGCCTCGACAAGAACATGATCGACAAGGACGAGTACCCGCGCACCGCGGAACTGGAGCGGCGGTGCGTGTCGATGCTCGCCGACCTGTGGCACGCGCCCGATCCGGAGAGCGCCGTCGGCTGCTCCACCACCGGCTCCTCCGAGGCCTGCATGCTCGCCGGGATGGCCCTGAAGCGCCGCTGGGCGAAGCGCGCCGGGGACGGCGCCGCCCGCGCCTCCCTCACGCGCCGCCTGACCAGGCGCGCCGGCGGCGGACGCCATCCCGGCAGTGCCCGGCCCAACCTGGTCATGGGCGGCAACGTGCAGGTGTGCTGGGAGAAGTTCTGCGACTACTGGGAGGTCGAGCCGCGCCTGGTGCCGATGGAGGGCGAGCGGCTGCACCTGGAGGCGGACGCCGCCGTCGCGCTGTGCGACGAGAACACCATCGGCGTCGTGACCGTCCTCGGCTCGACCTTCGACGGCTCGTACGAGCCCGTGGCCGAGGTCTGCGCCGCCCTCGACGCCCTGCAGGAGCGGACCGGACTCGACATCCCCGTCCACGTCGACGGTGCCTCCGGGGCGATGATCGCCCCCTTCCTCGACGAGGACCTGGTCTGGGACTTCCGGCTGCCGCGGGTGGCGTCCATCAACACCTCCGGGCACAAGTACGGGCTGGTCTACCCCGGCGTCGGCTGGGCGCTGTGGCGGGACACCGAGGCGCTGCCCGAGGAATTGGTCTTCCGGGTCAACTACCTCGGCGGCGACATGCCGACCTTTGCCCTCAACTTCTCCCGGCCGGGCGCCCAGGTCGTCGCCCAGTACTACACCTTCCTCAGGCTGGGTCGGGACGGCTACCGCACCGTCCAGCAGACCGCCCGCGACGTGGCCACCTACCTGGCCGCGCGGATCGAGGACCTGGGGGACTTCCGGCTGATCACCCGCGGCGACCAGCTCCCGGTCTTCGCCTTCACCACCGCCGACCACGTCACCGCGTACGACGTCTTCGACGTCTCCCGGCGGGTGCGCGAGCGGGGCTGGCAGGTCCCCGCCTACACCTACCCGCCGGACCGCGAGGACCTGGCGGTGCTGCGCATCGTGGTCCGCAACGGCTTCTCCGAGGACCTCGCCGACCTCTTCCTCGCCGACCTGGAGCGCCTCCTCCCCCAGTTGCGGGCCCAGGAGCACCCGCTCCACCCGCCCGGCGAGGCGCCCACCGCCTTCCACCACTGAGCGGCCCGCCGCCCACCGGCTCCGGTGGACGCCGCGCGTCGAGGCCGGTACGGGCGAGGGCGGGGGCAGGCCGGTCGCCCGGCCCACCCCCGCCTCGCGCGGGTGGTGCGTTGTGTCAGCGCACGTCGACGTAGACGGGAGTGCCGTCGCTGTTGAAGTGCTTGGAGTCACCGAAGTACTGGATCAGCCACGTGCCGTCGGAGGACGGCTTGCCCTTGAGCGTGGCCTTGCCCGTCGAACTCGTCGTGCCCGAGGAGACGTACGTCCACTTCGTCGAGCCCTTCTTCTGGAAGAACAGCTCGACGTGGCGGCCCTTGTACGGCCGCCAGGACTTGGAGACGTACTCCTTCAGCGTGCCGGTGAAGGTGACGGTGGCGCCCTTCTTGACCTTCTTCGTCGCGGACGCCTTGATCGAGTACATCCGGGTGTTGGTGCGGGTCAGCCGGACCGGCTTGGTGGCGCTCTCCGCGAACTGGTCGGAGACGTAGTGGTGCAGCCGGTAGTAGCCGTCGAGGTTGCCCCACTTCGCGATCGTCACGACACTGCCGTTGTCGGCCGCGTTCGCCTTGCCGAGGTCCTGCCAGCCCGTCCTGCCGTCCTTGGAGTACTCCAGGTGCACCACCTGGGGACGGTAGATCGATGTCACCCGGTCGTACGCGGAGTACAGCCGGGCGGACATGGTCACCTTGGCGTCCGCGCCGATCTTGGCGCTGACCTCGGTGAAGAGGGAGTCCGCCGGGAGGACGATCGAACCGCTCGCGGCGCCGGACGCGGTCAGGTACGGGTCCGCCTCGGCGGCGGACCAGGCCCCGTACGCGTACGGGGCGGCGATCACCTTGCCGCTGAAGGCGCCCGACGCGTTGCTGGTGACCGTGACCGCCGTGCCCGCGGTCAGCCACAGCCGCACGGGCACGCCCGCCACCGGGGCGCCCGCGGAGTCCTTGACGCTGCCGCTGATGGTCACCGCCTGGCCGGGCACCGCGCGGGTGCGGTCGGCCTTGGCGGTGACGACCACGGAGGTCTGCCGGAGCCGGGGGGAGCCCGCGCCCTCGGTCGCGGCGCCGTGGACCCGCTCGTCGTTCGCGGAGAACGCCGCCTTCAGCTCCGCCCACGAACCGATCGGGAACTGCGGGGAGGTGAAGGAGCCGTCCGCCCCGGTCACGGCCTGCCCAATGCCGTCGGGCCGCCCGGCGGAGGAGTCGTAGACGCAGGTCACATCCACGGTGGCGCCCTCGATGGGCACCTGGTCGCCGCTGCCCGGCTGGACGCCGAGGAGCGTGCCGGTGACGGCCGTCGTGCGGTGGTCCTTGTCGAGCTCCGTACGGGTCAGGCCGGTGCCGGCGAGGACCGGGCGCAGGGTGAAGTCCAGGATGCCGGCGTCCGTGCGGGTGACGGTGCGGCCCTGGTCGTCGGTGGCGGTGACGTCGATGGCGTACCGGCCCAGGTGCGGCATGGCGCCGCCGTCCTCGGTGAGCCTCAGCGGGGCGCCGGACGGCACCGACCACCGCTCCCCCACGCCGGACAGCGCGAGCGCGTCCACGACGACCGAGTCGCCGTCGCGCACGGTCGCCGTGACCGAGGTGATCGCCGAACCGGCTTCGTCCGTCCACACCGGCACCGTGAAGGAGCCGCGCTCGGCGTCGGCCGTGCGGGCCACACCGATGCCGAGCGGGCCGGCGTCGTCGGCGAGGGCGGGGGTGACGGCGAATCCGGAGGAGAGCGCGGCCACCGAGACGATCAGCGCGAGAGCGCGCCGGGAATCAACGGGCATTGACGTACTCCGTCTTCGACTCGCTGTAGAAGTGCTTGGAGTCGGCCTCCAGACAGGCGGCCCAGGTGCCGTCGCCGTAGGCCTTGGTCTTCAGGCTGAAGCGTCCGGCCGAGTCGGTGCGGCCCATGACCGTCCAGTACCAGGTGCTCTTGCCCTTGGGCCGGAAGACGATCACGACCTTCCCGCCCTTGTACGCCTTCCACTTGCTGCCCGACTTGTACTGCAGCGTGCCCCGGGCCTTCAGCGCGCCGCCCACGCGCGGGCTGTTGGGCGTCATGTCGAAGGAGACGATCCGGGTGACGGTGCGGTACAGCCGCTTCTTGGCCGAGGTGACCGCGAGCATGCCGTCCGACTCGGGGTGGTACAGGCGGTAGTAGCCGTCGGTGTAGCCGTAGGCGCTCACCGAGAAGGAGCACTTGCCGCCCGAGGACTCCCCGGCGGAGCCCGACTTGAGGGTCCTCCAGCTGGTGCTGCCGTTCTTGGAGTACTGGAGGGAGACCGGTGCCCTCCAGCAGGAGCCGGCCAGCTTGCCCTTGGCGGTGACCTTCCCGTAGGCGTCCAGCGACATCGAGACGCCCGAATAGGCGCCGGGCGTCGGCACGTTGACCAGGTGCTCGGTGTACGCGAAGCCGGACACGTACTCCGACGGCCTGACATAGGTGTAGTGGTGCGTCGTCCTGGTCGCCGTCGCCGCGAAGGCGAAGGTGCCGGAGGTGTCCGCCGTCCCCGTGCCCATCAGGCCGGACGTGGTGTAGCGGTAGACGTCCGGCGGCTGCGGTGTGGTGACCAGGGGCGCCCCGGCGAACGGCTTCCAGCCCGCGTCGGTCAGCCGCTGGACGGTGCCCCGCACGGTGAAGGTCTTGCCCTTGTGGACCCGCTTGGCCGACGGGTCGGCGCTGATCCGGTACTGCACCGCCTCCGCCGGCAGCTGCGGGAGGGCGACCGGGGCCCCCGGGTCGGTGTCGGCCCCGCCGGTCACCACGGCGGCGCCCGCGGTGAGCGTGCCGCCGGGCGTCACGCCGAGGGAGAAGGTGCCGTCGGCCGCGGACGTCGCCGTCGCCGAGCCCTGCCTGGCGTCCACCCCGACGCGGGCGGTCCAGTTCACCCGCACCGTGGTGCCGGGCGCGGCCGGACCGGTGGTGCCGGTCGCCGGGTCGAAGGTCGTGACGGTGCCGGTGAGCACCGCCGTCCGGTGGTCGAAGTCGGTGTGGTCCCGGTCGTAGGCGAGCCTGCCGACACCGGTGTGCAGCCGGTAGCCGAAGAGTCCCGCCGCGCCGTGCTCGGCCCCGCTCCAGTGCTGGACGGTGCCGCCGGGCAGGCGGTAGTCGACGTCCACCGGGTAGTCGCCGTACGCGGTCCCCGCGGGCAGGCCGATGGGCCGGTCGGTGTACCAGCCGCGCTGCCAGGAGAAGGACAGGTTGTCGGTCGAGGCCAGCACGGGAGCGTCGGGCGCGGCGGACGCCCGGACACTCACCTTGACCCACAGGGCCTCGCCGTCGGCCAGGTCCACGGCCAGGGTGCCGTCGTCGCCGGTCGCCAGCCCGCTGACCGTCGCATCGTCGGCGTACGCAGGCCAGGCGGTCAGCGGTCCGGCCGCGAGGCCGGTGGTGAGTAGAAGGACGGCCGCGCTTCGGAGGACGGCAGGCCGATGTGCGCGCGAGATGCGCATGCAAGACCCCCCACAGGTCAGAGAACGGCGCCGAAATGATCAAACGCCGGAGGCCGAACCTTAGCGGACCTGTGTGCGTCCTGTGTGCAGGGGTGGCGGTGCGGTGCAGGCGGGGGCGGGGTGCCATGGAGCACGGACGGGACGGGGTGGGACACGCCTTCCGGCACCGCTTCCCTGGATCGCGTCCCGTGGGCCGCGTCCCGTAGCCCGCGCCCCCGGGGAGGTCAGTGGCGGATGCGCACGCCGTGCCGGGCCAGCCAGGGCAGCGGGGCGACCGAGGAACCCATCTGGGGCGTCACGCGGACCTCGAAGTGCAGGTGGGGACCCGTGGAGTTGCCGGAGTTGCCGGACCGGCCGATCCGCTCGCCCGCGCGGACCCGCTGACCGGGGGCGACCTCCAGGACGGACAGATGGGCGTAGTGGGTGCAGTAGCCGCCGTCGTGCAGGACGACGATCTGGTTCCCAAAGCCGTCGCCGCACGCGGCCACCACCACCGTGCCGCCGCCCACCGCCCGGACCGGGGTGCCCGGCGGCACCGCGAAGTCCTGACCGGTGTGGCGGTGCGCCCAGTGCGCGCCGGAGGCGTCGTAGCCGGCTGTGAGCGTGTAATGCGCCACCGGGCGCACCCAGCGCGGCGCCTCGGGGCGACGTGATGCGGCGGAGGACCGTGACGGGGCCGGGGGCGCCTCGCGCGGGCAGTCCGCCGAGAGCCCCCCGTGGGACATGAGGGCGAGGTCCCGGGCGGACAGCCCGGCACGGGCGCGCAGCAGCCGCGCCTCGATGCGCCGGAGCAGCGCGTCCTTGCGGCGGGCCTCGCGGGCCAGCGCCTTCAGCGTCCGCCTGACGGCCTCGGTCTTCGCCTCCAGCCGGCGCTCCGCCAGCATCCGCTGGGCCAGCAGCGCCGCCTGCGCGTGCTGGCCCTGCCGGGCCAGCGCCACGCCCTCCAGCAGCCGTTCGGGCCGGTCGGCCAGCAGCAGCCGTGCCGACGGCCCCATCAACCCGCTGCGGTACTCGCTGCGCGCCATCGCCCCGATCAGGTCCCGCACCGCCGTCAGCCGCCGCCGCTCCACCGCCGCGGCCCGGCGCAGCAGCCGCAGCTCGGCGCGCTTGCGGCGGGCCGCCCGCTCGGTGTCCTCGTACGCCTGCACCGCACGGGCCGCCTGCGCGTACAGCCGCTCCGCCCGGGCCGGCGGGCCGGGCCGGGGGTGCTCGTCGGCCATCGCCGGCGCACCGGCCAGGAGCAGGCACAGGGCCACGGCCGCCGTCCTCCATCGCATCGCCCGATCCTGTCGGGCCTGGTCACCGCAGCGCCCGGACGACACGCCCCGCCCGGCCGCGGCCACCCGGCGGGGTGACCGCGTCCGGGCGGCCGGGTCGAGTCGCGCCGACCGTCCGACGGCCTCGTGGAGTGGCGCGAGGAGGACATCGGCGCCTCGCCCGCCCGGCTCGCCGGGTTGCGTCCGCACGCCGACGGTGATGTGGGCGGCCCGGTCGACCCGGTCCCGTCCGCGCGGGTCCTGAAGGAGCCGGAGGTGGCATCGCGATCCTCGCGGCACGGATCATGCGATAGACGGATCAACCGCTCGGAGTATCACAACAGGCGGATTTCGACTTGCGCCCGCACGATGATCAGACGGGCCGCCGCAGGGGCGGTCCCGGGAACCGGCCCCTCGGGGAGGATCTGCCGTGACCGTCAGTCTGGCGCATCTGCGTCGTTGCTCCGTTGCCGTCGACCTCGGGGCGTCGCGCACCCGTGTCTACCTCAAGCACCAGGGACTCGTCGTGGACGAGCCGAGCGTGGCCGCCGTCAACGCGCACAGCGGCGCCCTCGTCGCCGTCGGCTCGCTCGCCGAGAAGATGACCGGCCGCACACCCGAGCACATCCGCGTGGTCCGCCCCATCCAGGCCGGGATGGTCGTCGACATCGAGATGGCCCAGCGTATGCTCCGTCACCTGCTGGGCGGTCAGCTCCGCAAAGCGTGGCGGCGCAAGCCGATGCTGCGGGCCGCCGTCTGCACCCCCACCGGCAGCGGGCCGCTGGCCCAGCGGGCCGCCGTCGAGACGCTGTACGGCCTCGGTTCGCGCCGGGTCGAACTCGTGGACTCCGTCATCGCGGCCGCCATCGGGGCCGGGCTGCCGGTCGACGAGCCCGAAGCCACGATGATCATGCTCGCCGGAGCCGGCACCACGCAGATCGCGGTCATCTCGATGGGCTCGATCGTCGCCGCGGAGACCATCGCGGTGGGCGGCGACGCGATCGACCACGCCGTCGTCCAGCACCTGCGCAACAAGCACGAACTGGTGCTGCCCAGCCAGTCGGTCCGGCCGCTGCACGAGATCCTCTCCGCGCCCGGGCCCCTCGCGCCCAGCGCCGAGGTCCAGGGCCGCGACGTCGCCAGCGGGATCGCCCGCACGGTCCGCGTCGACACCGAGGCCGTACGGCAGGCGATCCGGATGCCCATGGCGACGCTGGTCGACGGGATCGGCCAGGTGCTGCGGCGGTGCCCGCCGGACCTGGTCGCCGACCTCACCGACCGCGGCATCATGCTCGCGGGCGGCAGCGCGCTGCTGCCGGGCCTGGACGCCATGCTCCGCCAGTCCACCGGGATGCCGGTCACGATCGCGGACCGGCCCGACGTCTGCGCGGTGCGCGGGCTCGGCGCCATGATGGAGGGCCAGCCCGTCCCGGCGCCGCTGGACCCGGTGACCGCTTAGAGGTCGCGCGGATCGGCGGGGTGGAGAAAGGAGGGGGTCGAGGGCCGAGCCCGGCAAGGCGGAGAAGGGAGACGCAGCGGAGCTGCGGCGACCGACGACAACGCCGCCAGGCGAGAGCCGTCGACCCGCGACGCCGGCCCGCCTATCCGCGCGGCCTCTTGGCTAGAGGCACAGTGAGATGAAGCGGGGGCACATGTGAAGGGTGCCCTTGTGCGGCCCGTAGGTCAGCCAGATGCCGTGGTCGATGGCGGCCACGAGGTGTTGCGCGGCCTCAATGACAGCGGCCACGGGGAAAACCGGATCAGCGACGACCTCGATGCGGGTGCTCTCGGGCACGCGGTCGTCTCCGGTCTGCTTCAGCCCTGAGGCAGCGACCTCGTCCAGGAACGACTTCGTCAGATCAGCCAGCGCCCTTTCGCGTGACTCCAGGTCGTGCGTGGTCGTGCCCGGTGACTCCGGACGTTCCGCGAGCGTACGCAGACACGCCCCGATCAGGTCCGCCGGGTCCGGTGTGATCTCCACGCGCACCACGGCGTGCGGTTCCCGCTCGGAGTCGTGCTGGTGCGGCAACGTAGGCCCCCTCACTCGAAGCTGTCTTTCTGTCCGTCCCGTCGGAGTATCCTCTCGCGTCCCGGCAGCCCTGGAATTGGCGCATCCTCCGCGACGGACACGGGGGCGGCCGCCACCGCTCTACTCGGCCGCACCCACTCCGGCCAGGAGCTCCTCGACTCTCAGCACGTGGGTCACCGCGGAGACCAGGAGCTGCTTCACCGATGCGCGCTGCCGTGCGTCGCAGGAGAGCACGGGAACGGTCACGTCGACATCGAGAGCCGCCCGCACGGTCTCCGCCGGGTACACACGGGCGTCGTCGAAGACGTTGACGGCCACTACGTACGGCAGTCGGCGCCGCTCGAAGTAGTCGATGGACGCGAAGGACGCGTCCAGACGGCGGGTGTCCACGAGGACGACCGCGCACAGGGCCCCGGACGCGAGCTCGTCCCACATGAACCAGAAACGGTCCTGCCCGGGCGTGCCGAACAGGAACAGGTCGAGCCGGTCGTGGATGGCGATGCGCCCGAAGTCCATGGCGACGGTGGTCGTCGTCTTCTCTCCCACACCGGAGGTGTCGTCGATCCCGATACCGGACCGGGTGAGGCGTTCCTCGGTGTGAAAGGGAGTGATCTCACTAGCGGTCGACACCAAGGTGGTCTTGCCCGTGCCGAAGCCGCCCGAGACCAGGATCTTGACAGCTTGGGGAAGGTCTTCGGCCGGCCCCGGAACAGAGGGCTCGTGCGAGAGGGCTTGAATCATCGCCGTTCCATTTCTGGGCGTTTCGTGTCGAGGGCGGTACACGCCACTTCCGGTTCGTCTCGTTGCCGTCCGGGCCTGCGGCGCTCACAGGGCCTGGAGGCCGGCGAGAACCATGCGGATGAGGGAGAGGGAGGGGCGCTCTCCGTCGGGGGAGGGCTCACGGACCCTGATGGCGCCCATGACCAGCAGGTCGCCCAGGAGCACCCGGACCACCCCGATAGGCAGTCCGCTGCGGGCCGTGAGTTCGCTCACCGACAGGGGTTGCCGGCACAGGGACAGCAGCCTGGTGTGCTCCGGCTCCGTCTCCAGCCAGGTGTCCAGGTGCTCCATGACGGCGACGACGTAGGAGACCAGGTCGAAGGCGCCCTTCCGCGCGTGGGTGCGGCCGCGTACCAGGGCGTAGGGGCGTACGAGAGGGACCGCCTCGTCGTCCACCCACCAGCTACCGCCCACTTCACTGGTCCGAGGGCTCGTGCGGGGGCCGGGAAGCCACGGAGAGGTGCCGGCCGACCTGCCGGACGAGCCTCGCCATCTCGTAGGCGACCACGCCGATGTCGGCCTGCTCGGGCGAGAGCACGGTGAGGCACGCGTTGTCCCCCGCCGCGCAGACGAAGAGGTATCCGGCCTCCATCTCGACCATCGTCTGGCGCACCGTACCCCCGCCGAAGTGGCGGCCGGTGCCCTTGGCGAGGCTGTGGAAGCCCGAGGCGACGGCGGACAGCTGCTCCGCGTGCTCCCGGGCGAGTCCGTCGGAGCCCGCGAGCAGCAGGCCGTCGGTCGACAGCACGACGGCGTGGCCGATGCTCGGCACGCGCTGCACCATGTCGTTGAGGAGCCAGCCGAGGTTCGCGGTGGTCTCGGTGGCGGGCGTCGGTGTCATCGAGTTGTCCTCTCCTGGACGAGCGGTCGTTGAAGGGGAGCGCCGGATCTCGGCGGGCTCAGAGCGGTTCGAGACGGCCTCGGGCGGCTCCCGCCTGCAGGGCGGACATCAAAGAGCGCACTTGGGCCGGACGGCTGGTGGCCGGGCCGTCCGCCACCGCCTCACCGCCGTCCGGCGCTGCCCCGGACGCGTCCGCGTCCAGTTGACGCACGGACCAGGGGTCGAGCACTCCGGTGACGCCCGGTCCGGGGAGACCTCCCCGGTAGGGCGCCGGCCCGGCGGCCGGCGTGTGATCGCCCGACCGGGCTCCGCCCCAGTCGGGTGGCGCCGGCGGGCCGGCGTTCTCGGTCTTGAGCTGCGGTGCCAGGCTGGCCTGCCGCACCCGGCGCGGCAGGCCGTCGATCATCTCCGGGACGGTGGCCGCGGCCTGGTCCTGCACCTGTGCCGAGCTTGCGGCGGCGGGCGACGTGCCGGCCGTGTGGCGCCATGGCTCCACAGTCCCCGCAGGGAGAGCACCGGGGTGCGCGTGGGTCGCGGGTGTCCACGCGCCCGTCGGCGCGGCTGGGCCGGCCGGAGCCCACTCGGGGGCAGGCCCCGCCTGGGGAGGCCGGGCCCGCAGCGCAGGTGCGCCGGCCGGCCCGGGAAGCCTGCCCGGACCGGAACCGGGTGCGGCTCCCGGTTCCGCCCTCGTGTCCGCCGGCTCGGCTGGGCGGGCCGGGTCCTCCAGCAGCGTGTTCGGGATGAGCACGATGGCGGTGATGCCACCGTAGGGCGAAGAGCGGAGAGTCACATGGACGCCATGGCGCTGGGAGAGCCTGCCGACCGTCACCAGGCCGAGTCGTGTGCTGTCCACGGCGCTGACGTCCACGGACTGGGTGATCCGCTCGTTGGCCGCCTGCAGGTCTTCGGGAAGCATGCCGAGGCCGCGGTCGTCGATCTCCACGACCAGGCCGCCCGCGCCGACGCCCGCGCCGACCCGGATCTGGCTGCCGGCCGGGGAGAAGTTCTGTGCGTTCTCGATGAGTTCGGCGAGCAGATGGACGATGTCGGCCGCCGCGTGACCGCTGATGCCGACCGGTGGCACGGGCGGGACGATGACCCGGTCGTAGCCCTCGGTCTCGGCGACCGCGCCGCGCACCACGTCCACCGCCGGAACCGGGTGCCGCCACACACGGCCCGTCGACGAGCCCGAGACGATGATCAGGCCTTCGGCATAGCGGCGTTGCCGGGTGGCGAGGTGGTCGAGCTGGAACAGCGACTGCAGCAGCGCAGGGTCCTCCTCCTGCTTTTCCATGGAGTCGAGGAGGCTGAGCTGCCGGTTGACCAGTGACTGGCTCCTTCTGGCGAGGTTGGCGAACACATCGCTGATCCCGCGACGGAGGCGGATGTCCTCGGCGGCGAGTTCGACGGCCGTCGACTGGAGGGCGTGAAAAGCCTCGCCCAGTTCGGCGATCTCGCGGTTGACGAAGTCGGGCCGGCGCAGGTCGTCCTCGACGTCGACCAGCTCACCGCGGCGAAGGCGCCCGACCACGTCACGCAGTTTCACGTCGGTGAGACTGCGGGCGGACTCGTTCAGGCGGCCCAGGTCGCTGACGAGTGACCGGGTGATTCTCACCGACAGCAGACCCGAGGCCACCAGCAGGCCCAGTCCGAACAGGCCGCTCACCAGCAGCTCCACGAAGGCACGCGTCGCCGGCGGACCGGTGAGGGTGAACACCACGGAGATGTCGTTCAAGGCCAGCTGGTTGGTGGCCCGCCACTGCGCGTCGTACGCCTTGCGCCATTCAAGGACAGGGAACGGCAGGCCCGGTGCGTCGGGGCCGGCCGCGATGATCTGCTCCTCCATCGCCGTGACCTTCGCCTGCGGGCCTCCGTCCTTGGACAGCGCCTCGAACTGGGCCCGCTGGGGTGCGGGGAGGGACTGCAGAGCCATGGCGGTGAAGTGCCGTGCGGCGCCGATGTTCTGGACCACGGCACTGTAGGAGGCTGGGTCAAGTCGGTGGTGCGCGGAGACCGCTGCGGCCGAGATCAGGGCGTCCTCCTGGGAGAGGAAGTCCCCGCCGACCACCAGCGTGTCGAGGGCCTGTCCGAACTTCTGCGCCTCCTCGTCCGGCAGGATCGTCATCGCGTGGAACGCTCCGGAGATCGCTGCGTTGACGGCCGTGTACGAGGCCAGCGCCTCGGCGGGAGGCAGCGCGAGGCTGTCGATCTGCCGGCGCAGCCCCCCGATCCCCGCGAGAGCGTCCTCGGCGGCGTCGACGCTACGGCGGACTTCGGGGTTCTCGACGTCGCGGACGCTGCTCTGCTCGGCCTCGGCCAGGAAAGCCCGCACGGAGGTGTCCGTGGCGGCACGGCTGGCTGCCAGGTCGCGCCAGTGAGCGCGGTCACTGCGTCCCTTTTCCGCGGGCGCCTGCAGCGCCAGCGCGATCAGGGAGTTGCGCCGCTCCACTTGGAGGTCGATGACGACCTCGCCCAAGGGGTGGGCCAGGCGGGTGCCGATCGTGTCCACGTGAGCGAGGGTGAGGGCGTTGCCCAGGGACAGGTTCGCCCCGTAGGCCCACAGGGCGGTCAACGAGAGAAGGGGGAGTAGCAGCAGGGCATTCAGCTTGCGGCGAACCGTCCATCTGCGCGATCTCATGAAAGCCTGCCAAGTCCCTTGTACTGCATGTGAGTCGGTGCGACCCGAACCGGACCGGGATCCGGCGGAGGTCGGTGACGTGAGGTCGAGCGGGGACCGTCGACTCGCGGGGGGGGCTCCCGCGAGCAGCGCCCTGACGGCTTGCGGCCGCCGGCCGGCGAGAGGTCGTCGTGAGCACGGGCTCAGGATGTGAGGCCCCGTCGAGGCCCCGGCCCGCCCCGCGCGGAGACGGTCTCCAGCATCTCGTAGATATCGTGATGGAGGTGCACGCAACATGTCGGGGACATGGCCAGTCTGTGTCGAGGACCGGTCATCATGGTGCGCGACTCCCGCCCTGCGGCGTTCCCAGGATCGCGAGGTGAGGGCTGCACACGGTCGCGGACTCGCGACGCTCATCTCGGCGTGCGGAAAGCCTTGTTGGCGGCGGCGTGCTGCGGTCCTGCGTCGCGCCGTCTGCCGTGGTCTTCGGGGCCGCTGAGCGGCGGGGAGGTCGGCGACGAGGAGCTCGTGGGAAGCGATGCGCCGTCAGCGCCGGTGGGGCCGGCAGCAACCGAGCAGGCATACCGCCCCCCGCCCTCGTGCGATGGATGGACCGTGCGGAGGCGCTGCCCTGCGCGGGTCTGCTCCCTCCCAACCGACCGGCCACGTCCGTCGTCGACCGCAACGCACGCGCGGGAGTCATCCTGCGCGTCGTCGGCCCCCACCGGCCCGCTCTCACCCACCGTGTCGAGCAGGCCGGCCGACCGACTGCGGCCGCTTCCGTCACGTCCCACCGCGCGGGGCGGGAGCGCGCGGCGGCCGGGCGGGCGGACGCCTCCCGTCCCGGCCGACCTGCGCCGCGCCGGGTCCGCCGTGGGGCCCGCGTCCGCCGTCGGCGCCCGCACGTCGTCCGCTCGTCGCCGGGCCGCCACCCGCCGTACCACCGCCGTTCCCGGCGGTCGCGGGAGGCGGTCCGCCGGCGTCTCCTCCGGCGGCGGCACGGTATACCTTTGCCGCCGTGACCGGTGGAAACGCGATACTGCAGCGACGGCTCGGCGTCTTCGACGCCACCGTCATCGGACTCGGCTCGATGATCGGCGCCGGGGTCTTCGCGGCCTTCGCACCGGCCGCCCACGCCGCCGGCTCCGGGCTGCTCCTCGGGCTCGCGGCGGCCGCCGTCGTCGCCTACTGCAACGCCATGTCCTCGGCCCGGCTCGCCGCGCTCTACCCCGCCTCCGGCGGCACCTACGTCTACGGACGCGAACGGCTCGGGCCCTTCTGGGGCTATCTGGCGGGATGGTCCTTCGTCGTCGGCAAGACCGCCTCCTGCGGGGCGATGGCCCTGACCATCGGCGCGTACGTCTGGCCGGAGCAGCAGCGAGCGGTCGGTGTCGCCGCCGTCGTGGCGCTCACCGCCGTCAACTACGCCGGCGTGCAGAAGGCCGCCTGGCTCACCCGGGGCATCGTCGCGGTCGTCCTCGCGGTGCTCGCGGCCTTCGTGGTCGCCGCGTTCACCGGCGGCGAGGCCGACGCGACCCGGCTGGACATCGGGGCCGACGCGACCCGGCTGGACATCGGGGCCGACGCGACCCGGCTGGACATCGGGGCCGACGCGACCGTCGGCGGCGTGCTGCAAGCGGCCGGCCTGCTCTTCTTCGCCTTCGCCGGGTACGCCAGGATCGCCACGCTCGGCGAGGAGGTACGGGACCCCGCGCGCACCATCCCCCGCGCGATCCCGCTGGCCCTCGGCGTCACCCTGGCCGTCTACGCCGCCGTCGCGGTCGCCCTGCTCGCGGTGCTGGGCCCGCAGGGACTCGCCGGCTCGGCGGCACCGCTGGCCGATGCCGCGGGCGGCCTCGCGCCGCTGATGCGGGTGGGCGCGGCGGTCGCCGCCGTCGGCTCCCTGCTCGCGCTGATCCTCGGGGTCTCCCGCACGGCGCTGGCCATGGCCCGCGACGGCCACCTGCCGCGGGCCCTGGCCGCCGTGCATCCGCGCTTCGGGGTTCCCCACCACGCCGAACTCGCCGTCGGCGCCGTCGTCGCCGTGCTCGCCGCCACCGCCGACCTGCGCGGCGCGATCGGCTTCTCCTCCTTCGGCGTCCTCGTCTACTACGCCGTCGCCAACGCCTCCGCCTGGACCCTGGGCCCCGGCGCCCGACGGCTCGTGCCCGCCGTCGGTCTGCTCGGCTGCCTCGTCCTGGCCTTCGCCCTGCCCTGGACCTCCGCCGCCGCGGGCGCGGCCGTGCTCGTCGCGGGGGCGGCGCTGTACGCGGCACGCAGCCGCCGGAACACCTGACGCCGGTCGCCTCGGGTCGCCACGACAGCGGCGCCGGCCGGAACCAGCCACAGCACCGGCGGCCCCTGCCGGGGAGGGCGGGACAAGCCGCGCCATCCGCTCCGGACGATGGGCCTGGCAGCGCCCATCGCCCCACGCCCGAAGAGGCGTTGGCCCAACTGAGACGCTTCCGCAACGGCACCGATGCCGCCCCGTGCGGACCGCGTACGTCACAGTCACAGAAGGCGCACGGGGCGCCGACGGGGGTGACATTCATGCGGCGGATCACGGCGATGACGGTGGCGGCGGTCGCGGCGGCGGCGATGGTGGCGGGGTGCAGCGCCGGAGAGAGCGGGAACCGCTCCCGCTCCGGCGCCGAGCACGGCCCCGGCCGCGGCGCCCAGGCGCCCGGGTACGGCTCGGGGTGGACCGGGCAGGGCGGCGACGGCAGCGGGCGGAACCCGGCCGACGGACCGGAGACCGCCCGGCTGTCGACCTTCGCGCTGGACGTCGACACCGCCTCGTACGGTTACGCCAGGCGGCGGCTCGACGAGGGATCGCTGCCCTCGCCGGCCGACGTGCGCTACGAGGAGTTCGTCAACAGCTTCCGGCAGGACTACCCCGCTCCCCGGGGGGACGGCTTCTCCGTCACCGTCGACGGCGCCCGCATCGGCGACGAGCGGGGCTGGTCCCTGCTGCGGGTCGGCCTCGCCACCCGCCCCGCGGACGAGGGCGAGAGGCCGCCGGCCGTCCTGACCTTCGTCGTGGACGTCTCCGGCTCCATGGGCGAGACCGGCCGCCTCGACCTCGTCCGACAGGCGCTGCGCGCCGCGATCGGCGAACTGCGGGACGACGACTCCCTCGCCGTCGTGGCCTTCAGCGACCGCGCCCGGGTGGTCCTGCCGCACACCAGGCTCGGCGCCAAGGGCGCCCGGCAGCACGCCCGCTCGGTGGTCGACCGTCTCGAGCCGGAGGACTCCACCAACCTGGAAGCGGGCCTACGCACCGGTTACGACGTGGCCCTGGAGAGCGCCCGGCGCGGGTCCACCAACCGGGTCGTCCTGCTCTCCGACGCCCTCGCCAACACCGGGGAGACCGAACCCGACGCCCTGCTGGAGCGGATCGACCGGGCCCGCTCACAACACGGCGTCGCGCTCTTCGGGGTCGGCGTCGGCAGCGAGTACGGCGACGAGCTGATGGAGCAACTGGTCGACAAGGGCGACGGCCACACCTCGTACGTCGCCACCCCGGCGGAGGCCCGCGCCCTGTTCGTGGACCGGCTGCCGGTCAACATCGGCCTGCGCGCCCGCGACGCCAAGGCCCAGGTCTCCTTCGACCCGCGCACGGTCGAGCGCTACCGCCTGATCGGCTTCGAGAACCGCGCCGTCGCCGACGAGGACTTCCGCGACGACCGCGTGGACGGCGGCGAGGTCGGTCCCGGCCACACCGTCACCGCGCTCTACGCCGTGCGGCTGAAGGAGGGCGCCCGGGGCCACGTCGCCACGGCCACCGTGCGCTGGCTCGACCCGCACGACCGCTCCCCTCACGAGGCCGCCGGCGCCGTCGAGGCGGACCGGCTCTCCGGGCGGCTGTGGGACTCCGGCACCTCCCCGAGGCTCCGCGTGGACGCGGTCGCCGCGTACTTCGCCGACGCGCTGCGCACCTACGACACGGGAGACAGGCAGCTGCCCGGCGCGCCCGGTCTCGCCGAGCTCGGTGAGACCGCGCACGCCCTGGCCGAGATCACCGAGGACCCGGCGGTACGCGACCTGGCGCGCGCCGTCGACAGCGCGTACGCGCTCCGCGCGGGCTGACGCGGTATCAGTTGAGGTATGGCAGAAGAGAAGGAACCCGAGCCCGAGCTCGACGCCCGCCACAGCAGCGCGGGTGCGGCCCCCACGACCTGGCACGACGCCCGCGAACAACTGGCCGGCGCCGAGATCTACTGGCTGAGCACCGTCCGTCCGGACGGCCGCCCCCACGTCACCCCGCTGATCGGGGTCTGGTTCGACGACGCCCTGCACTTCTGCACGGGTGTGGACGAGCGCAAGGCCCGGAACCTCGCCCACAACCACCGGGTCGCCCTCACCACCGGCAACAACGCGCTCGAGGAGGGCCTGGACGTGGTGCTCGAGGGCAAGGCCGCCCGCGTGCGCAGCGACAAGCAACTGCGCCGGATCGCGGAGGCGTACGAAGCCAAGTACGGCTCGGCACGGCATTTCGACGTACGCGACCAGGTCTTCGTCGGCGACGGTCACGAGGCCCTCGTCTACCAGGTGGAGCCCACCGCCGCTTTCGCCTACGCCCGCGGCACCGTGTACAGCCAGACCCGGTGGGTGTTCTAGGCGCGCCCGGCGGGGGGCGTCGCCGACGCCCACCCGCCGGCCGTTCCCCCAGGCCGACGCCCCCTCACTCGCGGGGAAGCCGGGAGCGGCCGACCGGGCCGTGGAAGGCCGCCCGGTCGGCCGCGGCCGTGCCGTGCTCCCAGCCCTCGCGGTCTCGGCCCTTCAGCCGCTCCGTTCTCGTCTGCGGGAACATCTCGTCCGCGGCCCGCCCCACCGCGACCTCGCGGGCGGCGAGCACCGGGAGCACCCCGGGGCCCTCGGGCCCCTCCGCGGCCTCCTCCGCCGCGTCGCGGGCGGCGCCGGCCAGGCGCTCGCCGATCCGGCCCGCGTAGGCGATGAGGAAGGACTCGCGGAAATCCCGGGAGGGGCCCCCGCCCTTACCGCCCTTTCCGGCCCTCCCGCCCCTGCCGCCCTTCCCTCCTGTGCCCGCGGCCGGCCCCGGCGCGCCGCCGTGCCGCATCGCCGCCTCGGCCTGCACCAGCAGAGACGTGTAGAGGACCTCCACCGCGTCCAGATCGGCCTCCCAGCCGACGACCGTCGAGAAGCCGAACTCCGCCGACCACACGGCGCGGCAGCGGTTGGCCGCCGCCACCGCGTCGAGCAGCAGCGCCTTCGGGGCCTCGTACGGGCGCTCCACGCCGATCCGCCGCGCACCCGGGCCGGCGCCCGGAGCCGAGCCCGCGACCAGCGCCTCGTCCACGCTGTGCCGGGCCATCAGATGCTGGGCCTTCGCGCTCAGCGCCTCCGCCTCCTCCGGGAAGGCCGTGGACTCCGCCTTGGCCAGCAGCGCCCTGATGCGGCGCAGCATGGGGTGCCCCGAGCCACCGGGCGCCGCCGTCGCGGGGGCGGCCAGCGGGGTGATCCCGGGCAGCCGCCCCAGCAGGCGGACGAGCTCCAGCACGGCCGTCGCCACGGTGAAGCGGTCCCACCGCTCGGCCGCCCCGAAAGCCGTCAGGAGGCCCTGCGGCTCCGCGTCCGCGTCTCTGCCCCCGTCCCCGTCCGCGGTCAGGCGCTCGGCGAGCCGCACGTGCTCCGGGCGCAGTTCACGGCGCACCATGCGCAGCAGGTCCGCGTCCTCCCAGCCACGCGCCCGGCAGCCCCGCAGCAGTCCGCCCACCGCGGCCCCCACCGCCCGGCTGACCTCGTCCCATCCGGCCTCCGCCGCCGCCATGGCCGACGCCCCGGCGTCCAGCGCCGTCTCGACGTCTGCCGCCGACGACCCCAGGACGCCGGCGAACGCTGCCTCGACCACCGTCATCGCATCTCGCACACCGTTCAGGATCGCACCGGCACACCGCGCGCGGAGCACCGGCGCCGTCGCCCGCCCCGGGCCCGGATGGCGTACCAGGGCGCGCCCGCGGCCGGTCCCGGCTGACAGGGTGGAGAGGAGGGCCGACTGACGGTCCGTCGGTCGCGCTGTACGCGGAACCCGAGGAGATCGACGCATGCGTGTGTCCCTGCGCCGGATGTTCGCCGGGGTGCTGATGACCGTCTCCCCCCTTCTGGCCGCCCTCCCCGTGCCGTCGCCCGCGCAGGCGCACGACCAGCTCGCCCTGGCCCCGCTGCTCGGCGCGGGGTCGCCGAACTCCATCCCCGGCCGGTACATCGTCACCGTGGCCCCGGGCAGCGACCCCTCGGCCGTCGCGAGCGCGGCCGGGGTGACCCCGTCTCACGTCTACGAGAGCGTGCTGCGGGGCTTCGCCGCCCCGCTCACCGGGCCGCAGCTGGCGCGGGTGCGGGCCCTGCCCTCGGTGCGCGGCGTCGAGCAGGACACCACCGTCGCCCTGCCTCTCGAGGACCGGGTCCCGGTGGCGACCAGCCGCAGCATTCCCGTGGGCCCACCCCCTCCGCCCGGCGGCACAGGCCGGTTCTGGGGCCTGGAACGGGTGAACAACCGCGCCCCGGCCACCCACGGCTACACCGTCCGGGCGACCGGCGCCAAGGTCACCGCCTACATCATCGACAGCGGCATCGACTTCACCCACCCCGAGTTCGGCGGCCGCGCCAGGCCCGGCATCGACGAGATGGACGACGACCGCGGTGCGGCGGACTGCGCCGGGCACGGCACGCACGTCGCCGGGACGGTCGGCGGCGAGAACACCGGCGTCGCCCGGGGCGTCTCGCTGGTCTCCGTGCGCGTACTGGACTGCGAGGCACGCGGCCCGAACTCCGGGATCATCGCCGGCATCAACTGGGTCGCCCTGCACGCGGTGAGACCCGCGGTGGCCAACATCTCGCTCGGCGGGGTCTACTCGCCGGCTCTGAACGAGAGCCTGGACGCGCTGGCCCGCTCCGGGGTCTTCCCGGTGGTCGCGGCCGGCAACGACGACGTCAGCTCCTGCGCCATCTCACCGGCGAGCGCGGCGGAGGCGTTCACCGTCGCCGCGACCGACCGGGCCGACCACCGGGCGCCGTTCAGCAACTTCGGCAGCTGCGTCAATCTGAACGCGCCCGGGGTCGACATCGCCTCCGCCTTCCCCGGCGGCCTCTACGCCGTCATGAGCGGCACCTCGATGGCGGCGCCCCACGTCACCGGCATCGCGGCGCTCTACAAGGACACCTATGGGGACGTCGGCTTCGCGGAGCTGAAGCAGTGGCTCCTCGACCACGCCACCCGGACCGCGGTCCCGGAACCATGGGGCACCCCGCGGCTGGTGGCGTTCACCGGCGACCTCTGAGCTCCCGCCGCCGACGCGCCGCCCATGTCCTTGCGGGCACTACGCCGTGCGCTGGGCGAACGGGTGCAGCAGGGAGTCGGCGGTCGGCGCCTGGGTGAACTCGTGCGGACGTGAGGGGTCCCGCTCGGGGAGCAGATCCCACCACCACGCGATCGCCGGAATGTCCAGCGGCTCGAGACTGTCGTCGCTGGGGACGTCGCAGAAGGTCGAGGGAAGGTTCGCCGGGTCGTCGGGGGTGGTGTACCGGATCGAGGTGACGCCCCAGTCCTGGGCGCCGCGGATGAAGTGGCCGAGGCTGTCGAGGAACTGCCGCAGCTGGGGGCTGCCGAAGATCCTCAGATGTTCCGAGACGCGCAGGAACAGGTTCATCACGCGGTCGCGCTGCGCGATGGCCACGGTGAGGGCCTTGTCCTGTGACAGACCCCGCTCCTCGGCGAGGACGCGTACCGCGTTCAGGTAGAAGCCGCCGGCTCGCTTCTCCTTGTGGTGCGAGAAGATGTCGTTGTCCCAGCAGATGACGAAGTACGCCATCTCCGCTGCGGCGCGCACCGCGGTGAGGTCCCGCTCCAGCGGCTGGAGTTCGTAGCCGTGCCCCATCTCCAGCAGCGGCATCATCACCGACGTGGCACCGTCGTAGATGCGCATCAGCGTGTAGTCGTTGAGGTCCGGTACGGTGCCCCGGCTCCTGAAGGACGCCTCCCACACGACGGAGCAGAAGTACTCGCGCAGGGCGTCGACCCAGCGAGCGACCTGGCCCGGAGTGCCGTACACGTCCATCCGGTAGCGGAGGTCCCGCAGGCCCTGCGCCAGCGGGTCGTCCGCCAGCATCGGGATCTCGGGGTTCTGGGCGATGCGCAGCAGGCGGGACAGCGCCCCCATGAGGTCGCCCGGCCGGGTCCCGATGTCGCCTTCCTCGCAGTAGCCGTCGTCGACGCCGAAGAGCCAGATGATGAAGTCCGCGGCGATCGAGACGACTTCCTCGTGGCCGTCCGGGAGGATGCGGGCCGCGAAGGTACCGATGTCGTGCTGCACGAGGCGGCTGCGGAGCGTGTCGGAGCCGATGCGGAAATGGTCGGCCCATTCGGCGGTCCGGGCGTCGATGGCGGCATGACGGGGATGGATGGCCGGACTGAGTGGAGAGTAGATCGGTGGAACTATCACGTCGGGCCCCACTGACGGTCACCTCGCAGTTGTCAACCCTCTGAGCACCGGCAGTCGCACCTGGCACATGCCCAAGCGGAACGCCAGTGGATCATTTACAGCGACCATTACCCCGGCATATGGCCGAGCCCGTCAAGGGATCAAATTGCGCCACGCACAAGCGAGTTGGCTTACACAACGCTTGCGCCGGGCGTGCGCCCCGTGCACAAACGGCGCACGCTCATGCGGTGACCGGGCCGCGGAGGCGCCGTGGACACACAGGGGCACACGGAGGGCGCACGGGTGGATCCGTCCGTGCGCCCAGCATGCGCGAGGCGCGGAATCAGGCGACCGGGCTACGCCGGGGCACCGAGTCCGGCGACCGGGCGGCCGGAGCACCGGGACCTCATGACGCGTCCGTGGCAACGGCCAGTGAGTGCAGGTACCGCATCAGGGTGAGGAGCACATCGCGGCTGGAGTCCCGCTTGCGGGCATCGCAGTTGACGATGGGGACGTGCTCCGGGAGATCCAGGGCCGCCCGCAGTTCCTCGAGGGGATGCGCGGGCGCCTCCGGGAAGGTGTTGATCGCCACCACGAAGGGCACCCCGCGCTCCTCCAGCCGCCCTATGACGTCGAAACTGACCTCCAGGCGTCTGGTGTCGACGAGCACGACCGCACCCAGCGCACCCTCGAACAGCCCGTTCCAGAGGAACCAGAAACGCTGCTGGCCGGGGGTGCCGAAGAGATACAGCACCAGCTCCGGGTTGAGGCTGATCCGGCCGAAGTCCATGGCCACGGTGGTCGCGGTCTTGCGTTCCACCCCGGCGGTGTCGTCCACGCCGACACCCGCCTGCGTCATGGTCTCCTCGGTCGTCAACGGCCTGATCTCACTCACCGATCGGACCAGGGTCGTCTTGCCGACCCCGAAACCCCCGACGACCACTATCTTGACCGCGGCGGTGGCGGTTTCCGGCAGTGCGTCCTCGCTCCGCGGTCCGGTGACGACAAGGGGGTCAGAGCTTCTCAAGTCCATGCATCACCGCCTCGATAAGAGCGACGTCGGGAAGGTTGGCGGGTGGAATCGGCGCACGCGCCTCCACCCGTTTCTCGGCCAGCAGGTCGGTGAGGAGCACCGTCACCACACTGACCGGGAGATTGAGGTACGCGGAGATCTCGGCCACGGACAGGGGCGAACCGCACAAGCGCACGATCGCGGCCTGCTCCGGCGGCATCCCCGGCGGCGGTCCGGTACGCGCCCGGATCAGCGTGACCAGGTCGAGGGTGGAAGTGTCGGCCCCCCCACTCCGACCTCCCGTGATCACGTAGAGCCGCTCGGGGCTTCCTTCCTCCCATCCCTGACCCGATTCGCTCATCCGGCCTGCTCGTCACTGCGCGGCGGGCTGCTCAGGTGCTCGCCGATGCGCGCCACGAGGTCGCGCATGCGCTGCCCCATCAGCCCGGCGTCGACTCCCTCGTCGGCGAGCACGGCCAGGTACGCCCCGGCGCCGGCCGCCATCAGGTAGAAGAACCCGCCCGACATCTCGATCACGACCAGCCTCATGCGGCCGTCACCGTGCGGGAACTCCGTGCCGACGGCGGCCGCCAGGCTCTGCAGGCCCGCACAGGCCGCGGCGAGCCGGTCGGCCGCGTCCGTGTCCGTGCCCCACTGGGCCATGCGCAAGCCGTCCGCGGAGAGCACCACCACGTGGCGGGTCTGCGGAACGCTGGTCGCCAGGTCCTCGAGCATCCAGTCCATGTTGGCCCGCTGCTGTATCACGGCTACTCACCCTTATCTAACGACTCGTCACTGCTGCTGACAGGAGCGGCAGCGGGCGTCTCCCCTGACACTCCGCTCTGGAAGGCGGCCAACCACATGCCGGGCTGGACCGGCTCCGGCGCCGGTGGTCTGGCATGGGAAGCAGTGACGGAACCGGCGCGGGGCGCGGAGCCCGCGGGAGCGGCCGCCGCGGGGGTGCGCCGGCGCCGCTGCGGCAGCCCGTTCGCGGTGCGCTCGTGGACGACGGGGACGTCGTCCACCATGTCGGCCATCACGGCCGCCGAAGCCCGGGGCCCCGTGGCCCGCCTGGTCTCGGAACCGGAACCGGATCCGGCAGCAGAGCCGGAACCGGGCGCCGGCGCGGACCGCGGACCGGAGGCGGCGCCGATGCCGTGCGCCAGGCCCGTCGCGTTGGTGGTGGTGGTGATCAGATCCTGCGGAACGACCAGGACCGCGCGCACACCGCCGTAGGCGGAGGTCCGCAGCGAGACCTGGAAGCCGTAGGCCTTCGACAGCCGGCCCACGACGGCGAGGCCCAGACGGGGCGTCTCGCCGAGGCCGTTGAGGTCGATGCCCGCCTGCGCCTGGGCGAGCATCTGCTCGGCCCGCTGCCGGGCCTCCTCGCTGAGGCTGACGCCGCCGTCCTCGATCTCGATCGCGATGCCGGACTGCACCTCGACCGCCGTGAGGTGCACCCGGGTCTGCGGCGGGGAGTAGCGGGTGGCGTTGTCGAGCAGCTCGGCGACCGCGTGGATCAGCGGTTCGACCGCGGGGCCGACCACCGCGACCTCGGATACCGAGTGCAGCTCGACCCGCTGGTAGTCGGTGATCCGCGACATCGCGCCGCGCAGCACGCTGAAGAGCGGCACGGCCTTGCTCCACTGGCGGCCGGGCCGGGCGCCGCCGAGGACGGCGATGCTGTCGGCGAGGCGGCCGATCAGGGCCGTGCCGTGGTCGAGGCGGAGCAGGTCGCCGAAGACCTCCGGGCTCTGCCCGTGGCGGTCCTCCATCTCCCGCAGTGCACTCGCCTGCTGGTGGACGATGGCCTGCACGCGGCGGGCGATGTTCACGAAGGCGCGCTGCGAGGACTCCCGGATGTCCTCCTCGGCGGAGACGGCCGTGAGGACGGAGTGGAGGACGGCCTGGTGTGCGCTCTGGAACTCGGCGGTGAGGCCCTCCGCCCGGGTCTCGACGCCCTTCATGACGTCCTCGAGGAACTCACCGCGCTGCAGCCGCGCCATGGCGTCGGGCAGCTGCTCCTTGGCAAGGCGTACGGTCTCGGCCTCCTGCTGGGCCAGCCGGTACCGCAACTCGGCTTCGTGGCGGGCCATCTGGGCGCGGAGCTCGGCGTTCAGGCGCCCTCGGCGGGAGACCTCGGCGGCGAGGACGGCGACGGCCACCGCGGCGGTCAGGCCGCACCACAGCACCGCCGACCGGGCGGACGAGGGGACGGTCCAGACGGCGACAGCCACGACCGCCGCGACTATGACAACCGGGAACAACCACGCGGACGTGGCGGTGGGCCGGTGGTCTCCGGGGGACGATCCAGCACGAACCATCAGCATCCTCAGGTGATCGCTAGTCATGGGACGAACACGGCACGAGCAGCGGATTGCGGCGTCGACGAGGTCGGCAATCGGCAGGTCCCGCCCGACCTGGCGTAATTCCTACAACACGCTGAGCCGCAAGTAGCATAGCCGCTTCCGTTCTTGGCTGATGCCGTCTCAAATTGACTGTGGCACATGCCTGTTGACCTATTGGTTATCGCTTGTCGGGCGCGGAGGCAAACCCTTCCCGGGCACTCCCGCACCATCTGTGCGTTCACGATTCGATCATGAGAAATGACTGATACACGCGAGTTGTCCAGGGATGGCTCGACCGATCCACCACCGGCGCCGCACCCCCAGAACCTCCCCCGAGCGCGACGGAACCCACCGGGGCGAGCCGCCTCGGCGAGGCCTCCGCAGCGCCCTGTGCCCACGTCACGCGGGCCCCGGTAGGCACGTTCCGGCCCGGGCGGGCGGGCGCGGCAGAGGGTGCGGGCGACGGCCGCGAGGAGGCGGTGAGCGGAAGAACCGGAGCGGTCGGCTCCCCCGGGCCCACCGAGGGCGGGGTCGCACCCAGGGGGCGGGACGGGGAGGGACCCAGGGGGGCGCCGTCCGGCCACGCGTGGCGCGCCAAAAGTGCGGGAGCCGGGAAGGGCGCAGATATTCGATTCACTCTTAAGAGTGAAGAGTGCTTGCGCTCGGCTCGTTCGGCATGAAGGAGTCACGCGATGCAGCGGCCGGCGTCGGAAACGGGGCTGCGGATGTGCGCGCGGCTGGTCGGGACGGGCCGGCGATCACCCCACGGGGGCGAGGGTCATCAGCCCGCAGCCGTACGCCTTGGCCCTGCCGATGCCCGCGGTGAGGACGTGGCGCAGCGCGTCGGGATCGGTCACCTCCAGGCGGCCGTCGTAGGTGACGGTGGCCAGCGTGACACGGCGGCCGCCGGCGCCCTTTTTGGCGAAGTTCACCGTGCGCTGGTCCCGGACGACGACCTGCGCTTCGCCCGCCTGGCCGGCCGCTCCCTCGGCAGGGGAGGCGCCGGCGATCCGGAAGCCGCCGGCGCCCTGGCGCCGCAGAAGCCACTGCAACTGGTGCCTGGGGGTGGTGTGGGCGGTGCGCTTCGTGGTGGCTTGGTCGTCCCTGGTGCGGGCGTAGTGCACGGGGTTGGCGGTCAGCCGGAAGTTCCAGACGGCGCCCTTTTCGAGGCGTTCCAGGAAGGGGGCGTAGGCGTGGGTCTGCCATCCGGGGGTCCCGGAGGCGGCCGCCGCGGGCCAGCCGGCCTGCTCGACGAGGTGGGTGAGGTCGGGCCGGTGCGGACTGACGATGTAGAGGAGCACTTCGGCGGCGGCGTCGCGGTCCAGGCGCCACAGGACCCGGGGGGTGTGTGCGGCGGTGGGCAGGAGTTCCGGGAAGCCGGACAGGACGGCGGCGTGAATGACCTGGGGGCTGGACAGCAGTCTGCGGGCGCCCGAGCGTGCGGTGTTGAGGCGCAAGCGGGTGAGGTACATCAGGCGCCTTCCAGGTGTCCGATGGGGTCGTGCGCAGGCGCGGACGCGGCCGTGCCGGGGTGGGCGTGGGGGTTGGTGACGGTGATGGTGGCGGTGCGGACAGGGCGTAGGGCGTAGCGGCGGTGGCGGGGGTCGTAGCTGAGGGGCTGGTCGCCCAGGGTGTCGGCGCCGGGGTGCTGTTCGGCGCCGGTGGTGGGGGCTTCCAGGTGCGCGGTCAGGTCGATCCGGCTCTGGTGGCGGTGTCGCTTCTGGTGCCAGTCGGCGGCGTGCCAGGGTTCGGCGGCCAGGACGGTGTGGAGGTCGGCCGCGTCGTGGTGGACGCCGAGGTCGACGGGCTGGGAGGGCGGGCAGGAGCGGCGGCCGAGGTAGGGCAGGTAGCGGGGGGTGCGCAGGGCGGTGTGGAGTCGCTCGATCAGGGCCGCGGGGCCTTGAACGGCGGCGATGAAGACGGCGTCGGCGAGGTAGTGGCGCTCGGACAGGGGCATGGCTTCGCCGGTGTCGAAGTGGTGGGCGGTCTGGAAGTCGCGCAGGCGGGTGCCGGGTTGGTCGATCCGGACGCCGAAGCGCAACCGCGCCAGTTCGGCCAGGCCGGTGTCGTCGTCGCGGTCCAGGCCCACCGCGGCGCCCAGCAGGCCGATCACGCCGCTTTTGGTGGGGGCGTTTCCGGTGCTGCGGCGGGCGAAGCGGCCGGCGGACCCCCAGGACTGCAGGGGGCCGGCCAGCCGCAGCGTCAGGACGCTCATCCGCGCTGCTCCAGGTGGTGTGCGACCGCCTGGCCGACGGAGCCGACCAGGCGGGCCAGGCTGGGGGTCTCGGTGCCGAGGCCGGCGAGCTTGGCGGTGGCGGGGCCGATGCGCAGGACCCAGGTCTGGCTGGTGTCGTCGCCGTAGGCGCGTTCGATCTCGGGGGCGTAGTCGGCCAGCCGGGCGCAGGCGTGTTCCATGTGGCCGCCGGTGGCGTCGGCGGTGACGGGCTTTTCGAAGGCGGAGACGTAGCTGACGGGTCGGGTGGCGCGGAGTGTGACGACGACGGCGTCGGGGAAGGTGTGGTGGCCGAAAGTGTTGATCTTGCCGGTGGGTAGGGACGCCACGAACGCCTCGAGGAATGCCTCGACCGCGCGGCGGACGGGGGTGGCCGGTTCCTGGCCGGGGTCGAGGCCCTTGCCGAGGTTCCTTTCCAGCAGGTCGACGTCGAGGGCGGCATAGCGGTAGAGGGTGGCGGAGGTGAAGTCGACGGTGCCGATCATGCCGGCGCCGGGTTCCGCAACGGTGTTGCGGTCGTCGACGGCGGTGAAGTAGTCGGACTCGGTCTCCGCGCGGTGGACGCTGAGGGCGTGGGCGACCTGCGCGGCGGCGTCGACGCCGATGTCGGCGGAATCGGCGACCATACGTCCGAACAGGGCGATGTCCACCGAGTGCCGTCCGTCGGCGATCTTCTTCGCACGGGCCTTGACCTCTTTGTTCTTCAGGAACGCCGTGATGTCGGCGCTGCCTTCGACTGCGAGGGCGGCGAGCTGGTCGAGCTGGCGGGCGCTGAGGAACATCAGGTACGACGACTCCGGCGCCGGTTCCGGGTCGCCGTTCTTCCTGGCCGCGTCCGCCTTGCGCTTGGGCGGCTCGATCTTCGAGCCGGTCGCCGTCTGGACGACCTCGGCCGCCGCCGCGAGGGCCTGCGGGCCGGCGAGGTCGGGGCACAGGGCGGTCACCCGCTCGGCCAGCAGTTCGGCGACGCGCTTGGTGCGCACGCCCAGCTCACCAGGGTCGAGGAGGGTGTCGAAGTAGCGGCGGGTGGCGCGCTTCCAGGACTGGCTGGACACCCGGGCCCGGGTGACCCCGCCGTAGACCGCGGTCTTGGGGGCGCCGGTGTCGTCGCGGTTGAGGTTGCTCGGCGGCACGCTCTGCAGGGCGTGCACGTCCAGGATGATGCGAGCGGTCACGAGGCGTCCTTGGTGTCGATCGCGGCGGCCGCGGCGGGGTCGGTCGGGGCGGTGCGGTAGGCGGCGTGGAAGGAGCGGCCCCAGGAGCGGCGGACGTTCTCCGGACCGCCGGGCTGCTGCCAGTGGTAGAGCTGGTCGGCGAGCAGGGCGTAGTCCAGGGCGAAGCCCCTGTCCCGCAGCAGGACGGTGAGGTCGCGGAGCCGGGTGGCGAGCACACCGAGGGTCGGTGCGCGGCCGGCGCTGACGAAGCGCTTGCGGACCGGCTCGTCGACGGTCGTGCCGCGCATCAGGCGCCGCACCGCGCTGCCGAGCTCGTCGCCTCCGGGGCGGTGCATGCCGGTCGGACGGGACTGCTGGTGCAGCGCCCACAACGCCAGTGCGGTGTCGACCGCGCCCGCGGCGGCGTCGTGACGCAGCGACGCAACGTTGAAGAGGGGGTCGAGGTCGATCAGACCCCACAGGTCCGGGACGGAGGCTGCGTCTTTGCCGGCGGCACGGCGCAGCCGGGCCAGCACCGCGACGGCGTCGGGGCGGTCGTCGAGGTAGCCGTGCTGCAGGCGGCCGATCTCACGTCCGGCCAGCGTGCCGACCGGTCCCGGTGAGGTGGGGAAGCGGGCCTCGGAGGACGGGGGGGTGCTCATACGGGCGCTTTCCGTGAGCCGGAGGCCGCCCGAGGGCCGACGGCCACGTCGGAGGCCGGCTCCCGCGGGGCAGGGACGGTGGCGGTGGCGTTCGCGGTGGCGTCCGAGGCGGTGACCAGGGCTCGGTGCAGGCGGGCGCGGAACCACAGGTCGGCCAGGTCCGCGTTCAGCCACGTCTCACCTTGGGCGCGGGAGACCACACGGCCGCGCCAGGCCGCTTCCCCCGCCGCCTCGAGCACCTCGTCGGCCAGGCGGCCGACGATATAGCGGACGGTGTGCTGCCAGGCGGCACGCAGGCATCGGGGGTCGCCGCCTTCACCGATGGCATCGAGCCACAGCCGGTAGGGCCCGTCCAGAGCGGCATATGCGGCATCGCGGGCGGCGTACGTGCCCGACTCGGACGCGCTGCCGGCGGCGCGGGCCAGGTCCAGGACGAGGTCCCCGAGGGCGAGCACGGCACGGTCGGCGTCGGCGATGGCGTCCACCGCCGTCCGGGCCAGTGCCTGGTCGTCGTCGAGCAAGGGCACGGCCAGGGACACCGCATCGCCGGTGACCTCGTCGATCACCGACTGCTGCGTGCCGTAGACCACGCCGAAGGTCCGTAGGCGGATCCGCCGATCCCGGGGCAGGATCCGCTCACCCCGCAGGCGCGCGATCCAGTCCACGACGCCGGGCCGCAGGCCGCCCGCGGGCTCGCCGCGCCGTGTCGTGTCGGGGCCGGCCGGGGTGATGAGGGCTTCCAGGCTCCGCCAGGCCGCGCGGGCCGGGTCGTGCTCGCGCGGCAGGTACACCAGCGGCAGGCCCAGCTTCTTCTCCTGGGCCCGGCTGCGGCGCCAGGCGGTCATCGGCTCGACGTGCTGCATGTTCCGCGCCGCCAGCGGGTCGCCGTAGGTGAGGACGACTCCGTGCACACCGTCGGCGTCGGCGTGCAGGAGCAGCCGCCGGGACTGCCAGGTGTACAGGTCGCACGGGCCCGCCGGGCGCGCGGCGAGATCGTCGGCCGCGCCGGGAGCGGTGGGCGGGCGCCGCCACGCGGGCCGGTCCTCGGCACCCGTCGCCGGCTGATCGTCGTCGGCGACGAGATTGAGCAGCAGCGTCTCGCGCAGGGTGTCCCCCTCGACCAGGACGGCGCCGAGGTTCCCCGCCCAGGCCACGCCCTGCGGGTAGGCCCTGCCGCCCTTGGCCCGGGGATCGCCGACGACGCCGCTCTTGATCCCGGAGGTGTCGTAGGCCTGGGCGTGGACCACCCAGCGGGCGGCCTCGGCGAACGAAAGCCGCTCGGCGCCCGGCAGGCGGGTGGTGAAGAAGGGGGCTCCGTTGGGCACGTCCGCGACGATCCGGTTCAGCGAGAACACCTCGCCGGAAGCGGTGCGCAGCCCGGGGGTCTGGAAGAACGGCGTACGCGGGTGCAGCAGGTCGAACCGCTCGCGGTGCCGGAGCAGATAGCCGTCCACGACCGTGAACGGACGGGAATCCGCCCACAGGCCGGCCCACGCCGCGACGCTCCTCGGGCCGTCCAGGGCGTCGTGGACGATCGCCAGCAGCAGCCTCGTGAGGGCGAAGTCCTGGGTCGCCAGGTCGCCCGCCAGCCGCCGCACCTCGTGCGCGCGGGCGAAGACGTCACGCAGGGACAGGACCGCCGGTTCCCCGGAGGTCAGCTGCACCGGCAGCCACGGCCGGCTCGTCAGGTCGAAGGACGGCACGCCCTCAGAAGCATCCGTGCGGTCACCGCCCATGGGACGCCCCGTACGCCGGTGCCCTACGGGGCCGAGCGCCCGCCTGCCGGGCGCCGCGGGATGCCCCCGGCGACCAGGTCGGCACACCGGCCACCCGCCGCACGACAACCGCCTCGGCGGCGGGGCACCGTACACAGCAGCCATACATCTTGCCATCCACCAGCAGAAAGAACCCCGCCGAAGGCGAGGAGCAGTCTCGTCCGATCCCCGCGGCCCGGCCGGGGCCCCGGGGATCATCCCCGCAGGCGCGAGGAGCAGGCGTTCTCCATGATCAAACGCCAGTCCGACTCCGGGTCATCCCCATATGCGGGGCACAGGCCAGTACGGGGTCGGGGAAACAAACGCAGCCACCACGAGATCCTGCCGACCCGGTGCCCCCGCGGCATCAGCCAGATGACTCGACCGCGCGGCCCGAGTAGCGGTAACGGAACGGTCTCAGCTCACCCTGAGGGACAGGACAGGCTCCCGTCTCCGGTCAGGACGCGCCCCGGTCCTCCCCCCTCCGCTCAGGAGCGGGCCGGCCCCAGCCGCCCGCTTCCGGCCGGACGGGAGCACCGTGACGCGCATCATGGCCGGTCCAGGCCGGGCGTCGCGCAGCGCGGCGCGGGTGGTGATCCCAAGCCAGGGGAACGCCTGGTAGAGATATGTCGGATCACTCGGTCTTGGAGAACATGGCAGTCGCACCCCTCTGAAGGGGTTACGACTGCGAGGGGTGCACCTCGTGTCCCCCCTGCGCGGCGGCCCCGGACGCGGGCAGCGGCGCCCGCACGCGCCGCTCCGCACCAGCGCTGTGGTACGCCCCCCGTAACGCCCGTGACACCTCGAACCGCGCAGCGGCGCGGCTGCGTCTGCCCGACCTGGCGTACCGGGTCAGTCATGGGCGGCCTCCCCTTGCGAGCCGTGAGGTGACGGCGACGACGGGGCCGAAGATCTCCTCCTGAAAGACGCGCATGCGGCCGGCGCGGGACGCGGGAGCACCCCGTCAGGCGGGCACCGAGTCGCCTGGCGGCACGAGGGGCCCCCGCGGACACGACGACCTAGCATGGGGAGGACGGTAGTCGCGGACATGGGACGCCCGAGATGGTCACGCCGGAGGGAAGCGCGGCGGCGCCGGTGAAGGCGCCGTTCGACCTGGCCTTCGCCGCGTCGGCGCTGATCGACGACTCGGGGACGGTGGTCGGCTGGACGGCCGCCGCGGAGCGGCTGCTGGGCTACCCCGCCGCGGAGGCGCTGCACCGACCCGCCGCGACCCTGCTCGCCTCCCCCCAGCAGGCGGCCAGGGCCGCGGAGATGGCGGCGCAGTGGCGCGGCCACGGCGACTGGGGCGGGCTGGCGGGCACCCGGCACCGCGACGGACGGCGGATCGAAGTGGGCCTGCGGGTGTCCGCCCTGACGGCGCCCGACGGCCAGGAGCGCTGGCTGGTGTCGGCGATCGACCTGGCCCACACCCCGTCCTGGGCGGTGAGCAGCACCATCCTCGAGGGCTTCCTCACCCGGTCCCCGATCGGCATGGCCGTGTTCAGCCCCGACCTGCGCTATGTGTGGCTCAACGAGACGCTGGAACACTTCGGCGGCGTGTCGCGCGAGCGCCGCATCGGCATGCGCCTGGCCGACGTCCTGCCCGGGATGGACACCGCGGCGATGGAAGCCGTCATGCGCAAGGTGCTGCTCACCGGTGAGCCGGTGATCGACCACGAGTTCCGGGGCTGGACGCTCGCGGCCCCCTACCGCGAGCGGTCCTTCTCCCTGTCCTTCTACCGCCTGGACGACGCCGAGGGGCGGGCGATGGGTGTCTGCTACATGGTCACGGACGTCACCGACCGGTGGCGCGCCCGAGCCAGACTCGCGCTGCTCAACGAGGCCGGGGCCTGCGTCGGCAGCACCTTGGACGTCACCCGGACCGCCCAGGAACTGGCCGACGTGTCGGTTCCGCGGCTCGCCGACTTCGTCGCCGTCGACCTGCTGGAACCGGTGCTGCACGGCGGCGAGCCTCCGCCCGGCCACGAGTTGGGCCGGGTGCCGCTGCGACGCGTCGGGATGCGCTCGGTGAACCCGGGCACCCCGGAGCCGATCTGGGCGGTCGGCGAGCGGATCGACGTCGGCGAGGCCTCACCGCACGTGCGCTGCATGACCTCCGGCCACTCCGAGGTGGAGGGCGACATCGCCGACGGCCGGGCGTCGTGGCTCACCGGCGATCCGGCCCGGATGGCCAAGATCCGCGAGTCCGGGGGGCGGTCGATGATGTGGGTGCCGCTGCGGGCCCGGGGCACCGTCCTCGGCGTGGTGACCTTCGTCCGGCACCGTCGGCCCGTCCCCTTCGAGAACGACGACCTGCTGCTCGCCGAGGAACTCGCGGCCCGCGCCGCGGTGTGCGTGGACAACGCCCGGCGCTGGACCCGCGAGCACGAGGCGGCGCTCGCCCTGCAGCGCAGCCTGCTGCCGCAGACACTGGCGGGCGGCATGGCGCTGGAGATCGCCTACCGCTACCTGCCCACCGACATCCAGGACGGTGTGGGCGGCGACTGGTTCGACGTCATCCCGCTGTCCGGGGCGCGGGTCGCGCTGGTGGTCGGGGACGTCGTCGGGCACGGGCTGACGGCAGCGGCGACGATGGGGCGGCTGCGGACGGCCGTGCACACCCTCGCCGACATGGACCTGCCGCCCGATGAACTGCTGGCGCACCTGGACGACCTGGTCATCCGGCTCGCCGAGGAGGAGAGCCCCGACGAGTCCGTGGCCACCGCCGTCACCGGCGCCACCTGCCTCTACACCGTCTACGACCCGGTGACCCGCCGGCTGACGATGGCCCGCGCCGGGCACCCGCCGCCGGCCGTCGTGGACCCCCAGGGCCGGGTCGCCTTCGCCGAACTGCCCGCGGGCCCACCGCTCGGGCTGGGCGCCATGCCCTTCGAGTCCGCCGAGCTCGAACTGGCCGAGGGCAGCGTCGTCGCGCTCTACACCGACGGCCTGATCGACACCTTCGGCACGGACCTGGACGTCGGCCTGAACCGGATCGCACACGCCCTGGCCCGCCCCGGACTTCCCGTGCGCGAGCTGTGCTCGGCCATGCTGGAGCACCTGCCGCCCGGACCGCCCGCCGACGACGTCGCCCTGCTCGTCGCCCGTACGCGCGCGCTCGCCGCCGACCGGTTCGTCAGCTGGGAGCTGCGAGTGGATCCGGCGGTCGTCAGCGAGGCCCGGGCGCTGGCCACGCGCCAACTCGCCGGGTGGGGCATGGAGGAGCTGCTGCCCACCACCGAACTCGTCGTCAGCGAGCTGGTCACCAACGCCATCCGGCACGCCTCGGGGCCGATCCGGCTGCGGCTGATCCGGCAGTCGGTCCTCATCTGCGAGGTGTACGACGGCAGCAACACCGTGCCCCGGCTGCGGCACGCCCGCACCACCGACGAGGGCGGTCGCGGGCTCTTCCTCGTGGCCCAGCTGACCCGCCGGTGGGGCACCCGGTACACCGCCGACGGCAAGCTGATCTGGGCGGAGCAGGACATCCCTGACAGCACCGCCGGCTGACCGCCCGGCCCGTCCGGACCGCCCGGACCGCCGCGCGTCCGGCGGTCGGCGCCCGAGCGCCGCCGCCCGTCCTGGGCAACCCACCCCGTTCCGCCCTGTCCCGCGCTCTTCCACGCCTTTTGCGGTTGTGTCAGTGGGCTGTGCTGAAGTGGATCCGTGGACGCTGCGGAACTCGTCTGGAAGGCGGAGGAAACCATGGCCGATCTCACCGATCTCGCTGCACCCCCGGACGTGGCGCAGGAGCTGGAACGGTATCGCGTGGAACTGACCGGCTACTGCTACCGGATGCTGGGTTCCGCCTTCGAGGCGGAGGACGCCGTCCAGGACACGATGGTGCGGGCCTGGCGCGCCTACGACCGCTTCGAGGGCCGTTCCAGCCTGCGCTCCTGGCTCTACCGCATCGCCACCAACGCGTGCCTGGACATCCTGGGCGGCACGGGACGCCGCGCCCGCCCGATGGACCTGACCTCACCCGGGACGGCCGACGGCCCGCTGCCCGGCACCCTCCCGGAGAGCACCTGGATCTCCCCCGCTCCCGACGGCCGCATCCTGCCCGCGACGAGCGACCCGGCCGACCTCGCCGACCAGCGCGAGAGCGTGCGCCTGGCGTTCATGGCCGCACTGCAGCACCTCGCGCCGCGCCAGCGGGCGGTGCTCATCCTGCGGGAAGTCCTGCAGTGGAAGGCCGCCGAGGTCGCCGATCTGCTCGACACCACCGTCGCCTCGGTCAACAGCGCTCTGCAACGGGCCCGCGCCACCCTCGCCGCCGCCGGCCCCGCCGTGACCGATCCGGCCCGTCCGCTCGACGAGGAGCAGCGCGCCCTGCTCGGCCGCTACGTCGCCGCCTTCGAGTCCTACGACCTCGACACCCTCACCGCGCTGCTCCACCACGACGCCACACTGTCCATGCCGCCGTTCGGCCTGTGGCTGCGCGGGAAGGCGGACATCAAGGCCTGGTTGCTCGGGCACGGCTCAGGCTGCCGCGGTTCGCGTCTGGTCCCGGTGACGGCCAACGGCACTCCGGGGTTCGGGCAGTACCGTCCCGCCCCGGACGGCGGTCACGAGCCGTGGGCCCTGCAGGTCATCGAGATGTCAGACGGCCGGATCACCGGGCTCAACTCCTTCCTCGACACCGAGCGGCTCTTCCCGCTCTTCGGCCTCCCCGCACATCTCGAGCCCCCGGCCCGCTGACCCGTCCAGCCCGCTGAGCGCGAGCAGCTCCCGCAGCGCGCTGCCGGCGCCCCGCAGCCGGATCCGCCCGCCGTGCCGCAGGGCCGTGAGCTGGAGCCGCGCGAGGGCGTCGAGCAGGAGGGCGTCGGGGGCGCCGTCGAGCCCGCCGACGTCGCACACCACCGTGCCGCCGCCCCGCCCCGCCAGCAGCGCCCGCAACCGCTCGAGCATCGGCGGGATCCCGGCGCGGTCGAGCCTCCCGGTCAGGATGAGCACGGCAGGCGCGCCTCCACCCGGCTGCGGCGCGGGCGGCGGTGGCGAAGACGCGGAGCCGGGCATGGGAGACCTCCTGGGGCGGGTTCCGGGTGCGGGCGAGCGGGTCCCCTGCGTCCCCGTGCCCGTACCTCCCTCTCTAGGACGGGCGGCGGGACGGAAATCCATCGATGTCCCGCCGCTCAGCGTCCGAGCAGCGCCGTGATCTCCCGGGGCGACCAGGCCCCGTCCGCGCACTCCGCGAGATAGGCCGCGATGCCGGGCAGGTCCCAGGCGCCCGTCTCGGCCAGTCCCTCGGCGATGTGCCGTAGATAGCTCCCGGAGGGCACGACGTGCCCGATCCCGCCGCAGGCCCAGGGCGCGGTGAACGTGACCACCGGGTGACCGTCCATGTCCCCCGGGTACAGCAGCGTCTCGTACCGCCCGTCGCCCAGCCGGTGCCTGCCGTGCCGCAGCACCTCGCCGAGGTCGAGGTCGGCGCCCGGCGCGCGGTACATCTCCTGGGCGACGAGGTCCGAGAACTGGCCGGCCGTCAGCAGATGCGCCCGTGCCCGCACCCCGCCGCCCGGCGCGCCGCCGTCGTAGAAGGCCCGGCCCCCCGACCAGACAGGCGACCGCGTCGCGAAGTACATCCGCCCCGGCAGCAGCAGCGGCACCGACCGCAGCGGCCGGCGCGCGTCGCGGCAGCCCGGGTACTCCCGGCCGCCGCCGGGCGGCACCCCGCCGGAGAGGTAATGGGTGAGGCGTGTGAGGTGGGTGTTGGAGCCGTACGCCGCATACCAGATGAGACCGGGCGCCCGGCCCCGCCGGCCGGCACCCCGCAGCCCCGTGCGCCGCGCAGTGGTCACCGCTCCATGATGCCGCGGGAGCGGACGGCGGCGCGGTCCCGCGAAAGCGCGGAGCGCCCCGCGCTCCCGGCACAGGCCGCCGGGCCCCACGGATCCGGCACGCAGATGCCGGGGGCAGCAGCCAGGCGACCCGCAGCAACGGCGGCCCCCGCACGGCGACGAACCCCTCGACGTCCGTCTCCGCATCCCTCACACCGTGGTGTCCTTGTCACCGCGTTCCCGTCCGTGCTCCCAGCGGCCTCACATCCGTTCGAACCGGGTGGCACACCGGTTCGGTTGCCGGGAATCCGGGACCGCCCTCGTTCGTTGCCGCCTCGGACGGGCGCGCGACGTGCGGCCGTCCCCAACTGGCAGCAGAAGAAAGGGCGTTCTCCGTGGCAACCGCACCCGACCGGCCGGAAGCAAGGAGCGTCGGCCTGTGAGCAACGTCACCAAGGGCCTCGCCAAGGTCGAGGTCCGGCTCAAGTGGGACCCCAGCCCGATGGGCGCACCCGTCAGCGACCTCGACATCGTCGCGGCGACCTACCCCGCGGACGACCCGCACGGCGTCCCGGCGTACCTCGTCCACTTCGACAGCCGCTCCCCGGACGGCACCATCTCGCTGAACCGCGACAGCAGGACGGGCAAGGGACTGGGCTTCGACGAGGTCATGGCCCTCGAGCTCGACCGGCTGAGCCCCGCCTACGGGCGGGTCGTGGTCGGAGTGGTCGTGCAGCAGCGCGACGGCCGGATGACCTTCGGCGACATCGCGGGCACCGGCGTGCAGGTGGTCGAGGGCCACACCGCCCTCGCCGCCTCCGACCTCGGCGAGGTCGCCGCCGCCACGGCAGCCACCGTGGGCGAGTTCCGTCGCGGCGACGACGGCGCCTGGCACTTCAGGCCCGGTGTCCGCGGCTACGACGCCGACCCGGCGTCCTTCGCCCGTGTGATGGGCGGCGCCGGCGGCTGACCGGCCCCCGGGGACGCCGGCGCCCTCCCGCGACGCGCGCGTAGGGCGCCGGCGTCCTCGCGGCCACGCCCCCGCACGCCCCGTGGCCTCACGCGCCCTGGCTAGACGACGCCCTGCGCTGTCATGGCCTCCGCCACCCGCAGGAAGCCCGTGATGTTGGCACCGAGGACGTAGTCGTCCGGAGCGCCGCCGTACGCCGCGGCGGTGGCCCGGCAGTGGGTGTGGACGTCACGCATCACCTGCGCGAGCCGGGCCTCGGTCCGCTCGAAGGGCCACAGCTCGCGCGACGCGTTCTGCTGCATCTCCAGCGCCGAGGTCGCCACCCCGCCCGCGTTGGCGGCCTTGCCCGGGCCGAAGAGCACGCCCGCCTCCCGGAACACCTCGATCGCCTCCGGGGTGCACGGCATGTTCGCGCCCTCGGCCACCGCCAGCACGCCGTTCTTCACCAGCGTCCCGGCGTCCTGCCCGTCCAGCTCGTTCTGCGTGGCGCACGGCAGCGCGACATCGCATGGCACGTCGAAGACCGAGCCCCGCTCGGAGTACCGCGCCGAGGGCCTGGCCTCCGCGTACGCCGACAGCCGCGCCCGGCGCACCTCCTTGATCTCCTTCAGCAGCTCCAGGTCGATGCCCTTCTCGTCGACGACATGGCCGCCGGAGTCCGAGCAGGCCACCACCGAGCCGCCCAGGGCATACACCTTCTCGATGGCGTAGAGGGCGACGTTGCCCGAGCCGGAGACCACCGCCCGGCGCCCCTCGAAGCCCTGCCCGCGGGTGGCGAGCATCTCGGCCGCGAAGTACACCGACCCGTACCCCGTCGCCTCGGTCCGCGCGTGGGAGCCTCCCCAGGCGACGCCCTTGCCGGTCAGCACCCCCGCCTCGAAGCGGTTGGTGATCCGCTTGTACTGCCCGAAGAGGTAGCCGATCTCCCGGCCGCCCACCCCGATGTCGCCGGCGGGCACATCGGTGTGCTCGCCCAGGTGCCGGTGCAGCTCGGTCATGAACGACTGGCAGAAGCGCATGACCTCGCCGTCGGAGCGGCCCTTGGGGTCGAAGTCGGAGCCCCCCTTGCCGCCGCCGATCGCCAGCCCGGTCAGCGCGTTCTTGAAGATCTGTTCGAAGCCGAGGAACTTCACGATGCCGAGGTCGACGCTCGGGTGGAAGCGCAGGCCCCCCTTGTACGGGCCGAGCGCGCTGCTGAACTCCACCCGGAAGCCCCGGTTGACCCGCACGCGTCCCTGGTCGTCCACCCACGGCACCCGGAAGATCACCTGCCGTTCCGGCTCGCACATCCGCTCCGCGATCCGGGTCCCCAGGTACTCCGGGTGCCGCTCCAGCGCGGGCGCCAGCGAGCGCAGCACCTCCCCCACCGCCTGGTGGAACTCCGCCTCGCCCGGATTGCGCCGGCAGACGTCCGCGTAGACGGCCTCGATGTGAGCACTGACGTTCATGCGCGCCTTCCCTCGTCCGATGTCCCGGAAGCGCCCGCCGTGGCGCCGCGTCCGGCCGTTGCCGTGACAACGAGGGCGGACGGCGGAAGGCAAGGTGTCACCTGGAGCAATCCGCACCCCCGGAGGCACCGGGTCACCCGTACGGCCCGCGGACGGCCTGTGCCGTCGGCCGGTCCTCAGGGACGCTGCGCCGTCACGAGCCACAGCCGGGCGGTCAGCACGACGCCCCTGTCCGCGGTGGCGAACGCGCGGAAGGCCTCCAGCGCGGCGTCGCGGGCGCGGGAGCGCGCCCTCTCGTCGGCCCCGGCCTCGCGCAGCCAGTGCTGCACCGGTCCCCAGCCCATCAGGAAGTCGGCCGCGTCCTCGGCATCGCTCCCCCATACCTGGGGGAGGTCCACCGCCGTCGAGGCCACCCCGGCGAAACCCGCGCCGGTCAGGACCCGCTCGGTGTGCGCGGGGTCGGCGAAGGAGGCCGGTCCGGTGTTCCCGGTGAGGTCGGGTACGGGCACCACGGTCCCGATCGCCCGGTAGATCGTCGTCTGGTCCATGCCCGCGTGGCCGCGCGAGCACACGAAGGCCAGCCGTCCGCCCGGACGCAGGGCCCCGCGCAGATTGCCGAACGCGACGACGGGGTCGGCGAAGAACATCACCCCGAAGCGGCTCACCACCGCGTCGAAGCCCTCCCGGGGGAACGGGTGCACCTGGGCGTCCCCGCGGACGAAGGAGACGCCGCCGAGCCCTTCCCGCTCCACGACGACCGCCGCCTCCCGGAGCATCGGCTCCGACAGATCGATGCCGAGCACGGTGGCGCCGCGCCGTGCGGCGAGGCGGGCCACCCGGCCCGTCCCGCAGCCCACGTCCAGCACCCTGCTGCCCGCCGCGATCGGGAGGTCGTCGAGCAGGCAGCCGTTCGCCGCGTCGTTCAGCGCGTCGTACCGCTCCCGGTACGACGCCCAGTGCCGCCCTTCGTACCCGTTCCACGCCTCGGACTGCTCGCGGTTCACGATCGGATCGCCCATGACGCGAACCTACTGCGCCTTCCGTCCGCGCACGGCCTTCGCCGGCGCCGCCTTGACCTCGTCCCAGCGCGCGGCCTGCGCGCCGGCGAGGGTCCCATGCCGCTCACCAGGCCCTCGTCGGGCCCGGCCGTGCGCACCTGGAGAACGGAGGTCGATCCGTCGGCGGCGGTGACCTCGGCCTGCCCGAACCCGTCGCTGACACGACCGGTGCGGACGACGCGGACCCTGCCGACGAAGTCGGTGCGCGAGGGCGGGTGTTCTCGGGGTACCAGACGGCGCAGCGGCAGGAGCACCGCACACGTGCCGCCCAGGAGCACACCGGCGCTCCGGCCAGGACCCCACTGCCGTTGGACGGCCCGCCGGTCACCCCGGCCCGGCCAGCGCGGTGAACCACGCCCCCGACGCCGATCAGCAGCGACAGCGAGACGGTGACCGGGACCCCGCCCAGTCCGATCCCGGCAAGGAAGCCGGCGAAGTCCCCCGCGCCCCCGTGGTCTCCGCGGTGGGCGTCGACACCCTCACCCCCGTGCCCCCGTCGAGGGCGTCGACGTCCAAGCCACCGAGCAGAGCACTCCCCCAGTACCCGATGGCCACCACGAGCGCGAAGCCGAACAGGGCGCTCGGATGACGAGCGCGGCGTCGAAGAAGTCGCGCACCCCTGCCTTCCCCCCGCTTCGTGCGGCGGCTCCCGTTGTCGGTGCCATGACGATGATGGCCAGGGCCGGGGCCCACACGCATTGCCGAACCTCGGCAATCTTCGCGCCACGTTCACGTCTCATTGACGGCGCAACCGCATGAGCCACGGGTGCGCTCTCCGGCTTTCGGGACTCGAGAGCGAACGGCGTCCACCCCACAGACGTTAGGCCCGCGTCCGAACGGGTCGTCTTTCCGCGCCGCCGATGCGCCTCCGAGGCACCGGGCCGCCGATTGAGCCATGAATGAAGCGATAAGCGGACTGATCACCGCCTGTCACTCCACCCAGCTCGAAGGAGACGCACGATGCGTCGTATCAAGGCAGTGGCGCCGGTCGCGGCCGCCGTGCTCGCCGCGGTCCTCGCCTGCGGACCGCACGCGCAGGCCACATCCCCGGACCGCGACCCCGGCCCCCATGGCGTCGGTGAGCAGGTCATCAGACTGGACGACTCGGTGAGGGAGTTCGCCTCCGTCGACGTGGGCGCCCCGGGAACGAGCCTCGGCGACGAGGCCATCGGCTTCTCGGACTTCTTCCAGAACGGCCGCAAGGTGGGCACCGGCGGCTTCGTCTGCACCGTCATCAGCCTCCAGAACAGCCTGCGGCAGTGCGAATCCACCCTCCGGTTGGCCAAGGGCGACATCACCCTGCAGGGCTTCGCACCCTTCATCGTCAGCTTCCCGACCAGGTTCACCCTGGCGATCACCGGCGGTACCGGCACGTACCGCGACGCCCGCGGCTACATGGACGGCGTCAACATCGACGCCACGCATGCCAGGCTGACCGTCCACGTCACCAGGTGACGTCCGGGCGCAGGGTGCCCGACGGCGCCGCCCGCTCATGACGAAGGGCCAGGTCAGCATCTCTGACCTGGCCCTTCGCCCTTCGAGCGGTCAGGGCCCCTCAGGAACGCGGCCCACTGCGCCGGCCGCTGTCTGGGCCGAACAGTTCCGGTGCCGGCCAACCACCCCGCCTCAGCGGCCACGAGTACGCCATCGACGCCGTTCCGGCTGCCGTCGCCCGCTCCGCGCAAGGGCCTGTCACCGTCCTCACCTCCGACACCGAGGACCTCGGCTGGCTCTGTGGACCCGGCATCGAGGTCGTCGAAGTCCGACGCCGGCAGATCGTGGACGCTCGCGCTCGCGCGCCGCACTCGGCTCGTCCGCGGAACACAAAAAGCCCAGGTTCCCCTCAGGGAACCTGGGCCTCTCTGAGCCGCCTAAGGGAATCGAACCCTTGACCTACGCATTACGAGTGCGTCGCTCTGGCCGACTGAGCTAAGGCGGCAAGCTGCCGAGACAGCTTGGCATCGGCAGCGGGCACAAGTCTACACAGTTCTTGAGGGGCCCCTGACCAGGTGCGGCCGCGGCCGCACCGGACGCAGGGCCGAGGGCCCCTCGCCGTCAGCAGGTCGTGCCGTCAGCCGGGGGCGTGCCCTCCAGGAGGTAGCGGTTGACGGCCGAGTCGATGCAGTCGCTGCCGCGGGCGTACGCCGTGTGGCCGTCGCCGTCGTAGGTGAGCAGGACGCCGGAGTCGAGCTGGCCGGCCAGGGACTCGGCCCACTCGTACGGCGTCGCCGGGTCGCGGGTGGTGCCGACGACGAGGATGGGGTCCGCGCCGGCGGCCTCGATGCGGTGCGGCCTGCCGGTGGGCGGGACGGCCCAATAGGCGCAGATCATGCTCGACCACACGAGGTTCTTGCCGAAGTGCGGGGACTCCTCGGTGAAGGCGGCGACGGACTGCTCGGCGGCCTGCGGACCGGACAGGGCCGGCGGCAGGTCGAGGCAGTTGACGGCGGCGTTGGCGTACATGAGATTGTCGTAGTGGCCGCGGCTGTCGCGCTCGTAGTACGTGTCGGACAGCGCCAGCAGACCGCTTCCGTCGCCCTTGTTCGCCTTGGTGAGCGCGGCGCGCAGGGTCGGCCACGTCGACTCGTCGTACATCGCGGCGATCACGCCGGTGGTGGCGAGCGCCTCGGTCAGCTTGCGGGCGCTGCCGGTGCTCAGCGGCTTGGAGTCCAGTCGCTCGAAGAGGGCGTCGAGGCGGTGCCCGGCGTCCTCGGTGCTCTTGGTGCCGAGCGGACAGTCGCGGTGCGTGATGCAGTCCGCGGCGAAGGCGTCGAAGGCGATCTCGAAGCCGGAGGCCTGCCCCCGGCTCGCCTCGAGTGCGGAGATCGACGGGTCGACCGCGCCGTCGAGGACGAGCCGGCCGGCCTTGTCCGGGAAGAGCTCGGCGTAGGTGGCGCCCAGGAAGGTGCCGTAGGACTTGCCGACGTAGGTCAGCTTGCGGTCGCCGGCCAGGGCGCGGAAGACGTCCATGTCGCGGGCGGACTCCACCGTGCTGACGTGCCGCAGCAGCTTGGCGGAGCGCTGCTCGCAGCCCCCGGCGAACTCCTTGTCGGCGGCGACGAGGGCGTTGACCTCCGCGCCGTCGTCCGGGGTGACGTCGGTCGCCGTGAAGGCGTCCATCTGGCGGTCGCTGAGGCATTCGACGGGCTCGCTGCGGGCCACGCCGCGCGGGTCGATGGCGGCCATGTCGTAGCGGGAGGTGACCGCCGAGGGGTAGCCGAAGGCCGCGTACTGCAGGTAGTCGATCGCTGAGCCGCCGGGGCCGCCCGGGTTGACCAGCAGGGTGCCGAGCCGCTTGCCGGAGTCCTCGGCCCGCTTCCGGGCGACGGCGAGCTTGAGGTCCGTGGCGGCGGACGGGTGGGCGTAGTCGAGGGGGACCCGCATGGTGGCGCACTGCATGCCCGGCATGTCCTTGCATTCGCCCCAGGACAGGCGTTGCTCGTAGTACGGCCGGAGGTTGCCCAAGGCGTCCGCGGCGACGCCCGAGGGCGGCCCGCCGAGGGACCCCGCCGGGGACGATGCGGCGGCACGGTGGGTGCTGCCACCGGTCGTGCACGCGGACAGCAGCAGCCCGGCGACGGCGAGGACGGTGCCGGAGGTACGGAGCAGGCGCGGGGTGTGCATCGGAGCCTCGGTTCCCTCGTGGTGGTGGTCTGGAGCGTATCCGCAGGGCCGGTGGCGAACCGTCCTGCACAGCCCTCGTACGGGTGATTCCGGCCCGCGCCGTCAGGGACGGTAAGGGCCGTCGAGCTTCTCGGTCGCGTAGCCGGCGACGAGGGCGAACAGCCGCCGCCGAGGCGCGATGCCGTCCAGCAGCCGGACCTCGGCGGTCACGTCGCGCACCCGCCCGCGCAGGGCGACGGCCGAGCGCCGCGCGGCCTCCTGTCCGGAGGGTACGGCGAGCAGCAGCGCGGGGCGCGGCGTGCCGCGCCCCCTGGTGTCGCGGCCGTCGGGTGAGTACGGCTGCGGTCCGGACCGGTCGATCCCCGCGTAGCCGCCCGAGACGCCGATCGCCGAGACGAAGTCCCGGGGGTCCGCCAGCTGCTGCCGCACGACGCAGGCCGCGTCCTCGTCGACGCCCAGCAGCGCCCGCGCGGAGCGGCCGGGCAGGACGCGGTAGAGCCGGGCCACCGCCGCCGGGACGGGCGCGGGGCCGGCGTCGGGGTCGCAGCGGGCGGGCATCACGACGACGAAGGGGTCCGCGACACCCCGCAGCGACTGGGCGGCGAACCCGGCGAACAGATCCGGGTCGGCGGGGTCGACGTGGGCCACGACCAGGGGGAAGTAGACGCCTGCGGAGTCCGGGTAGTCGTACTGCGGTGGCAGCCAGACCCGCGTGCCGTCGGACAACTGCTGGAGCGTGCCCCCGGCGGGGTGACCAAGGGTGCGCGGCGGCACCAGCCCGGCATCGGCGGGGTCGGACGGCACCGGCCGCGGCGGCGGCGACGGGCGGGGCGGCGGGGACCCCGCGGCGGTGACCGAGTGGGGCGGGGAGGACGGCGGAGCCCCGGAGCCGGGCGGCAGGTCGGCCGCCAGGGTGATCACCACGGTGGCGGCCAGCGCGGAGCCGGCCCCGCGCAGCAGCGTGCCGACGCGCTTCACGGGCAGTTCGTACACGCGGCCCGCGCGCTGCTCCCACCAGTGCCGCAGCGCCGAGCGGGCGAGCGCCACCGCTGCGGCCCCGGCCGCAGTCAGCAGCGCGTACAGAACGACGACCTCGGCCACCTCGGGCACGTGCGGCACCACCTCGCGACGTCCCCAACGGTGCTTCGGGCACGGGCGGCACCCGCGCCGGAGGCAGGGGGGAGCGCATCCCGTGCGCTGGGATCACCCCCGCGGGGACAGCGGCCGGGGGCACCGCACAGCAGCCTGCGGTAAGGCCCGGCGCACCGGGGAGCGGCAACGCGCGGGCAGCGCAAACGATCACCCGTCCGCCGGATGATCAAGGGCGCGGCGCCACTCGCGCGCGGGCCGTCCGGCACGCCGCGCGGCCGTCCCGCGCGCCCGGGGGTCCATCGGACCTGCCGGGGGTCGGCCCACACGCTGGGGGGACTGTCCCACCCCAAGGGGCAACGCGCACGCAGGCCGCCGACCCACCCCAAGGGTCAACCGCACGCAGGCGCCGACCCACGCCAGGAGCCGTCCCGCGCGGCGCTGTGTCAGCCCGCACGCAGGCCGCCGACCCACCCCACAGGTCAACCGCACGCAGGCCGCCGACCCACGCCACGGGTCAACCGCACGCAGGCCGCCGACCCACGCCAGGAGCCGTCCCGCGCGGCGCGGTGTCAGCCCGCACGCAGGCCGCCGACCCACCCCCAAGGGTCAACCGCACGCAGGCGCCGACCCACGCCAGGAGCCGTCCCGCGCGGCGCTGTGTCAGCCCGCACGCAGGGCCAGCGTCATCGCCTCGACCGCCAGCAGCGGCGCGACGTTCCTGTCCAGGGCTTCACGGCAGGCGAGCACCGCCTCTATCCGGCGCAGGGTGTTCTCCGGCCGGGAGCCCGCCGCGATCCGCTCGACGGCGTCCCGGGCCTCGACGTTGGCGATCGCGACGGAGGTGCCGACCTGCACGGCCAGCACGTCCCGGTAGAACCCCGCGAGGTCGGTGAGGGCCAGGTCGAGGGTGTCGCGCTGGGTGCGGGTGGACCGGCGCTTCTGCCGGTCGGCGAGCTCCTTCATCACGCCCGCCGTGCCCCGCGGCATTCGGCTGCCCGCCCCCGCGGCCGCGCCCAGCGCCGCGCGCAGCTCCTCGGTCTCCTTGGCGTCCATCTCCTCCGAGACCTGCTTGGCGTCCTCCGTCGCCGCGTCCACCAGCTCCTGCGCGGCCTTGAGGCAGCCCCCGACGTCGTCCACGCGCAGCGGCAGCCGCAGCACGGCCGCGCGGCGACTGCGCGCCGCCTCGTCGGTGGCGAGCCGGCGGGCGCGGTCGATGTGGCCCTGCGTGGCGCGCGCGGCGGCCCCGGCGAGCGCGGGGTCGATGCCATCGCGCCGGACCAGCACCTCGGCGACGGCGTCCACGGGCGGGGTGCGCAGCACCAGGTGCCGGCAACGCGAGCGGATCGTCGGCAGCACGTCTTCGATGGACGGCGCGCACAGCAGCCACACCGTCCGGGGCGCGGGCTCCTCCACCGCCTTCAACAGCACATTGCCGGCACCCTCGGTGAGGCGGTCGGCGTCCTCCAGCACGATCACCTGCCAGCGGCCGGAGGCGGGCGAGAGCGTGGCGCGGCGGACGAGCTCGCGGGTGTCCTTGACGCCGATGGAGAGCAGGTCGGTGCGGACCACCTCTACGTCGGCGTGCGTACCCACCAGCGTCGTGTGGCAGCCGTCGCAGAAACCGCAGCCCGGCGCGCCGCCCAGGGCCCGGTCCGGGCTGACGCACTGCAGGGAGGCGGCGAAGGCACGGGCGGCTGTGTCACGGCCCGCCCCGGGCGGGCCCGTGAACAGCCAGGCGTGCGTCATCTTCGACGCGGACGGCAGCGTGGTGCCCGCGGCTGCCGCCGTCACAAAGGCGTCGGCGTCCCGCGCGGCGGCGGCCAACTGCTCCGTCACCCGGTCCTGGCCGATCAGGTCGTCCCATACCGCCATCGCGCCCGCCCGTCCTGTGCTGCCGTCTGCCTCTCGCGTCTCCGGCCGGCTCGCGGCCTCGAGACCCCACCATTGTCGGGCACACCACCGACACAGGGATGCGCCGCTGCGCGCCCGGCACCTGGCGCCGGCTTCGCGAGTCCTGCGCGGCCCCCTGCCTACGAGACCCGACAGCGGACGGGCCGGTGGCCGCGCCATAGGCTGCGCGGCCAGGCCCGGCAGGGCCGCGACGGCGGCAGCCGCGCCGCCCTACAGCGGCAGCCGCCGCACCCCGCCCGCCACCGCACGCTGTTCCGGCACCTCCGTGCCCGTCCAGCAGGAGCCGCGCCGGGCCAGCAGGCGGCGCAGCCAGACCTCCGTGGCGACCAGGTCGGTGAGGCCGTCGACGGGCACCGGTTCGCCGTCCGCCGCCGCGCGCAGGGCGCCCCGTACGACCCGGGCCTCGACGAGTCCGGCGTCCGCGAGCAGCGGGGCCTCGAAGAGGTCGAGCAGGTCGTCGACGGCCGACCGCAGGCCGGCGCGGACGGCGACGGCCGTGGAGGCGTGCGAGTTGGCGCCCCAGCCGGGCGGCAGCTCACGGATGCCCGCGCCCGCCAGGACCGAGCGCAGGATCGTGGCGCGGGCCCCCGGCTGGACGCGCAGCGTCTCCGGCAGCTCCCGGCACGCCCGCACCACCTGGTTGTCGAGGAAGGGCGCGTGGAGCCGCTGGCTGCGCACAGCCGCGGCCTGCTCGAAGACCCGGTGGTCGGCGGCGTGCCGGGCGAGCGCGGCGCGTGCCCGGCGCTCACCGGGACGCTCCACTGTTCTGCCCGGCCGGGCCACCGCTTCCTGCAGCCGCACCGACACCTCGGCCAGCGCCTCACCGGTCAGCCAGCGCGCCGCGGGCCCCGGCCGGCACCATGTGAGGGCGGCCAGAGACGCGGCCAGCGCGCCGCCGTGCTCCTCGAAGCGCCGGTTCATCAGCCGTGCCGCGGCGTCCTCCACGCCCTGCCGGTAGCTGGTGCGGGCCAGCCGTCGCGCCGCCCGGTACACGGTGAAGGGCACGAGGACCGAGCGCCCGGAAGGACCGTCCGCCCGTGCCAGGGCCGTGACGGGACGCAGCAGGCCGCGCCGCCGCCGGTCCAGCAGCAGATCCGCGAGCCGCGCCGGATGGGCGTCCAGCACCTGCCGTGCGCCGTGCCCCACGAAATGGTCGGCGCCGCCCGCCGCGAGGCGCCGCCGGTGCCGTTCCGCGGTGATCAGCGAGGGGCCCGGTTCGTCGGTGAGCGGCCCGCTGTCCAGGAGGTCGGCGTACGGCAGGGACTCCGGTCCGCCCGGCACGACGACATGGCGCAGGCGGGGGTCGGCGGCCATGCTGCGGGCCCGTTCCAGCTCCGCCTCGCGCGCCCGGACGGTTCCCGTGGCGAGGTCGTTGAAGGTCACCGCCAGCAGCCGCTGCCCCGCCGCGGAGCCGCGCCCGGGCATGGTGCCCGGCATCCCCGGCAGCCCGGCGGCGAGCAGGGCGAGCGTGGAGGAGGCGCTGCCCCCGGAGAGGTCGGCGCCGACGCCCGGCGCCGGGGCCTCGCCCGGTTCCGGTACGAAGCGGGGCCCGGCAAGGCGCGTCCGGACGGCGTCCACCAGAGCGTCGCGTATGCCGGCGATCGCGCGCTCCGGATCGGCGGCGGGGGCCGGAGTGCCGGCGACGGCGAGCGAGGCGGTGGGCTCGTAACCGCTGACCTCGGGCACCCCGTCGCGCATGATGAGCGCGTGCCCGGGCGGCACCCGGCGCACCCCGGCGTACGGGGTGCCCTCGCCGAGCGCCTCGGGCGAGTCGGGGCAGGCCAGCAGCGCCGCGAGATAGGTCACGTCCAGGGCGGCCTCGGTGAGGTCGGCCAGCGGCAGCGCGGCCGTTCCGTACGCCGTGCCCCGCTCCCACCGGGTGTGGAACACCGGCCGGGCGCCCGCGAGGTCGCCCAGCACCGTGATGCGGCGGCCGATCTGCAGGACGCAGGTGTAGCTCCCGGCCCAGGCCGTCAGATGGCGCAGCGCCCCGCCGCGCGCCGCGAACAGCCCGACGCGCAGGTCGGCGTCGGAGGCCGCGCAGTGGCCCAGCACGGCCAGTCGTGCCATGGAGCCGTTCTCGGCGTGGACGATCCGCACCTCGTCGCGGCGCCAGTCGCCCACCAGCCACAGCGGATCGGGGTCGTCCCACAGGAGTCGGGCGCCGACGGGATGCAGGGTGCGGTCGGCGCGTACGCCGGGAAGCTGTCCCACGGCAGCGCTGCTCCACCCCACCAACCACCGCATCGCCGCCTCCACAGGTCGTGGATTACGTGGGCCACCGTGGCCAACCGGCCCCGCGGCAGGCCGAACTGCCGCCCCGTCCGAGGAACATGCTGCCACGGAGCGGCGCACAAAGCGGCGCATGAGGGCATGCCTGAGCGCCGGACCGCGCCCCACACGCGGTCCGGTGCGGACCGGTTCGGCCCAACTCCCCACTCGAAAAGGTCATTTGGAGCGGGCAACCGGATTTCAAACGTCGCCTTCAGGTCAATGTCCGGGCAGCCCGCTTTCGCCCGATGTGCGACGTGCGGAGGTCGCGGTCCGGGAGGTGTGCCGCACCCCCCGGACCGGTCCGCCACCCGCGGGGATGGTGGTGACGGAGCCCCCTGACCCGCCGCTACCCCCCATTAGCCGCACATAGGAGCCGCGGGCCGACCCACGCCACCATGGAAGCGCCACCGCCCGAACCGGTACAGAGCGCGCGTGTGGGCGCACGGCCGCATACGCCGGTAGCACGCGCCACACGCAGGAGTCGCCAGGCCACATGCAGGGCAGGAATCTCGCCATCCGGGACAACAACTCTTAACGGACGGGATACGGCGAACTACGCTGGGTGCACCCGAGAAGCGCTGTCCCGGCAGCTCGGGGTCCGGCGCATGCCCGATGGCGGGCAGCGGCGGCCCCGACACCCCTCCCCGAGAGGCGCCGGGTCAGCCGTTGTTGTGCGTCGAGAGGGTGTGACAGGCGTGGCAGGCGAACGCGGCCCTCGCGCTTACGGCGAGAGGTGGTAGTGGTCGTGACCAAAGAACCCCGAGGACCCAACGAGAAACTCGGCACCCTCCTCGCCCTGGCCGGCATCAGCAACGCGGGACTCGCCCGCAGGGTCAACGACCTCGGCGCCCAGCGCGGTCTGACCCTGCGGTACGACAAGACCTCCGTCGCCCGCTGGGTCACCAAGGGCATGGTGCCTCAGGGCGCCGCCCCGCACCTGATAGCGGCGGCGATCGGCAGCAAGCTGGGCCGTCCCGTGCCCCTGCACGAGATCGGCCTCGCCGACGCCGACCCCGCGCCCGAGGTGGGCCTCGCCTTCCCGCGCGACGTCGGGGAGGCCGTCAAGTCCGCCACCGATCTGTGGAAGCTCGACCCCGGCCGACGCGGCCCGGGCGGCGGCGGCATCTGGCAGAGCCTCGCCGGCTCCTTCGCGGTCAGCGCGTACGTCACGCCCGCCTCCCGCTGGCTGATAACCCCGGCCGACGCCCGCGTCGCCCGCGAGGACCCGGCACCGGGCACGCACCACGTCGGCCACTCCGACGTCGCCAAGCTCCGCGAGGCAGCGGAGGACGCCAGGCGCTGGGACTCCAAGTACGGCGGCGGCGACTGGCGTTCCGGCATGGTCCCCGAGTGCCTGCGGGTCGAGGCGGCGCCGCTTCTGCTCGGCTCGTACAGCGACGAGGTCGGCCGCTCCCTCTTCGGGGCCACCGCCGAACTCACCCGGCTCGCCGGGTGGATGGCCTTCGACACCGGTCAGCAGGAGGCCGCCCAGCGGTACTACATCCAGGCGCTGCGGCTCGCCCGCGCCGCGGCCGACGTCCCCCTCGGCGGCTACGTGCTGGCGTCGATGTCCCTCCAGGCCACATACCGCGGCTTCGCCGACGAAGGCGTGGATCTGGCCCAGGCCGCGCTGGAACGCAACCGCGGTCTCGCCACGGCCCGCACGATGTCCTTCTTCCACCTCGTCGAGGCGCGCGCCCACGCCAAGGCCGACGAGAGCGCCGCCTGTGCCACGGCGCTGGCGGCCGCCGAGTCCTGGCTCGACCGCGCCCGCGACGGCGACGCCGACCCTCCCTGGCTCGGCTTCTACTCCTACGACCGCCTCGCCGCGGACGCCGCCGAGTGCTACCGCGACCTGCGCGTGCCCGGGCAGGTGCGCCGCTTCACGGAGACGGCACTCGCACAGCCCACGGAGGAGTTCGTGCGCTCGCACGGCCTGCGGCTCGTCGTCTCGGCGGTCGCGGAGCTCGAGTCCGGCAACCTGGACGCGGCCTGCGCGGCCGGGGCCAAGGCGGTGGAGGTCGCCGGGCGGATCTCGTCGGCCCGGACGACGGAGTACGTGCGCGACCTCCTGCAGCGGTTGGAGCCGTACGGGAACGAGCCGCGCGTCGCGGAGCTGCGCGAGCGCGCCCGTCCGCTGCTGGCCGCCCCCGCGTAGCCGCCCGCCGGGGCCGCGAGGGGTGCTCTCGGCGCCCCTCGCGGCCCGTGCGGCGCAGCCGGAGGCGGTGATGGGGGCAGTACTTCGGCGGGCTGCGGACGGGGGCGGAGTGCTGTCGCGGCGGTTGCGATTCGGCTCTCCCGCCGTCTCGCGCCCTTCAGGCGCACAGAGGCGGACTGCGGAGAGGGCGGGCTGGGGCGGCCCTCCTCGGCAGTGTGCGGGCCCGGGTGGCCGGCCGAGGTCCAGGCGCCGGAGCGGGGTCGGCGCCTGAACCCACGCCACCCACCCGCCCGCGCAGCGGAGCCTCAAGCAGGCACCCTCCCCGTCCGCAGCCCGCATCTGCGCGCCCCGGCGCGAGACGGCGCGAGACGGCGCGACAGCCGACGTACCGCCCCCACCGGCGCCGGCGCAGGTTTGCCGCGGGCTGTTGCGGGCCAAGCCTTACGCGGGAGGTGACCGCGCGCATGGACACCGCGGACGTCGTCGTCATCGGCGCCGGCATCGTCGGCCTGGCGACCGCCTACGCGATCACCCGCACCTCCCCCGGCACGTCCGTCCTCGTCCTGGACAAGGAGGACGGCCCCGCACGCCACCAGACCGGCCACAACAGCGGCGTGATCCACAGCGGCGTCTACTACCGCCCCGGCTCCCTCAAGGCGCGGTACGCGACACAAGGCGCCGCCGAGATGGTGAAGTTCTGCGCCGGCAACGACATCCCGCACCATGTGACGGGCAAGCTGATCGTCGCCACGGAAAAGGACGAGCTGCCCCGGCTGCACGCCCTCGTCCAGCGCGGGCGGCAGAACGACATCCCGGTGCGGGAACTGGGCCCCGCCCAGATCGCCGAGCGGGAGCCCCACGTACGCGGCCTGGCGGCGATCCACGTCGGCACGACGGGGGTCTGCGACTTCACCGCCGTCGCCGCGGCCATGGCCCGTCTCGCCACCGAAGGCGGCCGCGGCGAGGCCCGCGTCTCATACGGCACGGAGGTCCGGGCGCTCCACCGCGACGGGCGGACCGTGATCGTCGAGCCCCGCGGCGGCCCCCCGGTCCGGGCCAGGGCGCTGGTGAACTGCGCGGGCCTGCACTGCGACCGCGTCGCCCGCATGGCCGGAGCCACGGACGAGGACATCGCAGGCGTGCGCATCCTGCCCTTCCGCGGCGAGTACTACGAGCTGCGCCCGGCCCGCGCCGGCCTCGTGCGCGGCCTGGTCTACCCCGTCCCGGACCCCGCGTTCCCCTTCCTCGGGGTGCACCTGACCCGGGGCGTCGACGGCTCGGTGCACGTCGGCCCCAACGCCGTCCCGGCGCTCGCCCGCGAGGGCTACCGGCGGCGCACCGTGCGCCCGCGCGACCTCCTCGAGACGGCCGCGTTCCCCGGCACGTGGCGGATCGCCCGCCGCCACTGGCGCTACGAGGTCGGCGAGGTCGGCCGCTCGGTGTCGAAGCGTGCCTTCGTCGCGTCCGTACGGCGACTGCTGCCCGAGGTGAACGCCGACGACCTCGTGCCCGCGGAGGCCGGGGTACGGGCGCAGGCCGTGCTGCGCGACGGGACGCTCGTCGACGACTTCCTCATCGCGGGCGACGGCCCCTTCATCCACGTGCTCAACGCCCCCTCTCCCGCCGCGACGGCCTCCCTGCCGATCGGCCGGGAGATCGCCCGCCGGGCGCTGGCGGTTCTGGAACGCGCCTGACCGGCACCTATGCGTCGGCGTACGTCCCCAGCACACACGGCAGCACGGCAGGACACGTACGCGACCGGCACGTACGTAAAATCGACGCATCATGTCGAAGTCCCGCACCCCCCACTTCCCGGGCGGCCCCGCCTCCCACCCGCACCCGAACGCGCACACCGAGCAGCGCATCCGCACCTTCCACCCCCGCCGCGGCCGGGTCACCCACGGCCAGCGGGCGGCGCTGGAGCGGCGCTGGGCGGACTGGGGCGTCGACATCGACGGCACGCCGCTCGATTTGGACAAGCTCTTCGCCGACGCCGACCTCGGCCCGGACCGCCCCGTCGTCCTGGAGATCGGCTTCGGCATGGGCGACGCCACCGCCGCGATGGCCGCCGCCGACCCCCGCACAGGCATCCTCGCCGCGGACGTGCACACCCCCGGCCAGGGCAACCTCGTCCACCTCGCCGAGCGCGAGGGCCTGCGCAACGTCCGGGTCGCCAACGGCGACGCCGTCGTCCTGCTGCGTGACATGCTCGCCCCCGGCTCGCTGGCCGGCCTGCGGGTCTACTTCCCCGACCCGTGGCCCAAGGCCCGCCACCACAAGCGCCGCATGATCCAGCCGGAGTTCGTGGCGCTCGCCGTGTCGCGGCTGCGCCCCGGCGCGACCGTGCACTGCGCGACCGACTGGGAGCCGTATGCCGAGCAGATGCTCGAGGTGCTGACGGCCGAGCCCGGCCTGGTGAACACCTACGCCACGGCCACCGGCTACGCCGAGCCGCGCCCGTCGTTCCGCCCGATGACGAAGTTCGAGCGCCAGGGCCTCGCCAAGGGGCACGTCGTCCACGACCTGGTCTTCGAACGCCGGTGACCGTCCGGTGGTGCGGAATCACCGTCACACCGTCGCGCCACGAGGTCGCCGCCCCGTAAGGTCAGCGAGTGTCCTCGTACCCGCAAGCGCCCGACTCGCCCCTCCCAGGGCCGGCGGACCGACCCGTCGCACCCGAGTCCCCGGAACGCCTGCAGCAACCCCAGTTCGCTCTGCCCGCGCCCGCGCAGTGGCACTACAAGCCGCGACGGCGCTTCTGGGCGAACCGGACGTTCTGGCTGGTGGCGCTCTTCTCCGTGCTCGCGCTATGCGGAGTGATCATCCTTGCGCTGGTGCGCCGGCAGACCGGCACGGAGGGCCTGCTGGTCGGTCTGATCCTCGCCGTCCTGCCGGTCCCGATCCTCGGCGGTGCCTTCCTGTGGCTGGACCGGGTGGAGCCGACACCCCTGCGTGACGCTCTCTTCGCCTTCGTCTGGGGTGCGTGCGCCGCCACGCTGGTCGCCCTCCTCGCCAACACATATGCGACCGAACTGCTCGCGACGGCCTTCACCGCCACCGACTCGCAGAGCAACGTCTGGGGGGCGACCTTCGTGGCCCCTGTCGTGGAGGAGAGCACCAAGGGCGCCGCCATCCTGCTGCTCTTCCTCTTCCGCCGCCGCGACTTCACCGGGATCGTCGACGGGGTCGTCATAGCCGGACTCACCGCCACCGGCTTCGCGTTCACCGAGAACATCCTCTACCTGGGCTCCGGCTTCGCCGAGGACCAGGCGTACGGCCCTCACGGCGGCCTGGGCACGACCGCGGCGATGTTCGTCGTCCGGATCGTGATGACCCCCTTCGCGCACCCGCTGTTCACCTCGCTCACCGGCATCGGCTTCGCCATCGCCGCCACCTCCCGCCCCGGCCAGGCCCGCCGCTGGCTGGCGCCGGTGGGCGGCTGGCTGCTCGCGATGGTCCTGCACGGCACCTGGAACGGCTCCGCCTCGTTCAGCCCGCTCGGCTTCCTCGCCGTCTACGCGACGGTGATGGTCCCGCTCCTCGGCCTGCTGGTCTGGCTCGCGATCTGGTCCCGCTCGAACGAGCTCAAGACGATCCGCGCCCAGCTGCCCCAGTACGCCATGGCCGGCTGGCTCAGCCCGCCCGAGCCCACCGCCATCGGCTCCATGAGGGGCCGCGGGCTCGCCCGCTCCGCCGCCCGCGCCGCGCAGGGCAAGGCGGCCGCCCGCGCCGTCCGCGAGTACGTGTCCTTCGCGACCTCGCTCGCCTTTCTGCGAGCCCGCGCGAACCGCGGGGCGGCCGGCGCCGACTTCCAGGTCCGGGAGCAGGAGCTACTGCACCACCTGTGGGAGCGCAAGGCCGTCGCCCAGCCCGCGCTCGTGCATGCCGCCCACGCCATCCGGCCCGTTTTCCCGCCGGTCTACTCCTGGGTGACGCCCTCGCCGTACGGGCAGCCCTGGCCGCTCGCGCATGCATGGCCGGCACCTCAGGCGTGGCCGCGTCAGCAGACGTGGCCGCAGCAGGCGTGGCCGCACTCGCCGGGCCGGCCGCAGCGGCAGGCGTGGCCGCAGCAGCCCGCGCAGCCGGGGGCGCAGGGGGCCTATCCACAGGGCTGGGGACCGGGCCTTCCCCAGGTGCCGCCGCAGCAGGGATGGGGCGGGCAGGCAGCCGTCCCGGACGAGGACCCCTCGGGCGACGCACAGCCCCGCTGATTTCGGTCGCCGGAGCCCATGGCCCGCGACGCCGTCCGCGTACCACCCGGACGGGCGAGCGCGTACGACCAGCGGGGTGATCACCGCCCGCGCCCAGCGACCGACCGGACGTCCCCACGGTTGTCGGGATGTGCTGACCACCGAGCCCACCGGGTTGCGGCCCACCACGGACCAGGCCGCCGCCGTCGCCGCCACCGGCCGCAGCGGCGGAGAGCAGTCCGCCCTCGAGAGCCCGGCCACCCGTGCGCTCGCCGCGTCCCTCGGGGACGCCGGAAGCGTGCGGGTGCTGCGCGACGACCGCTCCTGCTGCTAGGAGATCCGCCGTGACCCGCGTTCCGAGCCGTGCCGGAGCACTCCGCACCCGCTACCGCGCCTGGCGCCGCGGCCGTCCCTTCTGGGCAGGAACGTGGACCCTGCTCGCCGGAGCGGAGATCCTCTTCATCCCGCTCGCACAGCCCTCGCTCATGATCCAAGGGGGCATCGCCGGTGTCTCCGGCCTCCTCATGGGCGTCTTCCTGCTCGTCCTCGGCCTCACCCTGTGGCTCGCCCCGCGCCACCGGGCCGTCATCGGCGTCGCCGCCCTGCTCTGCTCCGTCGCCTCCCTGGTGCTGTCCAACTTCGGCGGCTTCCTCATCGGCTTCCTGATGGGCGTCGCCGGCGGGGCCATGGCGGTCGACTGGATGCCGGACGAGGACGACGACGGCGGTCACGGACGGCGCTCCAGGCCCGTTCCCGACTGGGGCGGCGGGCACGGCACCACGGGCCCCGACGTACCGAACGACACCGCACCCGCTCCCGCGGGCGACTCCGAGCCGACGCCGCCCACGGCCTCGTGACGGAGGTCGGCGGCGTCAGTCCGCTGACTGGCACACGACGGCGCTGGCCAGCAGCACAGCGGTCAGAGCGGTGACGACGAGGGCCCTACGGAAGACTTCTGACATGGCACACCTCAGTGCAACGACGGTTGGCTTCGAGCGCTCCATAACTTACCGTCATCCCACACGCACGTGGAGTAACCGTCGACCCGCGGCCGCACTTCGGGGTTACGAAGTCCTCTGGCCCCGCACCTGAAGCCCGGCGAGCAGCTCACGCGTGGCCGCCGCCACGGCGTCCACGGCCTCGTCGAACGCCTCCCGGTTGTGCGCCGCAGGCGCCCGGAAGCCGGAGATCTTCCGCACGTACTGCAAAGCTGCGGCCCTGATGTCCTCGTCGCCGACCTCGGGCGTCATGGGCGGGCGCAGAGTCTTGATGCTTCGGCACATGCCACCAGTGTGCCCGCGCCCACTGTCAGGCCCACCCGGCACACGGCCGCCGGCCACACCACCAACCGCCTCCCGACCGGGGCGCGGGCATCGCCCTCCACCGTCAGCCCCAGGCACCGGCTTCCCCGCATAACTGCGCCACCGGACGCCGCAGCCTTCGTGCTGGCCGCCACCACCCCGTCCCGGCAAGCCAAACCCCCGCGCCCGCGACCCGCACCACGCGCTCCCACGCGCGCCCGGCCTCTGCCTCGACCGGACGCTCCGCCGACGCTGCGCCGACGCTGCGCACCGGACGCCGCACATGTCGGTGGCTGCTGCTAAAACTGGCTCACGCCGATTCGCCTCAGGGGGGGGCCTACGTGACGAATCCGAAGCACACCCTCGATCCCGTTCCAGGGCTGTACGAGTCACTCATCACCGACAGTCTCGAGGAGCGCATCAAAGAGCTCGGGACCGATGGATGGAGCGCCGTCGATGAGGTCGTCAGCACCGAGTCTGCTCCTCACGTGCTGTCCCGCCATATCGCGGGCAGCGTTGAGCGCGTTCTCGCGGGACTGACACCGTCCGAACAGGTTGTCGCCGCCAACCTCATCCTCGAGTCCATGAGCTCGATCAAAGGTGCCCAGCACGCGACGGATCTCGTCTCTGACGGCCCGCGGCAGTTGCTGGCGCTAGCCCAACAAGATGCAGAGGGCGTGTACGCGATCCGCCCCGCGACACCCCTGTCCGAAACCGCGCTGATCACGAACTCCCCCGAGGACCCCAGCCTCGGCTACGAACTCCGTGCCGAACTGGCTACTGCGGACAGAGTCGATCTGCTCTGCGCCTTCGTCAAATGGCACGGGTTGCGTGTCTTGGAGCAGTCCCTCCGTGCAGCGAACGAGCGCGGTGTGCCCATCCGCGTCATTACCACGACATACGTCGGCGCCACCGAACGCCGTGCCCTGGATCGTCTCGTTCGGGAGTTCGGCGCCGAGGTCAAGGTCAATTACGAGCTGCGCTCCACGAGGCTGCACGCCAAGGCATGGCTCTTCCGACGCAAAACCGGTTATGACACGGCTTACGTGGGCAGTTCCAATCTCTCCAAAGCTGCTCTCTTGGACGGACTGGAGTGGAACGTACGGCTGTCGTCGGTAGCCACGCCCAGCGTTCTGCGGAAGTTCGAGGCAACCTTCGACGCCTACTGGAGCGAGCCGGCGTTCGAGTCGTACGACCCCGACCGGGACGCCCGTCGGCTCGACGAGGCACTCATCACAGCAGGCGGCGGAAGTGCGCCCGGCAGCGGCCAAAGGCTCAGTCTCTCGGGGCTTGAGGTTCGCCCCTACCCGCACCAGCGCGACATGCTGGAGCGACTCGAAGTGGAGCGGGAGGTCCACGATCGGCATCGGAACCTCCTCGTGGCAGCCACGGGCACGGGCAAGACCGTCATGGCAGCCCTCGACTACAAACACCTACGGAGCAAGAACGGTCGCGACCTGAAGCTGCTCTTCGTCGCTCACCGCAAAGAGATACTCGAGCAGTCCCTGCGCACCTACCAGGATGTACTCGTCGACGCGAACTTCGGAGAGCTCCTCGTAGGTGGAGAGATCCCGAACGATTGGACGCACGTATTCGCGAGCGTCCAGTCCCTGAACGCCAAGGCCCTGGACCGCTTCGCACCCGACCACTTCGACGTCGTCGTGATCGACGAGTTCCACCACGGCGTCTCCCCCACCTACCGGAAGATCATCGACCACTTCGCTCCGCAAGAGCTGCTGGGCCTCACGGCAACCCCAGAGCGCATGGACGGCCAAAACATCCAGGACGAGTTCTTCGACGGTCGCATCGCGGCCGAGATGCGGCTGTGGGAGGCCCTTGAGAACGACCTGCTGACCCCCTTCCACTACTTCGGCATCACCGACAACGCCGACATGAGCGCCATCGCGTGGAAGGCGGGCGCCTACGACAGGACCGGGCTGGACAACCTCTTCACCGGCAACGACGCTCGCGCCCGCCTCGTCGTCCAAGCCGTCCATGACAAGGTCACCGACCCCGGCTCCATGAGGGCCCTATTGATCCGAAACGGTTTGGGTTCTGGGTCGTTGGTGATGTGTGAGCGATCTGGTGG
>NZ_CBDRBL010000020.1:0-91761 GCF_965342175.1 Actinacidiphila sp. bgisy167
CCTTTCAGCGCCGATGGTACTGCAGGGGGGACCCTGTGGGAGAGTAGGACGCCGCCGAACAATCATTGAAAGCGGTGCCCCCGGACCTGGTCCGGGGGCACCGCTTTTTGGCGTATCCACACCCTCTGTTCATGTGCAGATCAGGAGCGCATCATCCGCTGCGGCAATCCTTGCCGGACCGGGTACGTGGAGGTGAGCCTGATGCAGCAGTCTCTGGTTCGGGGTGCGGAAGTGGCCGCGCTGGAGGACGAGTTCTCAGCCGCGGTGGACGGGCGTCATGCCGTTGCCGTGGATTCCACCACCTCCGCTCTGAGGCTGGCGCTGGTGTCGCTCGGCATCGGTGCCGGCGAGGAAGTGATCCTGCCGTCGTTCGCGCCGGTGGAGACCGCGGCAGCGGTGCGGCAGGCCGGTGCGGTGCCGGTCTTCGCCGACATCGACCCGCAAACGTTCTGCCTCGACCCGGAGGCTGTCGCCGCGGTGACCTCCCCCCTCACGGCGGCGATCCTGCCAGTGCACCTCTTCGGACACCCCGCGGCCGTGGACCAGATCGTCGACGTCGCGGCTCGGCACGGTCTGGCGATCGTCGAGGACGCCACGCAGGCCCAGGCGGCGACACTGGCCGGACGGCGGGTGGGCACCTACGGCGCGCTGAGCGTGTTCGCCGTCGAGGAGGGCGCCGTGGTGACCACGGAGCACCCCGAACTGGCCGGCGCGGTCAAGCGGCTCCGGGACACCGTGCACATGAGGGCCAGGATGACCGACGCCAAGGCGGCTTCCGGCCGGGGGTCGTTGGCGAAGCTCCCCGGGGCCGTGGCCAGGCAGCGGGCCAACTGCCGGTACCTGGACTCGGCGCTCACCGGCGTCCTCGTGCCGTATGTGGAGCCCGGAGCCCACCACGTCTACCACCGGTACACGGTCCGCATACCGGGCAACGGAAGGCCGGACCGGGACGCGTTCGCCATGGCTCTGGCCGGCCGGGGCGTGCGGGCGGACGTCAGTATCCGGACGCCCCTGCACCGTATGCCGGAGTACCGGTCGAGCTCGTATCTGCCCAGGACGGAGAAGGCGGCCGGCGAGACGCTGTCGCTGCCCGTCCACCCGGGGCTGACGGAGAAGGAGTTGGAGCGGTTGGCCACGGCGTGCAACACGCTCGGCGGTCTGCTCTGAGCCGTGGCCTTCGGGCCGGCCGCGCGTCGAGCGGATTTCCGGACCAGGGCGTGCATGGGTTAAGATCCTTCACGTCGACGCGCCCCAATAGCTCAGTCGGCAGAGCGTCTCCATGGTAAGGAGAAGGTCTACGGTTCGATTCCGTATTGGGGCTCTGAAGAGGAAAGGCCCCCGCCCGATGGCGGGGGCCTTTCCTGTTTCCGTGCGCTGTGGGACCGGCCCCGTCAAACCGGCAGTTCCGGGACGCGCATCGCCAGGATGGCCATGTCGTCCGAGGGCGCGTCCGACGCGAAGCGCTCCACGGCCCGCTGGATGCGGGCGGCGACGGCTCCGGCGGTGAGGCCGGTGCAGGTCGCGAGGACGTCGGCGAGACCGTCGTCGCCGAGCATACGGGCGCCCTCGCGGCGTTCGGTGACGCCGTCGGTGACGCAGAGCAGGACGTCGCCGGGGTCGAGGGTCACACTCTGCTCGACGAGTTCGAGGTCCTCGATGACGCCCAGCAGCGGCTGCGGTTCCGCGGCGGGTTCCACGACGCCGTTCTGCCGCAGTCGCAGCGGCAGCGGGTGACCGGCGCAGACGACCTTCAGGAGGGCGCTGCCGTCGCTCTGCGGCCACATCTCGCCGTAGAGCAAGGTGAGGAAGCGGCTTCGTGCCCCCTCGTCCAGAATGGCCGCGTTGAGTCGCTCCAGCACCGAAGGGCCGCTGAAGCCCTCACGGGCGAGCAGACGCAGCGCGTGCCGGGCGAGACCGGTCACGGCCGCGGCCTCGGGGCCCGTGCCGCACACGTCGCCGATGGCGAAGCCCCAGCAGCCGTCCCTGATGGGGAACACGTCGTAGAAGTCGCCGCCGACCTCGTTGCCCTCACCGGCCGCGCGATAGACGACCTCGACCTCGACGCCGGGGATCGCCGGCACGCCGGGCGGCAGCAGGCTGCGCTGGAGGGACTGGCTGATGGCCGTGCGCTCGCTGTAGAGGCGGGCGTTGTCCAGGGCGAGGGCGGCGCGGCGGGAGAGGTCCTCGGCGAGTTCGAGGATCTCCTGTCGGAAGCGTTCGTCGGCGGACTTGCCGAGTGTGAGCATGCCGATGACGCGGTTGCGGGCCACCAGCGGCAGGACGACCGTCTCGCCGCCGACGGCGGCAGCGGTGGCCAGGGCCGTGCCGGGCCCTGAAGCGGGCCGCCCGGCCTCGCCGAGGCCGAGGCTGCGCAGGGAGGCGCGCAGGGCCGTGGAGTGGGCGGCGTCGGTGGGGGCCGTCCACGTCCGGGCCCCGGGGGTGGGGTCGGGCTCCGGAGGGGCGAGGCGGGAGAGCAGGGCCTTGATGCCGTCGATGCGGTCCTCGTCCTCGTGGAGGACGAAGGCGAGCTCGGGCTCCGAGGACTGGTCGGCGATCGTGTACACGGCACACCAGTTGGCGAGGGTGGGCACCGTCATCTGGGCCATCAGGGCCAGCGTCTGGTCGCGTTCCAAGGTGCCCGCCAGCAGGTCGGAGGCCTCGACCAGGAAGGACAGCGAGCCGCGGCGCAGCCGTTCGAGCTCGGTGAGGCGGGCGCTCTCCACCGCGAGCGCGATGCGGTCGGCGGCGAACTGCAGTCGCAACGCCTCCTCGTTGGTGTAGCGGCCGGGGCTTTCCGCGGCCACGCCGAGCGAGCCGGTGAGGCGGCCCTCGACCTTGAGGGGGACGGTGACCACGGAGCGCATGCCGGTGCCGGCGAGCAGCGGGACGGCCCCGGGCACCGCTGTGAGGTCCTCGTGGACGGCGGGCATGCGGGCGCTGCCGTAGCGACCGGTGCCGGCCTCGACGGGGACGCGTGCGAAGCGCTGCCGGGCGGACGGGAGGCCGGTGGAGGCCCGCACCTCCAACTCGGTCTCGTCGTCGGTGGCGAGCAGCAGGTAGGCGGCGTCGCCGTCGAGCATGTCGCGGGCGCGCTCGACCGTGCGCTGCAGCAGCCCGTCGAGGTCGTCGGGCGCGGGGGAGCCGATGAAGGACTCGAAAGGGTCCACGGCCTTGCCGCGTTCGACGCCGCCCTCGACGGCGACCATGCCGCGCCCCGGGTTCTGCAGGACGGCGCGCTCGCCCTCGCGCACCAGCAGGCACACGGTGGACGGATCTCCGGAGGAGTCGCGCACCCGCAGGTGCGTGCCGTAGACGGGGAGGATCCGGCCGTCGGCATCGCGGACGCCGTAGCTGCCCTCCCAGCGGGACAGCCGCAGTGCCTCCGCGATGCCGTGTCCGGTGCCCGGGGTCTGCGGCCAGGCGGCGAAGTCGCCGAGGGGCTTGCCGGTGACCTGGTCGCCGGGGTGGCCGAAGAGTTCCGCGGCGTCCTGGTTCCAGCGGGTGATGATGCCGTCCCGGTCGACCTGGACGACGGCGACGCGGACCCGTTCGTCGGCCAGCGGCAGCGCCTGGACCGGCAGGGCCGGTCCGGCCGAGCGGGTTCCCGCGGGGCGCCGGGGGAGGTCGAGGCGGAACCAGACCTGCTTGTCGGCCGAGGTGTACTCCACGCCCCAGCGGCTTGCCAGCGCCGAGCACAGGAGCAGCCCGCGGCCGCCCTCGTGGTCGGGGTGGACCTGCTTCTTGGCGTCGTGGAGCGGGAGCTCGCGTTCGGGGTAGCGGTCGGCGACCTCGATCCGTACGGCGGACTCGAAGCGCAGACACCGGACGTCCGCCGCGGTGCCGGCGTGGACGACGGCGTTGGTGACGAGTTCACTGGTGAGGACGACGGCGTCGTCGACCACCTCGGAGAAGCCCCATCCCTGGAGGGTGTCCCGGACGAACGCGCGTGCGGTGGCGACCGAGCGTCCCACGGGTTCGAAGGTGGCCGCCGCGCGCGCCGTGATCACTGATCTCCTTGTTTGTCCCGGGACGTCACCGTTTGTCGTCCGCTGTACTGTCACCACCGGCCCCCACTTCGAGGTGTACGCCCGGCCCAAGGTGGGCAACCGCATGCCAGGTTACTTACCCCCGGCGACCGCATGTGTGCCGGTTGGGCGTGTTCCTGCCCCGATCGTGACGCCGGTCATATGCGATGCTGCCGAACTGTTATGGCCGGGCCCGGGCATGGTGAAACACTGGTCATGCCTGAACGAGGCACCTGCAGGTCGGTCGACCCTCCGGGAGGGACACGGTGGAGTCTGGCGCATCGGCGCGAGGCGGCGCGGCATCCGCGGCGAAGCGGGGCGGTACCGCACGGGTCAAGAACGTGCGGTCGCGTCCGAGCGGGGCCGGCGCGGGGACGGTGGAGGTCGACTCGGCGGCCCTGCACCGGTTGCTGTCCGCGCTCGAATCCATGCGGGACGGCAACTTCCGCAAGAGGCTGACGGTCACCGGCGACGGGCTCATGGCGGAGATCTCCGCGGTGTTCAACGAGGTGGCCGACCGCAACCAGCACCTGACGGGGGAGCTGGCGCGGGTGAGGCGGGTCGTGGGCCGCGAGGGCAAGCTCGCCGAGCGCCTGGAGACGGGAACGTGCGAGGGCGCCTGGGCGGCGGCCATCGACGCCTCCAACGCGCTCGTCGACGATCTCGTACGCCCGGTGTCCGAGGTCGGCCGGGTGCTGTCGGCGGTCGCGGAGGGCGACCTCGAGCAGCGGATGGACCTGCGCTCGCAGGGCGCCGACGGGTCCGGGCACCCGCTGCGCGGAGAGTTCCTCAAGGTGGGCCGCACCGTCAACGGGCTGGTGGACCAGCTCTCCACGTTCACCGACGAGGTGACCCGGGTGGCGAGCGAGGTCGGCACCGAGGGCAAGCTGGGCGGTCAGGCGCGGGTGCGTGGCATGTCCGGTTCCTGGAAGGACCTCACCGACTCGGTCAACACCATGGCGTCCCGTCTGACGGCGCAGGTCCGCGACATCGCTCTCGTCACGACGGCGGTCGCCAAGGGCGACCTGTCGCGCAAGGTCACCGTGCACGTGGACGGCGAGATGCTCGAGCTGAAGAACACCGTCAACACGATGGTCGACCAGCTCTCCTCCTTCGCCGCCGAGGTGACCCGCGTCGCGCGCGAGGTGGGCACCGAGGGGCAGCTGGGCGGGCAGGCCAAGGTGGCCGGCGTCGACGGGGTGTGGAAGGACCTCACGGACTCCGTCAACCTGATGGCCGGCAATCTCACCGCCCAGGTGCGCGACATCGCGCAGGTGACCACCGCGGTCGCCAACGGCGACCTGTCGCAGAAGATCACCATCGGCGCGCGCGGCGAGGTCGCGCAGCTCGCCGAGACCGTCAACGCGATGACCGAGACCTTGCGCACCTTCGCCGACGAGGTGACCCGGGTCGCGGGCGAGGTCGGCGCGGAGGGCCGGCTCGGCGGTCAGGCGCAGGTGCCCGGTGCCGCCGGCACCTGGAAGGACCTGACGGACTCGGTGAACACCGCGTTCCGCAATCTGACCGGCCAGGTGCGCGACATCGCGCAGGTGACGACGGCGGTAGCCAACGGCGACCTGTCGCAGAAGGTCACGGTGGACGTCTCCGGCGAGATGCTGGAGCTGAAGAACACCGTCAACACGATGGTCGACCAGCTGTCGGCTTTCGGCGCCGAAGTGACCAGGGTGGCGCGTGAGGTCGGTGTCGAAGGTGAGCTGGGCGGTCAGGCGCAGGTGCCGGGTGCGGCGGGTCTGTGGAAGGACCTGACGGACTCGGTGAACACCGCGTTCCGCAATCTGACCGGCCAGGTCCGCAACATCGCGCAGGTGACGACGGCGGTCGCCAACGGCGACCTGTCGCAGAAGGTCACGGTCGACGTCTCCGGCGAGATGCTGGAGCTGAAGAACACCGTGAACCGCATGGTGGACCAGCTGTCCTCCTTCGCCGGACAGGTCACGCGCATGGCCCGGGACGTGGGCACGGAGGGCCGCCTCGGCGGTCAGGCCCGCGTCGACGGCGTGAGCGGGGTGTGGAAGGAGCTCACGGACTCCGTCAACTTCATGGCGGGCAACCTCACCTCGCAGGTCCGCCAGATCGCCCAGGTGACGACAGCGGTGGCGCGCGGCGATCTGTCGCAGAAGGTCGACGTCGACGCGCGCGGCGAGATCCTGGAGCTGAAGAACACCATCAACACGATGGTCGACCAGCTGTCCTCCTTCGCCGAGCAGGTGACCCGGGTGGCCCGCGAGGTCGGCACCGAGGGCCGGCTCGGAGGCCAGGCGCAGGTGCCGGGCGTGGCCGGCGTGTGGCGCGACCTCACCGATTCCGTGAACGGCATGGCGGGCAACCTGACCGCGCAGGTCCGCAACATCGCCCAGGTGGCCACGGCGGTGGCCCGCGGCGATCTGTCGCAGAAGATCGACGTCGACGCGCGCGGCGAGATCCTGGAGCTCAAGAACGTCCTCAACACCATGGTCGACCAGCTGTCGGCCTTCGGCGACGAGGTGACCCGGGTGGCCCGCGAGGTCGGCACCGAGGGCATCCTGGGCGGTCAGGCCGAGGTGAAGGGCGTGTCGGGCACCTGGAAGGACCTGACGCAGTCCGTCAACTTCATGGCGAACAACCTCACGATGCAGGTGCGCAACATCGCCGAGGTCACCACCGCCGTCGCCCAGGGCGACCTGTCCAAGAAGATCACCGTCGACGCCAAGGGCGAGATCCTCGCCCTGGTCACCACCGTCAATACGATGGTCGACCAGCTCTCCGCGTTCGCCGACGAGGTGACCCGGGTGGCCCGCGAGGTGGGCACCGAGGGCCAACTGGGCGGCCAGGCGCGGGTGCGGGACGTCTCCGGCATCTGGAAGGACCTCACCGACAACGTCAACCTGATGGCCAACAACCTGACCAGCCAGGTGCGTTCGATCTCCTCCGTCGCCACCGCCGTCGCCAACGGCGACCTCACCAAGAAGATCACCGTCGAGGCACGCGGCGAGGTGGCCCAGCTCGCCGAGACCATCAACACGATGGTCGACACGCTCTCCGCCTTCGGCGACGAGGTGACCCGGGTGGCCCGCGAGGTGGGCACCGACGGCATCCTCGGCGGTCAGGCGCGGGTGCCGGGCGTGTCCGGCTCGTGGAAGGACCTCACCGAGTCGGTGAACAACATGGCCTCCAACCTGACCGGCCAGGTCCGCAACATCGCCATGGTCACCACGGCGGTCGCCCGCGGCGACCTGTCCAAGAAGATCGACGTCGACGCGCACGGCGAGATCCTGGAGCTGAAGACGACCATCAACACGATGGTCGACCAGCTGTCGGCCTTCGGCGACCAGGTGACCCGGGTGGCCCGCGAGGTGGGCACGGAGGGCCGCCTGGGCGGTCAGGCGCGGGTGCCGGGCGTGTCCGGCATCTGGAAGGACCTCACCGAGTCGGTGAACCTGATGGCGAACAACCTGACCCGTCAGGTGCGCAACATCGCCCAGGTGGCCACCGCCGTGACCCGCGGCGACCTCAACATCCGCACGGACGTGGACGCGGCGGGCGAGATCCTGGAGCTGCAGGACTACATCAACACCATGATCGTCCGACTCCGCGAGACCACGCTCGCCAACAAGGAGCAGGACTGGCTCAAGGGCAACCTCGCCCGCATCTCCGGCCTGATGCAGGGCCGCCGGGATCTCAACGACGTGGCGGCGCTCATCATGAGCGAGCTGACGCCGGTGGTCTCCGCCCAGCACGGGGCCTTCTTCATCGCGGAGGAGCCGGCCGGCGGGGAGGAGCACGAGGAGGGCTACGAGCTGAGGCTGTGCGGCTCGTACGGCTTCTCCAAGCGGACGATGCCGACGGTGTTCCTGCCGGGGGAGGGGCTGATCGGCACGGCGGCGATCGAGAAGCGCTCGATCCTGGTGGAGGACGTGCCGCCGGGCTATCTGAAGATCACCTCGGGTCTCGGCGAGGCGTCGCCGGCGCATGTCATCGTGCTGCCGGTGGTCTTCGAGGACCGGGTGCTCGGGGTGATCGAGCTGGCCTCCTTCCAGCCGTTCACGCAGATCCAGAAGGACTTCCTGGGCCAGATCACCGACATGATCGCGGTCAGCGTGAACACCATCAGCGTGAACACCAAGACCGAGTACCTGCTGGAGCAGTCGCAGGAGCTGACCGAGCAGCTGCGCGAGCGCTCGGCGGAGCTGGAGAACCGGCAGAAGCAGCTGGAGATGTCCAACACGGAGCTGGAGGAGAAGGCGGAGCTGCTGGCCCGCCAGAACCGGGACATCGAGGTGAAGAACACGGAGATCGAGGAGGCGCGGCAGGTCCTGGAGGAGCGCGCCGAGCAGCTGGCGGTCTCGATGCGCTACAAGTCCGAGTTCCTGGCCAACATGTCGCACGAGCTGCGCACCCCGCTCAACTCGCTGCTGATCCTGGCGAAGCTGCTCGCGGACAACGCCGAGGGCAACCTCTCGCCCAAGCAGGTCGAGTTCGCCGAGACCATCCATGGCGCCGGTTCCGACCTGCTGCAGCTCATCAACGACATCCTGGACCTGTCCAAGGTCGAGGCGGGCAAGATGGACGTCAGCCCGACCCGTATCGCCCTGGTCCAGCTGGTCGACTACGTGGAGGCCACCTTCCGCCCGCTCACCGCGGAGAAGGGCCTGGACTTCTCGGTGCGGGTCTCCCCCGAGCTTCCCGCGACGCTCCACACCGACGAGCAGCGGCTGCTGCAGGTGCTGCGCAACCTGTTGTCGAACGCGGTGAAGTTCACCGACAGCGGTTCGGTCGAGTTGGTCATCCGCCCCGCCGGCCCCGACGTGCCGCAGGCGATCCGGGAGCAGTTGCTGGAGTCCGGTTCGCTGCGGGACGCGGACGAGCCGCTGGTCGCCTTCTCGGTGACCGACACGGGCATCGGCATCGCGGCGAGCAAGATGCGGGTCATCTTCGAGGCGTTCAAGCAGGCGGACGGCACCACCAGCCGCAAGTACGGCGGTACGGGCCTGGGCCTGTCGATCAGCCGGGAGATCGCCCGGCTGCTCGGCGGCGAGATCCACGCCGACAGCCAGCCCGGCCGTGGCTCGACCTTCACCCTGTATCTGCCGCTCAACACCACCGATCTGCCGCCGCAGGGCTACCCGCAACTCCCCTCCGCCGAGGCCGAGGACGTCGAGGGGGCGCCGGCCGAGTCGCTGCCCGTCCCGGCGCACGGCCACATGGCGGTGCGCGGCCGGGGCGCGGGCAGCAGCCTGGCCAGGCTGCGCCGGCGTTCGGCGGCGCAGCGGCCCGCGGCGGCCGGCCCGGCGGAGCGCCACGCGCTGTCCGAGCCGTGGGCGGAGGGCGCGCACAGCGACGCCTACACCGGCTTCGCGGGCGGCTTCAGCGGCGAGAAGGTGCTCATCGTCGATGACGACGTCCGCAATGTGTTCGCCCTCACCAGCGTGCTGGAACAGCACGGACTGACCGTGCTGTACGCAGAGAACGGCCGGGAGGGGATCGAGGTCCTGGAGCAGCACGACGACGTCGCGGTGGTCCTGATGGACATCATGATGCCCGAGATGGACGGCTACGCGACGACGGCGGCGATCCGCAGGATGCCCCAGTTCGCCGGGCTGCCGATCATCGCGCTGACGGCGAAGGCGATGAAGGGAGACCGGGAGAAGAGCATCGAGTCGGGGGCGTCCGACTACGTGGCCAAGCCGGTGGACACCGATCACCTGCTGGCGAAGATGGAGCAGTGGATGCGGTCCAGGTGACGCCGCCCCGTCACCTCCCGGCGACCGGGCGGCGACGGGCGGTGAGCCGCCCCTGAGCCGTGTGTGCGGACAGGTGTGGAAGTGCGTGAGTCCGGGAACCTTCTGGACTCCGCTTTCGTTTCGGCTACGTGCGCAGTGACATGGCGGTGACAGGGTGTGGCGGACGCGGGGTACGGCTACCATGACCGGCACAAGGACGGACGGCGCTCAGGAGTCGTCCATGGGGGCGGCGACCGGTGCAGTGCCGGGGCGAGGAGGGCGGGCCATGGTGCAGAAGGCCAAGATCCTCCTGGTCGATGACCGGCCGGAGAATCTGCTGGCGCTGGAGGCCATCCTCTCCGCGCTCGATCAGATGCTGGTGCGGGCATCGTCCGGGGAGGAGGCGCTCAAGGCGCTGCTCACCGACGACTTCGCGGTGATCCTGCTCGATGTCCAGATGCCGGGCATGGACGGGTTCGAGACCGCGGCGCACATCAAGCGGCGAGAGCGTACCCGGGACATCCCGATCATCTTCCTCACCGCCATCAACCACGGTCCGCACCACACCTTTCGCGGCTATGCGGCCGGCGCGGTGGACTACATCTCCAAGCCTTTCGACCCGTGGGTGCTGCGCGCCAAGGTCTCGGTCTTCGTCGACCTCTACAAGAAGAACTGCCAGTTGCGGGAGCAGGCGGGCCTGCTGCGGCTGCAACTGGAACAGGGCGCGGGGTCCGGCGGCGGCAAGGAGTCCGTGGGCCTGCTGGTGGAGCTCTCCTCACGGCTGTCCGCCGTGGAGGAGCAGGCGGAGGCGCTGTCCAAGCAGCTGGACGAGTCCGCGGACGCCGCGGCGGTGGCCACGGCGGCCCACTTGGAGCGCAAGCTGACCGGGCTGCGCCGCGCGCTGGACGCGCTGAAGCCGGGCGCCGGCGGCGACAAGAAGATTCCCCCGCAAGAGTGAAGCGGATGCGCCATATGATGCAAAGTCATCCTTGGCGCGCCAGAGGCACGACACGAATGGCGGTACGCGTGGTCCCACGTGTCGTGCGCGGGACGGAGCGGTAACCTCACCGTCATGGCCTCACGTACGTCCGGCACCGCCAAGAAGGCTGCCGCCACACCTGCGGCCAGGCCCGCGGGGAAGAAGGCCCCCGTGAAGAAGGCGGCGGCCAAGAAGCCTCCTGCCAAGAAGCCGCCGGCCAAGGCGGCGCCGAAACCGGCGGCCAAGCCCGCGCCCTCCCCGACGGGGGGCGTGTACCGGGTCGCCCGGGCGCTGTGGCTCGGCCTGGCGCACACCGTGGGCGCCCTCTTTCGCGGCGTCGGGCGCGGCGCACGCGGACTGGACCCGGCGCACCGCAAGGACGGCCTGGCGCTGCTGCTGCTCGGCCTCGCGCTGGTCGTGGCCACCGGCACCTGGTCGGATCTGCGCGGCCCGGTGGGCGAGCTGGTCGAGATACTGGTCACCGGGCTGTTCGGGCGGCTGGACCTGCTCGTGCCGTTCCTCGTCGGCGCCGTGGTGTGGCGGCTGATGCGCCATCCGCAGAGGACCGACGCCAACGGGCGCATCGTCATCGGCCTGACCGCCCTCAGCGTCGGTGTGCTGGGCCTGGTGCACATCGGCTGCGGTTCCCCGGGCCGCAGCCAGGGCACCGAGGCGATCCGCGACGCGGGCGGGCTGATCGGCTGGGCCGCGTCCGCGCCCCTCGACTACACCGTCGGGGCGCCGCTGGCGGTGGCGCTGCTGGCGCTGCTGGCCTTCTTCGGACTGCTGGTCACCACCGCGACCCCGGTCAACGCCATCCCTCGCCGACTGCGCGAACTCGGCATCCGGCTGGGCCTGGTGGAGCAGGAGGGCGCCGCCGAGGCCGAGGAGGACGCGGTGCCCTTCAGCGACCTGCTGGAGGAGGGGAGCGGCTCCCCGGAGGCCGCCGACAAGCCGCGCCGCCGCTCCAGGCGCCGCCAGGAGCAGACGGACCTGCCCGATCTGACGCCCAGCGACGGACTGGGCGCCGTCGACCTCGCCTACGGGGTGGCCGCGGACCTCGACGGCGCCCTCACCTACGGAGTGCCCGGCTCGTCGGTCGTCGCGGACCTCGTCAGCCACTCCCTGCCGCAGATCCGGGGCACCGCTGAGGCGGACGCGTCCGAGGCCGCCCCGGGCGCCGCCGAGGCGTCGGGGCCGGCCGTGCCCGACCTCACCAAGGCCGCCCCGCCCGAGCGGGGCGCGGCGCTGCCGCCGCGTGCTGAGCAGCTCCAGTTGTCCGGGGACATCACCTATGCCCTGCCGTCCCTGGACCTGCTGGAGCGCGGTGGTCCCGGACGTACCCGCAGCGCCGCCAACGACGCCGTGGTCGAGTCGCTGACGAGCGTCTTCTCGCAGTTCAAGGTCGACGCGCGGGTCACCGGTTTCACCCGCGGACCGACGGTGACCCGCTACGAGGTGGAGCTGGGCCAGGCCGTCAAGGTCGAGCGGATCACGGCCCTCGCCAAGAACATCGCGTACGCCGTGGCCAGTCCGGACGTGCGGATCATCAGCCCGATCCCCGGCAAGTCGGCGGTCGGCATCGAGATCCCCAACAGCGACCGGGAGATGGTCAACCTCGGCGACGTGCTGCGCTCGGCGGAGGCCGCCGGCGAGGAGCACCCGATGACGGTGGGTCTCGGCAAGGACGTCGAGGGCGGCTACGTCATGGCCAACCTCGCGCGCATGCCGCACATCCTCGTCGCGGGCGCCACGGGGTCGGGCAAGTCGTCCTGCATCAACTGCCTGATCACCTCCGTCCTGGCACGCTCCACACCCGACGAGGTGCGGATGGTGCTCGTCGACCCCAAGCGCGTCGAGCTCACCGCGTACGAGGGCATCCCGCACCTGATCACCCCGATCATCACCAACCCCAAGCGGGCCGCCGAGGCGCTGCAGTGGGTCGTGCGCGAGATGGACCTGCGCTACGACGACCTGGCCGCCTACGGCTTCCGGCACATCGACGACTTCAACGCGGCCGTGCGCGGCGGCAAGGTGAAGCCGCCGGAGGGCAGCGAGCGGGAACTGGCGCCCTACCCCTACCTGCTGGTGATCGTTGACGAGCTCGCGGACCTGATGATGGTGGCGCCGCGCGACGTGGAGGACGCGATCGTGCGCATCACCCAGCTCGCCCGGGCCGCCGGCATCCACCTCGTCCTGGCCACCCAGCGGCCCAGCGTCGACGTCGTCACGGGTCTGATCAAGGCCAACGTGCCTTCCCGGCTTGCCTTCGCGACCTCCTCCCTGGCCGACAGCCGGGTCATCCTCGACCAGGCCGGCGCCGAGAAGCTGATCGGAAAGGGTGACGGTCTGTTCCTGCCGATGGGCGCGAACAAGCCGGTCCGCATGCAGGGCGCCTTCATCACGGAGGAGGAGATCCACGCCGTCGTCGCCCACTGCAAGGCGCAGTTGACCCCTTCCTACCGTGAGGACGTGGTCGTCGGCTCGGGACCGAAGAAGGAGATCGACGAGGAGATCGGCGACGACCTGGACCTGCTGTGCCAGGCCGCGGAGCTGGTCGTCTCCACGCAGTTCGGCTCGACCTCGATGCTCCAGCGCAAACTGCGTGTCGGCTTCGCGAAAGCGGGAAGGCTCATGGACCTGATGGAATCGCGCGGGATCGTCGGCCCCAGCGAGGGGTCGAAGGCCCGGGATGTTCTGGTCAAGCCGGACGAGATGGACTCCGTGCTCGCGGTGCTCCGCGGCGAGGCCGGTTCGTAGCCGTTCCGTGGCTCACTCGTAAGTGGGTCGCGCGCAACCGTTGCTCCTGCCCGCACGTCAAGTTATTGCAGGAGGAAGGCGTATGGCCGACTGCCATCGGCGCCGGTGAGGACGGCAATCCTGATGGCCGACAAACCACGCCCGCCCGCTTGCCCGTCCGTTTGCACACCCCCCTAGACTGGGTCTCCAGCAGGTGGCTAGACGCTCGAAAGGCGCCCCCGTGTCCATCGGCAACCCGCCCCCCGACGACCGGATCCCGGTCGGTCGTGCCCTCGCACAGGCCCGCGTCGCCGCGGGCCTGACCGTCGAGGAGGTCAGTACCACAACGCGTGTACGCGCGCCCATCGTGCACGCGATCGAGCAGGACGACTTCTCCCGCTGCGGCGGCGACGTGTACGCCCGCGGCCACATTCGTGCGATCGCGCGCGCCGTGGGCCTCGATCCCGAGGCCCTGGTCGAGCAGTTCACGGCGGAGCACGGCGGTGCGCCCGCCCCGACGCCCGTGGCCCCGTTGTACGAGGCGGAGCGGATGCGTCCCGAGCCGCGCCGCCCCAACTGGACCGCCGCCATGGTGGCGGCGATCGTCGGCGTCGTCGGCTTCGTCGGCTTCACCCTCTTCAACGGCGGCGAGGAAGGCGGCAAGGAGCCCGTGGCGGGCAAGCCGAGCGTGGCGAGCCCGGCGGCCACGACGCCCGGCAACACCACGAGCACCACACCGAGGCCCGAGGAGTCCGACAGCGCGATCGCCGCCGCGCCGGCCGACAAGGTCACCGTCAAGCTCACCGCCACGAACGCCAAGAGCTGGATCCAGGCGGTGGGCAGCAACGGGAAGCAGCTCTACCAGGGCAGTCTGGAGCCGGGCGACTCCAAGACCTTCACCGACAAGAGCAAGATCAACCTGATCATCGGCAACGCGGGCGCGGTCGACCTCTTCGTCAACGGCAAGGACCTCGGGCCGGCGGGCGACCCCGGTCAGGTCCAGCGCCTCGCCTTCACCCCCGGCGATCCGGAAGCAGGGTGACGCCCCCTTCCACGGGCGCGCACGGACACCGCGGCGCCCGGCGCAGGACACCCGTCCCGGCGCCGGGCGCCGCTGCGCGTCGGAGCCCCGTCGGGGACAAAGTAGGCTGAGCCTATGTCCGAACCCCGTACCGTCGCTCTTGTCACGCTCGGCTGCGCCCGTAACGAGGTGGATTCCGAGGAGCTCGCCGGCCGGCTGGCGGCGGACGGGTGGCAGCTCGTCGACGACGCCGCCGCCGCCGACGTCGCCGTCGTGAACACCTGCGGCTTCGTCGAGGCCGCCAAGAAGGACTCCGTCGACGCCCTGCTGGAAGCCAACGACCTCAAGGCCCATGGCCGTACCCAGGCCGTGGTCGCGGTCGGCTGCATGGCCGAGCGCTACGGCAAGGAGCTGGCCGAGGCCCTTCCCGAGGCGGACGGCGTGCTCGGCTTTGACGACTACGCGAACATCTCCGACCGCCTGCAGACGATTCTCTCCGGCGGCATCCACGCCTCGCACACCCCGCGCGACCGCCGCAAGCTGCTTCCGATCAGCCCGTCCGACCGGCAGGCAGCGAGTGAGGTGGCGCTGCCCGGCCACGCGCAGGCCGCCCCCGAGCCCGCTTCCGCCCCGCAGGACCTGCCCGAGGACCTGCCCGAGGGGCTCGCACCCGCCTCCGGACCGCGCGCCCCGCTGCGCCGCCGCCTGGACGACAGCCCGGTCGCCTCGGTGAAGCTGGCCTCCGGCTGCGACCGCCGCTGCTCCTTCTGCGCCATCCCTTCCTTCCGGGGCTCGTTCATCTCCCGCCGCCCCTCCGACGTGCTCGGAGAGACGCGCTGGCTGGCCGAGCAGGGCGTCAAGGAGATCATGCTGGTCAGCGAGAACAACACCTCGTACGGCAAGGACCTCGGCGACATCCGGCTGCTGGAGACGCTGCTGCCCGAACTGGCCGCCGTCGACGGCATCGAGCGCGTGCGCGTCAGCTATCTGCAGCCCGCCGAGATGCGCCCCGGCCTGATCGACGTGCTCACCTCGACGCCGAAGGTCGCGCCCTACTTCGACCTGTCCTTCCAGCACTCCGCTCCCGGGGTGCTGCGCGCGATGCGCCGCTTCGGCGACACCGAGCACTTCCTGGAGCTGCTGGAGACCATCCGCTCCAAGGCGCCGGAGGCCGGGGTCCGCTCCAACTTCATCGTCGGCTTCCCGGGGGAGTCGGAGGCCGACCTCGAGGAGCTGGAGCGTTTCCTGGGCGCGGCCAGGCTGGACGCCATCGGCGTCTTCGGCTACTCCGACGAGGAGGGCACGGAGGCGGCCGGCTACGCGGACAAGCTCGACGAGGACGTGGTGGCCGAACGGCTGGCCCGGGTGTCCCGGCTGGCCGAGGAGCTGACCGCGCAGCGCGCCGAGGAGCGGCTCGGCTCCACGGTGCACGTGCTGGTCGAGTCCGTGGACGAGGAGGAGGGCGCGGTCGGCCGCGCCGCCCACCAGGCGCCGGAGACCGACGGCCAGGTCGTCCTGACCTCACAGGAGGGCCTGGCGCCCGGTACGTTCGCCGCGGCGAAGGTGGTGGACACCGAAGGCGTCGACCTGGTCGCGGAGCCGCTTGGCACGACGGAGGAGGCCCGCAGATGACGGGAGTCCCGGCGTCCGCCGCCGGCGATCACGGGACCGCGCCCGCCGTCCAGGCGGCCGCGGCCCGGCGGCCCTCGCTGTGGAACATCGCCAACGTCCTGACGATGGTGCGGCTGCTCCTGGTGCCGGGCTTCGTCGTGCTGCTGGTGCACGACGACGGGCACGACCCGGCGTGGCGCTCCTTCGCATGGGCGGCGTTCGCCATCGCGATGATCACCGACCTCTTCGACGGCGAGCTGGCCCGGCGCTACGGGCTGGTCACCGACTTCGGTAAGATCGCCGACCCCATCGCGGACAAGGCGATCATGGGCGCGGCGCTGATCGGGCTGTCCGCCCTCGGCGACCTGCCCTGGTGGGTCACCGCGGTGATCCTCTTCCGCGAGCTGGGCATCACCCTGATGCGGTTCTGGGTGATCCGCTGGGGCGTCATCCCGGCCAGCCGCGGCGGCAAGCTGAAGACGCTCACCCAGGGCGTCGCCGTCGGCATGTACATCCTCGTCCTCACCGGGCCGCTGGCGACGTCGCGGGCGGTGCTGATGGGCGCCGCGGTGGTGCTCACCGTCGTGACGGGCCTGGACTACGTGCGCCAGGCGGTCGTCATGCGCCGGGCCGGACGGGCCGCGCAGCGCGCGGACGCCGCGCGCCGGGCGCACGAGCGGGCGACCGGGACGGAGGGGAGGCTCGCGCAGGACACGCCGCTGGAGCTCCCGGAGGAGCAGGGAACGGGCGCGTGAACACCGCCGCCGACGTCCTGGGCCTGCTGCAGGCGCGGCAGGAGTCGCTGGCCGTCGCCGAGTCGCTGACCGGCGGCCTGGTGGCGGCCGAGTTGACCTCGGTGCCGGGCGCCTCCCGGTGCTTCCGCGGCTCGGTCACCGCCTACGCCACCGAACTGAAGCGGGACGTCCTGGGCGTGGACGGCACGCTGCTGGCCGAACGTGGGGCCGTCGACCCCGAGGTCGCGCGAGAGATGGCGGTGGGTGTGCGGGGCGTGCTGCGCGCCGACTGGGGGCTGGCGACCACCGGTGTCGCCGGACCCGATCCGCAGGACGGGCAGCCGGTCGGAACGGTCTATGTGGCGGTCGCCGGGCCGGCCGGCACGCGGTGCGAGGGACTGCGGTTGGACGGCGACCGCGCCACCATCCGTGCCACCACGGTGAACGCCGCTCTGACCCTCCTGCGGCAGACGCTTGTGAAGGGCCGGGATACCCCCGACGGATCCGCGGCGGCGAGGGTAGGGAAGACGGCGGGGGGAAGGGATGTTTGCAGCCCTGAGTGAACACGTCATCGCTCCCCGCACGGCCGGTGCCGGAGGCGGTACGGTGGGGCGAGAAGGTTGCGAATTCGCGGTCCGAGGAGGGAGCCACCGATGATTCTGCTCCGTCGCCTGCTCGGTGACGTGCTGCGTCGGCAGCGCCAGCGTCAGGGCCGCACCCTGCGTGAGGTCTCCTCATCCGCCCGGGTCTCCCTGGGCTATCTGTCGGAGGTCGAACGAGGGCAGAAGGAGGCTTCCTCCGAACTGCTCTCCGCGATCTGTGACGCCTTGGACGTCCCGATGTCCGAGGTGATGCGGGAGGTCAGCGACGATCTGGCGCTTGCCGAGCTTGCCGAGTCGGCTGCTGTCGAGTCGGCAGCCGCGCCTATGCGGCCGCTGCTGGGCGCGGTTCCGTCCGTACCGTCCGGTCCGGACGAGCGGGTCACCATCAAGGCGCCGAAGGCGCCCACCGAGGCCGTGGACGTCGTCGCGGCCTGAGCGACACCAAGCGGTTCCGAACCATGGCCCCGGCCGGTGGACCACCGGCCGGGGCCATGGTGTGTCCGGGGGCGGCGGGCGGCGGTGTCGGTCGGTCCGTCGGTGTCGGTGGGTCGGCGGCGTTTGGTTCGCGGATCCGGGGAAGGCGCTCATATGACGGGTTCCGCCGAGAGGCGGTCCCGCTACGTGAGCAATTCCCGAGGAGGAGCGGCATGACATTCGTGAAGAGCACGCTGCCCGAGGCCGACCGCCGGATCGTGGGCGAGGCGCTCCAGCACACCCTCAGCGACCTCATTGACTTGTCGCTCGTCGCCAAGCAGGTGCACTGGAACGTTGTGGGGGCGCGGTTCCGGTCCATCCACCTTCAGCTCGACGACGTGGTGACCACCGCGCGGACCTACGCCGACACCGTCGCGGAACGGGCGGCCGCCATCGGCGTCACGCCCGACGGGCGTGCCGGGACGGTGTCCAAGGGCAGCAGGATCGACGAGGTGTCGGACGGCTGGATCAAGGACGACAAGGTGGTCGCGGTCATGATCGCCGCACTGGACGCCGTGATCAGGCGGGTGCGCGCGGGGATCGAGGCGACGGAGAAGCCCGATCCGGTGACCCAGGACATCCTGATCGGCCTGGCCGCCGATCTCGAGAAGCACCACTGGATGTTCCAGGCGGAGAACGTGTGACCCGATCAGGGCCTCGCACGTGACTCACACGTGTCTGAACTGCGGAAACGACGGTTTCGAGGTGTGCCGGCGCGTCTCACGGCGTGCCGTGGGTTATCGGGTAGCGGAAGGATCCCGGAATCCTTCCGGCCGGCCGGAACGCGACCGGAAGACGGGTGGAGCGTTCCGCTCACACCCCCGTGCCGGCGTTGCTGTCCTTTTCGGGCGTGCCGTGGTGGGGGCGGACGGGCGGCGGCACCGGCCGGGTCTTCGGGGTACGGGCCGCACGGGCGTCGACGGGTCGGCTGAGCGACGAGACCGGCGGGGGCCCGGAGGTCACCCCGGGGCTAAGGGCAGGCTAAGGGCGTCGTCGCCCTGGGTCGCCGTCCGCCGCAAAATGTCGCAGGTAGTAGCGGTATGCGTCCTCCGTTCGAGTGAACGCGGTCCGAGGCCTACCGGCGGAGGTCTAGAGATCTTGCCGGCAGGGGATCGCACCTGTGTACGGGGAAAGCCCGGGACTGGGTCCTTGGTGATTCCCGCCGCAACCTCGGGGCTCCGAAGGAGGCGGCCATGTATGTTCTCCGCCTGTTTCACGAGCTGTGGGCCCAGCGGGCGGTCCGCTGGGCGATCGCTTTCGTCGCGGGTGTGGTGTGGTGGTGGGCCCTGCTGAGGCTCGTCGCCCAGCCCGCACAGGCAGGCTCCTTCGAGGGCCTGGTCGTCGCCGGTGGCTGGGGGCTCAGCATCGTCCCCCTGCACACGGCGAGGTGGTCACGGGGATCATCGTCCGCCGCCCGGGCGGCCGTCCGCGAGGTTGAGGGCCCGGTGCCGGGAGGGCTTCCGGGAAGAGTGCCGGGACCCCGGAGCACGTCACGGCTCGGCCATGACGACGCCCCCGTCAGGGCGCGGGGTGCGGCCGGTCGGCAGGGCTGACACGGGGCACGGGTGACCGGTTGTGGAAGCCGGTGCGAACGCGGGTGCCCGCGCCCGGGCCCTCTCGCGGTCCTCGGGCGCGGCGCACACCGGTGCCTGCGGCACCTCGCACCTCGCACCTCGCACCTCGCACCGAGCCCCCGAGACGGGCGCGGGACGGGGCTGGATGACGGAAGCCCTCGGTGACGCCGCCACCGGTGTGCGGGGTGACGGCCGGGCGAGGGCCTCCGCCGTCGGAGCCGACGGGGCCGGTCACGCCGATTGTCCTCAGCGGGACCGCGGCGCCGGCCGGGAGGATGGCGTCGGTGCCGGCCCCCGCTGGCAGTGCGGGCACCAGTACGTCACCCGGGGCTGCCCGGGCGGTCCCAGTTCGGCGACGCGGATCTGCGTGCCGCAGCGCAGGCAGCCGTGCCGGTCGCGGCCGTACACCCAGTGGGTACGGCCGCGCCGGGTGTCGCCGGTGGTGATGTGGCCGTGCCGGGTCTTGTTGGCCTGCAGCAACTTTCTGGCGAGTGCGACGACCCGTTCCGGTTCGGGGACGTCGCCGACCGGCGTCCAGGGCGTGACGCCTCGCAGGAAGCACACCTCGCACTTGTAGACGTTGCCTATGCCGGCGAGATTGCGCTGGTCCAGCAACGCGTCACCGACCGGCCTTGCCGGGTCGGCGGTCAGCCGGCGCACCGCCTCCACCGGATCCCAGTCCGGGCCGAGCAGATCCGGCCCGAGATGGCCGACCGCCCGATCCTCCTCGGCAGACCGCAGCAGCTCCAGCACGGGCAGCCGGTAACCGACCGCGACCCGTTCGGCATGGGCGAGGACCGCCCGGACCTGGTGGTCGGGGCCGCCCCGCCAGCGCTCGCCGGGTGCGTACACCTGCCAGGAACCGTCCATGCGCAGATGTGAGTGGAGGGTCAACCCGCCCTCGATCCGGATCAGCAGGTGCTTGCCTCGGGCCACGACCTCCTGCACGTGGCGTCCCGACAGGTCGGTCGTGGCCAGCCGCGGCACGCGCAGGTCCGCGCGGAGCAGGACGTGGCCCGCCAGCGCCCGGTGCAGCCGGTGCGCGGCCAGCCAGATCGTGTCGCCCTCGGGCACGGCTCCCCCTGTTCCCGTCGTGTGCGTTCAGGACCGCAGCCGCAGGCCGCGGGGTGTCGCGTGGAAACCGGCCGCCTCCAGGGCGCGGCCGAGCGCCGAGGTGAGAGCCGACTCGCCGTTGGTGCGCTCCACGGTGAGCCGGCCGAGCGCCCCGTCCCGCACAGCCAGGGCGAGTGCGTCGGCGGCCGCCTGCAACCGCTCCTCGTCCGCGCCGCCGCCCTCTCGGCCGTCGGCCGCCGCCCCGGCGGGCCCGGGCCAGGCCAGCAGTGTCTTCCCGCCGCGCTCCACGTACAGCGTGAGCTCGCCGTCGACCAGGACGACCAGCGCCCCCGCCTTGCGTCCCGGCCGGTGGGTCACCCCCGCGGGCTGTTCGGGCCACGGCAGGGCGGCCCCATAGGCGTTGGCCGGGTCGGCTGCGGCCAGCACAACGGTGCGCGCCTTGTCGTGCCGGGCCTCCTCGCGCTCCCGCGCGTTGCTGATGGCCCGCAGCCGGTCCACGGCGCCGTCCATGGCGAACTGCGCCGCGCCCAGGCCCTCGACGACGTAGCCGCGGCGCGCCTGGCCGGTCTCCTCGAAGGCCGAGAGCACCCGGTACGCGGCCGAGAAACCGCCCTCCACACCCTCGGCGGCCACCGCGCCGCGGGTCACCACGCCGTGCCGGTCGAGCAGGGTGTGGGTGAGTGCGTGCGCCCGGTGCGTCGCGTCGGGCTCCACGGCCGGCACCAGGGACCAGCGGCCGGCGGTCGTCGGCGGGCCGCTCCGCGAGGCCGTCGCCCTTGGCGAGGGCCGGCCGGTACGGGCCGTGAAGGCGCCGTAGCGGCCTCGGGGCACCGCACGCGGTGCCCGGTGCGCGGTGGAGCCGGCCGTGCGGCCGGAGCCGAGCAGGGCGCGCAGCGGCGCGAGCGTGTCATTGGTCAGCCGGCCCGACCAGGCCAGCTCCCAGAGCACCTCGGCGAGTTCGGGATCGGACACCTCGTGCCCGGCGGCGCGGACCTGCTCGCAGATCTGGCGGAAGAACAGCCCGTAGCCCCCCGAGAGGCCGTCAAGGACCGCGCGGTGGACCGGGGAGAGCTCCAAGGGCTGCGGCTGCGGCAGCAGCAGTGGTGCGGAGTCGGCGAGATACAGCGACACCCAGCCGTCCTTGCCCTGCAGGGCGCCGGCCCCCGCCCACACGATCTCGCCGGCCGACGTGAGCTCGTCCAGCATCGCCGGGGTGTAGTCCGCCACGCGGGCCGGCAGGACCAGCTTCTCCAGGGCCGAGGCGGGCACCGCGGCGCCCTGGAGCTGCTCCACGGCCCGCACCAGGCCGTCGAGACCGCGCAGACTGTGCGTGCCCACGTGCTGCCACTGCGGCAGGAAGGCGGCCAGGGTGGTCGGCGGCACGGGTTCCAGTTCCTGCCGCAGCGCCGCCAGCGAGCGCCGTCGCAGCCGCCGCAGCACTCCGGCGTCGCACCACTCGTGGCCCGCGCCGCCCGGCCGGAACTCACCCTGCACGATCCTGCCGGACGCGGCGAGCCGGTGCAGGGTGCCGTCCGCGACGGCGGTGCCCAGGCCGAAGCGCTGGGCGGCCTCGGCCGAGGTGAACGGGCCGTGGGTACGCGCGTACCGGGCCAGCAGATCCGCCAAGGGGTCCCGGACGGGCTCGGTGAAGGCCTCCGGCACGCCGACCGGCAGCGCGGTGCCGAGCGCGTCCCGCAGCCGCCCGGCGTCCTCCACGGCGGCCCAGCGGTCCGCGCCCGCGACACGGACCCTGATCACCCGGCGCGCGCCCTCCAGCCCGGCCGCCCACCCCGGCTCCGCTCCGCGGGCGGCCAGCTCGGCGTCGTCCAGCGGGCCGAGCAGCCGCAGCACGTCGGCGACGCCCTCGGGATCCTTGATCCGCCGGTCCTCGGTGAGCCACTGCAGCTCGCGCTCCAGCTCCACCATGACGTCGGCGTCCAGCAGTTCCCGCAGCTCCGCCTGGCCCAGGAGCTCCGACAGCAGCCGGGAGTCCAGCGAGAGGGCCGCGGCGCGCCGCTCGGCCAGCGGCGAGTCGCCCTCGTAGAGGAACTGCGCCACATAGCCGAAGAGCAGCGACTTGGCGAACGGCGACGGCTCGGGTGTCGTCACCTCGACCAGCCGTACCTTGCGGGACTCGATGTCGCCCATCAGCTCGACCAGCCCGGGGACGTCGAAGACGTCCTGCAGGCACTCGCGGACGGCCTCCAGCACGATGGGGAAGGAACCGAACTCCGAGGCCACCTGGAGCAGCTGGGCGGCCCGCTGGCGCTGCTGCCACAGCGGGGTGCGCCGGCCAGGATCGCGGCGGGGCAGCAGCAGCGCGCGGGCCGCGCACTCCCGGAACCGCGACGCGAACAGGGCGGAACCGCCGACCTGGTCGGTGACGAGCTGTTCGACCTCGCCCTTGTCGAAGACGACGTCGGCGGCGCCCACCGGTGACCGGTCGGCGTCGTACTCGGCGCCCTGCCGGGCGGGCTCCGCGTCCAGCAGCTCGAGGCCCATCAGGTCCGCGTCCGGAAGGCGCAGCACGATGCCGTCGTCGGCGTGCATCACCTGCGCGTCGAAGCCGTACCGCTCACCGAGCCGGGCGCCCAGCGCGAGCGCCCACGGGGCGTGGACCTGGGCGCCGAAGGGGGAGTGGACGACCACCCGCCAGTCGCCCAGTTCGTCCCGGAAGCGCTCGACCACGATGGTACGGTCGTCCGGCACATGGCCGCAGGCCTTGCGCTGCTCCTCCAGGTAGGCCAGCACATTGTCGACAGCCCAGGGGTCCAGGCCCGCGGCGGCCAGCCGAGCCCGTCCCTTTCGCGGATCGAGGGCGGCGACCTCCCGGAGGAAGGCGCCGAGCGCGCGCCCCAGCTCGAGTGGACGGCCGAGCTGGTCGCCCTTCCAGAACGGCAGCCGCCCCGGCACACCTGGGGCAGGGGAGACCAGCACCCGGTCGCGGGTGATGTCCTCGATCCGCCAGGAGGTCGTGCCCAGGGTGAAGACGTCGCCCACCCGTGACTCGTAGACCATCTCCTCGTCCAGTTCGCCGACTCGGCCGCCGCCCTTCTTCGGGTCGGCGCCGGCCAGGAACACCCCGAACAGCCCGCGGTCGGGGATGGTGCCGCCCGAGGTCACCGCCAGACGCTGCGCGCCCGGCCGGCCCGTCACGGTGTTCGCCACCCGGTCCCACACCACGCGCGGGCGCAGCTCCGCGAAGGCGTCGGAGGGGTAGCGCCCGGCCAGCATGTCGAGCACCGCGGTGTACGCCGAGTGCGGAAGCGCCGCGAAGGGCGCCGCTCGGCGCACCACCGCCAGCAGTTCGTCGACGTCCCAGGTGTCCAGCGCCGTCATCGCGACGAGTTGCTGCGCCAGCACGTCCAGGGGATTGGCCGGGACGCGCAGCGCCTCGATCGCCCCCTCCCGCATCCGCTCGGTGACGACCGCCGACTGCACCAGGTCGCCGCGGTACTTGGGGAAGACCACTCCCGTCGAGACGGCGCCCACCTGGTGTCCGGCCCGGCCCACGCGCTGCAGTCCGGACGCCACCGAGGGCGGGGACTCCACCTGCACGACCAGGTCGACCGCGCCCATGTCGATGCCCAGCTCCAGGCTGGACGTGGCGACGACGGCCGGCAGCCGGCCGGCCTTGAGATCCTCCTCCACCAGGGCGCGCTGCTCCTTGGAGACCGATCCGTGGTGGGCCCTGGCCAGCAGTGGGGGTGCCCCCTGCGCCGCCCCGGACTGCGCCATGATCTGCGCGGGCGGCGCTCCCTCAGGCAGGGGTGCGCCCATGGCCCGCTCGTACGCGATCTCGTTGAGCCGGTTGCACAACCGCTCGGCCAGACGGCGGGAGTTGGCGAAGACGATGGTCGAGCGGTGGTCCTGCACCAGGTCGGCGATGCGCTCCTCGACGTGCGGCCAGATCGACGGCCTCGGGTCGTCGCCCTCGGTGGCCGGAGAGCCGCCGAGCTCGCCCAGATCCTCGACGGGGACGACCACCGACAGGTGGAACTCCTTCTGCGACGGGGGCTGGACGACCGTCACCTTGCGCCGCGGCGACAGGAAGCGCGCCACCTCGTCCACCGGGCGGACCGTCGCCGACAGCCCGATGCGCCGCGCGGGGCGCTCCAGCAACTCGTCCAGCCGCTCCAGCGACAGCGCCAGGTGCGCGCCGCGCTTGGTGCCCGCCACGGCGTGCACCTCGTCCAGGATCACGGTCTCGACGCCGCGCAGCGACTCCCTGGCCGAGGAGGTGAGCATCAGGAACAGCGACTCGGGGGTCGTGATCAGGATGTCCGGTGGCCGGGTCGCGAGCGCGCGCCGCTCGGCGGCCGGGGTGTCGCCCGAGCGGATCCCCACCCGCACCTGCGGCTCCGGCAGCCCCAGCCGCACGGACTCGTGCCGCAGACCGGTCAGCGGGCTGCGCAGATTGCGCTCCACGTCGACGGCGAGTGCCTTCAGCGGCGACACGTACAGCACGCGGCAACGACGCTTTGCCTCGGCCGGCGGCGGCGTCGACGCCAGCCGGTCCAGGGCCGCCAGGAACGCCGCGAGCGTCTTGCCGGAGCCGGTGGGGGCGACCACGAGCACGTCCGAACCGCCGGCGATCGCCCGCCACGCTCCCGCCTGGGCGGCCGTGGGCGCGCTGAAGGCCCCCGTGAACCACGCGCGGGTGGCGGGGGCGAACGCGTCGAGGGCCCCCGCGGGATCCGGCTCCTGCGGGGTGCGCCCAGTGCTCCGTGGCGACATGTCATCCATCCTGCCTCGCCGCACTGACAAAGCGCCCTCGCCTCGGGCCCGTGCCCCTCTCACCGGCCGGGACGGGCGGGGAGGCGACGGCCTGGATTCGGCTCCCGCGACGGCCCGGATTCGGCTCCGGTACCGGGGCGCGATCCTTGGCGCCGGCCGTCGCCGTGGCCGCGGAGGTGACCGCAGGACAGCGCAACGTCACCGGGTGACGGGTTAATGTGACCCGTCACAACAGGCGCGTACGTGAGGGGTGGGACGATGGCGGCCGACACCCTGCCGCTCCTGTCCGACGCGGCCCGCGCCCTCGCCGCGCGCTGCGAGCGCAAGGTGAACGAGATCGCCCGCTCCATGACGACGGGCGCCCCCTCCACCGATCTCAGCGGTCACGCCGAGCCGCCCGCCGGCGCCGAGGACGGGGAGATCGCCGCCACCGCGCGCGACTGCCTGCGGCTCTTTCTGGGCCGGGGCGCCGAGGGCGGCCCCACCGAGCGGCCGGAGCCCGCCGGCGTCGACCGTTTCAGGGAATGCGCCGCGCGGTATGCCGAGGAAGGGGCGCCCCCGCACCTCGTGCTGCGGAGCCGTCTGCGCGGCACCGCCGTGCTCTGGCGGGCGCTGCGCGCGGTGGCCCGCCCCGGGGAGGAGGCCGCGCTCGCCGAACTCGCCGACGTCCTCATCCATGTCCAGGAGGGCATCGTCGGCGCCGTCTGCGAGACGTATCCGGACGAGCGGAGCACCCGTGCCAGCGAGCGCCGTGAGGAACGCCGCGCCCTGGTGCGGGCGCTGCTGGACGGCTTCCTGCCCCCGGAACGCTTCCCCGCCGGGCTGTTGGGCCTGACCGGCGGCGCCCTTGTGCTGGCCCTCCACTTCCCGGCCGAGGGCTCCGACGCACGCCCCCCGGCCGCCGCGTACCGCAGGCCCCGCCGCGTCCAGGCCGCGCTGGACCGCGCATTCGGCATCGAGGTCCCGGCTCTGCTCGACGAATGCGGCGGCCACGCCGTCGTGCCCGCCCGCCTGGCCCCGTCCGCTGACGACGCGCTGCTCGCCGCGCTGCGCCGCGCCTGCTCCCCGGACATACGGCTGGCCGCCGTCCGGGCGGCCGGCCCCGAAGAGATCCCGGGCGCTGCCCGCACGGCCTCGGAAGTGCTGCGGGTGGCCCGCGCGGGCGGGCTGCCGCCGGGGCTTCACCGGCTCGACGACGTACTGCTCGAGTACCACCTGTCGCGGCGTGACGAGAGCAGCGGACGCATAGCCGCCCTGCTCGACCCGATCGCGCACCGCGAGGATCTGGTCGAGACGCTGCGGACCTACCTCGGCTGCCGCCAGGAACGGCGCAGCACGGCCCGGCAGTTGGGACTGCACCCCAATACCGTCGACAACCGGCTCGCACGGATCGGCGAGCTCACCGGGCTCGACCTCGCCGCGCCGCACGGTACGACCCTGGCGCTGGCCGCGCTGCTGCTGCGCGACGCCGCCGGTTGAGCGGGTTCAGGCGAGACGCCCGTACGCCCGCAGGGTGAGCAGCGCGTCGAGGGTGGCCAGGGGCCGCCACTCCAGGGACGACGCGGGTGTCCATCCGGGCCGGCGCGCGGGCCAGCCGCCGTCCTCGTGCTGGCATGCCGCCAGGTGGTCGAGAGCGCGGTCCATCTCGGCGTCCGTGAACCATTCCCGCGCCAGGGACTGGGGAGTACGGGCGTAGTCGTACGCGCAGCGCGGCGAGCCGCCGGGGGAGCCCGTTCGTGACGCGCGCTCCGTGGGCCGGCCGGGGTCCAGCGCGACGAGCCGCTGCTCGCGCACGATCCGTCCCAGCCGCGCCGCCGCGTCATGGGCCCGCGCGTGGTCGGGCGCGTGGTCCAGGAAGGCCATCGCGGCCACGGCCTCGCCGGGGTGGGTCTTGTCGAGGGTCTCGACCGTCGCCCAGCAGAAGTCCGTCGCGCGGAACAGCCAGGCGTGCCACACCTGGTTGCGGTGCAGGGTGCCCACCACGGGCCCGGTCGCCAGCAGGTCGCCCGGAGGACTCTCGACCGGAGTCAGCCACGGGGCGGCCGGGAAACCGCGCAGGGAGGGGTGGAGGGCGGGCAGCGCGCCCTCCGGGGTCGATGCGGCCGTCACATAGCGGCAGATCTGTTCCGCGCGCCGGCCACCGCACCTGCCGATCTCGTCGAGCACGCGCAGTGCGTGGACCACGTGCCGCGGTTGGCTGGCCGTGCCGCGCAGGTCGGGGTCGAGGGCGTGGCCGTAGCCCTCGTCGGCGTTGCGGTAGGCGGACAACGCGGTCTCCACCGCGTCCGCCGGGCCGTTCCGGAAGTGGTACGCGAACCTGTGCTGCTCGAGAACCCGTGCGGTCAACCACACGAAGTGCTCGGCGCGATCTAGCGGGTTGGCTGGCATGTGCGCACAGTAGGCCTCCGTGAGCGGCCCGCACGCGCAGGTGCGCAGGGAGCACCCGGGTGTGCGACCGCGCGCCCCCGGTACGGGTCACGGGCCGCCTGCGCCGTTGACGACCCCGCCGCTCCCCCAACGCAGCACGCGGCGCCGCTGGCGGCTGCGCGCCGTGCGGGGCCCTGGTCGTACCGGCGAGGCCCCGTGCGGGGCCCGGGCGCCGTGTCGGGGCACGGCCGGCGGCGCTCGTTCGGGCCAGGCGGCGGTGGCGCCGCTTCAGGCGCCCGCGGCGGGCAGCTCCAGCCTCAGCTCGTAGCCGCCGTCGGCTGTCGGGCCCGAGGTGACGGTGCCGCCGAGCAGCGCCGCGCGCTGCCGCAGGCCGACCAGGCCGTAGTGGGCGCTGGGCAGCGGGAGCGCCGGCCGGGTGGGCGCGGTGTTGGTGACGGTGACCCGGACGGTGCCGCCCTGGTGGTTGATCCGGACCCGCGCCGAGGCCCCGGGCGCGTGCTTGCGCACGTTGGTCAGCGCCTCCTGCACGGTGCGGTAGACCGCGCGCTGCACTGTCGGCGGCAGCCCGCCCGGCAGGTCCGGCTGGAGGTCGGCCTCGATCCCGCTGCCGCTCACCAGCCGTTCCAGGTCGGCCAGCGAGGGCTGCGGGGTGAGCTCCGTGGGTCGGCCGCCGGCGGCGCGCAGCACGCTGACCATGTGCCGGAGCTCGTCCAGGGTCTGCACGCTCAGCCGCCGGATCGTCGCCGCGGCCTCCTTGACCTCGGCGTCCCGCGTGCCGACCTGGAGCGCACCGGCCCGTACGGCGATCAGGCTGACCTGGTGGGAGACCACGTCGTGCATCTCCCGGGCGAGCTGCGCGCGTTCCTTGGCGAGGACCGTCTGCGCGGTGAGCAGCCGCTCGTGGTCGCGGGCCTCCGAGATCTCGGCGAGCCGCAGCGACAGGTCTCGCCGGGCCTGGACCAGCTGGCCGAGGAAGACCGGGGCCGCGGCCGTCGCCGCCGTGTAAGTCAAGGTGATCAGCGTCGACGGCTCCAGCAGGTCGACCTTCGGCGCGGGCCACGGCACCATGTCCGCGATGGTGAAGCACAGCGCGCACACCGCCAGCAGCCACCGGCGGCGGGTGAGCGAGGCGAGGGTGTAGAGCGCGGCCAGCGTGGCGAAGGCCGCGTCCGAGACCAGCACGGCGGGCACCGTCAGGACGAAGGTGACCAGCGGCACGCGGCGGCGCAGCATCAGGGCGACGGCGCCGCCGAGGGCGCAGCCGAAGCGCACCGACTCCTCGGGGTCGACGTTGGCCCAGATGTCGAACAGCGAGACCGCGACGACGGCGAGGTCCATCGCCACGGGCGACGGACGCCGGAATCTCATGCGCCCTCACCGTCCTGCGGCCGTCTGAGCAGCCCCGCGCGCTCGGCGAGCAGCGCCGCCTGCACCCGGCTGCCCACCTGCAGTTTGGTCAGGATGGCGCTCACATGGTCCTTGACCGTGCCCGTTCCCAGGTGCATCCGCCCGGCGATGTCCGCGTTCGACAGCCCCTCGGCGACCAGGAGCAGGACGGCGCGCTCGCGCTCGGTCAATCGGGCCACGCCGCGGGCGGCCGATTCCTGCGGGCCCGCGCCCAGGTACCCGTCCACGACCGTCCGGGTGACCTTGGACGACAGTACGGCGCCGCCGCCCGCCAGGCTGCGCACCAGGAACGGCAGTTCCTCGGGGTCCGTGTCCTTCAGCAGGAAGCCGGCAGCGCCGGAACGCAGCGCCGTGGCCACGTACTCGTCCATGTCGAAGGTCGTCAGCATCGCCACCACCGGAGGACGCGGCAGCCGCCGGAGCCCGGCCAGCACGGTCAGCCCGTCCACGTCGGGCATCCGGATGTCCAGCAGGACGACGTCGGGCTGGGTCTCCTGCGCGGTGCGGATCGCCTGCCCGCCGGGCACAGTGGCCACGACCTCGATGTCGTCCGCCGCATCCAGGATGCGCTGGAAGCCCGTACGGATCAGCGCCTCGTCGTCGACCACCAGTACCCGGATCACGCGTGCTCCACTCGCCACCGGACCCCTGCCCGATTCCTACCATGCCTCGGGCCGTCCGGCGCGCGGAGCAGGGCGTCCGGCCGGGGCGGGGAGGGCGCCGCGAGCGGAAGGCGGTCGCGGGCGACCGGGACGGGACCCGGGCGGTTCGCATGCGCACGGTGACCGCTCCGGCCGTCGCGACCCCGGCGGTCGGCGCCCCGGCGCCGGGCGTTCACGACCGCAAGGAGACGACGTGGAGGTCTACCGCCGTCCCACCGTCCGCGGCCGCCAGGCCGTGGGACGCTGCCGGCCGCCTGGGCGACGTCCGTGCCCGCGCCCACCTCCGGTTCCGCAGGAGCCCCGCCCGCGGCCGGTACGGCGGCCTCCCGGGCAACGGGGCGCTGTCGGCGGTCGGCTGGCCGACACCGGTCGGGCAAGGGCCCATCCGCCCGGTCCCTCAGGAGGTGAGCAGCCGATCGCCGGACGTGGCCGGGGAGGCCGGGCGGTACCCGTCGCCGTACTGCACCGCGATCATGGCGATGTCGTCCTCGAGCGTGATGTCGCCGCCCACGTGCGCGGAAAGTCCGTCGAACACGTGCTGGATCAGCTCCTCCGGCTGGGAACCGGGCCAGGCGGCCACGGTCGCGGCCAGGTCGTAGAACTGACCCTCGCCGTTGCGGGCCTCGAGGGCGCCGTCGGTGTAGAGCAGCAGCGTCGGCCCGCTGCCGAAGGGGAAGGTGTCGACGACGTAGTCCTCGGCGTTCAGGCTGCCCAGGCCGAGTGGGGGAGAGGGCTCGGCCGGGGAGAGCAGCCGGGTGCGGGACCGGTGCGCCATGTAGGGCGGGGGGTGCCCGCAGCTGACCATGTGGATCTCGGCGCAGTCGTCGGGAACCTCCAGGACCAGTGCGGTGATGAACCGCTCCAAGGCGTTGGCGTCGGTCCGGCCGCTCTCCTCGAAATGGCCGCGCACCGTGTGCTCCAGGTCGGCCACCAGTTCCGGGAGCGAGTCGATCCTGCGGGCGGCCCCCCGGAACGCCCCGAGCAGGGCCTCCGCGTCCTCGACCGCGGTCAGCCCCTTGCCCCTGACGTCCCCGATGAGGAAGCGCACCCCAGTCGCGCTCCGGGCCACGGCGTACAGGTCCCCGCCGATCTGTGCGTAGGGATGGGAGGCGTGGTACGCCGCCCGCACGAGCAGCGGCCCGATGCGCGGAGGCAGCGGGCGCAGCAGGACGCGCTGGATGGTGTCGGACACGATCCGTACCTCCATCAGCTCCCGGACGCTGCGGTCACGGATGTTGCGGGAGGCGATGACGAACGCCGAGACGAGGAGGATCTCCAACTGGTGCACGGCGGGGATGGTCGTGCCCAGCAGGTTGTCGTGGACGTCCAGCACAAAGGCGGCGACGCACGACAGGGCGGCGCTCAGGGCCGTCGTCCAGGCCCCCGCCAGCACGGCCGTGGTGGCGGGGACCACCACCATCAGCGAGGCCAGGTGCTCGGTGGGCGGCAGGATGAAGCCGGCGGCGACGATGGAGCCGATCATGAACAGGGCCAGACCCAGCGGCCCGTGGCCCTGGGTCAACAACGTCACCCATGAGGTGCCGGTCCGCGCGCCGGGCGGGGCCGCCCGGCGCCGGGGCAGCCGCCGTAGGATGCCGCCCTTCATCGCGGCTCCGGGCCCCCGGCGGGAGCCGAAGCACGGAGGTCGCCCTCCAGCGCCGGCGGTCGCATAAACCGAATGTACGCCCTGCAACATCACCGGTCATCACGCTGCTCGACAGGGCCGTCGGGAACGTCAGCCCGTGAACGCCTCGACCAGGGTCCAGACGGCCAGGCCCGCCATGCAGACGCCTCCGGCGCGCTGGATGGTCTGCAGGGGGACCTTCTTCGCGATGAAGCGGCCCACCACCAGGGCGAGGGCGGAAACCGCCATCAGGGCGGCGGCCGATCCGATCGCGGTCGGCAGCCAGCCGTTGGTGGCGGCGAGGTTGGCGGTGGTGATCTGCGTGAGATCGCCCCACTCGCCGATGAAGACGGCCGTGAACGCGGTGGAGTACACCGGCCAGAACCCGGACACGGTCCTGCCGGCCTCGTCGTGATCGTCGTCGCCCCCGCCCCGCAGCAGTACCACGGCGCCGAAGGCGAACAAGGCGGCGGAGACCAGTTTCACCGCCATGCTCGGCAGCAGGCTGATCAGGCTGCCGGCGCCCACCGCGATGGCCACGTGCACGATGAAGGCGGTCGAGGTCCCGAACCAGACGTACAGCGGGCGCATGCGCGTGCCCATCGCCAGCGAGGCGAACATCGTCTTGTCCGGGAGTTCGGCGAGGAAGATCAGCCCGAAGGCGGTGACGAGCGCCAGGGGGTCGAAGGTCATTCCGGTGCTTTCTGCTGGGGCCGGACCGCAGACTCGACGGCACCCAGAGGGCGACGGGAAGCGCCAACGGCCCGGCACGACGGAGTGGCCCGCACACTGGTGCGGGCCAGGTCTTGCCTTGGCCGAAGGTCTCGTCCACCCCGCACCCGGTGCGGCGGCCCGGCGGCCGGGACGTCCACGGACGTCCAGTATGTCGACCAGCCGGTATTGCGGGACTACTCCCCTTCGCTGCGCCCAGTCTACCCGAGGCGCCGACGGGCCCCCGCGGGTGCGGCGGGCCTGGTAGCCGGCGCCTGCGCCTCAGTGCGACGCCCGCCCGTTCGGTCGGTGGCGCGCGATAATGGGGCACATGAAGCTGACGGTGTTCTGGGAACGGATGCGCGCGCACTTCGGCGAGGCGTACGCCGACTCCTTCGCGCGCGACCACGTGATGTCCGAGCTCGGCGGCCGGACCGTGCACCAGGCACTGGACGAGGGCTGGGAGACCAAGGACGTGTGGCGGGCGGTGTGCGCGGCCGTCGACGTTCCGGCGTCCCGCCGCTGAGCCGGGGTGGGGCTGACGCCGTGGCGGGAAGAGACGAGACGATAGCCGGGGCGAGCGAGGGGACGCGGTCGCCGGGGGAGCCCGGGGATCCGGGACGGGGGACGGGGGCGGGGGAGGGCGCCGGGGGTTCCGGTATGCCGCGCTGGCTGCCGAAGGCGATGCTGCTGGCTTTCGCGCTGCTGGCCGTCTTCCAACTGGCGAACTGGGCATTCCACCAGGTCATCGGTTTGCTGGTGAACATCCTGCTGGCCTTCTTCGGAGCCCTGGCGATCGAGCCGGCGGTGGACTGGATGGCCGCGCGCGGTATGCGCAGGGGATGGGCGACCGGGCTGGTCTTCCTGCTCGTGCTGGCCGCCGGCGGGATCTTCGTGGTGCTGCTCGGCTCCCTGCTGGTGGACCAGATCACCACGATCGGCCGCAACCTGCCGGAGTACGTCGACGACGTGGTCGTGTGGATCAACCAGACCTTCGGCACCGACTTGTCCGTGGGCAAGCTGCAGGAGAACGTGCTGCACTCCGACTGGCTGCGCACTTACGTGCAGCGGCAGGCCGGCAACGTGTGGGGACTGTCGGCGACGGTGCTCGGCGGGGTCTTCCAGGTGCTGACGATCAGCCTCTTCACCTTCTACTTCGCCGCCGACGGCCCCCGGATGCGCCGTGCGGTGTGCTCGGTGCTGCCGCCCGCCCGGCAGGCCGAGGTGCTGCGGGCCTGGGAGATCGCGGTGGCCAAGACCGGCGGCTACCTGTACTCGCGGGCGCTGATGGCGCTGATCTCGGGCACCGCCCACTACGTGCTGTTCGTGGTCGTCGGGGTGCCGTACGCGCCGGCGCTGGCGGTCTGGGTCGGCGTGGTCTCGCAGTTCGTGCCGACGGTCGGCACCTACCTGGCAGGGGCGCTGCCGATGCTGATCGCCTTCACGCAGGACCCTTGGGACGCGGTGTGGGTGCTCGGCTTCGTGGTGCTCTACCAGCAGTTCGAGAACTATGTGCTGCAGCCGCGGATCACCGCGCGCACCGTCGACATCCACCCCGCGGTGGCCTTCGGATCGGTGATCGCCGGCGCCGCGCTCCTTGGCGCGGTGGGCGCTTTGGTGGCGATCCCGGCGACGGCGACACTGCAGGGCTTCCTCGGGGCGTACGTGAAGCGGTACGCCGTGACGGATCCGCGCGCGCACGGGCCGCAGCGGCGGCCGCTGTTTCGCCGGCGATCGCACGAAGGCGGTCCGGGCGGGGCGGACGGCGGAAGCGAGGACGGCGACACCGGCGGGGCCGCCGGGACCGGCCGTGGCGGGGCGGACGGCGGGGGCGCCTGAGGCCGGGTCGCTTGACATGAAAATCGAACATCCATTCTCATGGATGTCCGGGCCCGGTTTCCCAAGGGCTTCCACGGACTCCCGTGGGGTTGTCCACAGGCCGGGGCGGCGTCGGGGCGCATTGTCAGTGGCAGGCAGTAGCGTCATGGACGTGAAGCGAACGACTCAGACACCCAGGGTGGAACCCATGGCAGGAACCGACCGCGACAAGGCGCTCGACGCCGCGCTCGCACAGATTGAACGACAGTTCGGCAAGGGTGCTGTCATGCGCCTCGGTGATCGGCCGAACGAGCCCATCGAGGTCATCTCGACGGGGTCCACCGCCCTGGACGTCGCCCTCGGTGTCGGCGGTCTCCCGCGCGGTCGTGTGGTGGAGGTGTACGGCCCGGAGTCCTCCGGAAAGACGACCCTGACCCTGCACGCGGTGGCCAACGCCCAGCGAGCCGGCGGCAAGGTCGCCTTCGTGGACGCCGAGCACGCCCTCGACCCGGAGTACGCCCGCCGCCTCGGCGTGGACGTGGACTCGCTGCTGCTGTCCCAGCCGGACAACGGTGAGCAGGCCCTCGAGATCACCGACATGCTGATCCGCTCCGGCGCGCTGGACCTCATCGTGATCGACTCCGTGGCTGCCCTCGTGCCGCGCGCCGAGATCGAGGGCGAGATGGGCGACTCGCACGTGGGTCTGCAGGCCCGTCTGATGAGCCAGGCGCTGCGCAAGATCACCGGTGCGCTGAGCCAGTCCAAGACCACCGCGATCTTCATCAACCAGCTCCGTGAGAAGGTCGGCGTGATGTTCGGCTCCCCGGAGACGACGACCGGTGGCCGGGCGCTGAAGTTCTACGCCTCCGTGCGTCTGGACATCCGCCGCATCGAGACCCTCAAGGACGGCACCGAGGCGGTGGGCAACCGCACCCGTGTGAAGATCGTCAAGAACAAGGTCGCGCCGCCCTTCAAGCAGGCCGAGTTCGACATCCTGTACGGCCAGGGCATCAGCCGCGAGGGCGGGCTGATCGACATGGGTGTGGAGCACGGCTTCATCCGCAAGTCCGGCGCCTGGTACACGTACGAGGGCGACCAGCTCGGTCAGGGCAAGGAGAACGCGCGGAACTTCCTGCGTGACAACCCCGACCTCGCCGACGAGATCGAGAGGAAGATCAAGGAGAAGCTCGGCATCGGCGTCCGGCCCGAGGCCCTGGCCGAGGAGTCCGGCACCGCCGCGGGCGCTCCCGCCGACGCAGCGGCGGCTGACCCGGCCAAGGCCGATGCAACGACCATCCCGGCGCTCAAGGCCACCAAGGCCACCAAGGCCGCGGCCGTCAAGGCCTGACGGTGGCGTCCGGGCACAAGGGTCGCGGAGCCTTCTCTCCCTCCTCGCCTGCCTTCGGGCAGGAGAGGCCCGGGGTCGAGCCGGAGCGCCCGCTGGACCCCGTGGAGCAGGCGCGGGCGCTCTGCTTGCGCCTGCTCACCGGGACCCCGCGTACTCGCAAGCAGCTTGCGGACGCCATGCGCCGCCGGGAGATTCCGGAGGAGGCGGCGGAGCATGTGCTGGAGAGGTTCGAGGACGTCGGGCTGATCGACGACCAGGCGTTCGCCAACGCCTGGGTGGAGTCCCGGCACCACGGCCGGGGCCTGGCCCGACGCGCCCTCGCCCAGGAACTGCGCACCCGGGGGGTGGACGCCGAGGCGATCGGTCACGCGGTGGGGCAGCTCGACGCGGAGCAGGAGGAGGAGACGGCGCGCGCTCTCGTCGACCGCAAGCTCCGAGCCACTCGCGGCCTGGAGAGGGAGAAGCGGATCCGCCGGCTCGCCGGGATGCTGGCCCGCAAGGGGTATGCCGAAGGGCTCGCCCTGAGAGTGGTCCGCCGCGCCCTGGAGGAGGAGGGCGAGGATGCGGAATCGCTGGCGCAGTACCTGCCCGACTGAACCTCCGTTGAGGTTCCTTGACCGTACCTGTGTGTCCACTTAGCCTCACAACGGGTGAGGGATTGGGGCCTCGCAGATACGGGAGTTGGTGCCATGGGCATCGCGCTGGGGACCGAATCCGTTTTCACGGTCGTGGCCGTGGCTGTCACCGTGTCCGTCGCCGTCCTCGCGGGCGTGCTGCTCCAACGGCTCCATGCGGAGCGTGAGCGGCTCAGGGCGGCCGCCGAGCGCGAGGCCCGGGAGATCCGGGCCACCGCGAAGGAGGAAGTCCGCGAGATCCGGGCCGACTTGGAACGGCGCGAGCAGCGGCTCGCAGACCGGGAGTCCCGTATCGACGCCGAGTCGGAGCAACTCCACCGGCGGCGCCGCGAACTGGCCGAGGAACGCGAGGAACTGGAGCACCGCCGCGCCGAGCTCAACCGGCTGGAGGACGAGCGGCGCGAGGTCCTGGAGCGCGTGGCCGCCTATACCGCCGCCGAGGCCCGCGCCGACCTTGTGCGCTCCGCCGAGCAACAGGCCAAGCGTGAGGCGGCGGTGATCGTCCGCGATATCGAGCGGGCCGCCCGTGACCGCGGAGAGGAACGCGCCCGGCGCATCGTCGCCGGGGCCATCCAGCGAGTGGCCACCGAGCAGACCGCCGAGTCGGTGGTCTCGGTGCTGCACCTGCCGGGCGACGAGATGAAGGGCCGGATCATCGGCCGCGAGGGCCGCAACATCCGTGCTTTCGAGGCCGTCACCGGGGTCAACCTCATCATCGACGACACGCCCGAGGCGGTGCTGCTCTCCTGCTTCGACCCGGTGCGCCGCGAGGTCGCCCGGCTCGCCCTCGACGCGCTCGTCACCGACGGCCGCATCCACCCGCACCGCATCGAGGAGGTCTACGAGCGCAAGCAGGCCGAGGTCCAGCAGTTGTGCGTGCGCCACGGCGAGGACGCGCTCACCGAGATCGGTATCACCGACATGCATCCCGAACTGGTCGCCCTGCTCGGGCGGCTGCGCTACCGCACCTCCTACGGCCAGAACGTGCTCGGCCACCTTCTGGAGTCCGCCCACATCGCAGGCATGATGGCCGCCGAGCTCGGTATCGACCCGTCCGTGGCCAAGCGCGGCACGCTTCTGCACGACATCGGCAAGGCACTCACCCACGAGGTCGAGGGCAGCCACGCCCTCATCGGCGCCGACCTGGCGCGGCGGCACGGGGAGTGCGAGGACGTCGTCCACGCCATCGAGGCTCATCACAACGAGGTCGAGCCCCGCACCGTCGAGGCGGTCCTCACCCAGGCCGCCGACGGCATCTCCGGGGGGCGTCCCGGCGCACGGCGCGAGTCCCTGGAGAGCTATGTGCGCCGGCTCAAGCGGCTGGAGCAGATCGCCGCCGCGCACCCGGGCGTCGTCAAGGTCTTCGCCATGCAGGCGGGCCGCGAGGTCCGGGTCATGGTGAGTCCGGAGGACGTGGACGACATCCAGGCGCAGGTCATCGCCCGCGACGTGGCCAAGCAGGTCGAGGAGGAGCTCACCTACCCGGGCCAGATCCGCATCACCGTCGTCCGGGAGTCCCGCACCACGGAGTGCGCCCGCTGAACACACCGCGGACGGGTCCTGGACGGGTGTGCGAGCGGAGCCCGGCCAGGGCACGGACGGTCAGTGCGGCACCCGGTCCTGGACCGGGGTCGGCGGGCCGCCGCGGGCAAGGTCGGCGTAGGCGTACAGCTCGGTCGGGCGGCAGCCGGTCATCACCGTCACCAGATGGCCGTCCGGGCGGATCAGCAGCACGCTGTGCGCCGTCGACCCGGGATAGGCCTCCGCGACGAGCAGTTCCGCCGTGGTGGGCAGAGCCGCCACCGCCTTGGCCAGCCGGGGCATCAGGCCCGCGGTGAGCCAGTGCCGGCTCTCCCACACGCCGGTGCCGGGCGCGACCAGGACGACCAGCAGGTCCCGTCCGAGGCGCTCGTACAGGCGCGCTCTGGAGCCGTCCAGTGCCGTGACGGGGACGTCCACGACCGCACCGCCCACTGGAGTGGCACAGGACCCCAGGAGAGGTGACGGCGCGGCCGCCGAGGAGGCCGAGGTCGCCGCGCCCGAACCGCGGGGCGCGGGCAGAGCGAGCGGTGAGCGGGCGTACACCGGCGCAGCGCCGAGCGGGCCCCGGCCGAGGTGGCCGTCGGTGAGCAGTTCGGCGTGCCGCCGGGCGGAACCGGACAGCACGGAGCGCCGCACCGTGTGCCAGACACCTCCGGCCCGCAGCAGCGGCAGCACTTGGTCGGTGGCCCGCAGCCGGGCGCCCACGGCGCCGCGCCGTTCGGCCTGGTAGCTGTCGAGCAGGGTGTCCGAGGCCCCGTGGTGCCAGGCCAGGGAGAGCTTCCAGGCGAGGTTGTCGGCGTCGCGCAGGCCCTCCTCCAGGCCCTGCGCGCCCAGCGCGCCCATGAGGTGCGCCGCGTCGCCCGCCAGGAAGACCCGTCCGGCGCGCCAGCGCCGGGCCAGCCGCTGGTGCACCGGGTACTCCGAGGAGCCCAGCAGTTCATAGGAGGGCACGCTTCCGCACCAGGCCATGAGGGTCCCGCGGATGCGTGAGACCAGTTCGTCGGAGGTGAGCGGCCCGCCGCGTGCGGGAAGCAGCCAGTCCAGGCGCCACACCCCGTCCGGCAGCGGACGGGCCGTCACCTCGGTGCCCGCGCCGGGCCCCGGCGGCTCGCGGTGCAGCAGCGCCACGCCCTTGTCGGGCAGCGCCACCCGCAGGGCGGCCACGGCGTGCCGGTCGACGGCTGTGCGGCCGGGGAAGCGCACCCCCAGCAGCTTGCGTACGGTGGACCGCGGGCCGTCGCAGCCGATGAGATGACTCCCGCGCCACCAGGTGGCGTTGGCGCCCTTGGTGCGGACGCTGACGCCCCGGTCGTCCTGCTCGACGGCGTCGACGCGTGCCCCGGGGACGATCCGTGCCAGCGCCTGCTCGGCGAGGGCTTCCCGCAGCCCGCGCTCCAGGTGCTCCTGCCCGATGTGCAGCGGGGAGGGGCCCTGCCCACCGGACGCCGGGTCGCCGAACTCCACGCGCACGACCTCCTGCCGGCGGCGCAGCGTCCGCCACGCCTCCCAGGTGGCGCCCGACGCGTGGAGTCCGCGATGGCCCAGCCGGACGAGCAGTCCGGCGGTCTCGGGACTCAGGACGGCCGTGCGTTCCGCGGAGAGCGAGGGCGCGTGGTCGTGTTCGCCCAGCACGATGCTCGGCACGTCGTGCCGAGCCAGGCAGAGCGCGAGGGCGAGCCCGACCGGGCCCGCCCCCGCGATGATCACCGGGTCCACTGCGCGGTCCCGGGAAGGTGTGCGGTCACATTGCGTATGCAACCTACTGCGCGTGCCCGCGTCAAGTGACCACACCCGTCGTGCGGTGGTGCGCCTGGCGCACCGTCACTCCGCCGCGGCCTCCACCGCCTTGATGTCCCCGGCCTTCGGCGGCGCGCCCTTGCGGCTGCGCCGGCCGCGGCGCTCGATCCAGTTGGCCAGGGAGCTGAGGGCCAGGCACATCAGGATGTAGATCGGCGCCACGATGATGATCATCGGGATGAAGGGGAAGCCCGTGCTGTTCTTGGCGATGAGGTTGCCCACGTAGAGCAGTTCCTCGTACGTGATGATGTAGCCGAGCGAGGTGTCCTTCAGGGTGACCACCAGCTGGCTGATGATCGACGGCAGCATCGCCCGGACCGCCTGGGGGATCAGCACGAAGACCATGACCTGCGTCTTGCGCAGGCCGATGGCGTAGGCGGCCTCGCGCTGCCCCTTCGGCACGGCGTTGATGCCGGCCCGGAAGATCTCGGCCTGAACGGAGCCGTTGTAGAGCGTCAGGCCGATCACCAGCGCCCACAGCGGGGCGGTGGTGAAGAGGCCCACGTACAGCGCGAAGATCATGATCAGCAGCGGCATCGCGCGGAAGAACTCCACGATGACGGTCGCCACCCACCGCACCGGGGCGTGGTCCGACAACCGGCCCGCCGCCAGCGCGGCGCCCAGCAGCAGCGAGAAGACCGCCGCGAGCGCGAAGGCCTTCAGTGTGGAGACGAGACCGTCGACGAGGCGCTGCTGGATGTCGGTGTACTGGAAGGGCTCCCACAGGTACGCGGCGAACTGCCCGGAGTCGTCCAGCCGCCGGTAGACGAACCACAGCAGGGCGAGGATCGCGAGGGCGGCGATCGCGCCGACGATCCGGTTGCGAGCCCTGCCCCGGGGGCCGGGTGCGTCGAAGAGGACGTTCGCGCTCATCGGGCCACCGCCAGCCGGTTCTCGAGCAGTCGGAAGACCGCGCTGATGAAGAGGGTGATGACCAGGTAGGCGACTGCCACCCAGATGAAGGTCGCGAAGATGTCGAAGCCGTTCTCGCTGAGCTCTTTCTGCACGCTGAACAGCTCGGTGACGCTGAAGCCACCGGCGATGGCGGAGTTCTTGGTGAGCGCGATCAGCAGGCTGCCGATCGGCGGCAGCACCGTCCGGGTGGCCTGCGGCAGGATGATCAGCCGCAGGGTCTGGGCGAAGGTCATCCCGAGGCTGCGGGCGGCCTCCGCCTGCCCGAGCGGGACGGTGTTGATGCCCGAGCGCACGGCCTCGCAGATGAACGCCGAGGTGTAGCAGCTCAGGGCGAGCACGGCGAGCCGGAAGAAGCTCCAGGTGTTCAGCCCCAGCCGGGGGAGCACCAGCACCGCGATGAAGAAGAGCAGGGTCAGCGGGGTGTTGCGCAGCAAGGTCACCCACGCCGCGCCGAAGGCGCGCAGGGGCGGCACGGGGGACACCCGGAACGCGGCCATGATCACCCCGAGCACCAGGGCGATCGCCCCGCTGAGCGCGGTCAGCTCGACCGTGCCGAGGAACCCCTCGCGGAAGAGCGCGAAGTTGTCCAGCAGTACGTTCATCGATTCTCCGAAAGGGGTGCGCCGACGGCCGCTCCGGGCCGCCGGCGCATCAGGCTCGGGCTGTGCCGGGGAGGAAGGTCGGGACCCGGGTCAGGCCGGGTCCCGACCGCTTCAGGACTGGAGCTGCGGGATCTCGGCGCTCACGCCGGACTTGCCGAGCGTGGCGTCGTACGCCTTCTTCCAGTCGCCGTTGTCCTCGTGGTTCTTCAGGGCGTTGGTGACCGCGTCCTGCATGACCTTGTCGTCCTTGAGCAGGCCCACGCCGTAGGGCTCCTCGGAGAACGGCTTGCCGAGGACCTCGAGGTTGGCCGGGTCCTGGGCGGCGTAGCCCTTGAGGATGGCGTCGTCGGTCGTCACCGCGTCCACCTGGCCGGAGAGGAGGTTCTGCACGCACAGCGAGTACGAGTCGTACTCGACCGGCTCGGCGCCGTAGCCGCCCTCCTTGATGCGCTGGATGGAGGTGGAACCGGTCGCCGAGCAGACCTTCTTGCCCTTGAGGTCGTCCGTGCTCTTGATGTCGCCGCCCTTCTTGACCAGGAGGTCCTGGCCCGCGACGAAGTAGGGGCCGGCGAAGGAGACGACCTTCTTGCGCTCGTCGTTGATCGTGTACGTGCCGACGTAGTAGTCGACCTGGCCGCCGGAGATGGCGGTCTCACGGTTGGCCGACTGGATCGTCTTGAACTCGATCTTGCTTTCGTCGAAGCCGAGGTCGGCGGCGATCATCTTGGCGATCTCGATGTCGAAGCCGGAGTACTTCTTGCTGCCCGGGTCCTGGTAGCCCAGGTTCGGCTGGTCGGCCTTGACGCCGACGACGAGCTTGCCGTTCTTCTTGATCCGGTCCCACGTCTTCGAGCCGGCCAGGTCCACACCGGTCTTGACGGTGTAGGCGGGCAGCGCGGCGGCGGGCGCGCTGCTGGAGGCGCCCTTGTCGGTGGAGCCCGAGGAGGGCGAGCCCTCCTTGCCGCACGCGGTGGCGGTGGCGGTCAGTGCCAGGACGGCCAGAGCGGCGGCGGCAGTGGTCTTGAACCTCATCGTGATCATCCTTAGAGTCGGCGAACCGTCGGTGTCGCTCTCAGTGGTGAAGGATCTTCGAAAGGAAGTCCTTGGCCCGGTCGCTCCGGGGGTTGCTGAAGAACTGGTCGGGCGTCGCCTGCTCGACGATCCGTCCGTCCGCCATGAAGACGACGCGGTTGGCGGCGGACCGGGCGAAGCCCATCTCGTGGGTGACGACAACCATCGTCATACCGTCGCGTGCGAGCTGCTGCATGACCTCCAGCACCTCGTTGATCATCTCCGGGTCGAGCGCCGAGGTCGGCTCGTCGAAGAGCATCACCTTCGGCTCCATCGCCAGCGCCCGGGCGATCGCCACGCGCTGCTGCTGGCCACCGGAGAGCTGCGCCGGGTACTTGTCCGCCTGGCTGCCCACGCCTACCCGGTCCAGCAGGGCGCGGGCGCGTTCCTCGGCGGCCTTCTTGCCGACCTTGCGCACCTTGATCTGGCCGAGGGTGACGTTCTCCAGGACCGTCTTGTGGGCGAAGAGGTTGAAGGACTGGAAGACCATGCCTACGTCGGCGCGCAGCCGGGCCAGCTCCCTGCCCTCCTGGGGCAGCGGCTTCCCGTCGATCGTGATCTTGCCCGAGTCGATCGTCTCCAGGCGGTTGATCGCCCGGCACAGCGTCGACTTGCCCGACCCCGAGGGGCCGATGACGACCACCACCTCGCCGCGGCCGATGCTGAGGTCGATGTCCTGGAGCACGTGGAGCGCGCCGAAGTGCTTGTTCACGTCCTTCAGTACGACCAGGTCGTCGGACGCCGGCACGGCGTCCTCGGTCACCGGGACTTCGGTCATCGGCGTGTGCTCCATCCTCGTCGGTTGACCAGACCTTGGTGATCACCCTATTGACGCTTGGTAAACCGAGTCAGCACATCTGAGGGGAACTTGAGCATTACGATCCGGTCACCGACTGGCGCAAAAGGCGCACTGTGGGTGAGCCCGGCCGGTTGCCGCAGCGTACCGGCTCAGTAACAGTCACCGCGCGGGCCCGGGCGGCGCTTGACGCGAACGTGGCCCATCGGCGTGTATTCGGGGGAGCACGACCGACGGGGCGTGCGGGGCCGAGCCGTGGGAGGTCACCGGATGAGGCTGCTGCTCGTGGAGGACGACCACCGGGTCGCCGCCGCGCTGTCCGCCGTGCTGGCCAAGCACGGGTTGCAGGTCACGCACGCCCGCAGCGGCGAGGAGGCGCTGCACGCGCTGCTGCCCGACCACGGGCCCGGCTTCGACGTGGTGCTGCTCGACCTCGGCCTGCCCGACCAGGACGGCTTCGAGGTGTGCAGTCGCATCCGGGTGCGCACCGCCGTTCCCGTGATCATGGTGACCGCCCGGGCCGACGTGCGCTCCCGCATCCACGGCCTCAACCTCGGCGCCGACGACTACGTGGTGAAGCCGTACGACACCGGGGAACTGCTCGCGCGCATCCACGCCGTCTGCCGTCGCAAGGCGCAGTCGGTGCCGGCGGAGGCCGTCGCGGAGGGCGCGCGGACGCCCGGCGTGATCGCACTCGGCCCGGTCCGGGTGGAGTTGGCCACCCGCCAGGTCACCGTCGGCGAGGATCCGGTCGCACTGACCCGCAAGGAGTTCGACCTCCTCGCGATGCTCGCGCAGCGGCCGGGTGTGGTCTTCCGCCGTGAGCAGATCATCACCGAGGTGTGGCGCACGAGTTGGGAGGGGACGGGGCGCACGCTGGAGGTGCATGTGGCGTCGCTGCGGTCCAAGCTGCGTCTGCCCGCCCTGATCGAGACCGTGCGCGGGGTCGGGTACCGCCTCGTCGTGCCCTCTTCCTAGGAGACCGCCCTTCCGTGCGTACCCGGCTGCTGCCGCTGCTCATCGTGCTGATGGCCGGTGTGCTGCTCGCGCTCGGCTTCCCGCTCGCCGCCAGCCTTGCCACCGCCGAGCAGCAGCGGGTCGTCGTCGACCGCATCGACGACACCGCGCGCTTCGCCGCGCTCGCGCAGTACGTCAGCACCGACGGCGGTGGCGAACGGGAGGCCACGCTGCGGGCGGAGATGCTGCAGTATCACGACGTGTACGGCATCAGGGCCGGCGTCTTCGACCGCGACGGCAAGCCGATCACCTCCGCCCCGTCCGGCTGGACGCTGCCGACCGGCGGCGAGGCCTTCACCGCGTACCGCGAGGCCCTCGCCGGGCGGCGCAGCCACGACGCCGGGCAGATCTGGCCCTGGCAGCACCGTTCGCTGCCCGTCGCCTCCCCGGTCGTCCGGGACGGGGACGTCGTCGCGGTGGTGCTCACCGACTCGCCGGCCGGCGCCATGCGCTCGCGCATCCTGCGCGGCTGGCTGCTGCTGGCGGCCGGGGAACTGGCCGCGATGGCCGTGGCCGTCATGGCCGCCTTCCGGCTGACCGGCTGGGTGCTGCGCCCGGTGCGGATCCTGGACCGGGTCACCCACGACATCGCCACCGGCCGCATGAAGTCCCGGGTGGCGGTCTCCGGAGGGCCGCCCGAGCTGCGGCGCCTGGCGCGTTCCTTCAACGAGATGGCCGACAACGTCGAGGAGGTCCTCGACCAGCAGCGGGCTTTCGTCGCCGACGCCTCCCACCAGTTGCGCAACCCGCTGTCCGCACTGCTGCTGCGGATCGATCTGCTGGCCCTGGAACTGCCCGACGGCCACGCGGAGGTCGCCTCGGTCCGGGAGGAGGGCAAGCGCCTCGCCTCGGTCCTGGAGGACCTGCTGGGCCTTGCCACCGCCGAGCACGCGGAGGCCAACCTCGCTCTGACCGACATCGCCGCCCTCGCCGCCGAACGCGTCGAGGCATGGCGGCCGGTCGCCGAGCGCGACGGCGTGGAACTGCGCTACGGGGGCGCGGCCGCCGTGACCGGCTGGGCAGACCCGGTGGCGCTGTCCAGCGCCCTCGACGCCGTGATCGACAACGCCGTGAAGTTCACGCCGAGCGGTGAACGGGTCACGGTCACCACCGCACCGCGGGGCGGCCCCGGCGCCGTCGACGTGACGGTCTGCGACGGCGGCCCTGGCCTGACCGAGGACGAACTCGTCCGGATCGGCGACCGCTTCTGGCGCAGCCCCCGCCACCAGAACGTCGACGGCTCGGGCCTGGGACTGTCCATCGCGCGGGTCCTGCTGGCCCAGGGCGGGGGCCGCATCGCCTATGCCCCGAACGAGCCCTACGGGCTGCGGGTCACTCTCACGGTGCCGCGCACGGCTCCCTGAGCCCGGGGCCGGCCTGGCGGGCCAGGGGGTTGGAGCCGATGGAGTTGTGGATGCTGAAGTTGACGGCGTCGGAGCGGTAGCGGTCGTCCGACCACTCCACCGGGCGGCCCTGACGGGTGGTGGTGACCCGGCGGACCCGCAGCAGCGGGCTGCCGCGTCGCACGCCCAGCAGTGCGCTGTCCCGGGTACCGGCCGCGACCGCGTCGATCAGGTGCTCCCCGTAGGCGAAGACCAGACCGGTGTCGTCGTACAGCCGCTGGGTGACCGACTCGCAGTCCGGCTCTATGCGCAGCACGGCCGGAGCGATCCAGTCGGCGTAGGTCGTGCGCTCCACCAGGACGCGTTCACCGTCCAGGCCGCGAACCCGCAACACGTACAGGACGTCGGCGCCCGCGCGCAGGTGAAGGCGGGTGGCGTCCTCGGCGGTGGCAGGCCGGGTCTCGGTGTGCACCACGGCGCCGGTTGCGGCGCGGCCCATGGCCCGCGCCCACTGGGCGAAGCTGCGCAGCTCCGCGAAGCTCTGGCTGCGCCGGCTGGCCAGCACGACCCGGCGGGCGCCCTGGCGGGAGCCGATCAGCCCCTCCGCGGTCAGCGCGGCGACCGCCTGGCGCACGGTGCCGCGGGAGACGCCGTAGCGGGCGGCCAGTGCGGTCTCCGCGGGGAGCAGGGCGCCGACCGTGTACTCCTCGTCGTCTATGGCCCGCCGGAGCTCCTCGGCGATCTGCTCATGCCGCGCCGCCACCGCGCCCCCTTCTGTTCAACCGCAATCTGCGCACAACACCGCTCAGCGTAGACGAGTCGGGCGACGGTCGCTCGCGGGGCTGCGCGGCGGCCGGACATCTCCGCCGGCTCCGTGACGGAAGAAGGGACGACCGCCCTCTGCGGGCTCGTCCCGGTTAGCCCGCCGTTCACGGACAGGCCATCGGAGCACGGCCTACTGAGAGCCAACTTGTTCGGACAAGTCGAATTGCTCGCCGACCTCCCAGGACCCGACTTCCCCCTCAGGAGACTTCCGTGCCCGCGTCCCTTCCGAAGGCGGCAGCCCTCGCCGCCGGCCTCGCCGTGACCGCGCTGGCGCTCAGCGCATGCGGCTCGGCTCCCACCACTCAGACCACCACCGGCGGAAAGAACGGCACGAGTGCGGCCACCGCGACCTCTGCCGAGGAGTTCGGCGGCATGGACGCGTTGATCGCCGCCGCCAAGAAGGAGGGCACGCTCAACGCGATCGCCCTGCCCCGCGACTGGGCGAACTACGGCGCGCTGATCGACGGCTTCACCAAGAAGTACGGCATCAAGGTCCAGGTGGAGAACCCCGACGGTTCCAGCCAGGACGAGATCAACGCCGTCACCTCCCGCAAGGGCCAGGGCCGTGCCCCCGACGTCCTCGACCTCGGCACCTCCTTCGCCATCAGCGCCGCCCAGCAGGGTCTGCTCGCCCCCTACGAGGTCGCCGCTTTCGACGGCATCCCCGCCGCCCAGAAGGACGCCCGGGCCCGCTGGTACAACGACTACGGCGGCTACGTCTCCATCGGGTGCGACGCCAAGCGCGTCAAGAACTGCCCGACCTCCTTCGCCGATCTCCTCAAGCCCGAGTACAAGGGCAAGGTCGCCCTCAACGGCAACCCCACCAAGGCCGCCTCCGCTTTCGGCGGCGTCTTCGCGGCGGCGCTCGCCAACGGCGGTTCCCTCGACGACATCCAGCCCGGCCTGGACTTCTTCGGCAAGCTCAAGAAGAACGGCAACTACAACCCCGTGGAGTCCACCCCGGCCACGATCGAAAAGGGTGAGACCCCGATCAGCATCGACTGGGACTACCTCAACGCCGGCTACGCCGAGGAGTTCGCCGGCAAGGGGGTGGACTGGAAGGTCTCCGTCCCGACCGACGGCCAGTACGCCCAGTTCTACGCCCAGGCGATCAACAAGGACGCCCCGCACCCGGCGGCCGCCCGCCTGTGGCAGGAGTACCTCTACAGCCCCGAGGGGCAGAACCTCTGGCTCGCCGGCTTCGCGCGCCCCGTCCTGATGCCCGCCATGGACAAGGCCGGCACCCTCGACAGGACCGCCGCCGCCAAGCTCCCCGCGGTCACCGGCACCCCGTCCTTCCCGACCGAGGACCAGCAGGCCAAGGCCAAGGAAGTGCTGGCCCAGGGCTGGGGCAAGGCCGTCTCCGGATGACCGGCCCGATGACCGCCACCGAGGCGCCCGTCGCCGCCACTGCCGGGGCCGCCGCCCCGGCGCGGCGGCGGCGCTCGGCCGGCCGGCTCGCGGTGCTCCCGCTGCTCGTCTTCGTGGCGATCGGCTTCGGGGCCCCAGCGGTCGCCATGCTGAACGGCGCCTTCACCGTCAAGGACCCCGCGAGCGGGGCCTCCTCGTACACCACGGCGAACCTGACGGCCTCACTGCAGGGCGCTTACCTCACCGCCCTGTGGGGCAGCGTCAAGCTGTCCGCGGTCTCCGCCGCCATCGGCGCGTTGCTCGGGCTGCTGCTCGCGCAGGCAGTGGTGACCTCGCGGTACCGCGCGCTGCGCGAGGCCGTGCTCACCGCCTCCGGTGTGCTCGCCAACTTCGGCGGTGTGCCCCTGGCCTTCGCCTTCGTGGCCACCCTGGGCAACTCCGGCGTGCTCACCCGTCATCTGGGCCTCGCGGACCACGGATGGAGCCTCTACAGCTTCTGGGGCCTGGTCATCGTCTACCTCTACTTCCTCATCCCGCTCATGGTGCTCACCGTGACCCCGGCGCTGGAGGGGCTGCGGGTCCAGTGGCGCGAGGCGGCCCAGAACAACGGCGCCACCAACGCCCAGTACTGGCGGCACGTGGCCCTGCCCGTGCTGGCCCCCGCGCTCCTCGGCGGCCTGGTGCTGCTCTTCGGCAGCGCCTTCGCCGCCTACGCCACCGCCGCGGCGATGGTCGGCAGCTCGGTGCCGCTGGTCACGCTGCAGATCGCCGACGCCATCTCCGGCAACGTCCTGGTCGGGCAGGAGAACGTCGCTCTCGCTCTCAGCCTGGACATGGTCGTCGTCGCCGGCCTGGTCATGGCGGTCCATCTGCCCCTGCAACGACGGAGCGCGCGATGGCTGGTCTGACCCGAGCACCGTTCCGGCCCGGGCGAAGCCTCGTCCTCGCGGGCGCCGGTCTCTATTTCCTGCTGCCGCTGGCGGCCTCGATGGTCTTCACGGTCGACGTCCCCGGCGAAGGCGTCACCTTCGACGCGTATGGGCAGATCCTGGGTGCCGAGGGCTTCACCTCCAGCCTGCTTCTCTCTCTGGAGCTGGCGGCCGCCACCATCGCCGTCGTCCTGCTGCTGATGGTCCCGGCCATGGTGGGCCTGCGGCTGTCCGCGCCCCGGCTGCGCCCGGTGGTCGAGATCGTCTGCTCGCTGCCTCTGGTCGTGCCGCCGATCGCGCTGGTCGCCGGGGTGAGCAGCGTTCTCCGCTGGGGGCCCGAGCACCTGGCCAGTACGCCGCTGTACCAGACCTTCGTGGCCGTACAGAACCCCTCCTTCCCGGTCGTCCTCGTCCTCACCTACGTCGTGATGGCGCTGCCCTTCGTGTACCGCGCCCTGGACGCCGGACTTCGGGCGGTGGACGTCCGCACCCTGGTCGAGGCGGCCCGCTCCTGCGGCGCCGACTGGCCGCGCGCGCTGGTCCGGGTCGTCCTGCCCAACCTGCGCGGGGCGCTGCTGAGCGCCTCCTTCCTCACCCTCGCCCTGGTGCTCGGAGAGTTCACCGTCGCCCAGGTGCTGGGCTTCCAGCCCTTCGCGGTGTGGATCGTCACGGTCAGCGGCTCGCAGGCCCAGCTCTCGGTGGCCGTCTCGGTGCTCAGCCTGCTGGTCACCTGGGCTCTGCTGCTCGTCCTGGCCGCCGTCGGCGGACGCCGTCCCATCTCGCGTACCGACTCCCGGAAGTGACGAAGACATGACCGACACCGTCCCTGCCCCGGCCGACGCGGCCCCGGCCGTGCCCGGCGGCGCCACCGTCGAGTTCCGGGCGCTGCGCCGCGCCTTCGGCCCCACCACCGCCCTCGACGGGCTGGACCTGACCGTCCGGCCCGGTGAACTCCTCGCCCTGCTCGGTCCTTCCGGTTGCGGGAAGACCACCGCGCTGCGGATGCTCGCCGGCTTCGAGCACCCCGACTCCGGTCAGGTGCTGGTCGACGGCAAGGACGTCACCAGGATTCCCGCGCACCGCCGGGACGCGGGCATGGTCTTCCAGTCCTACAGCCTCTTCCCGCACCTGAGCGCCGCCGACAACGTCGCCTTCGGGCTGCGCATGCGCAAGGTAGGCGCCGCCGAGCGGCGCGCCCGCGCCGCCGAACTGCTGGAGCTCGTCGGCCTGCCGGACCACCGGGACCGCTACCCTCACCAGCTCTCCGGCGGCCAGCAGCAGCGCGTGGCGCTCGCCCGCGCCCTGGCGCTGCGGCCGCGCGTCCTGCTCCTGGACGAGCCGCTCAGCGCGCTGGACGCCAAGGTGCGCACCGCCTTGCGCGAGGAGATCCGCCGCCTGCAGCGCGAACTCGGCATCACCACGCTCTTCGTGACGCATGACCAGGAGGAGGCGCTGTCCATGGCGGACCGCGTCGCCGTCATGAGCGCCGGGCGGCTGGAGCAGTGCGCCGCCCCCGCCGAGCTGTACGGCCGCCCCGCCACCGCCTTCGTCGCCGAGTTCGTCGGCACCAACAGCCGTCTGCCGGGCCGGCTCGTCGGCGACGGCCAGGTCGAGGTCCTCGGCCGGCGACTCCCCGCCCAGGGCGATCTGGCCGCCGGCGCCGAGGTGGACGTCCTCGTCCGGCCCGAGGCGGTGCGCGTGAACGCCGACTCCGACGGCGACGCACGTGTCGTGGCGGCCTCCTTCCTGGGCGCCGTCACCAGGGTGACCGTGCGACTGGCCGACGGCACCCCGGTCAAGGCGGACCTGGCCGGCGACGAGGCCGCCGCCCTGCCGCCGGGCGCCCTCGTCACCGTGTCCCTGCCCGACCGTCCCGTCCTGGTCACCGCGCGCGCCGTCTGACCGGCTGCACCGCCGGCCCCCTCACCCCCCATGAAAGAGAACCCCGTGACCCACCCACCGCGGCACGCGCTCCAGGCCGTCCTGTTCGACATGGACGGCACCCTCGTCGACACCGAGGAACTGTGGTGGGAGGCGGTCGCCGAGGTGGCCGCCGGGCTGGGGCACGAACTCGGCGACGCGGACGTGGCCGAGGTCCTCGGCCGCGCCGTCGAGCACACCGCCGCCCACCTGGCGGCCACGACCGGGACGGCGACCGGCGCCGGCGAGCTGGCCGCCGTCCTGCACCGCGAGTTCGCCGAGCGGGTCCGCGTACGCACGGTGCCCCGCCCCGGTGCGCTGGACCTGCTGGACGAACTCGCCCGCCAGGGCATCCCCATCGCGCTGGTCTCGGCCTCCCCCCGCGAGGTCGTGGACACCGTGCTCGGCGTACTCGGCCGGGAGCGCTTCGCGGTGTCCTTCAGCGCCGACGACACTCCCCGCACCAAGCCAGCCCCCGACCCCTACCTCGCCGCCGCCCGCGCCCTGGGCGCGGACCCCGGCGGGTGCGTGGCCGTGGAGGACACCCCGACCGGTGTCGCCTCCGCCGAGGCCGCCGGCTGCCGGGTGCTCGCCGTGCCGTCCCTGGCGCCCATCGGACCCGGTGCAGGCCGCATGGTGCTCGCCAGCCTGGAACGGGCCGACGTCCCCTTGCTGCGGGCCCTGGTCGGCCGACCGCCGTCCTTCCTCGTGCCCGCCTTCACCAGCCGCCGCGCCCGTGTCGGTGAGCCGGTGCGGGTCACCGTGGCCGGGCTGCTGCGCGACGCCCCCTCCGTCGCGTACGCCAAGGCCGCGGGCCCCGGCTGGGCGCGGGTCTCTTCCGACGGCTCCGTCACAGGGACTCCCGACGAACCCGGCGACGCGGAGGTCGCCGTGACCGCCACCGACGCCGCCGGCCGCTTCGCGACCGTCACCGTGCGCGTGCCGGTCGGCGGGGCGGACGAGCCCATGGTGCGGCGCCTGCGCGTCATGAGCTGGAACCTGTGGCTCGGCGGCAGCCGCGTCGACGACCACCGCGACAAGCAGTTGCGCGTGCTGCTGGACGCCGATGTGGACGTCGTCGGCCTCCAGGAGACCTGGACGCACTCCGCCAGGGAACTCGCCGAGGCGCTGGGCTGGGACCACCACCAGGCCGGCGACAACCTCGGCGTCATCAGCCGCTACCCGATCGTCCCCCGCCACGGAGTGCCCGCGGCCCCGTTCTACGGCGGCCTCGGGGCGACCGTCCGGCTCGACGAGGGCCGCGACGTCACGCTGTGGAGCGCCCACCTCGGCTGCACGCCGTACGGCCCCTACGGTGCCCTCCACGACCGGCAGCCGGTCGAGGAACTCGTCGCGCACGAGGCCGCGTCCGGACGCCTGGGCCAGATTCGGGGAATCCTGCGCGACATGGCCGCCGACCTCGCCGCCCGCGACACCACCCCGGTCGTCCTCGTCGGCGACTTCAACGCCCCCTCCCACCTGGACTGGACAGCCGAGGCGGCGCCCCTGCACGGCGGGTACGGAGCCGTGCCCTGGCCCGTCACCCTCGCCACCGAGGCCGCCGGACTGCGCGACTCCTACCGCGAGGCCCACCCGGACCCGGTGCGCGACCCGGGCGCCACATGGTCCCCGGTCAACCCCGTGCCCGAGCCGCAGGACCGGATCGACTACGTGCTGTACGCCGGGCAGGCCCTGCGGGTGCTGGACTCCACGACCCTGGTCACCGGAAAGCCCCTCCCCGAACCGCACGTGGCGGCCAACGACTGGCCCTCCGACCACGCCGCCGTGGTCACCACCTTCGCCGTGTCATAAGGCGCGGGCCCGGCCGGCGCGGTCGCGCGGGCCTACAGGCACTCGGACATCTCGTCCAGGCGCGGGCGCTGGTCCGCCAGCTCCTGCGACGTCAGCGGTTTGAGGTGCTTGACGTACGACGCGCGCCAGGCGCCCGAGGTGATCTCCTCCTTTATCGCGTCGCAGATGGCCCGCTTCAGTGCGGGCTCGTTCTTCTGCAGGCCGACCCCGTACTCCTCGTTCCCGAAGGGCGCGCCCAGCAGCCGCAGTCGCTCGGTGTGCTGGGCCCGGTAGCCCGCCAGGATGATGTCGTCGGTCGAGACGGCGTCGACCTCGCCCGCGAGCAACTCGTCGACGCAACGCCCGTACGAGGCCTGCAGCGCGGTCCTTATCTGCGGGTACTCCTCGCGCAACCGCTGCGCGGGTGTCGAGTCGGTGACGGTGCAGACCTTGCGGCCGAACAGGTCCTGAACGCTGTGGACGGGGGCGTCGGTGCGCACCAGGAAGTCCTGGCCGGCTTGGTAGTAGGGACCGGCGAAGTCGACCTTCTCCTTGCGCGCCTTCGTGATCGAGTAGCTCGCCACTATGAAGTCAACGTTTCCGGCACTCAGGCGGTACTCGCGCGACTGCGTGTCCACCACCGTGAACTGCACCTTGCCGAACCCCAGATGCCTGGCGATCGCCCGTGCGAGATCGATGTCGAAGCCCTCGTAGCCGTCCTCGGCGGTGCTCGAGGCCTCGCTGAGGCCCGGCTGGTCACTCTTGACCCCCACCACCAGGTAGCCGCGGTCACGTGCCGTCCGGTAGGTCGGCGAGCTGGAGAGCGGGGGCACGTCGTCGCGCATGCGGTCGACGGCGAACCAGCCCGCCACGGCCAGGAGCACCAGGGCGGCTCCGCCTGCCACGAGCGTGGACCACCGGCGCGCAGCCCTGCGCCACCACGTCCGCCTCGCCGGATGCGACGGAGTCGCGCCGTCCGTGTCCGTCACCGTGGCGTCGGGGTCGTCATCCCGGTGTACGTCCATGGGGAACCGCGGGGTCTCCTGTGCCACATGCTGCAGCAGCTGCTCGGCGCGCCGCGCCGACAGCCGCGCCCCCGGCTCCTTGACCAGCAGCCCGTCGATCAGCGGGCGCAGCGGCCCCGCGTGCGCCATCGGAGGCGGCTCCGCGGTGCGGACGGCCTCCAGCACCTCGTACGGCGTCGGCCCGCGGAAGGGGGTCCGGCCCTCGACCATCTCGTAGAGCGTGACGCCCAGCGACCACAGGTCGGCGGCGGGCGTCGGCGTCAGCCGGTCGGCCAGCTCCGGCGCCAGATACTGCGGCGTGCCGACGGTCTCGTGCGTTCGCGTCACCTGGGCGGCGCCCTCGAAGGTGGCGATCCCGAAGTCCATCAGCACCGCCCGCCCGTCCCGGCGGAACAGGATGTTGTGCGGTTTCACGTCGCGGTGCAGCACGCCGGCCGCGTGCACCGCGCGCAACCCGCGCAGCACCTCCAGACCGATCCGTGCCGCCTGCAGCGCCGGCATGCGGCCCCTCTCGCGCAACTGGTCGGCCAGGGAATGCGGGTTGACCTGCTCCATGACGATCCAGACCTGGCCGTCGGCCTCGATCACGTCGTGCACCGCGACCACGTGCTCGTGCCCGATCCGGGCGATGGCCCGCGCCTCCCGGCGCGCCCGCTCCACCCACTGCGCCTGCGTCTCCGGGTCCAGCGCGCCCCGGAACAGCAGTTCCTTGACGGCGACCTGACGACTGAGCCGGTTGTCGTACGCCTCCCACACCACACCCATGCCGCCGCGCCCCAGCTGCCGGCGCAGCTCGTAGCGGCCGTCCACGAGGGTGTGCGGCGGACCCCCAGAACTCATGCGTATGCCCCCATCGATACGTGGTCCGCTACAGGTTAGGGGGCTGCGACGGGGATGAACATCGCCCCCGGGGACGCAGAACGATCACATCTCGGGCGGAATGGTCCGTACCGGTCCAGCAGGCGGTCGGGCCGGTCCCGCCGCCGAAGGCCCCGCGGGCGAGGGCCTGCTGCGACGGGCCCTTCAGGGCTTCACGGAGCGGTAGTAGCGCTCGGCGCCCTCGTGCAGCCGCAGCGGGTCGGTGAAGACCGCCGTCCGCAGGTCCATCAGCTGGGCGGCGTGCACCTCCTGCCCGATACGGTCGCGGCTGTCGATCACGGTCCGGGTGAGGCGCTCCACCAGCCCGGTGTCCATACGGTCGGTGGTGATCAGCAGATTGGCCACGGCGATCGTCTGCACCGCCCGCCCGCCCTGGATCATGGGGTAGGCGTCCGCGGGCATGACCGCCTGCCGGTAGTACGCCGATTCGTCGCTCCCGGCGTGCAGCGGGGCCACCAGGTCGCCGAGCTGGACCAGCTTGACGTCGGTGGTCTCCGCCAGGTTCGCGACGGCCTTGGTCGGCAGTCCGCCCGACCAGAAGAACGCGTCCAGTTCCCCGTCGCGCAGCATCTGCGGCGCACGGTCGATGCCCACCGGCCGGCGCACCACATCGTCTGGCCGCCCGAGGCCCGCCGCCCCCAGCAGCCGCTGCGCTATCAGGTTCACCCCGGAGCTCGGCTGGCCGATCCCCACCCGCAGCCCGCGCAGGTCCTTCGCCGACCGCACAGGGGAGCCGGCGGGCACCACGAGCTGCATGTAGTCGTCGTACAGCCGGGCGCAGGCACGCAGCCGCTCCGCGCCCGGGCCGTCGTAGTCGGCGACGGCGTCAGCCGCGGCGATCGCGAATCCGGCCTCGCCCGTCGCCACCCGCCGGACGTTGTCCACGGACCCCTCGGACCGCACGAGGCGCACCGTCACCCCGGGAAGGTCCGTGCGCAGGTAGAGCTGGAGCCGCTTCCCGTAGGTGTCGTACACCCCGTTGCGGACGCCGGTGGCGAAGTCGACCCCGTCCTTCGGGTACGACGGCCCGTCGGACGGCAGGACCCACCACAGCAGCAGCGCGGCGGCCGCCGCCACCGCCAGTGCGACCTGCAGGGCACGGCGTCTGCCGGTAGGGGGGAGATCCATCCGGGAGATGGTGCCAGTCCCGGCGCCGCCCTGGCCAGGGGCCACCGCGGCCGACCGGCCCGCTGCCCGCCGCCCCGCCTCCCGCCCGCCGCCCTGGACCGGGGAGCCGCCCGCCGCGGAAGCCGGCGCAGGGGACGCCCGGCGCCCCGGCGGCAGGCGGCCTGTGCCGACGGCGGCACCTGGAGTCGTCCACCCGGGCCCGGCGCCCGCTTTCCCGTGCCGAACGGGACCACCGGGTGCGGTCCGCTCCGGGGCCGGGCCAGGGTAAGGGCGCGGACGAAGCGCCCGTACCCTGGATGGGTGCAGCGTGAAGAGCAGGGTGTGAAGAGCTACGAGATCCGCACCTACGGGTGCCAGATGAACGTCCACGACTCCGAGCGGCTGGCAGGCCTCCTGGAGGCGGCCGGCTACGTCCGCGCGCCCAAGGGCGCGGACGGCACGGTCTCCGCAGATGTTGTCGTCTTCAACACCTGCGCGGTCCGGGAGAACGCCGACAACCGCCTGTACGGCAACCTCGGCCGCCTGGCGCCGCAGAAGGCCGCCCGCCCAGGCATGCAGATCGCCGTCGGCGGCTGCCTCGCGCAGAAAGACCGGGACACGATCGTCAAGAAGGCGCCCTGGGTCGACGTCGTCTTCGGCACCCACAACATCGGAAGCCTCCCGGTGCTGCTGGAGCGCGCCCGGATCGCCGAAGAGGCGCAGGTCGAGATCGCCGAGTCGCTGGAGACCTTCCCGTCCACGCTGCCGACCCGGCGCGAGTCGGCCTACGCGGCCTGGGTGTCGATCTCGGTCGGCTGCAACAACACCTGTACCTTCTGCATCGTCCCCGCGCTGCGCGGGAAGGAGAAGGACCGCCGCCCCGGCGACATCCTCGCCGAGGTCGAGGCGCTGGTCGCCGAGGGCGTCATCGAGGTCACCCTGCTCGGCCAGAACGTCAACGCCTACGGCTCGGACATCGGCGACCGCGAGGCCTTCAGCAAGCTGCTGCGCGCCTGCGGGCGGATCGAGGGCCTGGAGCGGGTCCGCTTCACCTCGCCGCACCCGCGCGACTTCACCGACGACGTGATCGCGGCCATGGCCGAGACCCCGAACGTGATGCACCAGCTCCACATGCCGCTGCAGTCCGGCTCCGACGCGGTGCTGCGCGCGATGCGCCGCTCCTACCGGCAGGACCGCTACCTCGGCATCATCGAGAAGGTGCGCGCCGCCATGCCGGACGCGGCCATCTCCACCGACATCATCGTGGGCTTCCCCGGCGAGACCGAGGAGGACTTCGAACAGACGCTGCACGTGGTGCGCGAGGCGCGCTTCGCGCAGGCCTACACCTTCCAGTACTCCAAGCGCCCGGGCACGCCCGCCGCGGAGATGGAGGGGCAGGTGCCCAAGGAGGTCGTCCAGGAGCGCTACGAGCGGCTGGTCGCGCTGCAGGAGGAGATCTCCTGGGCCGAGAACAAGAAGCAGGTCGGCCGCACCCTGGAGGTGCTGGTCGCCGAGGGCGAGGGCCGCAAGGACGACGCCACGCGGCGCCTGTCCGGCCGTGCCCCCGACAACCGTCTCGTGCACTTCGCGCCGCCCGCCGAGCCGGTCCGCCCCGGCGACGTGGTGATGGCGGAGATCAGCTACGCCGCGCCGCACCACCTGCTCGCCGAGAGCCCGGCGTTCGGCGTCCGCCGCACAGCGGCGGGCGACGCATGGGAGCGGCGGAACTCGGCCGCGGCCGCCAAGCCCGCGGGTGTCATGCTGGGCCTGCCGACGATCGGCGCGCCGGTGACGGCGCCTGCCGGGGCAGCACCCGGCTGCGGCTGCGACTGACGCGGGACCGCGAGGAACGCGAGGACGACGACGGGGCCGCGGGGGCCGAGAGGACCGCGCGGCCGACGGAGGGGGCATGGATGGCTCGTTGGGGGCTCTTCGCCGAGGAGACGGTGGGCAGCGGCGATGCCCGGCGCTGGGAGTTCGAGCTCCTCGGCCACGCCGACGGAACGCGTGAGGACGCGCTGCACAGGCTGGAGGAGGCGGCGCTCGCCTACCGTCCCAGCAAGCCGTTGCGCGTGCGGCGCAGCCGACTGTACCGCTCGGGGGAGGGGTTCGTGCAGGTCAACGAGGGTATGACCACGACCTACCTGTGCCGCTTCACGGTCGCCGAGCTGATCCGGGACAGCAAGGACCCGAAGTCCGCCGCAGCGGCGGACCTCCAGGGCCGTGTGCCCGGGGGCTTCTCCGAGGGCGCACGGTAGGGTTCCGATCATGCTGGTCGCCGCCGCCGTCTGCCCCTGTCCGCCACTGCTCGTGCCCGGGGTCGCGTCGCACGCCGCGCCGGAACTGGACCCCCTGCGCGCCGCCTGCGCGGACGCGCTGGCCGTTCTGGCCGCCGCGCGCCCCGACCTGCTGGTCGTCGTGGGCGCCGCGGCCTCCGCCCACGTCTGGGAGGGCGGTGGTACGGGCTCGCTGCGCCCGTATGGCGTGAACCTGACGGTTCGGCTCGGCGACGGAAGCGACCCCGAGCCCCTGGCCCCGTCGTTGACGCTCGCGGCCTGGCTCCTCGAGCAGGCCGGCTCCACAGCGCCCCTGCACGCCTGCGGCGTGCCCGCCACCGCGCCGGCGGCCCGGATGCTGGAGCTGGGGCGGGGCCTGGCGGAGCTGGCCGACCGGGTGGCGCTGCTGGTCATGGGCGACGGCAGCACCTGCCGAACGCTCAAGGCGCCCGGATACCTGGACGAACGCGCCGAACCCTTCGACGCGTCCGTGGCCCGGGCCCTGGGAGCCGCCGACACCGAGGCGCTGGCCGCCCTGGACGCGCCGCTGGCCGCCGAACTCGGGGCGGCCGGGCGCGCCCCCTGGCAGGTGCTCGCTGGCGCCGCCGAGGGCGCCCGACTCGACGCCGCCCTGCTGTACGACGAGGCGCCGTACGGCGTCGGCTATTTCGTGGCGGCCTGGTCCTAGCCCTGCCGGCCCCGGCGCCCGCAGCCATCCCGTGGGCGTCGCCTTGGAGCCGCGCTCCTTCAGGGCGTCGCCTTGGAGCCGCCCTCCTTCAGGTGCTCCATAGCGCCCTTCGTCTTGTCCACGCCCTTGTGGATCGTGCCGCTGTACTTGTGCTTGGTCTTCTCGTCGACCGTGCGCGCCACCTTGTCGAGTCGGGAGCCGATCGTCTCGCCGTGCTGCTCCATGAAGTCGCCGGCCTTGGCTCCGGCCACGGCCCGGGCGTGCTCGGCCTTGGCCTTCAGCGTGTCCTTGAGGCTCATGCGTCACCGTCTCCCCGTGATGCCGTTGTGCGGTGTGATGCCTTAGTCGGGAATATCCCCTTCCCCGTAACGATCTTACTCGTCCACGGGTGAAACCGCGCCGCCGGAATTTGCGAAACTGTGCACGTGAGAAACGACGTCCCCCACGTGATCGCCGTCGTCGGCCCGACCGCGGCCGGCAAGTCCGACCTCGGGGTCGCCCTTGCCCAGGCCCTCGACGGCGAGGTGATCAACGCGGATTCCATGCAGCTCTACCGCGGCATGGACATCGGCACCGCCAAGCTCACCGCGGACGAGCGACAGGGTGTGCCGCACCACCTGCTCGACATCTGGGACGTCACCCAGGCCGCCAGTGTCGCCGAGTACCAGCGTCTCGCCCGCGCCGAGATCGACCGGCTGCTGGCCGCCGGGCGCACCCCTGTGCTCGTCGGCGGCTCCGGGCTCTACGTCCGTGCCGCCATAGACGCGCTGGAGTTCCCCGGCACCGATCCGCAGGTGCGCGCCCGGCTGGAGGCCGAGCTCGACGCGCTCGGCTCGGGCCCGCTGCACGCCCGCCTGGCCGCCGTGGACCCGGAGGCGGCCCGCGCGATCCTGCCCAGCAACGGCCGACGGATCGTCCGTGCGCTGGAGGTCGTGGAGATCACCGGCCGTCCCTTCACCGCGAACCTGCCCGGCCACGACTCCGTGTACGACACCGTCCAGATCGGCGTCGACGTCCCGCGCCCGGCGCTCGACGAACGGATCGCGCTGCGGGTCGACCGGATGTGGGACACCGGGCTGGTCGGCGAGGTGACCACCCTCGAGGCGGCCGGCCTGCGCGAGGGGCGCACGGCCTCCCGGGCGCTGGGCTACCAGCAGGTGCTGGCCGCGCTGGCCGGGGAGTGCACGCAGGAGCAGGCGCGCGCCGAGACCGTCCGCGCCACCAAGCGCTTCGCGCGCCGCCAGGACTCGTGGTTCCGCCGGGACGGCCGGGTGCACTGGCTCGCGGGCCGCGGGCAGGAGCTGGTCGGGCAGGCGCTCGCCCTGCTCGGTACCGCCCGGTCGGGCGGTCACAGCCTGATCACGTGATGGCATCGGGACGCCCCAGCGACACTTGACGGCACCTCGGCCATGCCATCATCGAGCATCGAAGCCAGCTACGGTGTCGGACGTCTTGGGAGGGCGCGTGGCGATGGAAGCCGGCCCTCGCAGCGGTCCGCAGCCGGAACGCGCCGAGCGCTCCTCCGGCGGTGAGCTCGACGGGCGCGAGCGCCTCGTCGTCGACGGTCCCCTGGAGGACCCGCTGGAGGAGCAGTCCCTCGCGGAGGGCGAGTCCTTCCAGGAACTGCGTCCCGAGCGGCGCCTGCGCGTGTGGCAGATCGCCCCGATCGTCGCCCTCGGCGTGCTGGGCTCGCTCATGTTCGCCTTCCCGCTGGCCTTCGAGGCCGGTGATGGCGGCCCCGTCGTCGCGATGCTCGGGCTCCTGCTGGGCTGCTGCTCCGCGGGCTGGGGGATCATGGCGGCCCGCCGGGTCGGCTACACCTGGCCGGGGCTGCCGGCCCGCGGTTCCGGCCGCCGCCCGGACTGGCGCTTCGTGGCGCTGTACGCGGCGGTCACGGTGGTGCTGGCGCTGCTCGCCTTCTGGCGGGTCGCCCGTCTGCGCTGACCCGTAGACTCAGGCCATGACCAGCGCAGCACGGCAGGGCCTGCCTTTCCTCAAGGGGCACGGCACGGAGAACGACTTCGTGATCATCCCCGACTTCGACGGGGCGCTCGACCTGACCTCCGATGCCGTCGTGCGACTGTGCGACCGCCGCGCCGGGATCGGCGGCGACGGGGTGCTGCGGGTCGTGCGCTCGGCCAGGCACCCGGAGGCCGCCGCCATGGCCGCAGAGGCCGAGTGGTTCATGGACTACCGCAACAGCGACGGCAGCGTCGCGGAGATGTGCGGCAACGGCGTGCGCGTCTTCGCCCGCTACCTCCAGCGCTCCGGTCTCACCGAGGCCGGAGACGTCGCCGTGGCGACCCGCGCCGGCGTGCGCCGGGTCCACATCGACAAGGACGGCGACATCACCGTCGACATGGGCCGTGCCGCGCTCCCTGCCGGCGAGGTCGAGGTCGAGGTCGCGGTCGGCGAGCGCCGCTGGCCCGCCCGCAACGTGAGCATGGGCAACCCGCACGCCGTCGCCTTCGTCGACGACCTCGCCGACGCCGGCAAGCTGCTGGACCCTCCGGCGTGGGCGCCGGCCGCGGCCTATCCGGACGGTGTGAACGTGGAGTTCGTCGTCGACCGGGGTGAGCGCCATGTCGCGATGCGCGTCCACGAACGAGGCTCCGGCGAGACCCGTTCCTGCGGCACCGGCGCCTGCGCCGTGATGGTCGCCGCGGCCCGGCGCGACGGCCGCGACCCGGCGGTGACCGGCCGCCCCGAGACGTACCGGGTCGACCTGCCGGGCGGCACCCTGGTGATCACCGAACGTCCCGACGGCACCGTCGAGATGACCGGACCCGCGGTGATCGTCGCCGAAGGCGTCATCGATCCCGCCTGGCTCGGCGACGGGGGCTGAGGTCGCCCTCCGAGGCCGGGATTCGCTCGAACGGGTGATGCCGATCACGCTGGGCGAGAGCGCGGCGGCGGCACGTGATGGGCTCGGTAGCATCAAGCACCGGCACGGAAGCCATCCCGCCGGTGGGTGACGCTGCCGGAGGTGCCGCATGAGACCGGACAACGCAGTGGAGACCGCGCCGGGCGCCGCAGGACGCAGGCGCATCCCCCGGGCCGCGGACCTGCGCCGGCTGGGGCGCGCGGCGCTGCTGGGCCCCGGAGGGCGCGCCGGCCGGCTGCCGGAGTCCATCGAGCACATCGCCAAGGTGCACCGCGGCCGCCATCCCGGCGCGGATCTCGCCATCCTGCGCAAGGCGTACGTGCTCGCCGAGTCGTCGCACCGCGGCCAGATGCGCAAGAGCGGCGAGCCGTACATCACGCACCCGCTCGCCGTGACCCTGATCCTCGCCGAACTCGGCGCGGAGACCACCACCTTGACGGCCTCACTGCTCCACGACACGGTCGAAGACACGGAGGTGACGCTCGATCAGGTCAGGGAGGAGTTCGGCGAGGAGGTGTGCTTCCTCGTCGACGGCGTCACCAAGCTGGAGAAGGTGGACTACGGCGCGGCCGCCGAGCCGGAGACCTTCCGCAAGATGCTCGTCGCCACCGGCAACGACGTCCGCGTCATGTCCATCAAGCTCGCCGACCGGCTGCACAACATGCGCACCCTCGGCGTCATGCGCCCCGAGAAGCAGGCCCGGATCGCCAAGGTCACCCGGGACGTGCTGATCCCGCTCGCCGAACGCCTCGGCGTCCAGGCGCTGAAGACCGAACTCGAGGACCTGGTCTTCGCGATCCTCCACCCCGAGGACTACCTGCGCACCACCGAACTGATCCTGGAGCACGCCGCCCTGCCCGACCCGCTGCGCGCCGTCGCCGAGGAGGTCCGCACGGTGCTCCGCGAGGCCGGCATCAGCGCCGAGGTGGAGGTGCGGCCCCGGCACGTGGTCTCCGTGCACCGGGTCCGGCTCAAGCGCGGCGGCGCGGTGCCGGGCGGCAGCGACTTCGGCAGGGTACTCATCCAGGTCGCCGAGGACGCCGACTGCTACGCCGTCCTCGGCGAACTGCACACCTGCTTCCCCCCGGTGATCGCGGAGTTCAAGGACTTCATCGCGGCGCCCAAGTTCAACCTCTACCAGTCGCTGCACACCGCCATCCGCGACGGCGAGGGACGCGTCGCCGAAGTCCTGATCCGCACCCGGCAGATGCACCACGTTGCCGAGGCCGGCGTCATCGCGCTCGGCAACCCCTACGCCGCCGCCGAGACCGCGGACTGCGAGGACGGCGAGCGCGTCGACCCCACCCGCCCCGGCTGGCTCGCCCGGCTGCTGGAGTGGCAGCGCGAGGCTCCCGACCCGGACTTCTTCTGGAGCACCCTGCGCGACGAACTCGCCCAGGACCGCGAGGTCACCGTCTTCTCGGCCGACGGCGGCACCGTGGGCCTGCCCGACGGCGCCACGTGCACCGACGCCGCGTACGCACTGCACGGCGAGGGAGCCCACTCCTGCGTCGGCGTGCGCGTCAACGGGCGGCTCGCCCCGCTCGGCACGGTCCTGCGGGACGGCGACACCGTGCAACTGCTGATGACCGAGGTCACCGACGGGGACGGGGACGACTACGGGCCCTCGCCCGAGTGGCTGGAGCATGCCCGCACCCCCGCCGCCCGGATCGCCATCGCCCGCTGGCTGGAGGCCCATCCGCCGGCCGCCACCGAGGAGGAGCCGGCCGCGCCCGCCGTCCGCGCCGGCGCCACGGGCGCCCGCAGGGCCGCCGAGCCGCACGCGGACACCGATCCGCCCGGTGCCGCCGTGCGCATGGCCCGCTGCTGCACCCCCGTGCCGCCGGACGGCATCACCGGCTTCCCCATCCGCGGCGGCACCGTCGCGGTGCACCGCAGCGGATGTCCCGTCGCCGCGCGCATGGCCGCCTCCGGCCGGGCCAGGGTCGCCGTCCACTGGCGCTCCGACGCGCCCGTCAGCGGTCACCGGGCCACTCTCTACGCCGAGGCGCTCGGGCGCCCCCGGCTGCTCGCCGACCTCACCGAGGTGATCGCCACCCAGGGCGTCGCCATCGTGTACGCCGCCGTGGAGCCGCCGCAGGAGCACCGCGTACGCCATACGTACACCGTCGAACTGCCCGACCCGGGAGCGCTTCCCGCGCTCATGCGCGCCATGCGCGCCGTCCCGGGGGTGTACGACGTGTACCGCGCCCAGGAGACGGTGGCAGCCGCGCAGCCGTAACGGAGTACCCGATCGGGTGGGGTACTGACGCGCCGCCGACAGGAGCGCACGCGGCGCTGATAGCCGTATCCCATGATCGGATCCTTTGCGCGCCGTGCCACCGTCACCGCGGCGGCCGTGGTGGCGCTTGTCGCGGCCGCACAGCCCGGCGACACGACGTCCGCGGGGCTCGGCGACCGGCTCTACCCCGAACTCGGCAACCCGGGGTACGACGTCCTCGACTACGACATCTCGTTCACCTACCGCGGCAACGACCGGCCCCTGGACGCCATGACCCGGGTCGACGCCCTCGCCACGGACACCCTGAGCCGTTTCCACCTCGACTTCCGCGGCGACGTCCGCTCCGTCGAGGTCAACGGCCGCCCGGCGGAGTTCCACGGCTGGCGCGAGGAACTGGTCGTCACCCCCGCCGTCCCCGTCCCCCGCGGCGAGCGCCTGCTCGTCACGGTCGTCCACACCAGCGACCCCGTGGTGAAGGGCGACACCGGCTGGATCCGCACCAAGGACGGCCTGGCCATGGCCAACCAGGCCGCCGCCGCCCACACCGTCTTCCCCTGCAACGACCACCCCTCGGACAAGGCCCGCTTCACCTTCCACGTCACCGCGCCCAGCGACCTCACCGTCGTCGCCAACGGCCTGCCCGAGACGGCCGTCCGCAAGGGTCCCGTGACGACCTGGAACTACCGCACCGTCCACCCGATGGCCACCGAACTCGCCCAAATCTCCATCGGCCGCTCCGCCGTCCTGCGGCGCACCGGCCCCCGCGGCCTCCCGCTGCGCGACGTCCTGCGCTCCGCCGACCCCGACCGGGCCAGGCTCGAGAAGCGCCTGGCGATGACCGCAGAGCAGATCGCGTGGATGGAGGAGCAGGTAGGCCCGTACCCGTTCGAGACCTACGGCGTCCTGAGCGCCGACACCGTCACGGGCTTCGAGCTGGAGACCCAGACCCTCTCGCTCTTCGAGCGGCGGGTGCTGCTGGCGCGGGAGGCCGACGCCGCGCCGGTGATGGTGCACGAGCTGGCCCACCAGTGGTTCGGGGACAGCGTCTCGCCCGCGACCTGGTCAGACCTGTGGCTCAACGAGGGGCACGCCACGTGGTACCAGTGGCGCTACGCGGCCGAGCACTACCGCGAGGTCACGCTCGAGCAGCTCGCCGAGGCCGCCTACGGCGCGGACGCCCGCTTGCGCCGCGACGGCGGACCGGTCGCCGCCCCCAAGCCGCCCGGCAGCGACGGCAAGCTCGGCATCTTCCGCGGCAACGTCTACTACGGCGGGGCGCTCGTGCTGTACGCGCTGCGCCAGGAGATGGGCGCCGACGCCTTCCAGCGCCTGGAGCGGGCCTGGGTCGCCCGGCACCGCGACGGGGTCGCCTCCACGGGGGACTTCATCGCCCTCGCCTCCGAGATCGCCGACCGTGACCTGGGCGGATTCCTGCGGGCCTGGCTCTACGGGCCCACCACGCCGCCGATGCCCGGCCGCCCCGGCTGGAAGCGCTCGGTGCCCGCCAAACCGGTGCCAGGTCACACACACCGGCGCGAGGCGGGGAAAGTCGCGTGACCCGGCGGTGACGGTCGTGCGACCATCTACCCACGGCGACGACACACCCGGCAGGGGAATCCTCCGGGCCCGCGCGACGTTGTCACCGTACGAGGGGTCGAGCGCCCCCCGTTCCCGTCGATCATCCGAGCAAAGGATCCAATGACCTCCTTCGCCTCCTCCTCTTCTTCTGCTTCTTCTGCCCGCAGCCGCCAGCGCCTCCCCGAGAGCCTTCGGGCCGACGCCCTGATGGAAGAGGACGTCGCCTGGAGTCACGAGATCGACGGAGAGCGTGACGGCGACCAGTTCGACCGCGCCGACCGTGCGTCGCTGCGACGGGTCGCCGGCCTCTCCACCGAACTCGAGGACATCACCGAGGTCGAGTACCGCCAGCTCCGCCTGGAGCGGGTCGTGCTCGTCGGCGTCTGGACGGACGGCACGGTGCAGGACGCCGAGAACTCCCTCGCGGAGCTCGCCGCCCTCGCCGAGACGGCCGGCGCCCTCGTCCTGGACGGTGTCATCCAGCGCCGCGACAAGCCGGACCCGGCCACCTACATCGGTTCCGGCAAGGCCCAGGAACTGCGCGACATCGTCGTGGAGAGCGGGGCCGACACCGTCGTCTGCGACGGTGAGCTCAGCCCCGGCCAGCTCATCCACCTCGAGGACGTCGTCAAGGTCAAGGTCGTCGACCGCACCGCGCTGATCCTCGACATCTTCGCCCAGCACGCCAAGAGCCGTGAGGGCAAGGCACAGGTCTCGCTGGCCCAGATGCAGTACATGCTGCCGCGGCTGCGAGGCTGGGGCCAGTCGCTCTCCCGGCAGATGGGCGGCGGCGGCTCGGGCTCCTCGGGCGGCGGCATGGCCACCCGTGGTCCCGGTGAGACCAAGATCGAGACCGACCGGCGCCGCATCCGCGAGAAGATGGCCAAGATGCGCCGGGAGATCGCGGAGATGAAGACCAGCCGCGACCTCAAGCGCCAGGAGCGCAAGCGCCACAAGGTGCCCTCGGTCGCCATCGCCGGGTACACCAACGCGGGCAAGTCCTCGCTCCTCAACCGGCTCACCGGAGCGGGCGTCCTGGTGGAGAACGCGCTGTTCGCCACCCTCGACCCGACCGTGCGCCGGGCGGAGACCCCGAGCGGCCGGCTCTACACCCTGGCGGACACCGTCGGTTTTGTGCGGCACCTGCCGCACCACCTTGTCGAGGCGTTCCGCTCGACGATGGAGGAGGTCGCCGAGGCCGACCTCATCCTGCACGTGGTGGACGGCTCGCACCCCAACCCGGACGAGCAGCTGGCCGCCGTGCGCGAGGTGTTCCGCGACGTCGGCGCGCTGGACGTGCCGGAGATCGTGGTGATCAACAAGGCTGACGCCGCCGACCCGGTGCTGCTTCAGTCGCTGCTGCGCCGCGAGAAGCGTTCGATCGCCGTCTCCGCCCGCACCGGACGGGGCATCGCCGAGCTGCTCGGCATGATCGACGACGAGCTGCCGAGGCCCGCCGTCGAGATCGAGGCCCTGGTTCCGTACACGCGCGGCGCGCTCGTCGCCCGCGCCCACGCGGACGGCGAGGTCCTCTCCGAGGAGCACACCGGCGAGGGCACCCTGCTCAAGGCGCGGGTGCACGACGAGCTCGCCGCGGAGCTCGAGCCGTTCGTGCTGGCCGCGCGCCGCTGACCCGAAGCCAGGAGGTCCGCCCCACGGGGCGGACCTCCTGGCGTACACGGGGACGGTCCCTCAGCCGCGGACGGCGTCGAAGACCTTCTCGGCCTCGGAACCGAGGCGCGGGCCCGCCAGCCAGCGCGGACCGCTCTGCGGGCCGATGGACGTGTTGCTGAGCAGGGCCGGCCGTCCGCCGGGACCGCGGGCGAACCAGCCGCCGCCGGAGGAGCCCGCCGTCATGGTGCAGCCGAGCCAGTGCATGGTCGGCGCGTCCACGTCGAGGGCGAGGCGGACCGGGTCGCCGGAGCAGTGGTACTGCTGGTAGCCGAAACCGTTGAAGGGAGCCGCGGCCGGGTAGCCGAGGACGTCCATGGCGTCGATGCCGGCCGAGTCGGGCGCGTCGAACCAGACCGGAACCGAGGCGCCGACCGTCTCCTCCAGTGATCGGCCCGTATCCGGGTTGGTCACCTTCAGCACCGCGAAGTCGTAGGGGTAGGCGGAACCGGTGGCCGAGGACTCGCCGCCCCCGTCGATCCACTGCTGGGAGGTCCCCGCCTTCGTCGCCCACCAGGTGCCGTAGGGGGCGAGCCGCTCCTCGCCCGCGGTGCGCAGCGCGGCGCCGGCGAGGCCCGCGTCGTTGAAGGACGGGACGAAGACGATGTTGCGGTACCAGCCGCCCCGGGCACCAGCGTGCACGCAGTGGCCGGCCGTCCACACCAGATTGCTGCGCCCCGGGTTCGCCGGGTCGCTCACCACGGTAGCCGAGCAGACCGCCTGGCCGTCGGGCATGTCGAAGAGCAGCTTGCCCGTGGCCGGGGAGGCCTGGTGGTACGGGGTCGGCAGGCGCTGTGCCCGGATCGCCGCCGGCTCGGGATCCGTGGTGCCCTCGTGCGCCTGCGCCAGGTCGGGCCGTTGCTCGTCGTCCGGGGTCCTGCCGGCGTCGCGGAGCCGGTCGGCGTCCCAGAGGTCCTTGATGATGGGGTTGACGAAGTCGGCCGCGTCGCGCAGCCACGTGTCCTTGTCCCAGTTCTTCCAGCCGCCGTCCTTCAGCGCGTCGGCCCACTTCTCCAGGTCGTCGAGGCTGGTGGGCAGGGCTGTCGGCAGGCCGAGGCCGCCGTCGCCGGCGGTCGCGGTGGGTGCAGGGCTCGGCTTGGCGTCGGCGTTGTCGTCGGACGGGCCGCAGGCCGTCGCGGTCACGGCGAGCAGCGCCGCGGCGACGGTGGCCGCGGCCAACCGGCTCAGAGGCCGCGCGGACAGGCGGGCCGGCGTCGCGGGTCGATGGCGCTCGCCGGGCGGAGTCGTCGTCGGTGGCCGCGGCTGCGCTGCGTCTTCCTTCTCCGCCTTGCCGGACTCGGCCCTCGACCCGCTCCTCGCTCCACCCCGCCTGTCCGCGCGGCCTCTTGTGGATGCCATGGGTTGCGGCCCCCCTGTTGTCGACACGTCGTCTGCCCGCTCGAGGTCAACGCCCCACTATGCCCTCGAAGGGGAGGACGGCGGCTGCCGCGGGGGCGGTTCCTCGCCACGATCTCGGCCACGGGCAGTTGCCGGTGCGCGGGTACGTCGTTGGTAGCTCCGGGGACGCAAGCGCCGAGACCGAGGAGTGAGCACGTGGCCGCCATGCCGAGCGCGAGGAGCCGACCGGCGGTGCACCGGGGCGAGTCCGACGACAGCGAGGGCATCCTGCGGCGCCAGTCGCTGCGCGAGTCCGCCGCCCGCACCTACGCCCGCTCGCTGCCCGTCGTCCCCGTGCGCGCCCGCGGCATGACCATCGAGGGCGCCGACGGCGGCCGTTACCTCGACTGCCTGTCCGGCGCCGGCACCCTCGCCCTCGGCCACAACCACCCCGTCGTCCTCGAGGCCATCCGCGCGGTCCTCGACTCCGGCGCCCCGCTGCACGTGCTGGACCTCGCCACCCCCGTCAAGGACGCCTTCACCACCGCCCTGTTCGAGACCCTGCCGCGTCAACTCGCCGAGCACGGCCGCATCCAGTTCTGCGGCCCGGCCGGCACCGACGCCGTGGAGGCCGCCCTCAAACTCGTCCGGACCGCCACCGGCCGCCGCGGACTGCTGGCCTTCTCCGGCGGCTACCACGGCATGACCGCCGGCGCCCTCGCCGCCACGGGCGACACCGCGGTCCGCGGCGCGGCCGGCGCCGCCGACGCGCACATCACCCGGCTCCCGTACCCCTACGACTACCGCTGCCCGTTCGGAGTCGGAGGGGAGTACGGCGCCGAGCTCTCCGCCCGCCTGACGGAAAGCCTGCTCGACGACCCCAAGGGCGGCATCCAGCCTCCGGCTGGGATGCTCGTCGAAGCCGTCCAGGGCGAGGGCGGTGTCATCCCCGCGCCCGACCCGTGGATGCGGCGGATGCGCGACCTGACCGCGGCGCGCGGCATCCCGCTGATCGCCGACGAGGTGCAGACCGGTGTGGGGCGGACAGGGGCCTTCTGGGCCGTCGAGCACAGTGGTGTCGTCCCGGACGTGATGGTGCTGTCCAAGGCGATCGGCGGCAGCCTCCCGCTCGCGGTCGTCGTCTACCGCGAGGAACTCGACGCCTGGCAACCCGGCGCCCACGCCGGCACCTTCCGCGGGAACCAGCTCGCCATGGCCGCCGGCACCGCCACCCTCGCCTATGTGCGCCGCAACGGCCTCGCCGAGCATGCCGCGCTGCTCGGGGCCCGTATGCTCACCCGGCTGCGGGCGCTGGCCGCGGAGCACCCCTGCGTCGGCGACGTCCGCGGCCGCGGCCTTATGCTTGGCGTGGAACTCGTCGACCCTGAGGCGGCCCCCGGCCTCGGGGGCGTGCCGCCGACCGCCCCGCGCCTGGCGGCGGCCGTCCGGCGGGCCGCCCTCGACCGCGGGCTCATCGTCGAACTCGGTGGCCGGGACAGCAGCGTGATCCGGCTGCTGCCGCCGCTGACCATCACCGAAGAACAGTCAGAAGCCGTCCTCGAACGCCTCGCCGACGCCCTTGCCGCGGCGGTGGCGATCAGGGCGTGACCTTGCGCCCGCCGGGTCCCCGCCGCCCCGGGGCGGAGACCATCGGGAGCCGACCCCCTCAGGGAGCGAAGCGATGACCGTACGTCCTGGCGAAGAAGCCACCGTGGCCGTTCCCCAGCAACGCGCCACAGCAGCCGGACTGCCGGACGGCGGTGATCTGCCGGGCCGGGCCGATCCGCTGGGCCGGGCCGATCCGGTGGGCCGCGCCGTACCGTCGCGGCCGCCCGCCCCGGAGCCGGACGCCGACCCAGTTCATCAGGCCGACCCGCTCGAGCAGGCCGACCCGTGGGCCGCCGCCGACGCAGCGGGCACGGAGGCCCTGCTGCGCTGCTGGGTCCGCGAGACGGGGCGGCCGGCCGAGCCGGACGGCCGCACCCTGCGGGTGCCGCTGCCGAAGAGCGGCACCGAACTGCTCGTCCCGGTCCGCCACTGGTCGGCCGTCGGGCACCACCGCTTCGGCGCCCCCCGGCCCACCGCCGGAGGCGCCCCTCTGGACGCTGTCACCCTTGCCGCGCTGCTCGCCCGGGAGACCGCCGCGACCGGTCCTGACGCGTCCGGCCTCGTCGCACGCGTCGCCGACTCCGTCCGCCAGACCGCCGGATTCCTCACCGCCCGCCGCGCTCGCCCCGCCGCCCCCGAGGGCACCCACCCCTTTCTCGACGCCGAGCAGGACCTCGTCCTGGGCCACCCCCTGCACCCCGCGCCCAAGAGCCGGGAAGGGCTCACCGAGGCCGAGGCCGCGGTGTACGCCCCGGAGTCACGCGGAGCCTTCGCCCTGCACTGGCTGGCCGTGCACCGCTGTCTTCTGGCCACCGAATCCGCCTGGACCGAACGCGGCCGCCCCGTCCCCGCCGCGCGCCTGCTGGCGGCCCTCGCCGGCCCGGAGCTCACCACCCGGCTCCCCGCGGACACCGTGCCCCTGCCGCTGCACCCATGGCAGGCCCGCGAGGTCGCCCACCGCCCCGGGGTGCGCGCACTGCTGGAGGCCGGACTCCTCCACGACCTCGGCGCCGCCGGCGAGCCCTGGCATCCGACGTCCTCGCTGCGCACCGTGTACCGGCCCGGCGCCCGGGCGATGCTGAAGCTGTCGCTGGGCCTGCGGATCACCAACTCACGCCGGGAGAACCTCCGCAAGGAACTCCACCGGGGCGTCGAGGTGCACCGCTTGCTCCGGGCCGGGCTCGCCGTGCGCTGGCACGCCGCCCACCCCGGCTTCGACATCGTCCGCGACCCCGCCTGGCTGGCCGTCGACACCGCTTCCGGCGTCCCCGTACCCGGTCTCGACGTCGTCGTGCGGCACAACCCCTTCGGCCCCGGCGACCGTGTCCGCTGCCTCGCCGGCCTCACGGCCCCGCGACCCGTGCCGGACGGCGGCGCCCTGCGGTCCCACCTCGCCGAACTGCTGTCCCGGCTCGCGGCCCGTACCGGACGGCCGATGACGGCGGTCGCCACCGAGTGGTTCCTGCGCTACCTGGACGCAGTGGTCCGGCCCGTGCTGTGGCTCGACGGCGAGGCGGGCATCGCCCTGGAGGCCCACCAGCAGAACACCCTGGTCGTCCTCGACGCCGACGGCTGGCCGGCGGGCGGCCGCTACCGCGACAACCAGGGCTACTACTTCCGCGAGTCCGCGCGCGCCGGCCTCACCGCCCTGCTGCCCGGCGCCGGCGAGAAGAGCGACACCTTTGTGGCCGACGCCGTCGCGGACGAGCGTTTCGCCTACTACCTCGGGGTCAACAACGTTCTCGGCCTCGTCGGGGCTTTCGGCTCCCAGCACCTCGCCGACGAACGCGTGCTCCTCGCGGCCCTCCGCCACTTCCTGGCACGGGCCGCCCGGAACGGCCGCTCCGGACTGCCCGCTCGGCTTCTGGGAGAACCCCTGCTGCGCTGCAAGGCGAACCTCCTCACGCGGCTGCACGGGATGGACGAGCTGGCCGGCCCCGTCGCCACCCAGTCCGTCTACGTCGCCGTCCCCAACCCGCTGACCGTCTGACCAGAGGAGGCCGCGACCGCCGTGCCGACCGCAGACCCCACACCCGCGCCTGTGGCACCGCCCGGCAGCGCCGACGACACCCTCGATCTGGAACTCCCGCCCGAGGTCCGCGCGCTGTTCGACGAGGATGTCACCGCCGACGACCGGGCCGGCGGTCCGGCCGCGCTCGACGACCTCCTCGACGGCGTCGCCGACTGGGGCCCGGTCGGCACGCCCGCGGGCACCTTCCAGCTCGTCCCCGTACGCCCCGAACGCGACCTGCGCGTCATCGCCCAGTGGATGAACGACCCCGCCGTCGCGGAGTTCTGGGACCTCGCGGGCCGGCCCGAGGTCGCCGAGGGCCATCTGCGCGCCCAGCTCGACGGCGACGGACGCAGCGTGCCCTGCGTCGGGGTCCTCGACGGGGCGCCCATGAGCTACTGGGAGGTCTACCGCGCCGACCTCGACCCGGTGGCCCGCTACTACCCGGCCCGCCCCCACGACACCGGGCTCCACCTGCTCATCGGCCCCGTCGCCGACCGGGCCCGCGGCCTCGGCGGCACCCTGCTGCGGGCTGTCGCCGACCACGTCCTGCGGCAGCGCCCCCGGTGCACCCGGGTGATCGCCGAGCCGGACCTGCGCAACACCCCGTCCGTCGCCGCCTTCCTCACCGCCGGCTTCCGCTTCTCGGCGGAGGTCGAGCTGCCCGGCAAGCGGGCCGCGTTGCTGGTCCGCGACCGCGCGCTGCGTCACGTCCTGTGATGCGGCCCGCCTGCGGGGGGATCGGACCGGGGCCGGCGGCGACCGCGTTGTCGGTGTCGCCCCGTAAGGTGGAGCTCCTATGACACAGCCCGCGAAGCCCGCTCTCACCGACCTCCTCCACGCCGCCGTCAGCGCGGTCGGCGGGGTGGAGCGGCCCGGCCAGGTCGCCATGGCCGAAGCCGTCGCCGATGCCGTGGACAACGGCTCCCACCTGCTCGTCCAGGCCGGCACCGGAACCGGCAAGTCGCTCGGCTATCTGGTGCCCGCGCTGGCTCATGGCGAACGCGTGGTGGTCGCCACCGCGACCCTCGCCCTGCAGCGCCAGCTCGTCCAGCGCGACCTGCCGCGCACCGTCGCCGCGCTGCATCCGCTGCTGCGCCGCGAGCCGCAGTTCGCGATGCTCAAGGGGCGTTCCAACTACCTGTGTCTGCACCGGCTCCACGAGGGCGTGCCGCAGGACGAGGGCGACGGCCTCTTCGACCAGTTCGAGGCCGCCGCGCCGACCAGCAAGCTCGGCCAGGACCTGCTCCGGCTGCGCGACTGGTCGGACGAGACGGAGAGCGGCGACCGCGACGACCTGACCCCCGGCGTCTCCGACCGCGCCTGGCAGCAGGTCTCGGTGACCTCCCGCGAGTGCCTGGGCGCCTCGCGCTGCGCGTACGGCGCCGAGTGCTTCGCGGAGGCGGCGCGCGAGCGGGCCAAGCTGGCCGACGTCGTCGTCACCAACCACGCGCTGCTCGCCATCGACGCCCTCGAGGGCGCGCCCGTCCTGCCCAGCCACGAGGTGCTCATCGTCGACGAGGCCCATGAACTGGTCTCGCGCGTCACGGGGGTCGCCACCGGCGAGCTCACCCCCGGCCGGGTCAACCGGGCGGTGAAGCTCGCGGCCAAGCTGGTCGACGAGAAGGCCGCGGACGCGCTGATGAGTGCCTCGGACGGCTTCGAACGGCTCATGGAACTCGCCCTCCCCGGGCGTCTCGAGGAGCTCCCCGAGGATCTGCGCTACGCCCTGATGGCACTGCGCGACGCCTGCCGCCAGGTGATCACCTCCCTCGGCGAGACCCGTGACCGCTCCGTGCAGGACGAGGACGCCGTGCGGAAGATGGCCCTCGCCGCCACGGAGAACGTCCACGAGGTCGCCGAGCGCATCGTGGCGGGCTCCGAGTACGACGTCGTCTGGTACGAGCGCCACGACCGCTTCGGCGCCTCACTGCGGGTCGCCCCGCTCAGCGTCTCGGGGTTGCTGCGGGAGAAGCTGTTCACCGAGCGCTCCGTCGTCCTGACCTCCGCCACACTCCGGCTCGGCGGCGATTTCAACGGGGTCGCCGCCTCGCTCGGACTGGCCCCGGAGGGCACGGTGGCCGCCGAGGGGGAGGAGGAGCCTCCGGTCTGGAAGGGCGTCGACGTCGGATCTCCCTTCGACTACCCCAAGCAGGGCATCCTCTACGTCGCCCGCCATTTGTCGCAGCCCGGCCGGGACAGCGGCCGTGAGGACATGCTGGACGAGCTCGCCGAGCTGATCGAGGCCGCGGGGGGCCGCACACTCGGGCTGTTCTCGTCCATGCGCGCTGCCCAGGCCGCCGCCGAGGCACTGCGCGGCCGCATCGACCACCCGATCCTGCTCCAGGGTGAGGAGACGCTGGGCGAGCTGATCCGCCGCTTCGCCTCGGACGCCCGCACCTGTCTCTTCGGCACCCTCTCGCTCTGGCAGGGCGTGGACGTGCCCGGGCCGAACTGCCAACTGGTGGTCATGGACCGGATCCCGTTCCCCCGCCCCGACGACCCGCTGATGAGTGCACGGCAGAAGGCGGTGGAGGAGCGCGGCGGCAACGGCTTCATGGCGGTCGCCGCCACGCACGCGGCCCTGCTCATGGCCCAGGGCGCCGGCCGGCTGGTGCGCGCCTCCGGGGACCGCGGGGTCGTCGCCGTGCTCGACCCCCGACTGGTCACGGCACGCTACGGCAGCTTCATCAAGGCCTCGATGCCGGATTTCTGGCAGACGACCGACCGCAACCAGGTCCGTCGATCGCTGGCCGCCATCGACGCCGCCGCATCGGCCGCCTCGGCGGCCGAGTGACGCCGCTGGCTGGGGGAGCTAGGGCAGCCCGCACGCGGGAGCCCGGGCCCACAGCGGCGTCCCGGTGGGCGCAGCGTGGTCCGGGCAGTGGGGCCGCGGTGGGCAGAGCCACCGGTACACAGCGGGGCCCCGGAACCGGCGCAGAGGTCCCGGGGCCCGGTCACGGGCGGGTCGTGGGTCAGACCCGGCGCAGCACCGCCACCACCTTGCCGAGGATGGTTGCCTCGTCCCCGGGGATGGGCTGGTACGCCGCATTGTGGGGCAGCAGCCATACGTGCCCGTCCTCGCGCTTGAAGCGCTTGACCGTGGCCTCTCCCTCGATCATCGCCGCGACGATGTCGCCGTTCTCCGCGACCGGCTGACGGCGCACGGTCACCCAGTCACCGTCACAGATGGCGGCCTCGATCATCGAGTCGCCGACGACCTTCAAGACGAACAGCTCGCCGTCACCCACCAGCTGGCGGGGCAGCGGGAACACGTCCTCCACGGACTCCTCGGCGAGGATCGGGCCACCGGCCGCGATCCGGCCCACCAGGGGCACATACGACGCGGACGGCTTGCCCGCGGTGTCCGTGGGCTGCGCCTGCGTGGAGTCGGAGGCCCGTACCTCGTACGCGCGGGGCCGGTGCGGGTCACGCCGGAGGAAGCCCTTGCGCTCCAGGGCCATGAGTTGGTGGGCGACCGACGATGTGCTCGACAGCCCGACGGCCTGACCGATCTCACGCATGGAGGGCGGGTACCCGCGCCGTTGGACGGAATCGCGGATGACCTCGATGACGCGCCTTTGGCGGTCGGTGAGTCCGGAGCTGTCCGCCCGGATTCCTGGAGGTCGTCCTGGCAGCGCTCGCGCGGGCTTTGTCGTTTCCTCGTTCATCGCTTCCGTCGGGCGTACCCGGTCCTGGGGGCGGTCATGGGCGGTCAATGTGGCGCTGTCGGCGGTGGTGGTCACGGCGGCCCCTCTCGAGATGTTCTCCCTAGTAGGACAACGGTAGTTGCTTTCGAAAGGTTGCGCCAAACGCACGTTCGAGTGAATTTGCGCGAATCCATCGCCGTCAGGAAGCTGGAGATGGTATTGATCGAATGGAATTTCGAATGACTTTGTTCGTTCGGCGCCCGAACCGCCCGGCGACGGCACTCCGTATTCCGGTGAGCGCCCCGTTCCTCGCCCGCGGTCATGGGGCCGCCCGTCGTGACGATCCGTACACCCAGTGTGTCACCCGCGCCCCGGCTCTCCCGCCAGGCGCCGCGTCGCGTAGGCTCCCCTCCGGTCGGCGGCCCTCGACACGCGGTTCGCGCGATGGGCGCATGGGGTCGTCGCGGCACCAGATCTAGTGGTTGGATGGTGTGCAGCCCCCACAAGTAGTGGTCCCGGGTCAATCGGCCCTCTCGGATCGCCTATGCTTGTGGCTGCTTCGCGGGGCCGTCACCGGCCCCTCGGGCCGATACGTCGTGCGCTCACCGTGGGTGAGGAAGGGAGAGGGAAACGATGCACTGCCCCTTCTGCCGACACCCCGACAGCCGCGTCGTCGACAGTCGGACGACCGACGACGGCACGTCGATCCGCCGCCGTCGGCAGTGCCCCGACTGCGGCCGCCGGTTCACCACCGTGGAGACGGCCTCGCTGATGGTGATCAAGCGCAGCGGGGTCACCGAGCCCTTCAGCCGCAACAAGGTCATCGCCGGGGTCCGCAAGGCCTGCCAGGGCCGGCCCGTCACCGAGGACGCCCTCGCCCAGCTCGGGCAGCGCGTCGAGGAGGCGGTGCGCGCCACGGGCAGCGCCGAACTGTCGACCCACGACGTCGGACTGGCCATACTCGGCCCGCTGAAGGACCTGGACCTGGTCGCGTACCTGCGGTTCGCCTCGGTCTACCGGGCCTTCGACTCGCTCGAGGACTTCGAGGCGGCGATCGCCGAGTTGCGCGACCAGAGGCCTCCGGGCGACACCGGCGGGCGGGAGCGGGGCGGCGGCGTCCCCTCCACCGCCGCCGTTGCGGCGCGGTAGCGGCGGCGCACCGGCACCAGACTTGCCGGGCACCCGTGGGTGTACCGGCCGTGAGAGACACCGACGCGGGAAGACCGCGGCGTTTCAGGGCGTTTTACCTGTAATGCCTGTAATGGGAGGCGGCACATGACAGAGACGGCGAGCGGTCCGGCACGAGGTTCCCGAGCCAAGGCCGGCAAGGCGGCCTCGGCGGCCCCGGCTGCCAATGGACTGCGCATGGAGCGCATCCACACCACCCCGGGGACGCACCCCTACGACGAGGTGGTCTGGGAACGCCGTGACGTCGTCATGACCAACTGGCGCGACGGCTCGATCAACTTCGAGCAGCGCGGCGTGGAGTTCCCCGACTTCTGGTCGGTGAACGCGGTCAACATCGTCACCAGCAAGTACTTCCGCGGCGCCGTGGGTTCCCCTCAGCGCGAGAGCAGCCTCCGCCAGCTGATCGACCGCGTGGTCAGGACGTACCGCAAGGCCGGGGAGGACTACGGCTACTTCGCGTCGCCCGCCGACGCGGAGATCTTCGAGCACGAGCTCACCTGGGCCCTGCTCCACCAGGTCTTCAGCTTCAACTCGCCGGTCTGGTTCAACGTCGGCACGACCCAGCCGCAGCAGGTCTCGGCGTGCTTCATCCTCTCGGTCGACGACTCCATGGAGTCCATTCTCGACTGGTACAAGGAAGAGGGGATGATCTTCAAGGGCGGTTCGGGCGCCGGCCTGAACCTCTCCCGCATCCGCTCCTCCAAGGAGCTGCTCTCCTCCGGCGGCAACGCCTCCGGCCCCGTCTCCTTCATGCGCGGCGCCGACGCCTCCGCCGGCACCATCAAGTCCGGCGGCGCCACCCGCCGCGCGGCCAAGATGGTCGTCCTGGACGTCGACCACCCGGACGTCGAGGCCTTCATCGAGACCAAGGTGAAGGAGGAGGAGAAGATCCGCGCCCTGCGCGACGCGGGCTTCGACATGGACCTGGGCGGCGACGACATCACGTCCGTCCAGTACCAGAACGCCAACAACTCCGTCCGCGTGAACGAAGAGTTCATGAAGGCGTACGAGAACGGCGGCACGTTCGGCCTGCGCGCCCGGATGACCGGCGAGGTCATCGAGGAGATCGACGCCAGGGCGCTCTTCCGCAAGCTGGCCGAGGCCGCGTGGGCCTGCGCCGACCCCGGCATCCAGTACGACGACGTCATCAACCACTGGCACACCACGCCGGAGACCGGCCGTATCACCGCGTCCAACCCCTGCAGCGAGTACATGCACCTGGACAACTCGTCCTGCAACCTCGCCTCGCTCAACCTGATGAAGTTCCTCGACGACGACGGCAAGGGCAACCAGCGCTTCGACGCCGTGCGTTTCGCCAAGGTCGTCGAACTCGTCATCACCGCGATGGACATCTCCATCTCCTTCGCCGACTTCCCCACCCAGAAGATCGGCGAGACCACCCGCGCCTTCCGCCAGCTGGGCATCGGCTACGCCAACCTCGGCGCGCTGCTCATGGCGACCGGCCACGCCTACGACTCCGAGGGCGGCCGCGCTATCGCCGGCGCCATCACCTCCCTGATGACGGGCACCTCCTACAAGCGTTCCGCCGAGCTCGCCGCGGTCGTCGGCCCGTACGACGGCTACGCCCGCAACGCCACCGCCCACCAGCGCGTCATGAAGCAGCACTCCGACGCCAACGCCGTCGCCACACGGATGGACGACCTCGACACGCCGGTCTGGGCCGCGGCCACCGAAGCCTGGCAGGACGTGCTGCGTCTCGGTGAGAAGAACGGTTTCCGCAACGCGCAGGCGTCCCTGCTGGCCCCGACCGGCACCATCGGCCTGATGATGGACTGCGACACCACCGGCATCGAGCCGGACCTCGCCCTGGTCAAGTTCAAGAAGCTGGTCGGCGGCGGCTCCATGCAGATCGTGAACAACACCGTCCCGCAGGCCCTGGTCCGCCTCGGCTACCAGCCGGAGCAGATCGAGGCGATCGTCGCGCACATCTCCGAGCACGGCAGCGTCATCGAGGCGCCCGGCCTCAAGCCCGAGCACTACGAGGTCTTCGACTGCGCCATGGGCGAGCGCTCCATCGCGCCGATGGGCCACGTCCGGATGATGGCCGCGACCCAGCCCTTCCTGTCCGGGGCCATCTCCAAGACGGTCAACATGCCGGAGTCGGCGACCGTCGAGGAGATCGAGGAGATCTACTACGAGGGCTGGAAGCTCGGGCTGAAGGCGCTCGCGATCTACCGCGACAACTGCAAGGTCGGCCAGCCGCTCTCCGCCAAGAAGAAGGCGGATGCGAAGAAGACCGAGGAGGCGGAGCCCACCGCCCCCGCCGCGGTCGAGAAGGTCGTCGAGTACCGCCCGGTCCGCCGCAGGCTCCCCAAGGGCCGCCCGGGGATCACCACGTCGTTCACGGTGGGCGGCGCCGAGGGCTACATGACCGCCAACTCCTACCCCGACGACGGTCTCGGCGAGGTGTTCCTGAAGATGTCCAAGCAGGGCTCGACCCTCGCGGGCATGATGGACGCCTTCTCCATCGCCGTCTCCGTGGGCCTGCAGTACGGCGTGCCGCTGGAGACCTACGTCTCGAAGTTCACCAACATGCGCTTCGAGCCGGCCGGCCTCACGGACGACCCGGACGTGCGGATGGCGCAGTCGATCGTCGACTACATTTTCCGCCGCCTGGCGCTGGACTTCCTGCCCTTCGAGACCCGTTCCGCCCTCGGCATCCACTCCGCCGAGGAGCGTCAGCGCCACCTCGACACGGGTTCCTACGAGCCCGCCGCTGAGGAGGTCGACGTCGAGGGTCTGGCGCAGTCCGCCCCGCGCCGGACCGAGGCGCCCAAGCCGGCCGCCACCGCCGCACCTGAGCCCGAGGCCGCCGCCGCGACGCCGGCTCCGAAGACCGCGCACAATTCGACGGAGCTGCTGGAGATCCAGCTCGGTCTGAACGCCGACGCTCCGCTCTGCTTCTCCTGCGGCACCAAGATGCGCCGCGCGGGCAGCTGCTACCTCTGTGAGGGCTGCGGCTCCACCAGCGGCTGCAGCTGACGCCGAGGCCGATCCGGCCGTCGTCCGTGCCCTCCGGAGCCCCGTGCTCCGGAGGGCACGCGCCGTCGTGCGCCGGATGAGGGGCACCGGGCGGAACGAGGTGCTGACGCGAGCCGCCCGACGTGCGGCAGGCGCAGTGGCGCCCTGCCGCTTGCACGTTCAGGGGAGTTGCCCCTTCGATGCGACGGAAGGTCCTGCGGCGGGCCATAGGATGGCGCGGTGCTGGTGAAGTGGATTCGATGCGGAATCGTCGATCGCTCCGGATTCGAGCGCGGGCAGCGTCGATGGGCCAACGGGCTCATGGGGGAGCCGGGGTTCCGGGGGCAGGGCGGCGGCTGGAGCCGCAGTCAGCCGGGCGTCGCGCACCTCTTCGCCTTCTGGGAGGACCGCGACTACTACGAGGCCTTCATGGCCGGCGCGCATGACCGCCTCGCGGCGGTCCAGGCCGGCACCTATGAAAGCCTCGGCGTCAAGCTCTTCGAGCACCGCCTGGACGTGAAGGTCGGCTTCCGGCCGCGCTTCGCCGACGGGGATCTGCTGCGCCTGGCCCACTGCAAGGTGCGTCCGGAGCGCGTCGAGCACTTTGTGCTGATGCAGGAGAAGGTGTGGAACCCGGCCATGGCCGGTTCCCCGGGCATGCTGCGCGGGGTCTTCGCGCAAGGGGCCGCGTCCGACTTTCTCGTGCTGTCGATGTGGGATTCGGCTGCGGAGCACGCCAAGTACCGGGATGGCTCCCTTCTGCGACTGTCCGAGCGGGCCGATCTGGAAGCCGACGTCCTCACCGTCGCCGGTGACGTCGTCGACCTGGAGCAGGCCTGGTCGATATGACGGCACGGCGCAGGGGCTCCCTCCCGCCCGCGCGCCTCAGCCCGTCCCGCCCTGAACGGGACGGGTGATCACCGAGAAGTACGCGCCGTGCAGGTCGTCGAGAACGGCGATCCGCCCGACGCGCTCGAGGTCGAACGGCGGCACGGAGACGCTGCCCCCGAGCTCGGTGGCCCGCGCGGCGGCCGCGTCGGTGTCGTCGACGGAGAAGTAGTGCATCCAGTGCTGGGGTATCTCCGTCGGCCAGGCGTCGTCCATCAGCAGGATGCCGCCGAACTTCCGCTGTGCGCCCTCCACTTCGAGCTCCGTGTAGGAACTGTCCCCGGCGAAGGGCTGAGTCTCGCCCGTCCAGCCGAAGACGTCGCGGTAGAAGACGCGGGAGCCGTCCACGTCCCGGGTATTGAGCTCGACCCAGCACAGCGTGCCCGGTTCGTCGAGCAGGCCCGCGCCACGGAACCCGCCCGGCTGCCATGCGCCGAACTCCGCTCCGTGCGGGTCCGTGAACTGTGCGAAGCTGCCCTGGTCGAAGACGGCCATCGGTGGAACGCACACCGAGCCGCCCGCCGCCTCGACCGCCTTGGCCGTGTCGGTCACGTCGCTCGTGGCCATGTAGGCGATCCACCGCGGCCGGTCGCCCTCGGCCATCACCGGACCGACGGCCGCCACGGGCTCGCCCCGCAGGGTGAAGAAGGTGTAGCCGCCGGCCTCCGCGGGACCCGCCTGCGAGTCCCAGCCGAACAGGCCCCCGTAGAAAGCGCGGGAGGCTTCGATGTCAGGACTGCTCAGATCGGTCCAGCAGGGTGTGCCTGGAACGAACGACGTGGTCTTCATGACTGCCTCCCGTAGTGGCGCGCGAAGGCGTCCCCCTCTTCATGCTGAGTGTGGGGCACGCCACTGACAATCGGGGGAGAGGACGCCCGGCCTGTGGACGCGGGACCGCGGCGATCGCCGCGGACGCGGTGGGAGTGGGTGGATGGACGGTGGAGTGGGAGGACGGGCGGTTGGGCGGCGTGGGCAATCGGATGCGGCGAGCGCCCGCCGCGACCTCGCCCGCCCGCACGAATTACAGTGAGGCCATGGCCCGACCGCGTCGCATAGTGCTCATCAGGCACGGAGAGTCCCAGGGCAACGCCGATGACACGATCTACGAGCGGGTGCCCGACCACGCGTTGACCCTCACCCCCCGGGGCGAGGAGCAGGCCCGCGCGGCCGGCCGGGAACTGCGCGAGCTGCTCGGCGGGGAAAGGGTGCAGGCCTTCGTGTCGCCATATCGCCGGACGCATCAGACCTTCCACCTCCTCGGCCTGGACCCTAGCCGTACCCGCGCCAAGGAGGAGCCCCGGCTGCGCGAGCAGGACTGGGGGAACTACCAGGACGCCGACGACGTGCAGCGGCAGCGCAAGGCCAGGGACGCCTACGGTCACTTCTTCTACCGCTTCGCCCAGGGAGAGTCCGGGGCGGATGTCTACGACCGTGTCGGGTCCTTCCTGGAGACGCTCTACCGCGCCTTCGACAAGCCAGAGTTCCCGCCGAACGTCCTGTTGGTCACGCACGGTCTCACCATGCGGCTGTTCTGCATGCGGTGGTTCCACTGGACCGTCGACGAGTTCGAGTGCCTGTCGAATCCCGACAACGGAGAGACCCGGATGCTGCTGGCCGAGCCCGACGGCCGGTACCGGCTGGACCGGCCCTTCGCCCGCTGGCGGTCCACCGAGTCGGACCTGGCGCGATATCACGGGTGAGATTGCGCACAGGATGATTGACCCGGGTGGCACCGGATGCCAGAGTTCTCCCGCCATGACCGCTGACCTCCATGACCTCCCACGCCGCCGCGCGCTGTCCAGCCTGCGCGGTCTCGCCCTGGGCGACGCCTTGGGCTCCCAGTTCTTCGTACCGGCGCACTATCCGGCTCTGCAGAGCCGTACGCTGCCCCCGGGAGCCTGGCAGTGGACGGACGACACCGAGATGGCCTGCTCGGTCGTCGCGGTCCTGGGGTCACACGGCGCGATCGATCAGGACGCCCTGGCCGCATCCTTCGCGGCGCACCACGACTTCGACCGCGGCTACGGCCCCGGGGTGAACCGGATGCTGCGGTTGATCCGGCAGGAAGGCGCCGACTGGCGAACCCTCGCGGCCGAGATGTTCAACGGGCAGGGCTCCTGGGGCAATGGCGCCGCCATGCGCGTGGCGCCGTTGGGCGCCTGGTACGCGGGCGAGCCGGAGAAGGCAGCCGAGCAGGCCGAACTGTCCGCCTACGCCACCCACCAGCACCGCGAGGCCGTCGTCGGAGCGATGGCCGTCGCGGCAGCGGCCGCGCTCGCCGCGGACCCGGCGGGCCCCGGCGCCCCCCAGGACCTCATCACCCGCGTCGTGGCGCTGCTGCCGCGCAGCGCGGTCCACGCCGGGCTGAGGCGCGCTGTCGACATGCTCGACTACGACGACGTCGCCACGGTCGCGGCCGTACTCGGCAACGGCCGGCGCACCAGCGCCCACGACACCGTCCCCTTCGCCCTGTGGTCCGCTGCCCGGGGGCTCGGGGACTACGAGGGCGCGTTCTGGACCACGGCCCGGGCGGGCGGTGACGTGGACACCACCTGCGCCATCGTCGGCGGGATCGTCGCCGCCGGGGCCGGCGGCGAGCCCCCGCGCGAGTGGCAGGAGCGCTGCGAGGCCCTGCCGGAGTGGCTGCCCGCCGACTGACCGGGCTCCGGTCGTACCGCGGCCCCCTCTTTCACATTGTCACGGCCCTGTCACAGACTGGGCCGCCGGGCCCTCGCCGCGTTCGTTCGGTCGGCCGGCGCGCCTAGCCTGTCGGCCACGCTGTCCGGCCGATCTTCGCCGGACGAGCAGTCGAGCACCGGTCCCGCGCGCCGCCCCGGCCGCCGCGCGACCGGCGGGGAGGGGTTCCATGTCCGACACGCCGTCCGACGCCGCACCGGCGGCACAGGCCCGATCACAGACGTCCCAGCAGGCCCGACCGGAGGCGTCCGCGCAGACGCCACCGCAGGCGCCGGCGCGCACGCACGGCCCACCCGTCGGCCCGGGTACGCCCTACCCGCGCCCCTGGACGCCCCCACCTCCGCCTCCGCCCCCGGCGTGGGTGACCGCGAGCCGGGCCCGCACCCCGCGCGTGGTGCGCCCAGCCGTGCTCTGGGCCGCCCTGCTCACCGGTGTGCTGACCGCGATCCTTCTGCGCGGCGGCCTGGGGATCAACCTGCTGCTGATCACGATCCCCGCCGCCGCGGCGGCCGCGATCGCCGCCCTCGACCACGGGCGGCGGCTTCGCCCATGGTCGGTGGTCTGGGCGGTGGCCGGCCTGACGCTGCTGCTGATCCCGGCCCTGCGGGACGCCTGGTGGCCGTCGTTCCTGGCCGTCGCCGCCGCCGCATTCCTGGGTTCCCTGGCCCTGCACGGCGGCCGCAACTGGCCGAGTGTCCTGCTCGGCGGCGTGGGGCTGTGGTTCGCCCCGGTGCCCGCGATCGGCTGGGCGCTGCGCGGGATGCGCGAGCGCGCCGGGCGCAGCCGGAGCCGGCTGCTGCCGATGTTGAAGACCGCCGGCGTGACCGCTGCGCTGCTTGTCGTCTTCGGCGCCCTCTTCGCGGGGGCCGACGCGGCGTTCGCCGACCTGCTGGCCGGCGCCATGCCCGATGTGACCGTCACCGACGCGCCGCTGCGCGTCCTGCTCCTCGTGGTCGGCACGCTGTTCGCGCTGAGCGCCGCGTGGACCGCGGCGGCGCCGCGCCGCTGGGACCGGATCGAGGTGAAGCCGGGACGTTCCCGCCGGCGCGCCGAGTGGGCGCTTCCGCTGGTCGTGCTCGCCGCGCTGTTCGCCGCTTTCAACGCCGTCCAGCTTGCGGTGCTCTTCGGCGGCTACGAGAAAGTGCTCGCCACGACGGGTCTGACCTATGCGGAGTACGCGCGGCAGGGATTCTGGCAGCTGCTCGTCGTCACCCTGCTCACCGTGGTGGTGATCGGACTCGCGTCGCGCTGGGCCCCACGGGACACCGACCGCGACCGTGTGCTCGTGCGGTCCGTCCTCGGCACGATCTGCGTGCTGGCCCTGATCGTGGTCGCCTCCGCGCTGCGCCGCATGGACCTGTACGTCGACGCGTACGGACTGACCCGGCTGCGGATCTCCGTGGCGGGGATGGAGCTCTGGCTCGGACTGCTGATCGTCCTCATCATGGCGGCCGGCGTGCTCGGCGCGCGGTGGCTGCCGCGAGCCGTGGCGGTGAGCGCCGCGGCGTCCGTCCTCGTCTTCGGGCTGGTGTCGCCCGACGCGCTCATCGCCGACCAGCAGGTGAGCCGCTTCGCGAGCACCGGCAAGATCGACCTGGCGTATCTGCGCAACCTCTCCGCGGACGCCGTCCCGGAGCTGGACCGGCTGCCGGAGCCGCAGCGCTCCTGCGCCCTGGAGAAGATCGTGAAGCACCTCCGCGGGGACACCACCGAGGCCTGGTACACCACGAGCCTCGGCGAGGTCCGGGCGCGGTCCCTGCTGGACGGACGTCCGCCGCGCGACATCAGGCCGTGTGACGCGGCAGGGCTGGAAGGCTACTACGACGAGTGGCGCGACCCGTCACTGCCGTGACATGCAGGCGCGTGCCGCCGCCCGGACCCCTCGAACGGGCGGCGGCTCGGCCGCCCGGTGGCCTATGCGGCGGCATTGCGCCGTGCGTCAAGCCCGCCGTCATGGCGATAGCGGGGCGGCGCGAGCACGTCCCGGAGGACTTCGGTCGCATTGCCGCGGCTCGAAAGGGTTCGACAGACCTGTCGACGTCACCGGCGCGAAGACCCGGGCGAGCGGCCCGCCGGCCGCACCGCGTCGAGCCACCGCAGGCGCGGCGACCCCTCGTGCGGGGCGGCGCCATCCTCGCCGACGAGGTGCCCGCGCCGCCGCCGCACCTCGTGACGCGGTCGCGCAGGACGCGTCGGCCCGGTGCGGGCGCGGCTCACGCCGCGTCGCGGACGCGCATGTCAGACCTGCCCCGAGGGGGCTCAACGCGGGGGCGTAGGCTAAGCCTTGCCATGGTCCATGAACCTCCCACCCACGCCGTCGAGCGCTCGCTGCGCGCGACCACCGGCGCCAAGGTCATCGCGGGCGTCGACGAGGTCGGACGGGGCGCCTGGGCCGGGCCGGTCACGGTGTGCGCGGCCGTCACGGGTCTGCGACGGCCCCCGGACGGACTCACCGACTCCAAGCTGCTCACCGTCAAGCGCCGTTCCGAGCTTGCCGGGGTGCTCACCGGATGGGTGAACTCCTTCGCGCTCGGTCACGCGTCCCCGCAGGAGATCGACGAGCTCGGGATGACCGCAGCGCTGCGGCTCGCCGCGACGCGCGCCCTGGACGCCCTGCCCGTGCGGCCGGACGCGGTGATACTCGACGGGAAGCACGACTACCTCGGGGGACCCTGGCACGTGCGGACGGTTGTCAAGGGCGACCGCTCGTGCGTGGCCGTGGCGGCCGCGTCCGTGATCGCCAAGGTCCGGCGGGACACGATGATGGCCGAACTGGGCCTGGACTATGCTCCGTTCGGTTTCGAGGCCAATGCCGGGTACCCTTCGCCGGTGCACCGGGCGGCGCTGGAGGAGCTGGGGCCGACCCCCCTCCACCGGCTGTCCTGGGCATATCTCGATACCCTGCCGCGTTGGCAGCACTTGAAGAAAGTCCGGGAGACCGTCGTGGCGGGGGATACGGGTGAGCAACTCGGGTTCGACTTCTGAGCCGAGTTGTGACCTACCCGCCGCTGCGTTGTTCCGGCGCATTTGATAGACATCAGCACATGCCTCTCACCCCCGAGGAGCCTCAGATTCACGAGAGTGTCCCGGGTCCCCGCGTAGCCCCGGCCGCCGGCCGGCCCGCGCCGACCCCCCGCCCCGTACCGGGCTCCGGCCCGCGTCCTGTGCCTCCGCGTCCCGCGCCGCCGCGTGGCGCTCCGGCGGCGAACGCCCGTCCCGGCCGCCCCGGTCCGGCCCGCGGGTCCGTCGTACCGCCGCAAGCACGCTCGCCGAGGGAGTCCGAGGCCGCCGCCTCCGTCCCCGCCGGGCCGTCGGCGCAGATCCAGCTCATCCCCGCTTCGGTGGACGGCGCCCTCGACGCCGCCGACGAGGCCGTTGACCTGCTGTTGGACAGTGGGCGCGCTCCGGGTGAGGTCCTGGTGCTCACCACCGGCGAGCAGCACCCCTGGGCGGCCCACGAGCTGAGCTTCGGCGAGGCGTCCTACTGGGCCCAGCACGACGCCGGCGACGACGTCTTCTACGCCGCCCACAACGCCGACCGCGTCACGGGCCGGCCTGTCGTGGTCGTGGCCGTCAACGGCGGTTCCGACGAGACGGTGGCGGGTGTGCTGCCCTCCGCCATGGCGCGGGCAGGGAAGCTGCTGGTCGTCTGCGGCGACCCGCAGCGGATCAACGCGCTGCTCGGCGTCAGCGCCTGATCACCGCGCCGCCGCGCGGCGCAGGGGCGGCGTCCCGCTGGGACGCAGGCTCGCTGCGCCGCGGCTCGTGGCAGCCGCCCAGGAGGCGGCGTTGGGGGTGCGTCCGGCACGGTTCTCGCCCTGCACCCGCCAGCCGTCGTCGGTCACGGTGATGTACGACCCGGGGCGCAGCCCGTACAACGAGCAGGCGTCACGCAGTCCCCACATCCAGGCGCCGTCCACCTCCGTCCAGCCCGCTCCGCCGTCCCGGCACACGAGCAGGACCGCGGTGCGCACCGGCCTGCGCCGCTTGAGGTCGTCCGCGGTGATCCGGCGCAGATGGGCGAGGATGGCGTTGCGCCGTTCCCAGCCGTCGGTGACGAGGGGGCGCTGCGCGAAGGACGCGCTGGCCGTCAGCCGTTCGTCGGGGGAGTAGACCGCGACCACGGCGGTGCCCGGGGCCGGGAGATGGCGCGAGTGGAGGTCGGTGACCACCTCGCGAGGATTGATCAGCAGCGGGATGCCCGCCGCGGTCCAATCGGCAGGCTCGATGGTGCGATGGCGTCCGGCAGGGCGGGAGGCATTCACGGAAGCGGTTTCCGGAGCGAAGCCGATGGCCACGGTCCTCCCTTCGGGTATGCGTCCGCGACCGGGCGTGCGTGGGCATGCCGGTCGTGGGGCTCCAAGAGCCGATGCGGGGATCCAGGCTCAATTGTTCCTGTCGCACACGCGGGCGGCAACGGTCATTTCACCGACCTGTCTGTTATCTGGCCCTCCGCCGCTTAGATTCCACCCCCGTCTCACATCGTGAGTACCGCTCAGCCCTGCACAGCCAGGACCAGCGGAAACACCGCGGTGGCACCGGCATGACGCAACAGCCGTGCCGCGACGGCCACGGTCCACCCTGTTTCGGTGAGGTCGTCGACCAGCAGTACCGGTCCCGCGGCAGCGGCGAGGGTGCCGGAGAGTGCGGACGGAAGGGCGAACGCCCCGTGCAGCGTCCGCAGCCGCTGGGCGCTGTTGCTGCGCGGCGCCCGGGAGGGTTCCAGTTCGCCGCTGTGCGCGACTTCTCCGAGCAGCGGTATGCGCCCGATCTCGGCGATGCGCGCGCCGAGCGACGCGATGAGCTGCGGCCGGGTGTGCGAGGCGATGGTGACGACGCCGACGGGCCGCTGCGGGGCGTCGGGTTCACCGCTCGCCCAGCCGCCCGGACCCTTGGCCCAGTCGGCCAGCACCTGCACCACGGCCTGCGCCACGTCGTCGGGAACAGGCCCGTCCGCCGCGTTCTGTGCGAACAGCGGGCGGAGCCGGTTGCCCCAGCCGATGTCGGAGAGCCGTCCCAAGGCCCGTCCTGTGGCGGCCTGTTCGCCCGGCGGGATCTTCCCCTTCAGCTCGATGCCGATCGCGGGCAGGCCGGTCGGCCACATTCTGCGGGGCTCGATCTCGACCCCCGGGCGCCCGAGGGCGGACCGCGCGGCCTCCAGGGCCTCGCGGGACACCTCCGCGGTGAAGCGGGCCCCGGCGCAGTTGTCGCAGCGGCCGCAGGGCGCGGCCTCCTCGTCGTCGAGTTGCCGGCGCAGGTACTCCATGCGGCACGACGAGGTCGTGGCGTACTCGCGCATCGCCTGTTGCTCGGCCTTGCGCTGCCGGTCGACCCACGCGTACCGCTCGGTGTCGTAGGTCCACGGCCTGCCCGTCGCCGTCCAGCCTCCGCGCACCCTGCGCACGGCGCCGTCCACGTCGAGGACCTTGAGCATGGTCTCCAGCCGGTTGCGGCGCAGGTCCACCCGGGTCTCGAGCGCGGGGACGGACATCGGGCCCTCGGCGGCGGCCAGGGTCTCCAGTGTGCGCCGCACCTGCTCCTCCCGGGGGAAGGCCAGCGAGGCGAAGTAGCGCCAGATGGCCTCGTCCTCGGGCCCGGGGAGCAGCAGCACCTCCGCATGGTCGACACCGCGTCCGGCACGGCCGACCTGCTGGTAGTAGGCGATGGGGGAGGAGGGAGAGCCCAGGTGCACCACGAAACCCAGGTCCGGCTTGTCGAACCCCATGCCCAGCGCCGAGGTGGCGACCAGCGCCTTGACGTCGTTGCCGAGCAGTGCGGCCTCGGCGGCCCGGCGGTCGGCGTCCTCCGTGCGCCCGGAGTAGGCGGCGACCCGGTGACCGCGCTGCCGGAGGAAGGCGGTGACCTCCTCCGCGGCCGCCACCGTCAGGGTGTAGACGATGCCCGAGCCAGGGAGGTCGCCGATGTGGTCGGCGAGCCGGTGCGCGGCGTCGGGCATGCGCAGCACCCCGAGCGACAGGCTCTCCCGCTCCAGCGGACCGCGCAGCACCAGGGCGCCCTCGTGGTCGCCGGTCCCCAACTGCTCGGCGACGTCGGCCGTCACACGGGCGTTGGCGGTGGCGGTCGTCGCCAGCACCGGAACGCCTGGGGTGAGGTCGGCGAGCATCGTCCGCAGCCGCCGGTAGTCGGGCCGGAAGTCGTGGCCCCAGTCGGAGATGCAGTGGGCCTCGTCGACCACGAGCAGCCCCGTGGCCGAGGCCAGCTTGGGCAGCACCTGGTCCCGGAAGTCCGGGTTGTTGAGCCGCTCCGGGCTGCAGAACTGGGAAGGCATTCAAATTCCAGGCGCAGCTGGAGCCCTGACCTGCACAAACGTATCGATCGAGGGTGGTCGTGACCGAGCACTCGACCCTGGCCATCCTCGATCAGTGCGTGGCCGTTAGACCTTAGGTGAGATGTCCGGCACGCTGAGTGAAGTGGCTGATTGTCCTTGCCATCGGGTTGCATGGGGGCATGGACAACCTGGAGCTCCGCACTGAAGCCGACGCCATCCTCGCTGAGCTCGTCGGTGACCCCGGGGGTTCGGCGCGGCTGCGGGAAGACCAGTGGCAGGCGGTGGCGGCTCTGGTGGAGGAGCGCCGGCGCGCACTGGTGGTGCAGCGCACCGGCTGGGGCAAGTCGGCGGTGTACTTCGTTGCTACCGCTCTGCTGCGCCGGCGTGGCTCCGGTCCCACGGTGATCGTCTCGCCGCTGCTGGCATTGATGCGTAACCAGGTCGAGGCGGCGGCGCGGGCCGGTATCCGGGCACGCACGATCAACTCGGCCAACCCGGAGGAGTGGGACGCCATCCACGAGGAGGTCGAGCGAGGCGAGACCGACGTTCTTCTCGTAAGTCCGGAACGCCTTAATTCTGTGGATTTTCGCGAGCAGATGCTGCCCAAGCTTGCGGCCACGACCGGTCTGCTGGTGGTCGATGAGGCGCACTGTATCTCCGACTGGGGCCACGACTTCCGGCCTGACTACCGACGGCTGCGGGCGATGCTTGCTGAGCTTGCCCCCGGCGTGCCGGTGCTGGCCACGACGGCGACGGCCAACGCGCGGGTCACTGCGGATGTTGCCGAGCAGTTGGGTACGGGCGCCGGTGAGGCCCTGGTGCTGCGGGGCCCGCTTGAGCGCGAGAGCCTGCGGCTGGGTGTGGTCCAGCTGCCGGACGCCGCACACCGCATGGCCTGGCTTGCCGAACATCTGGACGAGCTGCCGGGTTCGGGGATCATCTACACGCTGACGGTGGCCGCGGCCGAGGAGGCCACCGCCTTCCTGCGGCAGCGCGGCTTCCGGGTCGCCTCCTACACGGGGCGCACGGAGAACGCCGACCGGCTGCAGGCCGAGGCTGACCTGCTGGAGAACCGGGTCAAGGCGCTGGTCGCGACCTCGGCGCTAGGGATGGGCTTTGACAAGCCGGACCTGGGATTCGTGGTGCACCTCGGCTCGCCGTCCTCGCCGATCGCCTACTACCAGCAGGTGGGGCGTGCGGGTCGCGGTGTGGAGCACGCCGATGTGCTGCTGCTGCCGGGCAAGGAGGACGAGGCCATCTGGCGCTACTTCGCCGATACCGCCTTCCCGCCCGAGGAGCAGGTCCGCCAGACCCTCTCGGCCCTTGCCGGCGCGGGACGGCCGCTGTCCGTGCCAGCTTTGGAAGCCATGGTGGACCTCCGGCGCACCCGTCTGGAGGCCATGCTCAAGGTGCTCGACGTGGACGGGGCGGTCAAACGGGTCAAGGGCGGCTGGATCTCCACCGGTGAGCCGTGGGTCTACGACTCCGAGCGGTACGCCTGGGTGGCGCGGCAGCGGGCCGCCGAGCAGCAGGCCATGCGCGATTATGCGAGCACGTCCCAGTGCCGCATGGAATTCCTGCGCCGACAGCTGGACGACGAGGGGGCGACCGCCTGCGGCCGCTGCGACAACTGCGCGGGAGCCTGGGCCGACTCTTCCGTCTCGGCGGAGATGCTGACGGGGGCGGCGAAGGAACTGGACCGCCCAGGGGTGGAGGTTGAGCCCCGCCGGATGTGGCCGACAGGGATGCCCGCACTGGGCATCGACCTCAAGGGACGTATCCCCGCCGGCGAGCAGTGCTCCACCGGACGCGCCCTGGGGCGGCTCTCGGACATCGGCTGGGGCAACCGACTGCGCCCGCTGCTGGCCGAGAACGCCCCCGATGGTCCGGTCCCCGACGATGTCCTGCGGGCCGCGGTGGCGGTCCTCGCCGACTGGGCTCGCTCCCCGGGCGGCTGGGCATCCAACGTCCCGGACGCCTCTGCCCGGCCGGTGGGAGTCGTCGCCGTGCCGTCCCTGGCCCGCCCGCAACTGGTCGGCTCCCTCGCCCAGGGAATCGCGACCATCGGCCGCCTGCCCTATCTGGGCACGCTGACGTACACCGGGCCGAACGGCGCGCACGCGGCACGTCGCAGCAACTCCGCTCAACGGCTTCGGGCACTGGCCGCTGCCTTCGCCCTCCCCGAGGACCTGGCCGGCGCCCTGGCCGGTGGGCCCGTCCTGCTCGTGGACGACTACACCGACTCCGGCTGGACCCTCGCGGTTGCCGCTCGCCTGCTGAGGCAGACGGGGGCCGGACAGGTACTGCCGCTGGTGCTTGCTTCGGCGGGCTGACTACGTCCTGCTTGCCGGCCCGAAACCGGCGGACTTCGTGTCGGAGTTCGCCCTGCCGATGCCGTCCGGGGCATCTGCCACGTGCTCGGCGTCCCCTTCCAGCACCACGACTTCTCACCACGCCATCAGGTCGGTGACCGAGAGCGATGTCCCGGCCGACATCGCGAGCAAGTCCGAGCGCGAGCTGTACCACTTCCTGGCCAAGCTGATTAATCACAAGCTCGCCCACCCTGATGACGGCCTGCTGTCCCAGCTCGCCACCGAACGGCTGTCCACCGGCCAGCTGAACCGGCACGAACTGGTGATGCTGGTCCTGTTCCTGCTGATCTCGGGGCACGAGACCACGGCCAGCATGATCGCGCTGGGCACGCTGGCCCTGCTGCTCCATCCCGAGCAGATCGCCGTGCTGCGGGACGCCGACGAAGCCGGGGTCGCCGGGGCCGTCGACGAGCTGCTGCGGTACCTGACCACCGTCCAGCCTGGCCGCCGCCGCGTGGCCGTGGAGGACATCGAGATCGCCGGACAGCTGATCCGCGCCGGCGAGGGGCTGATCCTCCCGGAGGAGATCGGCAACCGTGACGACAGCGTGTTCCCCGGCGCCGAGGCGCTGGACTTGCGCCGTGAC
>NZ_CBDRBL010000021.1:0-91438 GCF_965342175.1 Actinacidiphila sp. bgisy167
GTGCCTTCGGGTTGAGCGGGTGACGATCAGACCAGCCGAACGTTTCCAAGCAGTGTCGGTCGCGGTTCACGTGTCGAACCTCGGCCAGCCACGTGATCAGGTACGGTGCGGCGGCGTTGATTCCCACCCTGACGGGCGGTTGTGGCGTGCGCGTAGCTCCTCTTCGACAAAGGTCGTCGGCGCACCTATCCGGCGTACCGGATCTGAGTGGGCGCCAGAAAAGTCAGCAGGGAGTCAGCATCCATCCGACCAGACCCTGTCGCAGGCTCCCAGAACTGAGACTGCGCGGGCCGTGATGGCGAGCGCCTGAGAGGGGCACAGTCGATCGATCGCCGGCCCCCCCGGCCGGCCGGAGAGCCCGCACGGCGATTCGGCCAGGGCTCCACCGGCTGCACGGAATGCATTTCCGCAGGTCAGCAGGCACTTTCAGGGGGACGTTGGGGAGCTGCGGGGCCGGCAGGCCGACACCACCACGAGCAGCGGCATCGTCTACAGCGCCGCCCACGCCAGCGCGAAGCTCGGCGAGCGGGTCGCCGGCCAGATCGCCCGGCAGCTCGCCGAGGCCGTCCTGCGGGAGTTCACCGCGCCCCTCCCGTTCTGACCCCGGGTCCGCGGGCCCGGCCGGGGACCCCTCGAAGCAGGTCCACCTCATGTCCGTCAGCACCGACCTGTTCGTGTTCTCGCCCTCCGCTTCCTACCCGCGGCCGTTCCGCAGCCGTCATCGACGACCACGCCCGGATCGTCCACGCTTGGTCAAGCCCGGTCGATCAGCCCGACATCGAGACCAGCCCGCCGTCCTAGGGCGCTCTGGGCGATCTTCCCGGCGCCACCGGCCGGGTGCCTCACGGAGGCCACCGAGGGCCGCCGGGCCGCCGGCGGATGATGGAACGGCGGCTCCAGATGTAGTGCTGTCTTCACTGGGCGCTCGAGCGAACGGTCATCGAGCCCGCTCCCGAGCACCCATGCCCGTCCGATCTCGCAGCCTCCTCCCGTTGCTGGGGGAGAGGCGGGCGTCGCGGCCATCCTTCGGGCACGCAAGAGACAGAATGTCCAGCCGGATAAGCCACCGCGTGGCAGTCAGGCGGTGGTCGCCGTGGGGGTGAGCAGGTGTCCCATCGCAGCCAGGACGGACGGCTCCACGCGGTAGTACACCCAGGTACCGCGGCGCTCTGAGAGCAAAAGTCCGGCGTCCTTGAGCTTCTTTAGGTGGTGGGAGACGGTCGGCTGCGAGACGCCCACGTCCGAGATGTCGCAGACGCAGGCCTCACTGTCAGGGTGCGAAGCGACCTTGGAGAACAAGCGCAGCCTTACCGGGTCGCCGAGCGCCTTGAACATGGCGGCAGTGATCTCTGACTCTTCCACCGTCAATTCGCGCTCGGTCAGGGCAGGACAGCACGGCGCGGCGGGGAGCGGGGCCGCCGCCTCCCCCTGAAGCTTTGACATGTGTCTATGTTGACACCTATATAACGCTGCTGCCAAGATCGAATAATTAGATGTCTGTCTAATCACTAAGGAAGCCGTTCATGGCCATACCCACGCAGGCTCCGCGGCAGCCCACGGCGGTAGTGACGGGGGCGAGCAGCGGTATCGGGGCGGCCACCGCACGCGATCTGGCCCGGGCCGGGTTCGCGGTGGTTCTCACCGCTCGGCGGACCGACCGTCTGGAGGCCCTCGCCAAGGAGATCCAGGCCGACGGTGGGACCGCTGTCCCGTACACGCTGGACGTCACCGACCGCGACGCCGTCGCTGCCTTCGCCGGCGGGCTGGGCGCCTGCGATGTGCTGGTGAATATCGCCGGTGGTGCGTTCGGCGTCGAGGAAGTGGCCACCGCCGATCCCGGGGACTGGCGGCACATGTTCGAGGTGAACGTGGTGGGCGCGCTTCAGATGACACAAGCGCTTCTGCCTACATTGGTGGCCGGCGGTGACGGGGTGGTGGTTGTGCTGACCTCGACGGCCTCCTTCACCTGTTACGAGGGCGGCGGCGGTTACAGCGCCGCCAAGCACGGGGCGCACGTGCTCGCGCAGACACTGCGGCTGGAAACGGTCGGGCAGCCGCTGCGGGTGGTCGAGATCGCGCCAGGGATGGTCCACACCGAGGAGTTCTCCCTCAACCGCTACCGCGGCGACTCGGATAAGGCCGACGCGGTGTACGCGGGTGTGCCGGGGCCGTTGGTGGCCGATGACGTCGCCGAAATGGTGACATGGGCGGTGACTCGGCCGCCGCACGTCAACGTCGACCTTCTGGTGGTGCGGCCGCGGGCGCAGGCAGCACAGCACAAGGTGCACCGCACTTCCTGAGCCACCCTCTCCCGCCCACCCGCCGGGGTCCTCGGCCGCGCTGATGCCTGCACCCGGATTCAGGGGTACAGGCATCCGCGTATTGGCGGGTGGAATCAGCAGCCGGTGGCGCCAGGGGCGTCGAACAGCTCGGCGGCGTAGGCGGCCAATTGCAGGGCGGCTGTCTCGTCCACGCCGAGCTCGGCCGCCGCGGCCAGCACGGCGTCCGCGGCGCTGGAGGCGGTGCCCAGGTGCCGGGCAGTGACGTGCAGCAGCTGCTCGTGCTGCTCCGGGGACAGGCCCAGGCGCAGCGCGAGAGCCTCTCCGCCGGCGGTGGCCGAGCAGACGCCGGTCTCGGGCAGCTGCAGTTCGACGGACTGGGCGGCCTCCAGATCGCCGGCCAGGAAGGCGGCGATGGAGCGGACCTGCTCGTAGCCGGTGAGCATCAAGAAGGTGGGGGCGCGGCCGTAGCTCTTCATGCCCACGGCCCAGTAGCCGGGCTCGGGGTGGGCCAGTTCGCGGTATCCGTGGGGGGTGACGGTGCCACAGGAGTGCTGGTTGGGGTCGATCAGGGGTGCCAGGGCCCGGGGGGCGGACATGATCGGGTCGAGTTCCAGGCGCAGTTCGCTGCTGATGCCGTGGTCGGGGCGAAAGCCGGTGGCGGCCACGATGCGGTCGGCGGTGACGGTCTGCTCGCTGCCGTCGGGGCCTCGGGAGATCAGCTGGACCTGGTCTCGGGTAGGGTCGTCGCCCAGTCGGCGGATGGTGTGGGCGCGGAAGTTGGCGGCCAGGGTGACGCGGCCGGTGTCGACGAGCATCTTCAGGCCGGAGCCGAGGGCGCCGCGGGCGGGCAGTTCATCGTCGCTGCCGCCGCCGAAGGAAGCGGCCGGGTCGGTGGCGCGGATGGCCCAGGTGATGGTAGTGCCGTCTTCGGCGTCCGCGAGCTCGGCCAGGGCGAGCAGGGTGTTGGCGGCGGAGTGCCCGGCGCCGACGACGACGGTGTGGCGGCCGGCGTGCTGGGCGCGGTCGGCGCCGAAGACGTCGGGCAGGCCGTGGGTGATCCAGGCGGCGGCGTCCGGCTCGCCGTGGGCGGGCAGGCCGTTGGCGCCGACGTGGTTGGGCTGGCGCCAGGTTCCGGAGGCGTCGATGACGGCGCGGGCCAGCAGTTCCTCGCCGTCGGCCAGACGCAGCACGAAGGGGGCGTCCTCGCGGTAGGCGGTGCGCAGCCGGTCGATGCCCAGGCGGCTGATGGCGGTGACGATGGCGTTGCAGCGGATGTGCGGGGCCAGGGCGGGGAGTTCGGCCAGGGGCTGGAGGTATTGCTTGACCAGGTCGCCGCCGGTGGGGAGTTCGGTGGCGTCGGGTTCCTGCCAGCCGGTGGCGGCCAGCAGGCGGCGGGCGGCCGGGTCGGTGTTGTACTCCCAGGGGCTGAACAGCTGGATGTGGGACCAGGCCCGGACGGCTGCCGCGGGGGTGTCACCGGCTTCCACGACAGTGAAGGGGACGCCGCGTTCGGAAAGATGCGCGGCGGCCGCCAGGCCGATGGGGCCGGCTCCGATCACGGCGACGGGAAGCTGGTCGAGGCTGTGGTCAACCACGGTGTGGTGTCCTTTCAGGCACTGGGGCAGGCAGCGATGGGGGTCAGGCGCCGGGCGCGGGTTCGTGCGAGGCGGACGCGAAGGCTTCTGCCTGCGCGCGCTCGGCGGCGCGCTGCTGGACCCGGCGCTGTAATTCGGCGATGGCCGCGCAGCAGGGGCTGGCGTCGGCCGCGGGGGCGTCGGCTGGGGGCTGCGGCGGTATCTGTTCGCTCAACGGTGTCGGCTCCTGTCGCGACGGGTCCGGCGGTTGCCGGGAAGGGTCCCGCATCACAACCGCCTATATAGATAAACGACGAATCAACCTCCAGGGTCGCCGTTGATTCGATGAATGTCAACCTGGCGGCGCGGCATCGCCGGCTGTGACGAGGGTCACCTTGAGCCTCGTTGCGTCTGGCCCCCTGAGGAGCCAATCTCGATACATGTCGAAACAACGGGGGGAGTTCGGCGCGGGCAACCAGCCCGCGTCGTAACGCCATTGGGAACCGGTGGCTGATGCCGAAACGCCGCCTTCGACCCGTGAACCGCACGACGCGCTCGCCACGCGCCGCACGGTCCGCCTGACGGGACCGGCCGTTCCCTCACCCCTCGCACACCCTTTTGCGTGCACGCCCGCCACCGGGCCCGGCACTGTCGCCGGCCCGCCCGCGTGCACGCCATGGGCCTTCCCGTGCTGCGCACCGTGAACAGCTTCACCATGCCCGGAAGGACACCCATGCCCCACGACCCCACCACCACGGCCGCAGCCGGTGAGCCGATCGCCATCGTCGGCATGGCCGGACGGTTCGCCGATGCCACCAGCCCGCAAGAGCTCTGGGACATGCTGCTGCAGGGCCGCGACGCCATCACCGAGATACCTCCCGATCGCTACGACATCGACGCCGTCTACGACCCCGCGCCCCGCACGCCCGGCCGTACCGTCAGCCGGTGGGGCGGCCTGCTGCGCGACATCGACGCCTTCGACGCGGAGTTCTTCGGCATCTCCCCCCGCGAGGCCGACCGGATGGACCCCCAGCAGCGCCTGCTGCTGGAGACCGCCTACGAGGCCCTCGAAGACGCCGGCCAGCCGCTGGGCCGTATCGCCGGAACCGACACCGGCGTGTTCATCGGGCAGCTCGGCGGCGACTACTGGCACCTGCAGTACGCCGACCGTGACAAGCTCGACCTGTACGCGATGACCGGCGCCGCCTCACGCGCCATCACCTCCGGCCGCTTGTCCTACGCCTTCGACCTGCGCGGCCCCAGCTTCACCGTCGACACCGCCTGCTCCTCCGCGCTGGTCGCCGTCCACAACGCCGTCCAGGCCCTGCGGCTGGGCGAATGCCCCCTGGCCATCGCCGGCGGCGTCAACATCGTGCTGCTCCCCGAGGAAGGCGTCGTCTACTCCGGCGCCGGCATGCTCGCCTCCGACGGCCGCTGCAAGTTCGCCGACGCTTCCGGCGACGGCTTCGTGCGCAGCGACGGCATCGGCGTGGTGGTCCTCAAGCCGCTGTCCGCGGCGCTCGCCGACGGCGACCGCATCCGCGCCGTCATCCGCGGCTCGGCCGTCGGTAACGACGGTCAAAGCAGCGGCTACCTCGTCACCCCGGCCGTCGAAGGCCAGCGCGACGTGCTGCGCCGCGCCTACACAAACGCCGGAGTCGACCCCGCCGACGTCGATTACGTCGAGGCCCACGGCACAGGCACCAGCGTGGGCGACCCCGTCGAACTGCAAGCTCTTGCCGACGTCCTCGGCCCCCGCGAAGACGGCCGCCACTGCCTTGTCGGCTCGGTCAAGACCAACATCGGGCACGCCGAAGCCGCCGCCGGCATCGCCGGCCTCATCAAGGCGGTGCTGTGCCTGGAACACCGCACCGTGCCGCCCAACCTGCACCTGAACAACCCCAACCCCGCCGTCGCCTGGGACACCCTGCCCCTGGCCGTCCCCACCCAGGCCACCGCGCTGCCCGACCGGGGCCGGCCCGCCATCGCGGGCGTGAGCAGCTTCGGCTTCTCCGGCACCAACGCCCACCTGGTCATCGAAGCCGCCCCCCAGCCCGCCCCCGCCGCCACTGCGGCCGCGGCGCCCGAGCGCACCGAACTGCTGGCGCTGTCGGCGTACAGCCCCGAAGCCCTGGCCGACCTGGCCCGCCGCACCGCCGACCACCTCGACGGCGACGGCGCCGGCCACAGCCTGCGCGACATCTGCCACTCCGCCGCGCTGCGCCGCACCACCCACGACGCCCGCCTGGCGCTGCCGGTCGACAACCACACCGACGCCGCCGCCGCGCTCCGCGCGTTCGCCGACGGCGAGGACGAGCCGGGGCTGTCCTTCAGCGACTACACCGACCCCACAGGCCGTCCCCGGATCGCGTTCGTCTTCCCCGGCCAGGGCTCCCAGTGGCCCGGCATGGGCCGTGAACTCCTCGACACTGAACCGGTCTTCCACCAGGCCATGCAGGCCTGCGACACCGCGATCAAGGCCGAGACCGGCTGGTCGGTCATCGAGCTGCTGCGCTCCGCCGACGAGGAGCGCATGAAGGAACTCGACGTCATCCAGCCCACCTTGTGGGCCATGGAGATCGCGCTGGCCCAGCTGTGGCGGTCCTGGGGCGTGGAGCCCGACGTCGTCATCGGGCACAGCATGGGCGAGTCCGCGGCCGCCTACATCGCCGGTGCCCTGTCACTGGCCGACGCCGCCGCCGTCATCTGCCGCCGCAGCCGCCTGGCCAAGCGCCTGTCCGGGCGCGGCACCATGGCCTGGGTCGCGCTGCCCGCCGACGAGGCCGCCGCCGCGCTGGCCGGCCACGAGGACCTCGTCGCGGTCGCCGCCGCCAACAGCCCCACCTCCACCCTGCTGTCCGGGGACGGCAACGCCCTCGCCAAGGTCCTGGCCGGACTCGACGCCCGCGGCGTCGACGGCCGCAAGGTCAACGTCGACTTCGCCTCGCACTGCCCGCAGATGGACGCTCTGCGCGAGGACCTGCTCGCCGAACTCGCCCACCTCACCCCCCGGGCCGGCAGCATTCCGCTGCACTCCACGCTGCTCAACGAGGTGATCGACGGCTCCGGCATGGACGCCGACTACTGGGTGCGCAACATCCGCCAGCCCGTCGACTTTGTCGGCGCCGTCCGCGGCCAGCTCGACGCCGGTGACACCGTCTTCGTCGAAGTCAGCCCGCACCCGCTGCTCGTGGCCGGCATCCGCGAGACCAGCTGCGCCCACACCGGCAGCGACACCACCGCCGTCGGCAGCCTGCGCCGCCACACCGGCGAACGCGCCTGCCTGCTCACCAATGCCGGTGCCCTGCACACCGCCGGCACCGCCCTGGACTGGAACGCGCTCACCGACGGCGGCCGCTTCGTGCCGCTACCCGCCTACCCCTGGCAGCGCACCCGCCACTGGATCAGCCCTGCGCCGGCTGCTGCCGCCGAGGCCAAAGCGGCCGCAGCACCCACCCAGGCCTCGGATCAGCGGGCCGAGCACCCGCTGCTGGGACGCCCGATGCCCGCGCAGGACACCACCTTGGTCTGGCAGGGCCCGCTCGACCTGGCCGGCAACGCCTACCTGCGCGACCACCGCATCCAGGACACCATCATCCTGCCGGGCACCGCCCACCTCGAGCTCGTCGCCGCGGCCGCCCGCACCGTCCTGACCAGCGGCCCGCTGTCGGTGACCGACGTGCACTACCACCGCGCGCTGTTCCTCGACGACCACGGGCCCGCGCCCGAGGTCAAGGTCACCCTCACCCCGCGCCCGGACGGATCGCTGCACTGCTGCATCCACAGCCTGCAGGAGGGCGACGACGGCGAGTGGCTCCTGCACACCGAGGCCACCGCGCGCATGGCCCCCTCCCCCGGCGCCACCGCGCCCGCGCCCGAGTCGCTGGAGGACCTCCGCGGCCGCCTCACCGAGCACCAGGACGCCGCCGGTTTCTACCCCTGGAACGCCGAACGCGGCAACCAGTGGAACGGCACCTTCCAAGGCATCCGGGAACTGTGGCGCACCGACGGCGAGGTCCTGGCCCGCCTGGCCTGCCCAGCCCCGCTCACCGACACCTTGGCACGTCACCACTTCCACCCGGCCCTGCTGGACGCCAGCGGCCACGCCATGGCCGCCGCCCGGCCGCTGACCGTCCCCGGCGAGGAGGGCGTCTTCGTCCTCGGCGGCATCGACGAAGTCGTCTTCCACCAGCAGCCGCCCGCGTCGCTGTGGAGCCACGCCAGGCTGCTGCCCGCCGCGCGTGAGGACTCCTTTAGCGCCGACATCGGCATCCGCGCCGACGACGGGCGCCTGATCGCCCAGATGCGCGGCCTGCGCCTGCAGTACCTGGCCGGGCACGCTCCCGCCCCCCTCGCCTCCCGCCCCAAGGACACGCCCGTGATCGACCCGACCCCCGCGCCCGCCTCCGCTGCAGGCGGCAGCGGCATGGACATCTGGCTGCACACCCTCACCTGGGACAGCGCCCCGCTGCCCGCCCCCGACGGGCCTTCCGGTGCGGACGGCTTCTGGCTCGTGCTCACCGACAGCGGCCCCACCGGCCGCGCCCTGGTGCGGGAGCTGACCGGCCGCGGGCAGCGCGTCGTGGCCCTCACCACCGGATCCGGCCGCACCGCCGGGGCCGGGGACCGCTACCGCATCGACCCGGCGCGCGAAGACCAGTACGCCCACGTCCTCAAAGACATCGCCCGCGACGGCACCTGCCGCGGCGTCATCCACCTGTGGGCGCTGGACGCGCACGCCGGACTGGACGCCACTGCCACCGAGATCCGCCGCGCCCAGCTGCTGGCCGCCCACAGCGTCCTGCACCTGACACGCGCCCTGGAGCAGCAGGACCTGGGCTGGCCGCCGCTGTGGCTGGTCACCCAGCACGCCCAGGCCACCGGCACTGGCGACGGCGTCCGCAACCCCTTCCAGGCCGTGCTGTGGGGCCTGGGCCGGACTCTTGCCGCCGAAGCACCCGCGCTGGCCTGCCGCCTGGTCGACCTGGACCGCTCGGCCGCCAGCATCACGGCCCTTGCCGACCTGCTGCACCGCCCCGACGCCGAGGACCAGATGGCCCTGCGCGACGGCCACCGCTACGCCGCCCGGCTGCGTCCCGCCCCGGCCGCCCCTGCCGCCCCGCGCGCCCTGTCGCTGCCGGCCCCGGGCGTGATCGACGACCTGCAGCTGCTCGACGTGTCCCGGCGGGACGTCGCCGCCGACGAGGTCCGGATCCAGGTCAGCCACGCCGGGGTCAACTACCGGGACGTGCTGCTGGCTCTGGGCATGTATCCCGGCCAGGACAACCGGCCGCCCGTCATGGGCTGGGAGTGCTCCGGCACGGTCATTCAGACCGGGCCCGCGGTCACCGGTGTCGCCGTCGGCGACGAGGTCGTCGCCTTCGCCGAGGGCGCCCTGGCCGGGGAAGTCGTCACCCGCGCCTGTCTGACCGCTCCCAAGCCCGCCCGCCTGACCTTCGCACAGGCCGCGACGGTGCCCGCCGCCTACCTCACCGCCTACCACGCCCTTATCGACCTGGCCGGCCTGCGGAAGGGCCAGAAGATCCTCATCCACTCCGCGACCGGTGGGACCGGGCAGGCCGCACTGACCATCGCGCGGTGGAAGGGCGCCCGCATCTTCGCGACCGCCGGCAGCGACGCCAAGCGGGACCTGCTGCTGCGGCTCGGGGCCGAACAGGTCGCCGACTCCCGCTCCCTGCAGTTCGCCGACGCCTTCCGGCCCGCCGTCGGTGACGGCTTCGACGTCATCGTCAACACCCTGGCCGGCGACGCCATCGCGGCCAACCTGTCGCTGATGGCGCCCTACGGGCACTACCTGGAGCTGAGCAAGCGCGACATCCTCGAGGACAACCCGCTGCCGCTCGGCGCGTTCGCCCGCAACCTGTCCTTCCACGCGGTCGACGTCGTCCACATGATCCAGCACGCGCCCGAGCGGGCCGGGCGGGTCCTGCGCGACGCCGCCGCCCTGATCGACCAGGGCGCCCTGGATGCGCTCCCGCACACCGTGTTCCCCGCCGAACAGGCCGCCGACGCCTTCCGCCTGATGGCCCAGTCCCGCCACACCGGGAAGATCGTCTTGTCCTTCGACGGCGCCGCCACCGGAGCAGCGGCCCCGGTCCGCACCCGGCCCGCGGCCATCCACGCCGACGGCACCTACCTGGTCACCGGCGGCGCTGGCGGCATCGGCGGCCGCCTGGCGCTGTGGCTGGCCGACCAGGGAGCCCGCCACCTGCTGCTGACCGGCCGCAGCGCCCTGCCCGACCCCGGCACCCCCCTGCCCGACGGCCACCCGCAGGCCGGTGCGCTGGCCGTGCTGAAGGAACTGTCCGACCGGGGCGTGGACGTCACCTACGCGGCTGTCGACGTCGCCGACCAGCACGCCATGCGCGACCTGCTGCAGGCCCGCAGCAAGCAGGGCCTGCCGCCCGTGCGGGGGGTGTTCCACGCGGCCGGCGTCATCGACTACACCCCGCTCGCCGACCTGGACCCGGCCGGCCTGGAGCAGGTCCTGGCCGCAAAGGTCTCCGGCGCCTGGAACCTGCACCGGCTTTTGAGCAGCCACGACCTGGACGCGTTCGTGCTGTTCTCCTCCGGCTCCGCGCTGCTCAGCTCCCCCATGCTCGGCGGGTACGCGGCTGGGAACGCGTTCCTGGACGCCCTGGCCCACTACCGGCACACCCACGGCCTGCCGGCGACCGTGGTCAACTGGGGCTTCTGGGACAGCGTCGGCATGGTCGCCCGCAAGGAACAGCAGGAAGAGCGCACCCTGCTGCCGCAGGGCATGGCCTCCTTCAGCCCGAAGGACGGGCTGGCCGTTCTGGGGCGGATCCTTGGCGAGGGCCGGCTGCACACCGCGGTGCTGCGCGCCGACTGGCCGGCCTGGGCCGCCGCCTACCCGTCGGCTGCGACCGCTCCCCTGCTCACTCCGCTGACCACCGCCCGGCCCACAGCCAAGCCCACTTCTGCCGCCACGGCGGTGCAGGCGCCCGCCCGGACGCCGGCGGCCCCGGCCCCGGCGCGGGCCTCGCAGTCCGCCCCAGCACCGGTGGTGGCGGCCGAGCCGGCCGAACCGGCGGCTCCTGCACCCGCTCCCGCCGCCGCGCCTGCGGCGTCCCGACCCGACACCGCTCACGACGAGGACGTCCTGGCGTTCGTCAAGCAGGAAGTCGCCCTCGTCATCGGACTGCGCCCCGAACGCCTCAACCTCAGCCGACCCCTCAACCGGCTCGGCATGGACTCCCTCATGGCCGTCGAACTGCGCAACCGCATCGAACGCCGCTACCACGTCAAGCTGCCCATGGTGCAGCTCCTCAAGGACGGCACCATCACCACCGTCGCCCAGGCCCTGACCACCGCACTCGCCCCCGCCCCGCAGACCGCCGCGCCCGCGCCGGCTCCTTCACCGGCCGCCGAGCCTGCGGCCGCCCCCGCTCCCGCATCGGCGGTGGCGGCTGAAGCAGCAGGCGAGGCCGAAGCACCAGCCCCCGCAGCCCCGGCGCCCGCGCCTGTGGCGTCCCGGCCCGACACCGCCGCCGACGAAGAGGTCCTGGCGTTCGTCAAGCAGGAAGTCGCCCTCGTTATCGGACTGCGCCCCGAACGCCTCAACCTCAGCCGACCCCTCAACCGGCTCGGCATGGACTCCCTCATGGCCGTCGAACTGCGCAACCGCATCGAACGTCGCTACCACGTCAAGCTGCCCATGGTGCAGCTCCTCAAGGACGGCACCATCACCACCGTCGCCCAGGCCCTGACCACCGCACTCGCCCCCGCCGACACCACGGCCTGACCCGACGAGGACCTCGCAGCCCATGAAGACCACCGACATCCGCATAGCCGGACTCGGCACCTACATCCCCGACATCGTCGACGCCCGCAAGGCCGTCGCCCTGGGCCTGTACGACGCCGACGACTACGAGTTCTACGGCTGGACCGGGGCCGCCGTCGCCGACGACATGCCCGCCCCCGACATGGCCGTCGCCGCAGCCCGCCAGGCCATGGAACGCTCCCGGCTCCACCCGCACGACATCGACCTGCACATCCACGCCTGCGGCCATGAGCAGGGCCCCGAAGGCTGGTCGCCGCAGCACTACATCCTGCGGCACATCACCGACCGCGACGTGCCCTCCTTCCGCGTCTGGCAGGCCTGCAGCGGCCTGATCGGTTCCCTGGAGATGGCCGCCTGCTATCTCATGGCCGTCCCCGAACGCACCACCGCGCTGCTGACCGGTGCCGACAACGTCGGTACCCCCAACTTCAACCGGTGGGCATTCGGCATCCAAAACGGCGTCCTGGGCGACGGCGCCAGCTCGGTCCTGCTGTCCAAGACCGACGGCTTCGCCAGCCTCCTGTCGATCAACACCGGCTCCACCGCCGAAGTCGAGGAGCAGTACCGCGGCTCGGAGCCGCTGTTCCCACCGTCCCTGACCGTCGGCCGCGGCATGGACTTCAAGGAGCGCCTGGCCGCCGCTGGAGGGCTGGAGGAGACAGTCGCCGAAGTCGTGCGCCGCCAGGGCGAGCTGCGCACCGAGATCGCGCTGCGCACGCTGGCCGAGGCCGGCCTGGAACCGGGCGACGTCACCCGCGTCGCCCACGTCTTCACCGGCCAGGAGAGCTACCTGAAGGTCATACTCGACCCGATGGGACTGTCCCCGCAGCAGGGCCTGCTCGACTTCGGCCGGAACCTGGGCCACATGACGGTCAACGACCAGGTCGTGGGCCTGACCCACCTCGTGGAGACCGGCCAGGTCGGACCCGGCGACCACGTCCTGATCGTCGCTCACGGCGGGGGTGTCTCCATCACCTGCGCCGTCGTGCGCATCGACCAGCGGCCCGCCTGGGCCGCCGGTTGAGCACCCCCGCACCGTGTGCCGGCCCCGTCACAGGGGCCGGCACACGGGCATGACCACCCGCTGGCACCACCACATCCCAGGGATTGACGTCCATGCTGACCACTGCCGCATCACCCTTGCTCAACGCCGAGGCGCTGATATCCACCTTCGGCCTGCTCGGCATCATGGCCACCGTCTTCGCCGAGTCCGGCCTGATCGTCTGCTTCTTCCTGCCCGGCGACTCGCTGCTGTTCACCGCGGGCCTGCTGGTCGCCAACGACCAGATCCTGCACCAGCCGCTGTGGCTGGTCATGCTCGCCATCGCCGTCGCCGCCGTGCTGGGCGACCAGTTCGGCTACGCCTTCGGCCGCAAGATCGGGCCGGCGCTGTTCCGGCGGCCCAACTCGCGGTTGTTCAAGCAGGAAAACGCGCAGCGCGCCCAGGAATTCATGCTCAAGCACGGCCCCAAGGCGCTGGTGATGGCCCGCTTCATCCCGGTCTTCCGCACCTTCATCCCGATCACCGCCGGCGTCGGCCGGATGGCGTACCGCACGTTCTTCCTCTTCAACGTCATCGGTGCCGTGCTGTGGTCGGTCAGCCTCACCCTGGTCGGCTACTACCTCGGCCAGATCGCGTTCGTCCGCGACAACATCGAGGGCATCGTCATCGGCATCGTCCTGGTCTCCGGGATCCCGATCATCATCGAGGGCATCCGGATGCGGCGCCGTGCCCGCGCCGCGAAGACTGAGCAGACTCCCGCCGCCCCCGCAACCCCCGCCGCCAGCCCGGAAACGGAGATGCCCCGCGCATGATTTCCGCTGAAGACTTCTGCGTCATCCTCGCCGACCGCGGCTTCACCACCGCCAGCGGTGTGCCCTGCTCCCACTTCGGCGGGCCGATCGCCCACCTGAGCACACAGAGCGGCCGGTACGTGCCGGCTCCGAACGAGGGCAGTGCCCTCGCGGTGGCCGCCGGCGCCGCCCTGGCCGGCCGGCGCGCCTACGTCATGCTCCAGAACTCCGGGCTGGGCAACCTCATCAACCCGCTCACCTCGCTGGTGATGACGTACCAGCTGCCGATCCTGACCTTCACCAGCCTGCGCGGCTGGCCCGACCCGGCCACCGACGAGCCCCAGCACGCCGTGATGGGCCCGGCCACACCCGCGCTCCTGGACAGTGTGGGCAGCCCGCACTACACGCTGCACGCGGCCGACACCGCCGAGGAGTTCCAGGCGATCCTCGACGCGGCGGAGAAGGATCTGGCCGCCCAACGAGCGCCGTTCGTGCTCGTCGAGCGCGGCGCCATCGGCAAGGCCACGGCTGCCGCCGAGCCAGCAGACCAAGGCCTGGAAGCGGCCGTGGCCATCGGTGTGGTCACCGCCGCCGCGCCGCAGGCCGCGGTCATCGCCACCACCGGCTACACCGGACGGGACGTGTTCGCCGTCGCCGACCGACCCGGCAACTTCTACATGCAAGGCTCCATGGGGCACGCCGGTTCCCTCGGCCTGGGCGTGGCGTTGTCCCAGCCGGAACGGACCGTGGTCGTGCTGGACGGGGACGGGGCGGTGCTCATGCACCTGGGGGCGCTGTCAATGATCGGGCACGAGGCCCCGGCGAACCTGATCCACGTAGTGCTCGACAACCGGGTGCACGAGTCGACCGGCGGGCAGGCGACGACGTCGGCTACCACCTCCTTCCCGCAGGTGGCGCTGGCGGCCGGATACGCCAGCGCGGTGGCGTGTGACAGCAGCGACGCACTGAGCGAGGCCATGGGGCGCGCGCAGGCCGCCCCGGGGCCGCACCTGATCAGTGTGCGGACGCTGCCGCGGACCGGGGCGATCCCGCCGCGGGCGACGAACGCGCTCAGCCCGCAGGACATCCGTGACCGCTTCCAGGCCAGCCTCACGCAGTAGGGGCTGCGCCCACCACACGCCAAGGGCCGTACCCCGCAGGTCGGGGGTACGGCCCAAGGCATGGCGTTCAGGTCAGCTGCCGGCGGCCGCCAGGGGTGTGTCGGCCTCGGGGTGGAGGCAGGCCGCCACCGTCTCCGGGTCCAGCGCGGCCAGGCTGGCGATCATCCGCAGCGGCTCGGCCAGAGTCTGGCAGCACATCACGTACTGGTTGCTGCGGCCCTGGGGGATGGCCTCCACCAACTGCTGCTCCCGCAGCGGGGCCAGGTGGTGGCTGACCAGGGTCTGACTCAGGCCGGTCGCTTCCTGCAACTCCTTGACCGTGCGAGGACGCTGGGCGATGAGCAGGATCAGCGTCAGCCGTGTCTCGTCGGCCAGCGCCCGCAGCTTGGGCGCCAGCATCTGGGCCCGCTCGCGTTCACTGAGCCACTGGGCGGGATCACTGACCGCGACCTTGAGCTTCGACGGCCGGGCCATCGCCACCTCCTCATCACCCCCGGGCCGGCCGCCGGCTGGCCCTCCCGCTACGGGAACGCTCCGGGCAGGCCGGGCGGTGCCTTCAATCCTACGCACGACGTTCCTCCCGGTCAGTTACGAGGTGGCATGTACGTCAGCGCTGCCGGGCTGGGTTGCCGGCTCGGCCTGCGCGGTGCCGTCGTCGGTGGTGCGGGCGCGGGGCAGAACGATCGCCGAGGCGACCGCGCCGGCCAGGGCGATGCCCACCGCGATCAGCAACGTGGTGGCGAAGCCGCCGACGAAGGCGTCCTGGGCGGCCTGCAGCACCCGCTGCCCGGCCGCTCCGCCGACTTCCTGGGCGACCGCCGAGGCACCGGCCAGGGACTCGCGTACGGCCTCACCTGCCTGGCCGGGCAGTTGTGCGGCCTGCGGGAGGTCATCGCGGTACAGGGTGGCGATCACACTGCCGCTCACCGCGATGCCGAGTGCGCCGCCGACCTGCATGCCGACGTCGGCCACCGCGGAGCCGGCGCCGGCCTGGCGGGCGGCGGAGACCACCAAGATGGCGTCCACAGCGGCCGGCAGCGCGATTCCCATGCCCAGCCCGAACACCGCAAGCCCCCACAGCGCCTGGGCCTGGTCGTCAACCTGGAGTCCGGCCAGCAGGCCCAGGCCTGCCGCGCACAGCAGCAGACCGATGACCACGGTGGCCTTCAGCCCGGCGCGCTCCACAAGCTTGGCCGACAGCGGGGCGCCGACCATCATGGTGCCGATCGCGAGCATCCGCAGGCCCGCGCCGAGCGGGTCCAGCTCGAGCACGGACTGCAGATACTGGGTCAGCAGGTAAAGGCCGCTGTAGAGGCCGAAGGAGGTGCAGGCGATGGCCAGTGCGCCGCCGCCGTAGCGGGCGTTGAAGAACAGACCGATGTCGATCATGGGGTGGGCGATGTTGCGTTCCCAGACCACGAAGGCGACCATCAGCGCGACACCGATCGCAAGGGAGGCGAGGGTGACGACGTCGCCCCAGCCGTAGTGCGGGGCTTCTACCAGGCCGTAGACAATCGCGACGAGGCCGGCCACGGACAGCAGGGCTCCGGTCAGGTCCAAGCCGGGGTGGCCTTCGGCCTTGGACTCGGGGATCAGCTTGGCGCCGCCGATCAGGGCGATCGCGGCCAGGGGGACGTTGATGAGGAACATCGAGCCCCACCAGAAGTGCTCCAGCAGCACGCCGCTGACCAGCGGGCCGAGCGGCACGCCGACGGCTGCGGCACCGGACCAGATGCCGATGGCCTTGCCCTGCTCCTCGGGCGGGAAGACGTCCTTGATGATGGCGAGGGTGGCAGGCATCATCAGCGCCGCCGCGATACCCATCAGGGCCCGGAAGGTGATCAGCAGTTCGGTGCTGGCAGCGAAGGCCGCGCCCAGGCTGGTCACCGCGAACGCGGCCAGTCCGATGGCCAGCAGCCGCTTGCGGCCGAACCGGTCGGACAGGCCGCCGGCCATCAGCAACAGGCCGCCGAAGGCCAGCGCGTAGGAGTCGACCGTCCACTGCAGTTGGCTGCTGGTGGCGTCCAGGTCCTTCTGGATGCTGGGCAGGGCCAAGTTCAGGATCAGGGTGTCGAGCCCGATCAGGACCAGGCTCAGACAAAGGATGGTCAGGATCTGCCATCGGCGCGGGTGTCCGGCGGGGCGGTTCACTAACAGATCTCCCTCAACGGTGTGTAAGTGGCAGCGCCGGCTCGGTGGTTGCGAAGGCACAAAAGCGGCAAGACGCTGCTCGATCGGACCGGCCGAGCACTGGCCGGTGCCTGCGGGATGTCGGCGCCGACCAGTCCCGGCCCCTCACAGGGTTATCAGCAGATCCTGCTAATAACAGTGAACGCTGTTGGAAATGGTCACCCGACGCTATGAGTTCCGGCCATCTGGCCGACCCCTCCCTACCTACCGGTATACCGAGCAGTACAGCGTGCTGACCTGGCCGAACATGAACTCGCCATGGCGCAAGCGCTCCCACAGACCAACCGGTCGGGATCTTGCGCCACCACACATCGCCGACACGCCCGTCATATGCCAAACCCGCAGTTCAGCTTCGTTTCCCCCGACCACAGCCTCTCAGTGAGGACGTCGGGCGACGAAATCTTGTCGGTATGGCGCAAAAGGTTCGCCGCCCGACGACCTACCCTCGAACACTTCGACCGCCATCGATAAATTGAGCGTGTAGCAGCACGAGGGGTGCCTGTGCAGGTTCCCTTCCAGATGCGCAGGGGGGTTGAACAACGTGCGCGCAACAGCCGGCAAGCCGTCACTTGGTGCGGTCACCTCCGGCACCGCCGCAGTCAGCCCCGCCGCATCCTCGGATTCTCTGGGACCGCGCGTGGCGGCACGGTCCCTGACATCTCCCCAGACACCCATCACGGCAGCGGCCTACGCGGTCGGCACGCGCACCGCTGCCCTCCCGAGGCTGGAACCGTCAATGGCGACGGCTGCGTTCCAGACCCTCTGAATCCTGTTCCGAAAGGGAAAACGATGTCAGTCTCTACGCAGCCGCGCCTTGCCCTGGTGGGAGACCGAGGCAATCACAACGAGCCCGCCCACCCCAAGATCGATGCAATGCGAGAGCAGTGGGACCTGGCTACCGAGTGGATCCCGACCGTGGACATCCACGACGCGTCCCTGCTGGAGGGCTTCGACGGCATCTGGGTGGTTCCCGGGGCGCCGTACTTCAACCAGAAGGGCGTGCACATCGCCGTGCGGCACGCCCGCGAGAACCAGCTGCCGTTCCTGGGCACCTGCGGCGGCTTCTTCAGCGCCCTGATCGAGCACGCCCAGAACGTGCTGCACCTGCCGGCAGCCGAGGGCGTGGACGAGGACCCGGAAAAGCTCATGCCGCTGGTCACGCCGCTGTCGTGCTCCTTCCGCGGGGAGAAGGCCCCGCTGACGGTCCGGGAGGACTCCCTGCTCGCCTCGATCTACGGCACGACCGAGGTCGACGAGATCTTCCACTGCGACTACGGGCTGACCGACGAGTTCATGGACGACGCCAGCCAGGGTGCGCTGCGCATCAGCGCCTGGGACCGTGACGGCGCGCCCCGCGCTCTGGAGATCACCGGTCACCCGTTCTTCATGGGCAGCCTCTTCCAGCCGGAGCTGTCCTCCGAGCCCGGAGCCGAACACAAGATCCTGCAGGCCTTCCTGGCGGCCGTGCGCACCAGGGCCGCCGCCCTGCAGGCCAAGACGGTGGCCTGACCTCCACAACTTCAGCAGTTCACGCGGCCGTGCGCCCCCAGTGGAGCGCACGGTCCCGGGCACCGCCATGCCCGCCTTGTTCCCCCACGCCAGGCGGAAGGATCCCTCACCTTCATGAAGCACGATCACAGCGGCCTGTCCCGGCGCAGTTTCGTTCGCGGCAGCGTCGTCGGCAGTGCAGGCATCGGCGGCCCCATGCTCCTGCCGGTGGTGTCCGCAAACGCTTCCGGAACCTCGAGCGCCGGTTCCGGCACAGGCGCTCATGGCGCCGGTTCGGGCCAGGCGGGCGCCGGCGGTGTGCCGGCGGCGTTCACCGACCAGTCCGCGGCCCTGACCCCGGACCGCACGGTGGCCACGGCCTGCCAGTTCTGCAACTCCAACTGCCGGCTCAACGTCGATCTCAAGGCCGGCCGGGTGCTCGCGGTCCGCGGCGAGGACGACGACCCCGTGCAGCAGGGGCAGATCTGCGTCAAGGCCGAGATGATGCCCCAGCTCGTGTACAACACCGAGCGCCTGACCACACCGCTGCGCCGCGTATCGGGCAAGAAGGGCTCCAGCAACTCCCGGTTCGAGGCCATCAGCTGGGAGGAGGCACTGCGCACCATCGCCGCCAAGCTGCTGAAGCTGCGCGACGCCGGGCAGGCCCACACCATCGCCAACCGCACCACCGGGCGGCTGCCCCGCGGCACCGGATCGCTGGTGGCGCGGCTGTTCGCGATGCTCGGCAGCCCCAACAACACCGACGTCGGCCCGGTGTGCAACGACGCCGGCGGCAACGCGCTCGCGGCCACGTTCGGGCTGGGCAACTTCACCAACGGGTACGGCGTCGACGGCGCCACCGGCAAGGACGACCTCGGCTCGGCGCGCCACTACCTGTTCCTGGGCACCAACCAGGCCGAGACCCACCCCGTGACCTTCGACTACCTGCTGCGCGGGCGGGCCAAGACCAAGGCCACGCTCACCGTCGTCGACCCGCGGCTGACCCCCACCGGGGCGGCCGCCGACCGGTGGGTGGCGCCCAAGCCGCACACAGACCTCGCGCTGCTGCTGGCCATGCTCCACCACATCGTCGAGCAGGGCCTGTTCGACCGGCAGTTCGTCAAGCGGTGGGTGATCGGCTTCGAGGAGCTGCGCGCCCACCTGGACAAGCACCAGTACACCCCGGCGTGGGCGGCAAAGGTCACCGGCGTGCCCGCCACGACGATCACAGCCATGGCCGAGGAGTACGCGTCGGCGAAACCGGCGGCGATCTTCTGCAACGCCGGGATCTCGCACCAGCTCGGCGCCTTCGACACCTACCGGGTGGCGACCTTCCTGGCCGCGGTGACCGGCAACATCGGCCGGCCCGGCGGCGGCTGCAACTTCATGCACAACACCTGGCCCGGTGATCTGCACCTGCCGCCGTTGAAGGCGGCGGTACCCGAGCGGCGCGAGGCGCTGCCGGTCGGCCCGGACTACTTCGCCCAGTCCATCCTGACCGGTGAGCCGTACGGGCTGCGCGCCATCATCACCCAGGGCAACCCGCTGGTGTCTTCCGCCAACACCAGCAAGGTCCGCAAGGCCTTCGAGCAGCTCGACTTCTACGTCTACACCGGGCTGTTCATGGAGGAGGCCGCCTACTACGCCGACATCATCCTGCCGGTGTGCAGCGGCCTGGAGATGGGCGGCGTCTACATGCGGCGCGACGACCGGGCCATCCGCTGGCAGGAGCAGGTCGTCGACCGCGTCGGCCAGTCCCGCCCGGACTGGGAGATCTGGATCGGCCTGGCCCATGCGCTGGCCGAGCTGGACACCCGCCGACCCGCCCACGAGTGGCGCGAGGCCTTCCCGAAGCGGTGGATGGACTACCGGCAGCTGTGGGACGACTTTGTCGCCCACACCCCCGGCATGGGCGGCATGACCCGCGAGCGCATGGCACAGCGCACCGAACCGCTGCGCTGGCCGTGCCCTACCACCGAACACCCCGGGGTCAGCACCCTGTATCTGGACCACCCCAGCTGGTACGAAGCCGTCGAGTCGCTGGATGCGGCCCATCGCGGCAAACGCTTCCTGACCCCCAGCGGCAAGGTCGAGCTGACCACCCCCGAGCTGGACAAGCAGCTCGCCGTGACCGGGCACAGCGCTCTTCCGATCTTCTACACGCATCCGGAAGTCACCGGCGCGCATCCCACCCTCGCCTACAGCCGCAAGCTGGTCACCAACCCCGTCAACCCGCAGGCGGTCACCCACCCGGTGCGGCTGGGCGTGCCCGGCAGCGACGAGGTGCACCGGCGCTTCCCGCTGATGGGCATGACCGGGCGTCCCAGCGTCGTCCACTTCGCCGAGGTCACCCACTGGACGGCCACCGGCAAGCAGCTCAACGGCATCCGCTTCGTGCAGATTCACCCCGACACCGCCCGCCGGGCCGGCATCGCCGACGGCGACGAGGTCCGCGTCGAAAGCCCCCGCGGCGCGGTGACCGGCACCGCGTTGCTGTGGGAGGGGATCCGGCCGGACACGGTGTTCGTGCCCAACACCTTTGGCCCGGCGCAGAAGGTTGGCGACGTCTTCGACGACCCGCGCTACGAGGCGGCCAACACCCTGCCCGACGACCAGTACTACGACAATCTCTCCGGCCAGCAGGCCTACAAGTGCTTCGCCTGCCGGGTCGTCAAAGCCTGACCCGGCAGACGAAACCGTGCGTCACCCGTCCCCCAACCATGGAGGCAGCCCATGACCCCCACTCCTGACCCCCGTCTGAAAGCCGAGACTCTCACGGTTGTTCCTCTGGCCGCCTTCGACGAGACCGTGCGCGTCCTGGGCTCCAAGAGCTACACCAACCGGTACCTGGCCATCGCCTCCCTGTCCGGGCAGGAGACGGTCATCGACAACGCGCTGCTGTCGGACGACACCGTCTTCCTCGCCCGGGCCATCGAGGCGTTCGGTCACGTCACCTGCGACATCGAGCACGATGCGGCGCGGATCCGGGTCACCCCCACCGGGCAGCCGATGCGCGCTCCGGACCAGGACATCTTCGTCGGCGGCGCCGGCACCCCGCTGCGGTTCCTGATCTCCATGGCCGGGCACGCCGAGGGCACTACGATCATCACAGGCAACGCCCGTATGCAGGAACGCCCCATGGGTGACCTCCTCAAGGCCTTGCCGGCCCTCGGGGTGGACGCCACCGCGGTGCGCGGCAACGGCAGCCCGCCGATCCGCGTGGTCGGCGGCTCCTTCAAGGGCGGCGCCACCAGCATCAGCGGCGCGGTGTCCAGCCAGTTCACCTCCAGCCTGATCATCAACGCGCTGCGCGCGGAGAACGACACCGAGATCACCATCAGCGACGAGCTGATCTCCAAGCCGTATGTGGAGATGACTCTGGCCGCGCTGGAGGAGATGGGCGTGTCCGTCGAGCGGGACGGCTACCGGCGCTTCACCGTGCCGGCCGGGCAGCAGGCGCGCGGCGGGCAGGTGACCGTGGAGCCGGACGCCTCCGGCATGTCGTACTTCCTGGCCGCCGCGGCCATCCTCCAGTCGCGGGTGACCATCCCCGGGATCGGCGCCGGATCCCACCAGGGCGACGTGCACCTGGTAGAGGCGCTCGAGCGGATGGGCTGCCACACCCAGGTCTCCGACAGCGAAATCACCCTGAGCGGTGGCCGGTTGCGCGGCATCGACATCGACATGGAGGCCATGCCCGACGTCGTCCCGTCGCTGGCCATCGCCGCCGCCTACGCCGAGGGCGTCACCCGCATCACCAACATCGCCTCGCTGCGCGTCAAGGAGTGCGACCGCATCGCCGCTGTCACCACCGAGCTCCGCAAGATGGGCATCGAGGTCGAGGAGCACCCCGACGCGATGTACATCACCGGCGGCACCCCGCACGGGGCGGTCATCGACACCTACGACGACCACCGCATCGCCATGACCTTCGCGATCGGCGGGCTGCGCACCGAGGGCGTGGTCATCAAGGACCCCGGCTGCGTCGCCAAGTCCTTCCCCACCTTCTGGCAGACCCTCGACACCCTGCACCCCACCCTGGAGAGCACCAAGTGAGCACTTCCGGTGCCGAGTTCGCCGGGCCGGGCATCCTGCTGGTGCTGGACGGCTGGGGGCACGCGCCGCCGGCCGCCGACAACGCCCTGGCCGCCGCGCACACCCCTGTCCTGGACGAGCTGGTGGCGCAGGGTGCGAGCACGTTCGCCGATGCGTCCGGCGAGGCGGTCGGCCTGCTGCCGGATACGGTCGGCAACTCCGAGATCGGGCACATGGTCATCGGGGCCGGCCGGCCCCTGCCCTATGACAGCCTGCTGGTCCAGCAGGCCATCGACTCCGGCGCCCTGCGCACCCACCCCGAGCTGGGCACGGCCCTGGAGGACGTGGCTGCCTCCGGCGGCGCCCTGCACCTGATCGGCCTGTGCTCCGACGGGCAGATCCACGCCCACGTCGAGCACCTCGGCGACCTGTTGGCCGTCGCGGCCGCCCACCGGGTGGGGCGTGTGTTCATTCACGCGATCACCGACGGCCGGGACGTCGCCGACCACATGGCCGGGGCCTACCTGCAGCGCGTGGCCGAACTCGCCGAGCGGGCCGGGACGGGACAGGTCGCCACGGTCATCGGCCGCGGGTACGCCCTGGACAAGGCCGGGAAGCTCGAGCTGACCGAGCAGGCGGTCGCGCTGGTCGCCGACGGTGTCGGTGCCCGCGTCGGCACTGCGCCCGAGGCGGTGACCGGCTCGGAGCGCGGTGATGAGTGGGTGCCGCCGAGCGTGGTGGCCGCGGCCGGGGACGCGCGCGTCGCCGACGGGGACGCCGTGGTGTGGTTCAACTTCCGCAGCGACCGCATCCAGCAGTTCGCCGACGCCCTGGTGGAGCACCTGGCTGCGTCCGGCCGCACGGTGGGCATGCTCAGCCTCGCCCAGTACGACACCCGCGCTTCGATTCCCGCCCTGGTCAAGCGGGCGGACGCCTCCGGCGGCCTGGGAGATGAACTCGCCGCGGCCGGGCTGCGCAGTGTCCGCATCGCCGAGGCGGAGAAGTTCGAGCACGTCACCTACTACATCAACGGCCGTGACGGCACCGTGCGGGACGTTGAGGAGCACGTGCGGATCACCGGGGCCCAGGCGCCGGACTACCTGACGCGGCCGCAGATGAACCTGGACCGGGTCACCGACGCGGTCGCGCAGGCTGCGACCCGCGACGACGTCGACCTGGTGATCGCGAACCTGGCCAACATCGACGTCGTCGGGCACACCGGCAACTACCAGGCCACCGTGACGGCGTGCGAGCACACCGATGCCGCGGTGGCCCGCATCCTCGATGCGGCCCGCGGCAGCGGCCGCTGGGTGCTGCTGGTCGGCGACCACGGCAACGCCGAGAAGATGACCAAGCAGGCTCCCGACGGCACCACCCGCCCCTACGGCGGGCACACCACCAACCCGGTGCCGCTGGTGATCGTCCCCGCCGCTGCGGGCACCGCGCCGGCCGCGTTGCCGGAGCAGGCCACGCTCGCCGACGTGGCCCCCACCGTGCTGCACCTGCTGGGACACAAACCCGGATCCGCCATGACAGGAAGGCCTTTGCTGTGAGCACGCTCGCCCCCGCTGCCGCACCCAACCGCACCGATGGCGCGCTGCCCGGTCTGCTCGCGTCCTTGCAGACGACCCTGCAGCACGCGCCCGGCCTCACCGGCTGCATGGCGTCCTCGCCGATCGCGGCCGCCTTCGCCGAGGACTCCGTCGTTCGGCCTCTCACCATCCCCGAGGGTGTGTGGGCCGTTCTGCGCGAGTCCGGCGACCGGACGCAGGCAGTGCTGTGCCTGCACAATCCGTCCGCCGACGCCGTCCGCGTCCGTCTCGACGCGGTCCTGCCCGGCCGTGCGGCCGAGCAGCTGCGCTTCGTCAGCGGCGCCATGCACACCACCCAGGAGGGCGACCAGCACTACGTCCACCTGGACGCCGTCGGCCACGTCTGGCTGGCCTACACCCCCTAAGGAGGATCTCCCGTAACACCCGGGCCGCTCGCTGCCGGATTGGCCGCGAGGTCAGGCCCGGTTCTGCAACCGGCCGCCGGTCGACAACGGCCGCCGGCCTCTGTGGTCCAGATCCACTTGCAGCCTGACGCAGGGCAGCCGCCTCCTGGCGGCGCTACTGCCCCGCGTTTCCTTTCAGGGCACCGCCAACCCCGAAGGATCTGACATGGACATACTCGTACTCGTCTTGGTGCTGGCGTTAGCCGCCGCCAACGGAGCCAATGACGTCCCCAAGGGCGTCGCCACCCTCGCCGGCGCCGGCGAGGCAAAGATCAAGACAGCCATCGCCTGGGGAACCGTCACCACAGCCATCGGCTGCCTGGTCTCCCTGCACTTCGCCAACAAGATGACCGCCCTGTTCTCCAAGGGCATCGTCTCCGCCTCCCCCACTACCTCCTTCGCCGCCGCCGTGCTGCTGGGCACCGCCGCCTGGATTGCGCTGGCCACCTGGCGCGGCCTGCCGGTGTCGACCACGCACGCCCTGACCGGTTCGCTGCTGGGCGCCGGCGCGCTGTTCGCCGGCAGTTCCGTGCAGTGGAATGTGCTGCTGGTCAAGGTGGTGCAACCGCTGCTGCTGAGCGTCCTGATCGCGTATGCGATCTCCGCGGCCCTGTCCACGGTGGGGCGCATCACCGCCCGGCGCCGCGCCTCACGCAGTCTGCAGCCTCAGCCCGACCCGGAGCCGGTACTGGTGACCACCGGCAGGCAGCAGACGCAGCGTGTCGCCGAGGCCGCCGTCGCGCAGCCGCAGGAGGCCGGTTCCGGGCGGATGAGCCCGGTCAGCATCGCCCATTGGGCCACCAGCGGGCTGACCAGCTTCGCGCGCGGCATGAACGACGCTCCTAAGATCGTGGCGATCGGTTCGTTCGCCATGGTCTCCGGCATGACGACCACGCATCTGCTGGTCGCGGTCACGCTCGCCATGGCCGTCGGTGGTCTGCTGGTCGGGCGCCGGGTGGCGGAGCGGATGGCCAACGACGTCATCAAGATGACGCACGTTGAGGGCTTCACCGCCAACCTGACCACCGCCGCTCTGGTCGGTGTCGGCGCGTTCCAGGGGCTGCCGATGTCGACCACGCAGGTGTCCATCGGCGGGATCTCCGGCACCGCGGGCACCGACCTGTCACGCATCAAGAAGAAGACGGTGCGTGACTTCGCGATCGCCTGGCTGGTCACACCGCCGTTCTCGGCCGCTGTGGCTGCCGTGGCGTATCTGCTGCTGCGCTGACCGGGGCCCCTGAGCAGGCAGTGCTCAGGGCCCCCGGCCCCTTATCCGGCCCCGTACCGCGGTGATTGGCCCACTGCGGTGCGGGGCCGGAGCCTTCCTCCCCGCCAGGTCCGTGCGGCTGGTCGAGCGGCCGCGAGGGCGGACCGGGCAGGTGCGCGATGCGCAGCAGCGCGGCGTGGGCCTCCTCGTTCATGCGATAGAAGACCACGCGTCCTTCGCGCCGCCCCTGGATCAGGCCGGCGCAGCGCAGGCGCTTGAGGTGGTGGCTGACGGTCGACAACGACACTCCGACGTCGCCGAGTTCGTGGACGGGGAGCTCGGCGCCTTGCTGCGCGGCCAGTTGGGCGAGCAGTTGCAGGCGTACCGGGTCGCCGAGGGTTTTGAACAGGTCGGCCCATCGCAGGGCGTCGACGGCGCTCAGTTTCAGGCATTGTCCGGTGCAGGCGGCGTCACCGGCCTGGTGGCACATGTCGTCTCCTTACCCCAGCGTCCCTCTGGGTGATGTGGATGGCAGGCATGTCCCACTGATCTCTGGCCGTGTTGTGCGCGCCGCGTGCTCCGTTGCGGGTTCAGGCTGCCGGGGACAGCAGGCCCGCGATGCTGGAGAGAACGCCGGGTGCTACGCGGTAGTACACCCAGCTGGCCCGCCGCTCCGACACCAGCAGTCCGGCTTCGCGCAGTTTGCGCAGGTGGTGGCTGACGGTGGGCTGGGATACCCCGACGTCCTGGATGTCGCAGACGCAGGCTTCCCCGCCGGGTTGGGCGGCGACCCTGGAGAACAGCCGCAGCCTGACCGGATCGGACAGCGCCTTGAACATGGCGGCGATCCGTTCCGCGTCGGGGGCGGAGAGTTCTTCTCGCCCCAGCGGCTGGCAGCACTCCAACGACGCGGTGATGTCCAGAACGCCGGAGTCCAGATTAGACATGCCTCTATGTTGACACTCATCTAATCACTTGCCAACCCTGCACGAAAGACGAATTCTCCTCGCTGATTCGACACACCTCTATGTTGACGGATGTCTATTCAGGGTCCATGCTGAGTGGCATAGACGCACATCGAAACCGAGGAGCGCTCCGTGACCCCGCCCGTTACTGCCGAGCTGCCCGTCGCCGTCATCGGGGCCGGACCCATCGGTCTGGCCGCCGCCGCCCACCTGGTGGAGCGCGGTCTCGTTCCCCTCGTCCTGGAGGCCGGACCGGCTGCGGGCGCCGCGCTGCGCCAGTGGTCGCACGTGCGGCTGTTCTCCACCTGGTCCGAGCTCACCGACGAGGCCGCCGAGAAGCTGCTCGCGCCTACCTGATGGGCCAAGCCCGACGCCGCTTCCTACCCCACCGGCGGCGACTGGGCCGCTCAGTATCTGGAGCCCCTGGCCGGCGTCCTCGGCGACAAGATCCGCTACGGCGCCACCGTCACCGGTGTCTCCCGTGCCGGGCGTGACCGCATCGTCGACGCCGACCGCGACACCCAGCCGTTCGCGCTGCACGTGAGTTACGCCGACGGCCGCGAGGAGCGCGTGGTGGCGCGCGCCGTGATCGACGCCTCCGGCACCTGGACAACGCCCAGCCCGGCCGGCGGCAACGGCCTGCCCGCGCTGGGCGAGAAGGCGGCGGCCGACCGGATCACCTACCGCGTCCCGGACCTGAAGGACCCTGCCGTGCGGGCCCGTTACGCGGGCAGGCGCACCGCCGTGATCGGTTCCGGCGCCTCCGCCTTCACCGCCCTTGCCCTGCTCGCCGACCTGGCCAAGGCCGAGGAGGGCAGCGGCACGCACGCGGTGTGGATCCTGCGCCGCGGGATCTCCGGTTCCACCTTCGGCGGGGGCACGGCCGACCAGCTGCCCGCCCGCGGCGCGCTGGGCCTGGCCGCCAAGGCCGCCGTCGACGCCGGCCACGCCGACGCCGTCACGGGTTTCCGCACCGAGGCGATCGAGCGCGACAGCGACGGGCGTCTGGTGCTGGTCGCCGACGACGGCCGGCGGCTGGAGCCGGTCGACGAGGTGATCGTGCTGACCGGGTTCCGGCCCGACCTGTCGTTCCTGTCGGAGATCCGTCTCGGCCTGGACGAGCGTCTGCAGGCCCCCGTGGAGCTGGCGCCGCTGATCGACCCCAACGTGCACTCCTGCGGCACCGTCTACCCGCACGGCCGCAAGGAGCTCTCCCACCCCGAACAGGGCATCTACCTGGTCGGCATGAAGTCCTACGGCCGCGCCCCGACGTTCCTGGCCATGACCGGCTACGAGCAGGCACGCTCCGTGGTCGCCGCCATCGCCGGTGACCTGGAGGCCGCCGACCGGGTCGAGCTGGTGCTGCCGGAATCCGGCGTGTGCGGCGGAGCCGGCCTGTTCGACACCCCGAACGCGCAGCAGGACACCGCAGGTGGCTGCTGCTCGGCCCCTGCTCCGCAGCTGATCCAGATCGCGCCCGGCGCCCTGACCCTCCCGGTCGCCGGCACCACGGGTTCCGGCAACTGCTGCTGACCCCGTCCTGGGTCCAGGGCCGGTGAGCCGGCCCCGGAACCGGTTTCCTTCCCCAACACCCCTGGAGGAACGACGATGTCCCGGCTCCAACTCGCCCTGCGCGTCCCCGACCTCGACGCGGCCATCGCCTTCTACAGCAAGCTGTTCGCCACCGAGCCCGCCAAGCTCCGCGACGGCTACGCCAACTTCGCCATCGCCGAGCCCCCGCTCAAGCTCGTCCTGTTCCAGGGCGAGCCCAGCGAGGACACCCGCATGGACCACCTCGGCGTGGAGGTCGCCTCCACCGACGACGTCACAGCTGCCACCCGCCGACTCGACCAGGCGGGCCTGGCCACCTTCGAGGAGAACGACACCACCTGCTGCTACGCCCTGCAGGACAAGGTCTGGGTCCACGGCCCCGGCAAGGAGTCCTGGGAGGTCTACGTCGTCAAGGCCGACGCCCCCGCCAAGGAACCCGCCGCCGGCGCCTGCTGCAGCACGGCCGAGCCCGGCACCAGCCAGACGGCTGCGGCCGGTTGCTGCTGATCCAGACGTGAACCTGTCCGCCCGCACGCGCGCGGCCGCACCCGACACCGGTCATCAAACGCGGCCGCGCGCCGCCCTGCCGGCGCTGTGCCTGACCCAGATCACCGGCTGGGGCATCGTCTACTACGCCTTCCCCGTCCTGAACCCGCAGATCACCGCAGCCACCGACTGGTCCCCCGCCGCGACCACCGCGGCGTTCTCCGCCGCACTGCTGGTCTCCGCGCTCTGCGGCATCCGCGTCGGACGCATCCTGGACGCCCGCGGACCGCGCACCGTCATGACCGCCGGGTCCGCCCTGGCCACCCTCGCCCTGATCGTCATCGCCACCGCCCCCAGCCTGCCCGTCTTCATCGCCGGCTGGCTGCTGGCCGGACCGGCCATGGCCGCCACCTTCTACCAGCCCGCGTTCGCCGCCGTCACCCGCTGGCGGGCCCCCGACCACGTGCGCGCCCTGACCGTCGTCACCCTGGCCGGCGGGCTGGCCTCCACCGTCTTCGCCCCCCTGACCGCCCAACTGTCCGGCCACCTCACCTGGCGCGGCACCTACCTGGTCCTGGCCGGCGTGCTCGCCGCCATCACCATCCCCGCCCATGCCATGGCCCTGCGCGCTCCCTGGCCCCCCGCGCCCCGCCCGACCGCCGGAGCGCCGCACACCACCACCGCGGTGGCACGCAGCCCCGTCTTCTGGCTGCTGGCCACCGCGCTGACCCTGTCCGCGTTCGCGATGTACGCCGTGGTCGTCACGCTCGTCCCGCTGCTGCTGCACCGCGGCTTCTCCACCACCCAGGCCGCCTGGCTGCTGGGCCTGGGCGGAGCCGGGCAGACCCTCGGCCGCACCCTGTACGCCGCGCTCGCCCGGCGCACCTCCCCCGCCGTGCGCACCACAGCCCTCATCGGCCTGGGCTGCCTGACCACCGCCGCTTTCGCGGTCATCCCCGGCCCCTATGCACTGCTGGCCGCCCTGTCCGTGCTCGCCGGAACCATCCGCGGCAACCTCACCCTGCTCCAGGCCACCGCCATCACCGACCGCTGGGGCACCACGCACTACGGGCGGCTGTCCGGGCTGCTGGCCGCCCCGGCCACCACGGCCTCCGCTCTCGCCCCGTTCGCCGGCACCGCCCTGACCGCTCCCCTGGGCGGCTACCCGCACCTTTTCGCCGTCCTGGCCCTCATCTCCGCAGCCGCCGCACTCATTGCATGGCACACCGCCCCGCGCACGCCCTGAGCCCCTGACCGGGCAATCACCGCAGGTCAGGGCGGCCGGACCCCTATGGTTCGATATGTGTGAACATAGATGCATGTCGAAAGCCAAAGGTCCGCCGGTACTCGACCTCGAGTCCGTGGCTCCGTGCTGCCCCTCGCTGACCGAGCGCCCGCTGAAGGTGGAGGAGGCCGAGGTCGCCGCCCGGATGTTCAAGGCGCTGGGTGACCCGGTCCGGCTCCGCCTGTTCTCCGCGGTCGCCTCCCATGAGGGCGGCGAGGCCTGCATCTGCGACATCTCCGACGTCGGCGTCACGCAGCCGACCGTCTCCCACCACCTGAAGAAGCTTAAGGAATCCGGCCTGCTCACCTCCGAGCGGCGCGGCACCTGGGTCTACTACCGCGTCGAGCCGTCCGTGCTGACCGCGATGGGCAAGCTGCTGTCCAGTGCCGGGGCGGCCTGACCCAAGCTCTCCCGGGCCGGCTCGCCGCTCCAGCGGTGGTCCTGGGGCCGACTGGCGGTCCCTGGCCCACCGCACCCGCGCCGACCTGGAGGCCGCCAGCCTCGACCTGCAGCTGAACACCCGCGCGGTGTCGATCGATGCGCAGCGGCGCACCGTCACCGTCCAGCACGCCGAGGACGGCACCCATGACGAACTGGGCTACGACCAGCTCGCGATCGGCACCGGTGCCGTTCCGGTACGCCGCCCGCCGATCGACGGCCTGGTGCTCGTGGTCGTCGGCGTGCGCCCCGACACCGCCGTGGCCGAGACCGCCGGGGTGAAGTTGGGGGTCCGTGGCGCGATCGCCGTCGACCGGACCATGCGCACCAGCGTGGACGGCATCTTCGCCGCCGGGGCCTGTGCGCAGACTTGCCACCGGGTGCTGGACACCGACACGTATCCCGCTGGGCACCACCGCCCACAAGCAGGGCCGCGTTGCCGGCGAGAACGCCCTCGGCGGCGCCCGGCAGTTCACCGGATCGCTGGGCACGCAGGCGGTGAAGGTGTTCGACCTGGTCATCGCCCGCACCGGACTGCGCGATAACGAAGCGGTCGCCGGAGGCTTCACCCCGGTCACGATGGCCGCGGCCGCCGACGACCACAAGGTGTACTACCCGGGCTCCCGCACGATCCGCTCGCGGATCACCGGCGACGCCGCCACCGGGCGGCTGCTCGGCGCGCAGCTCGTCGGCCACCTGGACAGTGCCGTGCACAAGCGGGTCGATGTCTTTGCCACCGCCTTGTTCCACGGCATGACCGTCGACGCGATCGAAGTTCTCGACCTGTCCTACACTCCCCCGCTGGGCAGCCCCTTCGACGCCGTGCAGAGGGTCACCCAGACCTGGGCCCGCGGTCGTCACCTTCACGACACCCGCTAGCGACCCGCGAAGTACGGGGCTAGGCACCTGAACGGCATCGATAGGTACCGGTGGCACCTATAAATTCAGGCAAGATAGACGGGCATCAATTTTAGGGCTGCTCTTTCGGTGGCCTCCATGCAAGATCGGGGCCCGTCTATCGCCGTCGTCGACCGTCGGCTGTGCCCGGGTAGCGGCAACGGCCCGCGCTGCCCTGCCCCGTGTGTGTGGGGCACGGCGGGCCGACACGCTCCGAGTAGCCGACCGAACCCGTGCAGCCAGGCGGTCAGCTCAGATGGCGCCGCACAAGGTCTCGCTCGGCACAGTGATCTGCATCCGGAAGGTCGTGGCGTCACGACCCACGAGTTCTGCGCCGTCGGGCATCTGGAACTCGTCGTTGTTCCTCACGGATTGATTGTGGCCCCGGGACTGACACTCAGGGGCGTCTTGCAGCCGAGGACGCCCGCGCCCGAACCGACAGGCATGCCCCCTCGCTCGCTGTCGGTTCGGGTCTATCACTGTGGGCCGTGCTCTGGGGTGAGGAGGGCTTTGATCTCGCGTGCCGCTTCGCGCGCGGGGCGGCCGACGCCGATGAGGGTGGCTGAGGCGGGGCCGGTCCAGTCTCCGTAGCCGAGCAGGTGCAGGCGGGGTTCGCCCAAGGCCCGGGTGCCGGTGGTGGCGACGCGGCCGTGCCGGTCACGCAGACGCAGGGGCGCCAGGTGGGCGAGGGCGGGGCGGAAGCCGGTGCACCAGATGACGGCGTCGGTGTGGGTGATGCTGCCGTCGGGCCACTGGGGTCCGGTGGCGGTGAGCCCGGTGAACATCGGGACCGCGTTCAGCAGGCCGGCATCCCGCGCAGCACGGACTGGGGGCACAGCAACGATGTCCCCAAGTCCTGCCACGCCGCCGGTGTCGGCATTGCCGTTGTCCAGGGCGCGCCGGCGGGCGGTGGCGGCATCGAACAGTGCCCGGCCGTCGATGTCGTCGGCCAGGAAGCGGGGGGCTCTGCCGGTGCGGGCGGCTCACCGGCTGGTTCCCTGCAGGGTCGGCGCGGCGAACTTCTTGCGCCAGGCCAGGGAGACGTAGACCAGGGCCACCAGGACGGGCACCTCGATCAGCGGGCCGACGACGCCCGACAGGGCCTGGCCGCTGGTGACCCCGAAGGTGGCGATGGCGACCGCGATGGCGAGTTCGAAGTTGTTGCCGGCTGCGGTGAAGGCCAGCGTGGCGGTGCGGTCGTAGGCGAGGCCGATGCCCTTGCCCAGGGCGAAGGTCCCGAACCACATGACGGCGAAGTACACCAGCAGCGGCAGGGCGATGCGGACGACGTCCAGCGGCTGGGACGTGATGGTCTTGCCCTGGAGGGCGAAGAGGATCACGATCGTGAACAGCAGGCCGTACAGGGCCCACGGGCCGATCTTCGGCAGGAAGTTGGTCTCGTAGTTCTGGCGGCCGAGCTTCTTCTCGCCGATCCGGCGCGTGAGGAAGCCTGCGATCAGGGGAACGCCCAGGAAGATCACGACGTTGAGTGCGATCTTCCACATGGAGATGTCCAGGTGCTGTCCGTCGCCCAGGCCGAGCCAGCCCGGCAGCAGGTCGAGGTAGAACCAGCCCAGCAGGCCGAAGGCGATGACCTGGAACACCGAGTTCAGGGCGACCAGGACGGCGGCGGCTTCCCGGTCACCGCACGCGAGGTCGTTCCAGATGATGACCATGGCGATGCAGCGGGCGAGACCGACGATGATCAGGCCGGTGCGGTATTCCGGCAGGTCGGGCAGGAACGTCCACGCCAGGGTGAACATCACGGCGGGCCCGATCAGCCAGTTGATGGCCAGCGAGGACACCATCAGCTTTTTGTCGCCGGTGACGGTGTCGAGCTTGTCGTAGCGGACCTTGGCGAGCACCGGGTACATCATGATCAGCAGGCCGAGGGCAATGGGCAGTGAGATGCCGCCGATCTCGACCTTGCTGAGGGCGTCGTTCAGGCCGGGGATGAGCCGGCCCAGTCCCAGGCCCAGTGCCATCGCGGCGAGGATCCACACGGCAAGAAAACGGTCCAAGGTCGACAGTTTGCCGACGATCCCCGCAGGGGCCGTTGTCGTGTCGGGAGGAGCGGTGGTGGTCACGGGCAGGCCCTCTTGGTGTCGGTTTCGAAGGTGGCGCGAGCAGTGGCGGCCAGTTCCGTGAAGGAGCCGGCCAGGGCTTCGATGACCTCAGGCCGCAGCTTGTAGTACGTGAACCGGCCGCAGGGCTCGGTCTCCACGACGCCGGCGTCTCTGAGCACCTTCAGGTGGTTGGAGAGGTTGGTCTGCCGGGCGCCGGTCTCCTCCACCAGGTGGGTGGTGCACAGCGTCTCGCGGGCGAGCAGGGTCACGATCTGAAGCCTGAGCGGGTCCGCCAGCACCCGGATCAGATCAGTGTCGACTGACGTCATCATGGACTGATACTGTCACATCAGCCGGGGCTGACACCAGTCCGGGCTGACTTTTCCCCGTCGTGAGACAAGAGAGACCGCCATGTCCGACAAGCCCTCCGTGCTCTTCGTCTGTGTCCACAACGCCGGCCGCTCCCAGATGGCCGCCGCGTGGCTGACCCACCTCGCCGGGGACCGCGTGGAGGTCCGCTCGGCCGGTTCCACCCCCGCCGACCAGGTCAACCCGGCCGTTGTCGAGGCGATGAAGGAGGTCGGCATCGACGTGTCGGCCGAGATCCCGAAGGTGCTGACCGTCGAGGCGGTCCAGGCTTCGGACGTGTGCATCACCATGGGCTGCGGCGACGCCTGCCCAGTCTTCCCCGGCAAGCGCTACCTGGACTGGACGCTGGAGGACCCTGCCGGTCAGGGCGTCGAGGCCGTCCGCCCCATCCGGGACGAGATCAAGGCCCGGATCGAGGGCCTGATCGCCGAGATCGCCCCGGAGCCCAAGGCATGAGCGAGCAGGTCCGCGACGTCATCGTCATCGGCTCCGGACCCGCCGGGTACACCGCCGCCCTCTACACCGCCCGCGCGTCGCTGAAGCCGCTGGTCTTCGAGCGCTCGGTCACCGCCGGCGGCGCGCTGATGCAGACCACCGAGGTCGAGAACTTCCCCGGTTTCCGCGACGGCATCATGGGCCCGGACCTCATGGACAACATGCGGGCCCAGGCCGAGCGGTTCGGCTCCGAACTCGTCCCAGACGACGTGAGTGCGGTCGACTTCAGCGAGGACGTCAAGACCGTCACCGACTCCGAGGGCACCGTCCACCGGGCCAGGGCCGTGATCGTCGCCACCGGCTCGCAGCACCGCAAACTCGGCCTGCCGGGCGAGGACGAACTGTCGGGGCGGGGCGTTTCGTACTGCGCCACCTGCGACGGGTTCTTCTTCCGCGAGCACGACATCGCCGTCATCGGCGGCGGCGACACCGCCATCGAAGAGGGGTGTTCCTGTCCCGCTTCGCCAAGACCGTCACCATCGTGCACCGCCGCGACACCCTGCGTGCCTCCAAGGCCATGCAGATGCGGGCCTTCGCCGACCCGAAGATCTCCTTCGCCTGGGACAGCGAGGTCGCCGCCATCCACGGCACCGACGGCAAGCTGTCGGGCCTGACGCTGAAGGACACCCGGACCGCCGACAGTCGCGAACTGCCCGTGACCGGCCTGTTCGTGGCCATCGGCCACGACCCGCGCACCGAACTGTTCAAGGGCATCCTCGATCTCGACGGCGAGGGCTACCTCAAGGTCGACGCGCCCAGCACCCGCACCAATGTCGCCGGCGTCTTCGCCGCCGGCGACGTGGTCGACCACACTTACCGCCAGGCCATCACCGCCGCCGGCACCGGCTGCTCCGCTGCCCTGGATGCCGAGCGCTACCTCGCCGCCCTGAACGACACCACCGCCTAGCAAACCGCGGCCGCCCGGCCGCAACCATCCTTTCTGCAGGTCAGCGGGCACTCCCCCGAGGCTTGAGAGGGACATTGGGGAGCTGCGGGGCCGGCAGGCGGTCTCCGTGGTAGCCCGTGACCTCACCGAACCGGGACCCGTTCTCCCAGTCGGCTCGCGCCTGCACGATCTCCTCGCTGGTCCGGCCGATGAAGTTCCACCACATGATGATCCGCTCACCGAGGGGCGGTCCCCCGAGCAGCACCGCGCGGGCGGGGGCGTCGGAGTGGTTGGTCAGGGTCAGCTCGTCGCCGCCGGGGGCCAGGTAGCCGAGCTCGGACGGGCTCAGGCGCGTGCCGGCCGTCTCGATGTCGCCGCTGTCGACGAGCAGGCCGTGCTCGTAGGCCGGGTCGACCGCCAGCGTGACGGTCGCACCGGGGTCGAGGGTGAGTTCGGCGCCGAGCAGCGGGGTGAACGTCGCCACCGGCGAGGCGTCTCCGGCCAGAGCCCCGAGGAACACCCGTGCTGTGCCCCCGCCGAGCGGCACGGGCCGCGGGGCGTAGTGCTCGAAGGCGGGCGCGGCGCCGCGGTCCCGCTCGGGGAGCACGACCCACAGCTGGACGCCGTGCAGGACAGTGGTGCGCTCGGTGGAGACCTCCGAGTGACTGATGCCGTGCCCACTGGTCATGAGGTTGAGTTCGCCGGGCCGCACATAGGCGTGCGTCCCGAGGCTGTCGCGGTGCTCGATCTCGCCGCTGAAGAGCCAGCTCACGGTCTGGAGCCCGATGTGCGGATGCGGTGCGACGTCCATGCCCCCAGTCTCGGAGACGTCGTCCGGACCGTAGTGGTCGGCGAAGCACCAGGCGCCGATCAGCGAGCGCTCCCGCTGCGGCAGGGTGCGCCGCACCGTCATCGCGCGGGGTCCGCCGAGCGGGACGTCGCGGGGGGACAGGATCTCCACGGCGGTCTCTGCCTGGGCCCCGTTCATGTCGCGCTTCTCACACGACAACTGCTTCGAAATTCAACAATCATGGTGTCGATGATACGGCGATGCCCGGGACGGACGACAGGGCATCCCGACGACGGCCGGAGACGGCCAGGCGAAGGAGTACCGGTGAGCGACACCACGGCGGTCCGGCGGCGCAGGCGGATCTTCATCGACAAGCAGAGTCCCCGGGCCTACAAGGCGATGCTGGCGGCCGCCGAGACCGTGCGCGACGTGGCCGCCGAGGCCGGTCTCGAACGCGAGCTGGTGGAGCTGGTGAACATCCGCGTGTCGCAGCTGAACGGTTGCGCCTTCTGCCTCGACCGCCACACCAGGGCCGCCCTCGAAGCGGGGGAGACGTCGCGGCGGCTGAGCCTGCTGCCGGCCTGGCGCGACACCGAGCTGTTCAGCCCGCGCGAGCGGGCCGCGCTCGCGGTGGCCGAGGTGACCACCGACCCGACCGACGCCACCGCCCAGGAACAGGCCTACCAGGCCGCGCTCGAGGTGTTCGGCGACGACGAGCTCTCCGCTCTCATCTGGGTGGCGATCACCATCAACTCCTTCAACCGGGTCTCCATACTCAGCAAGCACCCGGTCCGTGCCGTCCAGAAGCGATGAGGCGCCCACGCCGGGCCGCGCGGCACGGAACGCACAGGTGAAGGGCGCGGAACGCACGTAGGGAAGGGCGCGGTCACGCCGTTCCTGACGGCGGGACCGCGCCCTTCCTGGACCGGCGTCGTCAGCCGAGCGGCTCCCGTCGCGCACCCGGGCCGCTCTGCACCCGCTCGATGTACTCGGGCGCCAGCCGGCTGACCTCGTCGAGCGCGGCGAGGTCCTCCTCTGTGAGCGTGAGCCCGGCCGCGGCGAGGGAGCTGCTCCACGCGAGTCGCGCCGACCAAGACGCTGCTGACCCCGGGCTGCTGCATCACCCGGGCGAGGGCGACCTGCGCGACCGTCGCACCGTGCCGTGCGGCGATCTCGTCGAGGCCGTCGACCACGACGTAGCCGCGCGCCTCCTCGACCGGCGGGTTCGATGCCTTGCCCCAGCGTGTCGACTGGTCGCGCTCGCGACGCGGCGGAACTTGCCCCTCAGGAAGCCGCCGGCCAGGGGGCTGCAGACCATCAGGCCCAGGCACTGGTCGCGCACGGCGGGCAGGATCTCGCGACCGATGTCCCGGCCGACGCGGGAGTAGTAGGTCTGCAGGGAGACGAAGCGCTCCAGGCCATGCAGGGCCGAGACGCCCAGCGCGGTACGACTCGCCGGATGGCGAGGCCGACGCACCCCGTGGCGCCCGGGAGACCCGGAGACGCACCGCCCGTCCGCACCGCCTCGTGCCCGACGTCGTCGCGCAGCCGGGCGGCGCGAGGTCTCGGGCCGTCAGCTCCCTTCGTACGGCCGCAGCCCGGCCACCGAGCGGCGGACGGCGTCGGCGTGCCCGAAGAGCCGGGGCAGGCCGCCGGTGTGCAGGAAGACCGTGCGCTGTCCGCGGTGGATGACGCCCTCGCGGACGGCGGCGAGAAGGCCGGCCATGGCCCGCCCCGTGTAGGTGGGGTCCAGGACGATGCCTTCGGTGGCCGCCGCCGTCCGCATCGCGTCCAGGACGGGCTCATGGAGCGCCGCGTAGCCGGCGCCGACCTGGTCGGAACGAATGCGCAGCGCGTCCGGGGCGACTCGGCGGTGGGCGACCGCCCCGGCCAGGTCCGCCACGATCGGGGCGGGCCTTGTCACGGCGCCGCAGTGGACGCCGAGCACCCGCTCCTCACCCAGCGCGGCGACAAGACCGGCCATGGTGCCGCCGGAACCGAGTGCCACCACCACGTGGGCGAGGTTGGGCAGTTGGGCACGCAGTTCCTCGCCGCCCTCGCCATAACCGCGGGCGCCGGCCGGGCTGGAACCGCCGAAGGGAATGAGGTGGGGCAGCGCACCCGCGCGGCGCAGCCGGTCGCAGACCTCCATGGCCGCGTCCGCCAGGCCGGCCGGTTCGGCGTCGCCGGCCCAGACCACCCGGGCGCCGAAGAGGCCGTCGAGGACGAGGTTGCCGGTACCGGACCCTGCGGCGGGTTCCTTGCCGGGGAGGACGAGGACGACGTCGAGGCCGAGCCGTGCGCCGGCCGCGGCGGTGAGACGGGCGTGGTTGCTCTGCGCCGCACCGACCGTCACCAGTGTGTCCGCGCCCGCGTCGATTGCCTCGCCGACCGTCCACTCGAGCTTGCGGACCTTGTTGCCGCCGCCGCCGAGCCCTGTGAGGTCGTCGCGCTTGATCCACAGGTCGTCCGGGTCGAGGCCGACAGCTGCGGCCAGCCGGGGCAGGGGCTCGACAGGGGTGGGCCAGGCGGACAGCGTGATCTTGCCGGGCATCGGCGGCGCTCCAGGGTCTGACGGCGGCGGTGACCGGCGTCCGAGACGTCGGCGACTCCATTGTGGGCGCTGCGTGTGGGTACTGCGTCTGAGCCCTGCGTATGGTCCGCCGAGCGTCGCTCCGGCGGGCGGGCGGGACGCGCCCGGTCCGGCGTCGTCGGCCGAGTCCGCTGTGATCGACACGCTCGACACGCCTCCTTCGCCGCCTGACCGCCTGGGGCCGTGGCAGGCGGTCGCCGCGGCACGCCGTTCGCCTACGGGGCGTGCGTGCCGGGCGCGTTGGGGCTCGGCCTCCGTCGGCGGGTGGGGAGCGGGCCCATGACGCGTTCCTCCACCGCGGACAGCACAAGGAGCATCCCGAGCAGGAGCACCGGCAGTCCGAGCAGCAGCGCGTGGGTCATCGCCGATCCCCCGTGTGCGGCAGTCGGGTTCGTGGGTGGCGGGCAAGGGCGCGTCCGGATCGAGGGCGGCGGCCTCGGGTGCGGTGGAACACGGCGGACATGAGCACCTCCACTTCGGCGTCGCGTCCCCGCCTTCCCCGCTGTAGGCGTTGTATGGGTGCGTCGCCCGCACTCCGTCGCCTCCTCGCGTTCCGGCGCCGGGCGCCACCGCGCCCCGTCGGGTCAGTAGCGGAAGGCGTCGGAACCGTCCAGCCGCCCGAAGCGCCGCGGACGCGGGATCTGCTCCGGCCGCTGGGCCCACCGCGCGCGGTGGTTCGGGGCGCTTGCGCGCTCGCCCCGGGAGAGGACCGCTACGGCACCGGCAGCAGCGCACAGCAACGCCCCGACGACCACGCTGGAGAGCGTGCCCGCCGAGATCGCGCCGACCACCGCGCCCAGCACGACTACCGGCATCACGGCACCGGAGATGAGCCTGCGAATCTTCAAATCCATGAAGAATCACTTCCTTTCACAGGAACGCATTCCCCGGTGAACGTACGCCTATCCATGGATCGCCTTAACGAGTGACCGCCTGGATCGGCATGGTGATGCCTCCTCAGGCCGCTTCAACGGCAATTCCCGGCCACGTCAGGAAGGATGGCGTCAGCTGAGGGCGGACACCGCGGTTCCGTACAGGACTTCCTCGGCCCGGTCCCATGACCAGCCGTTCTCCACCACGAGTGTGCGCCAGCCGGTGGGGCCGAACCAGAACCAGAGCAGGTCCGCGGTCTCCTCGGGCGAGTACCGCCGGGCAGGAGCGCCGACTTCCAGGAAATGCCGCGCGACCGCGCGCAGCGCCTTCCGGTAGTCGGCCGTCGCCCTTTCCCACAGCGCTTCGCCGTTCTCGTGCACGGGCAGCGCCTTGCGAATCGCCTCGTGCGCCTTGAACTGGCTCTCGTTGCCGGCCCGGGTGCCGTGAGCGAGCGCCCGCAGCACGCCCTCGGGCGTCCGCACGGACAGGATGCGCGCGACGGCCTCCTCGTATCCCGACTGGGCGACCGCCTTGTCGACGATCCGGTCCAGGATGTCCGACTTGCTGCCGACGCTGGCGAAGACGGTCTTCGAGGCGACCCCGGACGCCGCCGCGATGTCCGCGACGGTCACCCGGCCGTAGCCGCGTTCGGCGAAGAGCAGCTCAGCGTGTTCGAGGATCAGCGCGCGCGTCCGCGCCGCGGCCTGTTCCCGGAGCGGTGATACATAAGCGCGCTTGGTGGCCATGACGGCATCCTAAGGGATGTCCATGCCGCTTTGACCTATCCAATCGGTCATCTATAACCTCAATAGTCGATGCGCGTCCTGCGTATCCGATGAGACCGGCCACGCGGGGCCGGCGGGCGAAAGGTGGGACCGATGGCGATGGACGCCAAGGACGTGGCCGAAGGCCTTTTCCGGATCCTGGAGACGGGCGACGCGGCCCTGGCCGCCGAGGTTGTGGCTCCCGACAACGACAACCGTGAGGCGGCCGTCGCGCCCGCCGCCTGTTCGATACCCGGTCCGGCGGGCGCCCTCGCCTCGGGCGCGTGGCTGCGCTCGGCCTTCAGCGATCTGCGCTTCCCCGTGCTGGACATCGCCCGCAATGACGACCAGGTGTGGATACGGCTCCGTATGCAGGGCCGGCACACCGGCCCTTTCGTGCGCTTCCGGAACGGCGTCCTCGACCAGGCGGTCCCTCCCACGGGGCGCGAGGTCGACTTCGAGCAGGTGCACCTGCTCGACCTGCGCGACGGCAAGGTCGTCCGGCACGAGGCACTGCGCGACGACATGACGATGCTGAGCCAGCTCGGCGTCTTCCCCCCGTCGCCTGCCATCGCCCTGCGCATGGCGGGCTGGAAGCTCTCCGGACGCGCCAAGCGGGCCGCCGAGGAGGTCACGAAGCTCGCCGCAGAGGCTGCCGGACAGGCACACTGATGAGGGCCGCCGACCCGAGTCGGCTCGCACGAACCCGCAGATGCGGGCGGGGTCACATGTGCGGGTAACGGCGGCGGCGCCAGATCCAGGCGATCGCGGCGGCGGCCACTGCCCAGCCGAGGAGCACGAGGTAAGGGAAGGCGTACTGGTCGTCGGCGAAGTAGATCGCGTTGTGCTGCGCGTTCACCGACGCCCCGGGCGGCAGCCAGCGGCCGATGACGCCCAGCGGCTGCGGCAGGAGCAGCCAGGAGACCGCGCCGCCCGAGGACGGGTTGCCCAGCAGCACCATCAGCAGCCACGTGGGCAGGATGGCCCACTTGTCGAACAGCATGTAGAACGCCGTGAACACCAGCCCCGAGGTCACCATCGTCAGGGTGAGTACCGCCCAGGACTCGGGGAAGGGCAGCCGCAGCACATGCAGGCCCCAGTCCACCACCGCGACGATGGAGAGGCTGCCGAGCGCGGAGTACACGACGATCGCCGCGAAGCGCTCCAGTGGTCTCAGCTCGGACGCGTGCACGGTCAGCTGCACCGCGCCGAGAAAGCCCACGATGACGGCGGCCAGCGTGATGTAGAAGATCGCGAGGCCCTGGGGGTCGCCGGGCTGCAGCGGTTTGAGATCGCCCAGGCTGAGCCGCACCCCGGCCTGCGCGGCCGCCGTCGGGGCGGCCGCCGCCAGGACGCGGGCCACCGACGCCCCCGCGGCGGACACGAGGTCGAAGGAGATCGCGCCGTTCTCGGCCTTCGTCTGCACCACGGCGAACACCCGCTGCCGCTCGACGGCGTCGACGGCGGCGGCGCGCGTTGCGAAGCGCCGCTGCACCAGCCGGGTGCTCAGCTCCGCGTCCATCCGTGCCACGAACCGCCGCGCCGACGGGGAGTCGTCCACGACCGCGACCGGGATGTGATGCGGCGTCGGATGCGCCATGGCGAAGCTGTAGGAGCCGGCGAAGAGGCCCGCGCCCACGGCGAGCAGCAGGACGATGACCACGGCCGGCCGGAAGCGTGAGCGCCCGGAGGGGTCGGTCATCGGCATACCCCCATCGCGCCCTCCGGACAGCAGGGGCCGCCCCGGCGGCGGCTGCAGGGGCCCGGGCCGTACGGCGGACCCGCCGCCCAACGTAATCCCGGTGGTCCACCCCCGCTACCGGACGGGAATGCGGCCCCGAGCACCGGCGCAGCCGCCTCCGGGGCGGCCCCGCTGCGCACCCGGCCCCGCGCCGTCGCTGGAGGCGTCGCGCGGCCGGCCCTGAGCACGACGGCGGCAGACGGTGCGCGCCGACATCATGGGCGCCGACGTCGTCCTGCTGCTCGGCGGCATCCATCAGACGGCGGCGCTGCTGCTGCCCGTGCAGCCGCAGGCGTGGCGCCGTTATCTCGCGCTGGCCTTCGACGGCCTGGTCGCCGCCGGCGCCGGGCCGCTGCCGGAACCGCCCCCCGCGCGCCTGGAGATCGTCGAACCCGCGACGCAGTCGTAGGACATACCTCGCCAGGCACCCCTCCCCGGTGCCCCTCCCCCGGCGTCAGTCACCCCTGCGGCCGCACTCCTCCGGCGCCAGTCGCCCCTCCGGACTTCGGAACACGCCGGGCAACCGATGTATACACACCAACGGGTGTTGACCGCACCCACCCCAAGGGAGAGCATTGCTCTCGTCGGTAAGTGATGCTCTCCACGGGGATGGCGATGATGACGACCTGGTTCAGTGCGGGCCCGCCGCTGCGGGAACTCCACGAGCTGTATGCCAAGAAGGGCCGGCTGGACGAGCGGGCGCCGATCAGGTCGACGAGCTCGATCTTGGTGGACGCACCGGTCGCCGTGGTGTGGCGGCTCGTCAGTGACCTGGGCTCCTGGCACACCTGGCGCTCCGACGCCCGGGTTGTCGACTTCGGGGCGCTGGAGCCCGACGCGCGCTTCCGATGGAAGCTGCGGGGGGTGGCGATCACGTCCACCTTCGCCATGGTTGCGCCCGAGCGGGAGCTGTCCTGGACCGGCGTGGCGATGGGCTGTATGAGAGCCGTCGAACGGATACGGATGACGCCCGTAGACGACGACCGGACGGCGGTCACCATGGAGGAGTCGCTCTCCGGACCGCTGCTGACGCTCTTCTACGACGAAGCGCGCCTCCGGAAGGGCCACGAGGCGATACTTCGCATGCTCAGGGCCGCTGCCGAGACCGGACGAGGCGGCGGCCGACCCGAACACCCGGAGGCGCCGGCCAGGACGGGGGAAGCCTGACCGGCGCCGGTCCTACGATGCGGGGCCGTGGTGGCGGTCACCCCCTGCAGGAGGCTCCGTGGGGCTGCAGCGGACGACGTCCCCACGGGCGGAACCACAGGGCCCGGGGACATCGGCCCACGCACGGCACCCGCGTCCATCCGGACCGTGCCGCGGCCCGCGTTGTTCCCGCGTCCCGGTGGTCCGTGCCCCGGGAAGGCATGCCGGTGGCCCGCTGCGGGGAAGCGCGTTGCATGACGAAGACCGGTCTCCCGGAGGGCATCCGGGCCTGCCTGTTCGATCTCGACGGAGTGCTGACCAAGACCGCGGTCGTCCACGCCGCCGCCTGGAAGGAGGTCTTCGACGACTTCCTTCGCCGTCGGGAGGCCGCCGGCTTCCGCCCCTTCGACGAGGTGGCCGACTACGACGAGTACGTCGACGGCCGCCCGCGCGCGGACGGCGTGCGGGCGTTCCTGGCGTCACGCGGCATCGAGCTGCCCGAGGGCGCCGCGGACGATCCGCCCGAGCGCGACACGGTGCACGGGGTGGGCAACCGCAAGAACGAGATCCTGCTGCAGAAGATCCGCGCCGAAGGCGTCGAGGCCTATCCGGGCTCCGTGCGCTATGTGGAGGCCGTACGGGCCGCCGGCCTGCGGACCGCCGTGGTCTCCTCGAGCGCCAACTGCCGCGACGTGCTGGTCTCGGCCGGCATCGAGGACCTCTTCGAGGTGCGCATCGACGGCGTCGTCGCAGCTGAGCGCAAGTTGCCGGGGAAGCCCAACCCGGACACCTTCCTGGAGGCAGCGCGCGAGTTCGGGCTCCAGGCGAAGGACGCGGTCGTCTTCGAGGACGCGCTGGCCGGTATGGATGCCGGCCGCTCCGGCCACTTCGGCTACGTCGTGGGGGTGGACCGGGTGGGCCAGGCGGACGCGCTGCGCGCGCACGGCGCCGACATCGTCGTACGGGACCTCGCCGAGCTGCTGGAGGCGGACGCGTGATCAGCCACTCCTCGTACATGGTCGAACCGTGGTGCGTGCGCGAGACCGAACTGGACCTCGAGGTGCTCGCCCAGAGCGAGTCGGTGTTTGCTCTGTCCAACGGCCACGTCGGCTGGCGCGGCAACCTCGACGAGGGCGAGCCGCACGGGCTGCCCGGCTCCTATCTGAACGGTGTCCACGAGCGCCACCCGCTGCCGTACGCGGAGGCGGGCTACGGCTATCCGGAGGCCGGCCAGACCGTCATCAACGTCACCAACGGCAAGATCATTCGTCTGCTCGTCAACGACGAGCCCTTCGACGTGCGCTACGGGCGACTCGTCTCGCACGAACGCGTCCTCGACCTGCGCAGCGGGCACCTGCGCCGGACCTGCGAATGGACCTCGCCGGCTGGCTGCACCGTCCGGGTGACCTCGACCCGGCTGGTCTCACTCACCCAGCGGTCCATCGCGGCGGTCGTCTACGAGGTCGAGGCCGTGGACGATGTGCGGCTGGTCGTCCAGTCCGAGCTGGTGGCCAACGAGCAGCTGCCGCAGACCTCGGGCGACCCCCGGGTCTCCGCCGTGCTGGAATCACCCATGATGCCGGAGGAGAACCAGGCGCGGGACAACCGGCTGCGCCTGGTGCACTCCACCGCGGTCACCGGGCTGCGGGTCGCGGCCGCGGCCGATCACACCGTGGACGGGCCGCCCTCGACGCGCTGTTTCAGCGAGAGCGCCGACGACACCAGCCGGCTCACCATCACCTGCTCCCTGGCCGCCGGGGAGAAACTCCGCCTGGAGAAGATGGTCTCCTACGGCTGGTCGCAGGTCCGCTCGCTTCCCGCCGTGCGCGATCAGGTGGAGGCGGCGCTCACCGGCGCCCGCAGCACCGGCTGGCAGGGGCTGTGCGACGAGCAGCGCGACTATCTCGACGCGTTCTGGGCGCGGGCGGACGTGGAGATCGACGGGGACGCCGAGATCCAGCAGGCGGTCCGCTTCGCCATGTTCCACGTGCTGCAGGCGGGCGCTCGCGCCGAGCAACGGGCGATCCCGTCGAAGGGCCTGACCGGCTCGGGATACGACGGGCACTCCTTCTGGGACACGGAGACCTTCGTCCTGCCGCTGCTCACCCTGACCTCGCCCGACTCCGTCGCGGAAGCCCTGCGCTGGCGCCAGGCCACCCTGCCCGCCGCCCGCGACCGTGCCCGCCAACTGGGCCTGAGGGGTGCAGCCTTCCCATGGCGCACCATCGACGGCTCGGAGGGCTCCGGCTACTGGCCGGCGGGAACGGCCGCGTTCCACATCAACGCGGACATCGCCGACGCCGTGGTCCTCTATGTCTCCCTCACCGGCGACGAGGACTTCGAGCGCGAGACGGGCGTGGAGATCCTCGTGGAGACGGCACGCATGTGGCACTCCCTCGGCCACCACGACCCGCACGGCAACTTCCACATCGACGGGGTCACCGGACCCGACGAGTACAGCGCCATCGCGGACGACAACGTCTACACCAATCTCATGGCCCGGGCGAACCTGCGGGCCGCCGCCGACATCGTCGAACGCCATCCCAAGGAGGGCGCGGCCCTCGGCGTCGACGACGAGGAGACGGCGGCGTGGCGGGACGCGGCCGCGGCCATGACCGTGCCGTACGACAGCGCGATCGGCGTCCACGAGCAGTCGGCGGGGTTCACCCGGCACCAGGCGTGGGACTTCGCCGCCACGCGGCCGGACCAGTATCCGCTGCTGCTGCACTTCCCCTACTTCGACCTGTACCGCAGGCAGGTCGTCAAGCAGGCGGATCTGGTGCTGGCGATGGTCAAGCAGCCGGAGGCCTTCACCGAGGAGCAGAAGGCCCGCAACTTCGCCTACTACGAGCCGCTGACGGTGCGTGACTCGTCCCTGTCGGCGGCGACGCAGGCGGTCATGGCCGCCGAGGTGGGCCATCTGCGCCTCGCCTACGACTATCTGGGCGAGGCGGCGCTGATGGACCTGCACGACCTGGAGAACAACACCCGCGACGGGCTGCACATCGCCTCCCTCGCGGGCACCTGGGCCGCCCTGGTCGGCGGCTTCGGGGGGATGCGGTACCGCAACGGCCGTGCCGCCTTCGCGCCGCGGCTGCCGGAGAAGCTGCGTCGGCTCGCGTTCACGGTGCAGGTGCGGGGTCGGCGGCTGAAGGTGGAGATCACGGGCGCCGCCGCGACGTACACCCTGCTGGACGGGGAGCCGCTGGAGCTGCAGCACTACAACGACCTGTTCACGCTCGCCACCGGTGACCCGCAGACACGCAAGGTGCCGGTCCTCCCGAGCCGTACGGCCCCGGAGCAGCCGCCGGGACGCAGTCCCCGGCACCGTTGACCCGGAGGGCCGGAGGGCCGGGGGGCCGGGGGGCCGGAAGGGCTGAGGAGCACCGTGCCGGCGCCGCGTCCCGGGGCCGGGCCCAGTGCCGCGTGCACGGCCGGGAAGTACGGCTGTGCCTTCCCGGCCGTTCACGCGGCGCCTCTGGGCGGGACGGCCCTGGACCGGCGATGCCGGTGATCTCCTCCCCGGCACTCCCCTCCTCCGGCGGTCAGTGCGGGGCGGTCAGCACGCTGTCCTCGGAGGTCGCCGCCCCCGTGACGAGCCGGCTGGGCCGGCCGCCGCCCCTCTTCTCCAGCGCCGCGGAGACGACCGCGAGCACGAGGGCCGAGGCGGTCAGGAGCGCGCCGACGAGATTCGGCGAGGTATAACCGAAGCCCGCGGCGATCACCACCCCGCCCAGCCAGGCGGAAAGGGCGTTGCCGAGGTTGAAGGCGCCGATGTTGACCGCCGAGGCCAGGGTGGGGGCGCCGGACGCCTGGTCCAGGACCCGCTTCTGCAGCGGCGGCACGGTCGCGAACCCCAGGGCGCCGATGAGGAAGATCGTCAAGCCGGCGGTGAATCCGTTGTGCGCGGTGAGCATGAACAGCGCCAGCACCGCTGCCAGGGCGCCCAGCGCCGTGTAGAGCATCGGCATCAGGGCGCGGTCGGCGTACCTGCCGCCGATCAGGTTGCCGACGACCATGCCGAGGCCGAAGAGCACGAGCAGCCAGGTGATCGAGGAGTCGGCGAAGCCGGTGACCTCGGTCATCATCGGAGCGATGTAGGTGATGGCCGCGAAGACGCCCCCGAAGCCGAGCACGGTCATCGCCATGGCCAGCAGCACCTGGACGTTGCGGAAGGCGCCCAGTTCGTGGCGCAGGCGCACGCCGTGCGGCTTGGGCATGTCGGGCACCAGCGTGAAGACGCCGGCGAGTCCGACGACGCCGAGGACGGCGACGACGGAGAAGGTCACGCGCCAGCCGGCGCTCTGCCCGATGAACGTGCCCAGCGGAACGCCGACCACGTTGGCCACGGTGAGGCCGGCGAACATCATCGAGATCGCGCGTGCCTTCTTCTCCGGGGCCACCAGGTCGGCGGCGACGACCGAGCCGATGCCGAAGAAGGCGCCGTGGGTGAAGGACGCGAGGATGCGCCCGGCCATCATCACCACGAAGGCGGGGGCGAGGGCGGAGACCAGGTTGCCGAGCACGAACAGGCCCATAAGCAGCATCAGCATGTTCTTGCGGGACACCTTGGTGCCGAGCAGCGTCATGATCGGTGCGCCGATCATGACGCCGAGTCCGTAGCCGGTCACGAGCAGGCCGGCGGCGGGGACCGAGACCCCGAAGTCGGCGGCGACCTCGGGCAGCAGACCCATGATCACGAACTCGGTGGTTCCGATCCCGAAAGCCCCGATGGCGAGGGCCAGGAGCGCGAGAGGCATAGCGGAGACCTTCCCTGTAGTGCAATGGCACCTAGCAGGCGCATACAATAATTGCAGGCGCGCTATAACGTCAAGCGCTAGACATCTACGCAGGGCGGCTTACCATGACCAGTAGGGGGAACATGCCTTCACCCGCACCCGCAGCCGCCGCACGAAGGGGACTCTCGATGACCGCCACCGATCCGGCACTGACCGCCCTCGCCCAGGGATGGCACGCCCTGTCACTGCTGCACGGACGGATCGAGGGGCGGATCGAGAAACAACTGCAGACCCACCACGATCTGAGCGTGCGGGAGTACTCCCTGCTCGACGTCCTCAGCCGCCAGCACGACGGCGAGGGAGGCCATCTGCAGATGCGCCAGGTCGCCGACGCCGTGGTGCTCAGCCAGTCGGCGACGACCCGCCTGGTCACCCGGCTGGAGGATCGCGGCCTGCTGGCCCGCTACCTGTGCCCCACCGACCGGCGCGGCATCTACACGGATGTGACCGAGACCGGCCTGAAACTGCTCGAGGAAGCACGCCCCACCAACAACGCGGCGCTGCGCGCGGCCATGGACGAGGCGGCGCTCGTCCCGGAGCTGGCACCCCTGGTCAAGGCGGTGGAGGGCCTGCAGGGCGCGAAGGTGCCGACCGCCTGAGCCCATCCGGGCATTCATCGACGCACGAGCTTAGTCCGCGCTTGCAATTAACTGCGTTTACAACTAATGTGGTCGTGGAGCCCGGGGCGGCGCGTCACCGCCCCTCCCTGGGACGTTCACCCGTCCGCACGCGCACCGGCGCCGCCGCCGGCCGCGACGCGAAAGGATCGCCTCATGGCCACTCCCGTCCCGCACATCACCCTGAACAACGGCGTCACCATGCCGCAGCTCGGCTTCGGCGTCTTCCAGGTGCCTGACGCCGACACCTCGGCCACCGTCGCCTCGGCCCTTGAGAGCGGCTACCGCAGCATCGACACGGCGGCGATCTACGGCAACGAGGCCGGTGTCGGCCAGGCCCTCGCCGCCTCAGGCATCGCCCGCGACGAACTCTTCGTCACCACCAAGCTGTGGAACGCCGACCAGGGCCACGACAGCACCCTCGCCGCCTTCGACGCCTCGCTCGCCAAGCTCGGCCTGGACCACGTGGACCTCTATCTGATCCACTGGCCGGCCCCTGCCCGCGACGCGTACCTGGACACCTGGCGGGCCTTCGAGAAGATCTATGCGGAGGGCCGGGCCCGGGCCATCGGGGTCTCGAACTTCCAGCCCGCGCACCTGCAGCGCCTGATCGACAACAGCGATGTCGTCCCCGCCGTCAACCAGGTGGAGCTGCACCCTCAGCTCCAGCAGGCAGAGCTGCGCTCCTTCCACGCCCGGCACGGCATCGCCACGGAGGCGTGGAGCCCGCTCGCGCAGGGCGCCCTCCTGCAGGACCCGGTCGTCACCGGCATCGCCGGCCGCCTGGGCAGGACCCCCGCCCAGGTGATCCTGCGCTGGCACCTGCAGCTCGGCAACGTGGTCATCCCCAAGTCGGTGACTCCCGAACGGATCCGCCAGAACATCGACGTCTTCGACTTCGTGCTCTCCGACGACGACATCGCGGCGATCACCGCCCTCGACAGCAGCACCCGCATCGGTCCGGACCCCGACGCCTTCAACTGACCATCCGGGCCGAAGCCGTCCGCCGGAACGCGGCGCCGACCCCACGACCCGACGGACGGCCCTGGCCGCACAGGCTCAGGAAGCGGCGGCGCGCTCCTCGATGCGGCGCAGAGCCTGCTTCAGGTAGCCGGCGAAGCGCGGGTAGTTCTCGCTCATCGGGAAGTGCCCGATCTCCTTCATCTCGATGAACTCGGCGCCGCGGATCTGCTCCGCGGTACGGGCCCCGTCCGCGGGCGTGGTCAGGTAGTCGTACTCGCCGGTGAGCATGACGACCGGACAGCGTTCCCCGTCGATCTCCCCCAGCCTGCCGCGCAGGTCGTGGTCGACGGAGTAGAAGTACAGGTCGCCCTTGAACGCCTCGGAGCCCTGGCTGTAGTAGAACCAGGTCGCCCAGCGGTCGGCGTCGGGCGACTGAGGCGCCATCAGGTCCCATACCCCGCTGGCGCAGACCTGTGCCGCGTTGACGTGCGGATGCTGCCACCAGTCGAGGTAAAAGCCCGGCGAGTAGTCGGCGCCCTCCACGGGGATCACCGCTTTGAAGCGGTCCGGGTGCCGCAGCGCGAGCTGCAGCGCCACGTTCCCGCCGAAGGAGGAACCCATGAAGATCGGGTCCTCCAGGCCGAGCGCGTCACAGAACGCGGTGATGAAGGCGACGTAGTGGTCGGCGGTGAGCTTGTACTCCTCCTTCCACCACTCCTTGTTCAGCGGCGGGTCCGACTTCCCGTGGCGGGCGAGGTCGTAGGCGATGACTCGGTGGTTGCCGGTGATCTCCTCGTCCTCCAGGAGGCCGCGCCATTGGTGGTTGTGGCAGCCCGCCGTGTGCTGGCACACCAGCGGCTGCCCCTGGCCGTTCTCCAGGTAGAAGACCCTGTACTGGACGTCCTCCACGTCGATCGTGACGTAGTGGCCGGTCACAGGGGAGATGCGGGAGGCGGTGCTCATGAAGGGGTCCTTTCGGCGGTGCGGAACCGGAGCGGTGGTTCAGCCCAGCGGGCCGGTGAGGCGGAGCAGTTCCAGCTGACGGGTGAGGCAGCGCAGGTTCTGCATGAGCACCAGCAGGTCGCCCTCAAGCCGCATGTCCCGCTGGAAGCTCGCCGCCCAGATGCCGTGGTACATCGGCTTCGGCGTCGGCACGCAGAACTCCCGCCAGGTCTCGGCACTGGCCCTGATGGCGAAGTCGTAGGCCGTGAGCGGCTCGGGGTCGACGACGAGGTCCTCCACCCGGCCGCGGTGCATGCGCACCAGGAAGGTGTGCCTCTCCATGTCCAGCAGATAGGTGCAGCTGAAGTACGCCCCGTGTGCCGTGAGCTCCGTGTCGCCGTCACTGAGGCGGCGGAACTCCGCCACGGGCCCCTGTTCCGTTGCCGTCGTCATGTCCACTCCTCGCTGACGCCGATCTTCCGGTCAGTCACAGCTAATACACCGTCAGGTTGCAGGGGACGCGGGCACGCCGGTACGTCCCCCGCACGGCGCGCTCCCCGAGTGCCGGGGCCCGGCCCGGGAAGGGGGGAAGGGGCCGGTCGCGCCGCGTCCGACGCCATCCGAGACCGTGACGGACCGAAGCAGCGGTACATGCGCATCGACCTCACCGGCCCTCCCGGGACGGCAGCCGGCGGGCCCTGAGCGGCTGCACCGCTCTGCCCTACGACATGGCCCCGCGGCTGCGCGGCCGGCTGAACGCCGGAGATGAACGTGCTCATCGCCGCGAACGACTACAGCCGGCAGAGCGAGCAGCCGCTGATGAAGAGCGTGAGGGTCACCATCGGACCCACTCCCTGAAGCGGATCCATCCCGGCACCGCGGCGCGGCGAAGCCGCCCCGCCACTGGCGGGGCGGCTCCCGGACGGGTGGTTCAGCCCACGACGGTGGCGTGGAGCGCCTCGAGGCCGTCGCGGTAGATGCCGGTGAACAACTCCACGACCTGCGCCTCGCTCGCCCCCTCCGAGACGAACCGGCCACTCCACACGACCTCGGCGGCTTCCGGCTGTCCGGGCACGGCGTGGACCCGCAGGTCGGAGAGATATCCGGTCACGGGGAAAGGCGATTCCACGATCGCGTAGGCATAGTGGCGCTCGGCTTCGCTGAAGGCCACCATGCGCTCGACGATCACCTCACCCTCGGGATTGCGGAGCCTGCGCGCCCGCCCGCCCTCCAGCGGGGTGCTCTCGGCGATGAACGGGAGCCAGTCGGGCAGGGCGTGAAAGCCGCCGATCAGGTTCCAGACGCGTTCGGGCGACGCGGGTACGACACGGCTGACCGAGGTGGATGCCATGGCCTTCCTCCTTGATTGTGGGGGTGCTTGACGTGCGGGCGTGTTTGATGTGCGCACGTCGGGGAGACGGCGGCAGGACCGGTTCAGGCGCCGGCAGGGAGCGGCGCTGCGGGGCTGACGAGGCCGGATGCGCGCAGATCCGCCCAGAAGTCGGCCGGGATCTCCTGGTGGAGCGCGGCGACGTCCTCCGCGATGCGACTCGGCTTGGTCGCGCCGGGGACGGCGGCGACGGCCACCGGATGCGCGAGGGAGAACTGCAGGGCCGCTGCCTTGACGCTCACCGCGTGGCGGGCCGCGACCTCCTTGATGCGCCGTACGCGCTCCACGACCTCCGGGGGCGCGTCCTGGTACTCGAAGTGGGTGCCGCCGGCGAGAACCCCCGAGCTGTAGGGGCCGCCGACGACCATGCCGACTCCCTGCTCCTGCGCCTTGGGCAGCAGCCGCTCCAGCGGGCGCTCGTGGTCGAGCAGGGTGTAGCGGCCAGCGAGCAGAAAGCCGTCTGGCTGCGGCTCGTCCAGGTCCAGCGTCAGCTCGATGGGCTCGACCCGGTTCACACCGAGGCCCCATGCCTTGATGACGCCCTCGTCGCGCAGCCGCGACAGCACGCGGAAGGCGCCGGTCCGGGCCTCCTCGAACGTGCCGAGCCAGAGGTCGCCGTGGAAGTCCTGGGCGATGTCGTGCACCCAGACGATGTCCAGGCGATCGACGCCGAGGCGCTGCAGACTGCCCTCGATCGACCGTTCGGTGGCGTCGGCGGTCCACTCGTGCAGCATCGCGTTCGGCCGGCCGTGCTGGAACAGTCCGCCTTTCTCGCCGAGGGCGCGGGCGCCCGGTTCGGGCTCGTCGAGGATGACACGGCCGACCTTGGTGGCCAGCACGAACGCGTCGCGGGGCTGCTGCGAGAGCAGCTCGCCGAGGCGCAGCTCCGCGAGGCCCGCGCCGTAGAAGGGGGCGGTGTCGTAGAAGCGGATGCCCTGCTCCCAGGCGGCTGCCAGGGTCGCGCGCGCCTCCTCTTCGGGGATCGCGCGGAACATGTTGCCGAGGGGGGCGGTACCGAAGCCGAGGCGACCGGGGATGAGTTCCTTGAGCGACATGATGGTGCCTTTCGTACGACCGAGCGGGGAGCGGGGTGCTCTGCCGTGGGGGCCGGGTGGTGAGGGGATCGTCTCCGGGGACGGGGCCGACGACTGCGGAGCGAGACCAAGTCCGCCGGAGTGGCGGCACAGGGCGTATCCCGCGTTCGGCGCCTCACCCAAACTACTTGCAAACGCACACTAATGCAAACGCTTGATATTTGCGTCATCTGGATGTGGGCGCAGGGTGGCGTACGAAGCATCTGAGCGCGCAATTATTGATTGAGCCTGTTGGGCGCAGGCGCATGGCGCGCGCGAGGGATGCGCGGCCGCCCCGACCGCCTGGACCGCTTGACCGCCTGCAAGAGGAGACAGTTTCGTGAGCACCACCCTGTTCGAACCTTTCACGCTCCGCTCGCTGACCGTTCCGAACCGGATCTGGATGGCCGCCATGTGCCAGTACAGCGCCGCGCCGGACGGGGAGCTCGCGGGCGTCCCGAACGACTGGCACTTCACGCACCTCGCCGCTCGTGCCGCCGGCGGCACCGGGCTGATCATCACCGAGGCTACCGCGGTCGGCCTGGACGGCCGGATCAGCCCGTACGACCTCGGCATCTGGAACGACACCCAGGTCGAGGCCTTCCGGCGGATCACCTCGTTCCTGAAGTCCCAGGGCACGGTGCCCGGCATCCAGCTCGCCCACGCCGGCCGCAAGGCGTCGACCGAGCGGACCTGGATGGGCGGTGCCCCCTTGCCCCCAGGGAAGCCGTACGGCTGGACGCCCGTCGCGCCCAGTGCCATCCCGTTCCACACCGGATCCACCACGCCGGAGGAGCTCAGCACCGAGCAGATCGACCGGGTCGTGACCGAATTCGCCGACGCCGCGCGGCGCGCACTGGACGCCGGCTTCCAGGTCGCCGAGATCCACGGCGCCCACGGATACCTCATCAACCAGTTCCTTTCCCCGCACAGCAACCACCGCACCGACGGCTACGGCGGGGACTTCGAGGGCCGCACCCGCTTCGCGCTGGAGGTCGTCGAGGCCGTCCGCGCCGTGTGGCCGCAGGAGCTGCCGGTCTTCTTCCGCATCTCCGCGACCGACTGGCTGAGCGAGAACGCCGACGACCACCGCGAGGGGTGGACCGCCGACGACACCGTCCGGTTCGCCAAGGAACTGCAGGCCCGGGGCGTCGACCTGATGGACGTCTCCACGGGCGGCAACGCGCCGAACGCCAAGATCTCCCCGGCTCCGGGCTACCAGGTGCCGTTCGCCGAGCGCGTCCGCAACGAGACGGGCATGCCCGTCGGCGCCGTCGGCCTCATCACCGAGCCGGAGCAGGCGCAGGCCATCGTCGCCTCCGGCCAGGCGGACGCCGTCCTCCTCGGCCGCGAGCTGCTGCGGGACCCGTACTGGGCGCGCCGCGCGGCCTCCGCACTGGGCGGCGAGGTCAACACCCCGATCCAGTACCACCGCGCCTGACCGGAGAGGAGCCCCGTCCCCGTCGTGCCGCAAAGGCACGGCGGGACGGGGCGCCCCTGGGGATGGGCCTGTGCCTGGACCGGGGCACGGACATCACCTTGCGCGGCACCATCCGGCGCGGGGAGCATCGCCTCCGTCATCCACCGACGCCGTGAGAGGTTCCCCCGGCATGAGCTACACACTGCGTGAGTACACCCCAGCCGACGAGTCCTCCTGGCTGCGCTGCAGGGTGCTCGCATTCCTGCGCACCGCCTACTACGACGACGTCGACCGCGCCAAGCCGTCGATCCCCGCCCCGGGCCTGCAACTCGTCGCCGTCGACACGGCCGGGACGGTCGTCGGCATCATGGACACCGCCGTCGACGCCTCGCTGGCGACCATCGACACCGTCGCCGTCCATCCCGACCACCAGGGCCGGGGCCTCGCAGCCGCCCTGCTGCGCCGCACCCGCGCCGTGGTCCGCGAGCGCGGCGCGTCCACCCTGGACGCCTGGACCCGCGACGATCCCGACACCCTGTCCTGGTACCACGCCATGGGCTTCACGGAGAGCGACCACTACCTGCACGTGTACGCCCACGAGTACACCGCCCCCGGCGAACCGGACCGCGCGGTCCTCACCCCCCGCCCGGGGCTGCGGCTCATGGCGGCCTTCCTCCACGCGAAGCTGGAGGACGAGGAGCGCATGCGGGCGGAGTTCAGCCGGGTGCATGTGTGCCGGCGCTTCTCGATGACGGCCTGACACTCCGGCAGAGGCGTTGCTCCGGAGCAGGCGAACCGACCTGCCTGACGACGGCCGCACGGCGGTAGTGTCGGACCCGTGATCGTATGGCTCAACGGCACCCATGGCGCGGGCAAGACGACGACCAGTGCGCTCGTCCAGCAACTGATCCCGGATTCGCGGGTGTTCGACGCCGAGAAGGTCGGCGAGACACTCATGGACATCTCCCCGGGGCTGCCCGAGACGGACAACTTCCAGCACTGGCCGCCGTGGCGGCCGCTGGTGGTCGAGACGGCCCGCCGCGTACTCGAGTACACCGGCGGCACTCTGGTGATCCCCATGACGGTCCTGGTCGAGCCGTACTGGCGAGAGATCAGCGCGGGCTCGCCCAGCACTCCATCCCGGTGCGGCACTTCGTCCTCCATGCCGACGCCGACACCCTCCGCGCGCGCATCGCGGGCGACACCGCGGTCGGCCCCGACTCCCCGTTCCGTCTCCGATACCTCGAGCCCTACGCCGAGGCGGCCCGCACCTGGCTGCACGCCGAGGCCGAGGTCGTCGACACCACGCACCTCACGCCCGCGCAGGCGGCCCTGCGTGTGGCGGAGGCCATGGGGCGGTGACACCAGGCCGTTGTGCGTGCCCAGCCTGCCCGAGCCGGCCGCGGTCCAGATCGTCGGCGAGGTCCCCGATGGGCCGCCGGGGCCCGAACCGCCACGGCCTTGAACGCAGTCCCCTGCTCCACGCCGTTCTACCCGACAGCGACGGCGTGCTGCGCGCACGATGGTGACCCGATTCATGAGCCGACGCTCAGAAGTTGTCCGGGCACCGGGCTGAGCCGGCGAATGGTGGCGGAGCTCGCGGCCTTGGACCCGCAGCGACGTCCTCATCGAGAAGATCGATTCCGGCACCGGCATGTCCTCCGGCCAGGCGGAGCGACCGCCCCCTGTCCGGTCAGCGCACCGGCCCGATGGCAGTGACATTCCCTACCCTGCGCTCAGGCCCGGGACGGCTCTGAAACCTCGTCCCGACCGGCGCTCTCTCGTCAAGTTCAACGGCTTTGCGACGATGGTTGGTTCCGAATAGGGACGTGACGTTTCGCTCAGCCCGTTGACCTGTAGCAGCACACCGAGACGGCGCCATACTCCAGGACCTGACGAACCGACCGGCGAAGGAGCACGGTGAGCGCAGCAGCTGCAGCAGGTACCTGGAAGCTCGGGGACCTGGAGGTGAATCGCATCGGCTACGGCGCACTGCGGCTGACGGGCAACGGCATGATGGGGAACTCCGGCGGCACGCCGATCGATCGCCATGCCGCCGTCGAGTTGCTGCACAGCGCGTTCGAGCAGGGCGTCAACCACATCGACACGGCCGCCTTCTACTTCTCACCACTGCGGTCCGCGAACGAGCTCATCAACCGCGCCCTCTCGACCTGGCACGGTGACGTGGTCGTGGTGACCAAGGTCGGCCCGGCACGCGATCCCTCCGGCGAGTGGATCTACGCCGTCCGCCCCGAACAGCTGCGTGGCCAGGTCGAGGAGAACCTGCGCCAGCTCGGCCGGGACTGCCTGGACGTGGTGAACCTGCGCGCCGGCGGCCCGGCCTCGATCGCCGAGCACTTCGGCGCCCTCGCCGAACTGCGCGATGCCGGCCTGATCCGGCACCTCGGGCTCTCCGCTGTCCGGCCCGAGCAGGTGACCGAGGCCCAAACGATCGCACCCGTGGTCTGCGTGCAGAACTCCTACGGCCTGGACTGGCGCCGCGCCGACGAGAGCGGGCTGGTGGACCTGTGCGGGGAACAGGGCATCGCCTTCGTCCCGTTCTTCGCGGTCTCCGGCCTGCGTCGCGAGGCAGCCGCAGGCCAGGAGCAGGATGCGCGCGTCCACTCCGTCGCCCGCGCCCACAACGCGACGCCGGCCCAGATACGGCTCGCCTGGACCCTCCACCGCGGTCCGCACGTGCTGGCCATTCCCGGCACCACGAATCCGGCGCACCTGGCGGAGAACATCACCTCCGGAAGCCTGCGCCTGACCGAGGAGGAGCTGGCCCTCCTCGACAAGCCGGACGAGAGCACCGCCTGACTCTGTGCCCGCGTTGCTCGGCGAACTTCCCCAGTCCGTTCGAGAACCGGACCGAAGGGGGCGAGGAGTGTCCCCGGCCGGTGTCAGGAACGTGTCCCGGGCATGGAAGCAAGCCTGGTCGGCGCCGATTGCGACTGGTTCCGACTCTCGTGACCAGGTTCCGACCAAACGTGTCACGGCTCAGGGTCCCGAGAGCGTTCAGTGACAGCGGCTGGTGACAAGCCTGCCCATGTGACAACCACCGTGCTCCGGGCCGCCCCTTGTGACTGAGCGCTTCAGCTGGCGAGTTGAGCGCTGTGGTCGGTGAGCAAGTCGATCGGTGACAACCAGCCTGCCTATGTGACAACCATCGTGCTTCGGCTCAGTGAGTGTGCCGAGGCTCGATAGTTGTCACCGGCGGAGCCGAGTGGCCTGGCAGAAGGGCCCGGCCGAAGCAGCCTGGTCGTCACCTGGAAGGCAGGCTACTTGTCACAGACGCTCGGTGCCTTTCGGTCCCTCACCTCGTTGGTCGGCCGTCGGCGGCTCGGGCTCGACGGCCGTATCGACATAGCGTGACGGCTCCGGTCGCGAGGCCGCGCTTGCGCCATCTCCCCGGGGCGGCGCGAACCGGAAACGCGTCACCAGGGCACCTCTCCCTCGTCGTCGAAGAAGCGGCCCGTCGGCCGTCGACCGATACGGTGGCCAGCCGGATCGCAGCGACTGCGCCCTGCTGGGGGGTCCGCACTCCCCGGAAGCCATTGAGGTCGGTCGCCGTGAAGCCGGGACAGACGGCGTTGATCAGGATGTGCGTGTCGGCCAGTTCCTTGGCGTACTGCACGGTGACGGCGTTGAGGAACGTCTTCGACGGAGCGTAAGCGATGGCGATGGGGCCGGTCTCGGCGCCGGGCGTGGTCTGGAGTGTGAGGGAGCCGACGCTGCTGGAGACGTTCACGATCCGCGGTGACGGCGAGCGGCGCAGCAGCGGCAGCAGGGCGTTGGTGACGCGGATGACGCCGATCACGTTGGTCTCCACGGCCGCCCGTACCCGGTTCACGTCGACCGTGGTGGGCTCCTGCGGCCCGCCCCCGGTGATCCCCGCGTTGTTGACGAGCGCGTCGAGCCGCCCGGCCCGCTCCTCCATCAGCCGAGCCGCCGCTGTCACGCTCGCGTCGTCGGTCACATCCAGCGGCACGCCGAACGCATCGGCTCCGGCCGCGCGCAGCTTATCCACAGCGGCCTGGCGCCGTTCCTCGTTCCGCGCGCCGATTCCGACGGACCAGCCGAGGGCGCCGAGCCCGGCGGCGATCTCGTACCCAATGCCCTTGTTGGCCCCGGTCACCAGCGCGACCTTGTGGTGGTTCACAGTGTTCGTGTTCGTCTCACTCATGACATCGATGCTTCTCCCTCGCTGGGCAGGGCGTCCAAGACCGACTGGGTGGACGGCGATACCGCCCGGGTATCGCTGCTGATCGGTCCGGTTAAGCTGGTGGGGTGGAGACACGTGAGCTGCGGGACTTCGTCGCGGTTGCCGAAGAGCTGCACTTCGGCCGGGCCGCGCGGCGGCTCGGGATTGCCCAACCCCCGCTGTCGCGGGCGATCGGCGGGCTCGAACGCCGCCTGGGCACCCTCCTGCTGGAGCGCGGCAGTCGGGGTGTCTCCCTGACTGGGGCAGGGGCGGTGCTGCTGCGGGAGGCGCGGGCTGCGCTGGACGCCGTCGAGGCCGCCGAACGGCGCACCCGCCGGGCCGCCCTCGCCGCGACCGGGCGCCCCACCGTGGTCCTGGCCGCGAAGGCGGGCGCCTCCGGTGAACTGCTGGCGAAACTCCTCGACGCCTACGCCGCCGAGCCCGGCGCCGTCGCCGTGGACGTCGTGCTTTGCGGACCGGGCGAGCAGGCACGGTTGCTGCACGATGGCCGGGCCGACGCAGCCCTGCTGCATCGGCCATTCGACGACACGGCCGGCTTCGACACCGAGGACCTGCACTGCGAGGGTCAGGTCGCGATCGTCCCGGCGGGCCACCCTCTCAGCACCCGCCCCCACGTGCGGCTCGCCGAGGTCACCGACCTTCCCGACCTGCCCCTGCCCCGCTGGCCGCGCCCTGACGGCACCTTCCCGGACGGCCTCGGACCGCAGGTGCGCGACCATACGCAACTCACCCAGCTCATCGCCCTCGGCCGCGCCTGCGCGGTCGTCCCGGAGTCGGGCCTCACCGGCCTGCGCGAGGGCCTCACCGCCGTACCGGTCGTCGACGCCCCCCACGTCACCACGGTCATCGCGTGGCCCCCGCACAGCCGCTCAACGGCGGTCGCAGGTCTGGTCCGCGCCGCCACTGCCCTGTGACCGACGGCGGTGGACGCCAGGACGTCGTGCTGGATTTCGGGGACAGCGTCCGGTCTCCCATCAGCTCCCGGCACATCATGCGGTACGAGGTGACTGGCCTGCACTGGCGTTGCCAGAACCGCGCCCCTGGCACAGCCAGGCTCCGACGCGAAGTGACAACAAGCTTGCCTTGGTGACACCTATCACGCCTCGGCTCAACAGCCCCCAGCGCGAGGAGCGCTGGGGGGTGGTTCAGAACTCGAACTCCACGTAGTCGATGTCGGTGAAGTCGACCTGGAGGCCCTGGGCGCGGCGGCCCCGGTCCCTGAAATAGATCTCCTGCAGTCCCTCCGCCGCGATGGCGCGCAGCTGCGCCTCCCCCGCGCCCGCGGACTGGGCGGTGAAGAGGCGGGCCGCGTAGTCGGGGGGCAGGGCCTGGGTCACGAGGCGGATGCGGGCGTCGTCCGTGGAGCCCGGGGCGGCCGTGAACCCGAAGCGGGCCCGGGTCTCGATGACGATGCCGCCGGTCGTGGCCGCGCGCCGCCGGGCGCGCTCGCGGACGCGGGGCTGCCACCGCCTGCGGACCTCGTCCTCGAGGCGGGCGGCGAGGTCCCCCCGCGGGCGTCTGATCTGGCCCGTCAGGTAGCGCTCGACGGTGCGCTGTGAGACGCCCAGCAGCGCGGCGACCGCCCTGGTGCCCTTCTCCTGCTTGACCAGGAAGCGCATCTGGGCCTGTGCCGACTTGGGCACGGGCCGCGTGAAGGTCTTCGCCGCGGCCTTGTCGAGGCTGTCGCCGAGCGTGCCCACGGGGCTCTCCTATTCTCCGTCGAGTGCGGCGTCGCCGCCCTTGATGTGGCGGGCGGGGTTGTGGCCGTCCTCCAGCAGCTCGACGGCCCACAGGAGGGGCTGGGTGCCCTCGTGCTTGACCATCCCGGGCGAGACGCCGAGCCGGAAACCGCCCGGCAGCGGCTTGCCGTCCGGCGTACGCGGCAGGAAGTCCAGCGGGCTCGGGCCGTCGGAGAGGTACACCGCGCAGTCGGAGAGCACCGCGACCGGGAAGAGGCCCGCGGCGGCGAAGCGGACCATCTTGCGGTGCATGTTGACGCGTGCCGTGGCGATGACCGCGGCGCGGATGTCAGGGCGCCACGTGGGGCGGTCGAGGGCGGGCCAGCGCTCCCCCGGGCGGTAACCGGCGCCCTGGGGGCGCTCACGGAGCTTGCCGATGCCGCCCTTGACCGTGGCTTTGACGGCCGAGAGGAGTGCGGCGCGTGCCGGGTCGGCGGCCTTGTGGTGTTCCATCGCGGTCAGGAACTCGGCCTCGGACATACCCGGGACGACGCCGAGTTCGGCCATGGTCGTCATATAGGCGTCGCGCAGGCGGCCGTACCAGGCGTCGAGGTACGCGCCGTGTTCGGGTCGGACGTACGCCTCGACCGGGCGCACCTCATGGCCGAGTTCGACGGCATAGGCCACGGTGGGGGTGGCGTACCAGGCGGGGCCCTCGGGGCGGGCGCCGTCAGGGGTGAAGGGGTTCGGCAGGCGCGGGTCGACGTCGACGTGGGAGAGGTCGACGAGCCAGGAGCCGGGCAGCGCCTTGTCGAACTGCGGGGCTCGGACGTGGACGGCTGCGCCCAGTCCGACGTTCAGCCGGTTGGCGGCGGCGGCGAAGGCCATGTTGACGTCGATTCCGACCGCGAATCTCCGGCCGCACTCGTCGTCGGCGAGCAGTTGCGGGTCCCGGATCCAGTCGAAGGCCTCCTCGTCGAGGACCTCGCCCGGGGTGCGGCGGTGTCCCCGCGCGAACCGCGAGGCCACAGCGGGGTGTTCGTCCGGGGCCTCGGGGGGCGCCGGGTCCACGGGTTCCGTGAGGGCTCCTGGGTTCGGTGCGGATACCCAGGCGCCGGTCGCCTGGTCCCTGACGGCACGGGTCGGCGGGCGCAGGGCCGTCATGAGCTCCAGCCCGGTCACGGCGGTGGACCCTCGCGGGGTCAGGACGCGTCGCGCGTACTCCGTGAGGAGCTCGGCGAGTTCGGGGGGCGGAAGACGTTCGGCGTCGCCCCAGGAACGGCTGTCGAGGGCGCCCCAGGGCAGGACGGCGAGTTGCACGCACTGGCGCCTGCCGTCCTGCGCCGGCCGGTAGACACGGGCCCAGGGGCCGAAGCCGCGGCGGGTGAGCTGCCACTTGGCGCGGGTGATCTGCCGGACGACCGTGTGGTCCGCGGGCAGGCGCAATGCCCGCCGGTCCTCCAGACGGGTGGGCAGGCCGAGGCGCTCGGCGGCCGGGGCCGTCAGGACGATGAGGGGATCGGAGTCCTTGCCGTTGCGGTGCAGCCGCGGCGCCCCCAGTCGCGCCTCGGAGAGCGCCCAGGTGACGAGCGAGGGGACATCGGTCGCGGGGCACGACAGCACGAGGCCGTCGGCGCAGTAGGCGGTGCCGTCACCGTCCAGCACAGCGAGCGGGCCGTGGGCGAAACGCGGGTCGGACGCGGTGGGTTCGGGCTCCGGTCCGCGCCGCGCGGGAGCGGTCGTCGGGCGCACCCGGGCGGTGGGGGCGGGCGCGGGCGGCGCGGCGGCGGGGGGCGTGGACGCTGGGGCGGCGGGCGCCGGCCCAAGTTCCGGGGTACGAGTGGGTTCCACGGACCCGAGCTGGGCGGCGATCCCGTCCAGGAGTCTGGCGTACGCGGATCGGGTGGCTCCCTGCGGCTCGCTGCGCCCGGCCTCCCACCCCGCCACCGTCGTCCGCGTCACGTCGAGCGCCGCGGCCACCTCCGCCTGCGTGAGGCCGTACTCCGTGCGCAGCCTGGCGCGTTCGGCGGGCTCGGGCAGGCGGGTCCGCCGCGGCCCCGACTCGAGGAGGGCGTCGACGGGATCGGACGTGCTGGCCATGCGGCGGCGGGCTCCTTCACTGCTTCAGTCCTGGCCTGATCCGACGGAGGCGGCGGGGTTCCGCGTCGAGGAATTCGCGCAGGTGCTGCCTCGTGAGGATACGGGCCAGGGCGTGTCCCGGGGGCGGCGGCAGCCCGCGTTCCGGTGCCCGGGGCAAGCGCCGTGCGGGTGCCGGGGCGAAGACGTACGTGTCGCCGTTGCGGCCATCGGGGCGGCTGCCGCGGCCTCGAATTCACCGACGCGGACCCGGCCGTCGACGAACACCGGCAGGAAGTCCCCGTGCCGCGCGACCGCCCGAGACGAGAAGCGCCGGGCACGGGGCGCGCTCTCCTCGACCGCGCGCCGCCGCGCTGTGCCTGTCGCGCGTCCATCACCGGCATCCCCGGCCCTCCCTCCACTGCCGCCACCGGCCCCGGGCCCGTTCCCCGTCAGTTCCACCGCACTTTATCGTCCGCGTCAGACGGCTGCCGCGCAGCGACGCCTCGTAGAAGGGGCCCGCACTAACGTGTCGTCCATGGAGGACCTGCTGGGCTGTCTGATCCTCGCGGCCGTGCTGGCCTCGGCCATGAGCGCGTCGGGCCGGCTGGCCCGTGTCCTGCGGCTCCGCGGTGCCGCCGGGCACGCGGTCGCCGCCGCCCTTGCGTTTTGCGAGGAGGCGTTCCGTGTCACCTCCCACGAGGCTCATCAGGAGATGCGCGCCCAGGCCGAACGCGGGCTGCCCTTCGAGGCTCCGGACGAGCCGTCGCGGCCCGGGCGGCTCACCCGGCCGCACGCCCGGCACGGGGGCCGCGCACGTGGATCTCCCGGCTGCGGCGGCGCCGCTGACCGGTCACCCCGGGCGATTCCGGGAAGCTCGCGGCGTGGCGGCGCAGGACGGGTCCATCGTCTCGCACACCCGCGCACGTTCCGCCCGGCCGCTCCTCTCCGCTCCTATCCGCTCCGATCCGGTCAGGGACGGTAGACGGCGCCCGGCTGCGGGGTGCCCGGCGCGAGGAGCTGGGGAACGGTCACGAAGGTGAAGCCGCGCTTCTTGAGCGCGTCGATGATGTCGGGCACGGCCTTGAGTGTGCCGCGGTAGCCCTTGGAGGTCGGGCCGGGGACGACGTCATGGAGCAGGATGATGCCGTCACGGTCGGCCTGGTCCAGGACGCGCTTGGTGATCAGGGCGGAGTCGCTGGTCTCGTAGTCCTTGGCGGTGACGCTCCACAGCACCTCGGACAGGCCCATCTCGCGCGCGATCTCCTGGACGGTGTCGTTGGTGCGTCCCTGCGGCGGGCGCACGAGGGTGGGACGACGACCGGTGATCCGCTCTATGGCGTCGTCGGGACGGCGCAGCTCCTCGCGGATCTCCTTGGGATCGATCTCCGGGAGGATCTTGTGCGACCAGGTGTGGCTGGCCACTTCGTGCCCCTCGGCGGCCATGCGCTTGACCATGTCCGGGTAGCGCTCGACGTGCTTCTTCCCGAGCAGGAAGAAAGTGGCGTGCACCTGCTTGTCCTTCAGGACGTCGAGCAGCTTCGCCGTGTTCTTGCTGGGCCCCGCGTCGAAGGTGAGCGCGATGCACTTGGCCTTGCGGCAGTCGACGCTGCCGAACGCGCCCTTACCGGTCGTGCCGGCCTCCTGCCGTACGGTGCTGGGCGAGGTGGTGTGCACGCGGGTGCAGCCGGTGAGTGCCAGCGCGAGCGCAAGCAGCGCCGCGGGCGCCGCTGCCCATCCGGCTCTGCGGACGGTCCCTGCGGGGGCGGAGGCCGAATGAGTGGGCAGGGAACGTCGAAATCGCATGAACGAGAAGATACACGGGGGTATACGCACCGTTCATACCGGGGCCTTGTCCGCGCATACCCGCTCAATTCTGACGTGTATGCCTCAAACATATAGTGGCGCCCATGTCCATCGGTCACACCCTCCTCGGCCTCCTCGAATCCGGCCCGCGCCACGGCTACGACCTCAAGCGCGCCTTCGACGAGCGATTCGGCCAGGACCGCCCGCTGCACTACGGGCAGGTCTACTCCACGATGTCGCGGCTGCTCAGGAACGGACTGGTCGAGATCGACGCCATAGAGCCCGGCGAGGGCCCGGAGCGCAAGCGCTACGCGATCACGGAGGCGGGCGTCACCGACGTCGGGCGGTGGCTGGCGACCCCGGAGAAGCCCGAGCCGTATCTGCAGTCGACGCTCTACACGAAGGTCGTCCTCGCCCTGCTCACCCGCCGTGACGCCACGGCGCTCCTGGACGTGCAGCGCGCCGAGCACCTGCGGATGATGCGCGAACTGACCGAGCGCAAACGGAACGGGGATCTGGCCGACCAGCTGATCTGCGACCACGCCCTGTTCCATCTCGAGGCCGACCTGCGCTGGCTGGAGCTGACCGCGGCGCGCCTCGACAGGCTCGCCCGGCAGGTGAGCACCTGACGGCCGCCGACCCCCGTCCACCGCCGACCCCGCGGGAGGCGGGACCGATCAGTCGGCCGCGGTCGGCGGCGGGGCGGTGGTGGCCCGGCGGGTCAGCCGCGCGGAGAGCTGGGTGGTCTCCGGTACGTCGATCCGGCCGGCGAGCTTGGCCAGCAGGAGTTCGACCGCACGGGTGCCGATCTCGGCGGAGGGGATGGCGACCGACGTGATCGGCACGGGTGCCTGCTCGGCGGTCTCGTCGGGGCAGATCGCGGCCACCGACAGGTCCTCCGGAACGCGTAGGCCCATGGCCTGGAAGGCGGAGATCAGGGGCTGGGTGATCGGCTCGTTGTGGACGACGATCCCGGACAGCCCCGGCTGCTCGTGGAGAAGCCGCTCGGCCAACGCCTGTGCGGCGGACGGGGTCTGCTGGCAGGGGTGGACGGACGAACGCAGGCCGAGACGGTCGGCGGCGGCCGTGAACCCCGCGGCGACCCGGCGGGCGAAGCCCGTGCCCCGGACGTAGACCTCCGGCGGTGAGCCGACGAGGGCCACGGTGCGGTGGCCGAGCGAGGCGAGATGTTCGGCACACGCCGCACCCGCGCCGGCGAAGTCCAGGTCGACGCAGGTCAGCCCGGCCGGGTCGGAGGGGAAGCCGATCAGTACGGACGGCCGCTCCAAAGCGCGCAGCAGCGGCAGCCGCCGGTCGTCCATCTCGACGTCCATGACGATGAAGGCGTCCGCCATCGCGCTCTGGGCGACCCGGGTGATGCCCTCCTCCCCCTCGTCCTGCGTGAGGAGGAGGACATCGTGGTCGTCTTCCCGGGCGGCGGTCAGCACGGAGGTGACGAACTGCATCACCACCGGCACATGGACGCCCTTGCGGAGGGGCAGCACCAGGCCGATCACCCGTGACCTGCTGCTGGCCAGGGACCGGGCTCCGGCGTGCGGCCGGTAGCCCAGTTCACGGATGCTGGCCTCGATGCGCCGCCGGGTCTCCGGGGAGATCGGCCGCTTGCCGCTGAGGGCGTAGCTGACGGTGCTCGGCGACACGTTGGCGTGCCGCGCGACGTCAGTGATCTTGACCATGCGGTTCCGTTCCCGTCCTTGCGCACCGCCTTGTTCTGTGCCGTGCCGTCCTCAGGAGCCGGCGAGCTCCAGAGTGAGGACGCCGGTACCGGCGGCGGCACGCGCGGAGGGACCGCCGGCGACCTCGACGCCCCACGGCAGGGACGCGTCGGAGGTCTCGGCCCGCAGCGTGGAGCCCTCGCGCACGACGGTGATCTCGGCCGCGGCCGTGCCGTCCTCGCGGGGGATCCGCACGGTGGTGCGGGAGCCGTCGGCCGGCTCGAACACCCGGACGGTCACGTCGTCGGCCCACACGTAGTCGGGGCGGTCGTCGACCGAGCCGACCGGGATCACGGAGCCGGGCCGGGCCAGCAGCGGGACGCTGAGGTAGTCGTGGGTCTCGCGCACCCAGCGCGGGCCGGTGACCTTCTCGCCGGTCGTGAAGTGCGTCCAGGTGCCCTCGGGCACGTAGTACGACACCTCGCCGTCCTCGGAGAACACCGGCGCGACGAGCAGGTCCCCGCCGAGCATGTACTGGCGCTCCAGCGAGGCGCAGCCCGGGTCGTCCGGGAACTCCAGCACCATGGCGCGCATCATCGGGACGCCCTCGGTGTGCGCCTCGTGCGCGGTGGCGTAGAGGTAGGGCATGAGGCCGAGCTTGAGCTTGGTGAAGTGGCGCAGGACGTCCACGGCCTCCTCGTCGAAGAGCCACGGCACGCGGTAGGAGGAGGAGCCGTGCAGCCGGCTGTGCGAGGAGAGCATCCCGAAGGCGATCCAGCGCTTGAACAGGCCGGCGTCGGGCAGGCCCTCGAAGCCGCCGATGTCATGGCTCCAGTAGCCGAAGCCGGACAGGCCGAGGGACAGGCCGCCGCGCAGGGACTCGGCCATCGACTCGTACGTGGACTCGCAGTCGCCGCCCCAGTGCACGGGGAACTGCTGGCCGCCGGCCGTGGCGGAGCGGGCGAAGAGCACCGCCTCGCCCTCTCCGCGGTGCTTGCGCAGCACGTCGAAGACCGTCTTGTTGTAGAGCTGCGTGTAGTAGTTGTGCATCCGCTCCGGGTCGGAGCCGTCGAACCAGGCGACGTCGGTGGGGACACGCTCGCCGAAGTCGGTCTTGAAGCAGTCGACGCCCATGTCGAGCAGGGCCTCGAGCTTGGAGGCGTACCAGGCGCAGGCGTCGGGGTTGGTGAAGTCGACCAGGGCCATGCCGGGCTGCCACAGGTCCCACTGCCAGACTCCGCCGTCGGGGCGCTTGAGAAGGTAGCCGGCGGCCTTGCCCTCGGCGAAGAGCGGGGAGCGCTGGGCGATGTAGGGGTTGATCCACACGCAGATGTGCAGGTCGCGCTCCTTCAGCCGGCGCAGCATGCCCTCGGGGTCGGGGAAGACGCGCGGGTCCCACTCGAAGTCGCACCAGTTGAACTCGCGCATCCAGAAGCAGTCGAAGTGGAAGGCGGACAGCGGCAGGTCGCGCTCGGCCATCCCCTCGACGAACCCGGTGACGGTCTGCTCGTCGTAGGAGGTGGTGAAGGAGGTGGTCAGCCACAGCCCGAACGACCAGGCGGGCGGCAGGGCGGGACGACCGGTCAGCGCGGTGTACTTGCGCAGGATCTCCTTCGGCGTGGGGCCGTGGATGACGTAGTACTGCAGTTGCTGGCGCTCGGCGCTGAACTGGACGCGCGAGACCTGCTCGGAGGCGACCTCGAAGGAGACCTTGCCGGGGTCGTCGACGAAGACGCCGTAGCCGGCGTCGGTCAGATAGAAGGGGACGTTCTTGTAGGACTGCTCGCTGCTCGTGCCGCCGTCGGCGTTCCAGATGTCGACGGTCTGGCCGTTCTTGACGAGGGGTCCGAAGCGCTCGCCGAGCCCGTAGACGGAGGTGCCGACGGCCAGCCGGAGCTGCTCGCGGATGTGGTGCTCCCCCTCGGCAGTCTCCATCAGCGCCATGGCCTTGACATCACTGCTGGTGAGGGTGCGTCCGTCGGCCTGGAACTCCATCCGCCACTCGCCGTCGAGGCGGAAGCGGACGCTCAGCTCGCCGGAGGTGAGGACGGCCTGCTCCTCGTCGACGGTCACGACGGGCTCGTGCGGCTCGTGGTGCAGCTCGAAGTTCGGCCCGGTCTCGACGCCGCCCTCGAAGTGGGTGATCCGCACACCGATGACGCCGGGCATCGGCGCGGTGCAGTCCACGGTGACGAGCGGGCCCTTGAGCGTGTCGCCGCGGTGCCGGATGTGCTGGGTGGGGGCGTGGACGCGCAGGGTTCCGGGGCCCGGCACGGCATCGAGGACCTCGGCCGGATACGCCGCCGTGACGCCTTCGCGCAGCAGCCAGTATCCGTTGGTGAACTTCATGGTCGATGCCTTTCCCGGTGGGCGGCCACCGGCGTCTCGGTACGAGTGGGGGCGAAGGGGGGTGGCTCTGCCTCCTTCCCCGGGAGGGGGAGGAGCGGAGGCAGAGCCACGGGCGGGAGGCGGGAGGCCGCCACCCGTCAGGCCTCGGACGACGCGGTCCGGGCGCGGATCACTTCACGGCGCCGACGGCGATGCCTCGGGTCAGGGTCCGCTGGAAGAGGAGGAAGAAGACGATGGCGGGCAGCGCGCCGAGGAGCCCGGCCGCGTTGGTCATCGTCGCGTCCATCAGACGCTGTCCCTGCAGCACGCCGAGCGCCACCGAAACGGTCTGGTTGTCGTTCGACGGCAGCATGACAAGAGGGAGCAGGAACTCGTTCCAGGTCCAGATGAAGAAGAACACCAGCAGGACGCCCAGGGTGGGCCGGCTGACCGGGACCACCATCCGCCAAAGGATCTGCCAGCTGTTGGCGCCGTCGATCCTGGCCGCCTCGATGATCTCCTTCGGGAAGGCCCCGAGCACCGAGGAGAGGAGGTACGTGCCGAAGGCCGCCTGCACGACGCTGAAGACGATGATCAGGCTCAGCCTCGTGTCGTAGAGCCCCACCTGCTTGGACAGGTAGTAGAGCGGGTAGACCAGGGCCTCCTGCGGCAGCACGTTGGCCAGCACGAAGAAGGCGAGGAAGTACGCCTTGCCCTTGATCCTGCCGATGCCGATCGCATAGGCGTTGAGCACCGAGAGGATCACGCCGAACACCGCGACGGAACCGGAGATCACGACCGAGTTCAGCAGCGTGTGCCCGAAGTCGACCCGCGTCCAGAAGTCCTTCAGGCCGTCCAGATGAAGGCCTTGGGGCAGGGAGAGCGGGCCGTGCGCGGAGTAGTCGGCCGGCGACTTCAGCGCGTTGATGAGCACGATCAGGAGCGGCAGCACCATGAAGACCGCGCCGAGGCTCATCGCCACCAGCACCGGGTAGCGCTTGAGCGCCTTCACTGTGCGTCCTCCGATCGGGTCTGGAAGCGCAGGCCGACCGTGGTCAGCGCCAGGATGATCAGGGTGAGGACCGTCGCGATCGCCGAACCGTAGCCGACGTCGGTCTTCTCGAAGAAGGTCGAGAAGGAGAAGTAGGACGGAACGATGGTCGCGTCGGCGGGTCCGCCCTTGGTGAGGACGTAGACCGCGCCGAAGACCTTCAGGGCGGCGATGGTGCACCACAGCATCACCACGTAGATCTCGGGGCGGATCTGAGGCAGCGTCACGTGCCAGAAACGCTGCCACCAGTTCGTCCCGTCCAGCTCGGCCGCCTCATAGAGCGAGGGGTCGACCCGCTGGAGTCCCGCCATGAAGATCACGACGGGGAAGCCCAGCTGCACCCAGACCATGACGGCCATCACGCTGTAGAGCGCGAACTTCGGGTCACCCAGCCAGTCCTGCTGGAGCGAACCCAGGCCGACCGCCTTCAGCAGCTCGTTGAGCGAGCCGTTCTCAGGGGCGAGGATCCAGCTCCAGACGATGCCCGCGACGGTGATGGGCAGGACCTGGGGGAGGTAGAAGCAGGCACGCAGCACACTGGCCAGCTTCGAACCGAAGTGCTTGCCGATAAAGTCGAACAGCGCCGCAGCCACCACGAGGCCTACCGCGGTGGGGATCACCGCCATCGCCAGGACCATGGCGACGCTGTGCCGGAAGGACTCCCAGAACCGCGAGTCCTTCATCAACTCCTGGTAGTTCTCCAGCCCGGCCCAGGTCGGCGAACCGACACCTTGCCAGTGGGTGAGGCTGAAGTAGATGTTCATCGCGAACGGCACGATCACGACGGCCAGGAAGGCGATGACACCCGGGATCAGGTACAGCGCGTAGGGATTGCGCAGCCGGAGGGGTCGGACGCTCATGACGTGGGCGCACCCGCGTCATAGGCCTTCTGCAGCTCGTCGAGGACCGCGTCGGGGCTCGCGCTGCCAGTGATCAGCTTCTGGGTGGCCGATACCAGCACGTCGTAGAAGCCGGGGACCGGCCAGTCCGGGTAGAAGGCGAGGCCGTCCTCGGACGAGACCTTGTTGAAGTTCTCGATCAGCTCCTTGGAACTGGGGTCGGTGATCGCCGAGGGATCGGCCGCGACAGGCACACCGCCGTTGTTGCCGAGGGTGTTCTGGATCCCCTTCTTCATCGTGATGTCGATGAAGTCGTAGGCCAGCTGCTTGTTCTTGGCGTTCTTCGGCACGACCCAGAGGTTGCCGCCGGAGCCGAGGGTCAGCTTGGTGCCGGGGAAGAGGAACGAGCCCCACTGGAACTTGTTCTCGTCACGGAAGCGGCCGTACCACCAGCTGCCCGAGAAGAAGATCGGGGACTTGCCGCTGATGAAGGAGACACCGGCGTCCTCGGCCTTCGCGCCGCTGCTGGTCTTGGCGATGTAGCCCCTCTTCACCCAGTCCGAGAGGGTGTTGGCGGCGTACGTCCAGGCGGCGTCGTGGAAGTCCGCCTTGCCCTTGTAGAGCTCGAAGGAGTCGACCCAGCTGCGGTCGGCCTTGGTCAGGGCGAGCTGGTACAGGTACTGGTGGGCCGGGTACTCGGCACCGCCGTTGGCGAGCGGGGTGATCCCCTTGGCCTTGAAGGCGGCGAGAGCCTGCTCGAACTCGTCGAACGTGGTCGGGACCTTCACGCCGTTCTGCGCGAAGAGGTCCTTGTTGTAGTACACCATCGTGTACTCGCCGAAGTTCGGGACGCCGTACCAGTTGCCGGAGCCCATGACGCCCTTGGCGTCGTAGCGGCTGGTGGTGGTGACGCTCGGGCTGAGCAGTTTGTCCCAGCCGTTCTTGGTGACCTGCGGGGTGAGGTCGGTGAGCAGGCCCTGCTTGGCCAGCAGGCCGGCCGTGGCGTTGCCCTTGTTGTACTCCATGAGGTCAGGGGCGTTGCTCGAGTTGAGCACCATCGAGGCCGTCTTCTGGATCTGCTCGAAGCCCTTCGCCTCGAACGCGACCTTGACGCCGGGGTGGCTCTTCTTGAACTCCTCTATCGCCTGGTTCCAGGCGATGCCCATGGCACTGTTCGGAGCTTCGTAGTGCCACAGCTTGAGCGTCTTTCCGTCGCCCTGCGCATCGCCGTCCGAGCTTGCGCACGAAGTGATGAGCATGGCGCCCGCAAGGGCAGCTGCTGCGAGAGCCAGCGGTCTGCGCACCTTCAACATTGAAGTGACCTCCACCTGGGCCGGACGAGTGAGGCGTCCATCGAATGTTTCGATGCGACGCGTCGAAGCGCTTCGACGCAGGACCGTATGCAGCGATCGCGAGTATGTCAATGGTGTTAACAAATCGCCGACCAGGGATTTTGAAGCGTCACGCCGGTACGACGACTGCATGACGCCGCACCGGATGCCCGCAGTGACGACCTAGGGACACAGCGCTTCCGTCATCGGCGCGGAAGCGCTTGGCGACGATTCGGACTCACTCGCTCCGAATTCCCGCGGAGTTCCCCTTGGCGCTCATGGGCAATTTCGTCTCTTCTGTCACAGTTTCCACACCAGCCCCTGCGATGTGCGGTTTCCGGCCCGCGCGGGAAGCTCGATGCATCCTCAACCAACCGGCGTACAAAGGGATTTCGGGGCCCGTCAGGCCGGCGGAGCCTCTACGGGGCGGACGGCCGAAAGAGCGTCAGAGTAGGGCACAAAGGAGCGGTGCGCACTTTTTGCCAGATCCCTTTGACTGGCGGTGCAAAACGTGCCTACCGTGCATATAGGGACGTCTTCAACTACAGACATCTGTTCCGGCGTTCCACGTCCGCAAGGTGCGTCGCTCCCCTGCGACCGCACCCCTATCCGCCGGGATGCCGCAGGTTCCCGCGCGACGGCGGTCAGCTCCGTGCGGACCGCGACCCGAAGAAGTCCAGATCCCCGAAGGGGGAGTCATGCGCACGCTTACCATCCGCAGGATCGCCGCCGCCGCTGTGGTGGCGCCCCTGCTCGCCTTCGCCGGAGCCACCGCGGCCAGCGCGGCGACGCCACAGACCGCACCCGTCACTGCGCAGTCCGTCGCACCGCAAGGCGGCGGCTGGGGCGGCGGACACGGCGGCTGGGGCGGCCACGGCGGCTGGGGCTGGGGTAACGGCTACGGCTGGGGCGGCTGGGGCTACGGCGGCTACTACGGCTTCTACCCCGGCTTCTACGGGACCGGCTTCTACGGACCCTTCTTCCGCTGAGGTCCTATGACAGGCGGCCGGCGGGCCCGCCCGGCGACGGGCCCGCCCGGCAGCGGCTCCCCGTTCAGCCGCCTGATGTGCCGCTGATGACGGCCCGCCCGGCGGCGGCTCCGCGGACCCGGGCCGTCCGGGCCCCTGGTTCGGGCGGTGGCGGTCGGCGGCGAGGCTGCTGTGCGGCGGGCGGAGGGCGGCAGCCGCGGGTGCCTGGACGGCAGCCGGAAAGGATCATTGCAGGCAGCAGCGGAAGCGGCCCCTCATGGGGGGCCGCTTCGGCGTGTGACGGCACAGGGCATGAGGCATGAGCGCCTTCGCTGCCTTCCTCAGGAGCGGGCCGTCGCCCTCATGAACGGGTCAGCATCGTCCCCACGGTCGGGCGCGCGGCCGTGCTCAGCCCCGTCACGCGGTCGGGCGCCTGTTCAGTCCCACAGTTCGCGGACCGGGTCGTGCGGCCAGGAAGGCTCGGTGTCGACATAGGTGATCGTGAGCTTGGTGAAGTGCCGCAGCTTCGGGTCGCCGGTCCAGGGTTTGGGGTCGGACAGCCTGATCTTGACCGGGAAGCTGTGGAAGTGGCCCGCCGCGCAGTAGGGATCGCAGTCGTTGGCCTCCTCGTAACCGGTTCCCACGGCATAGTCACTGCCCCAGTGCGACCAGTACAGGCCGCCCAGCCGGTCGTTCCCGTCCCCGCAGGCCAGCAGGAAGTCGGGGGGCATGACCAGCCCCCGGCCGAAGCAGGTGACCAGGACCGTGGCCTGGGTCGGCTCGGCCGCGGGCGCGAAGGCCTGGGCCGCCGGAACGCTGACGCCTGCCGAGGCGGGGGCGGCCGCCGCCACGGTCGCCAGCGCGGCGGAGGTGACGGTCAGCGCAAGGGTACGGAGGAGTGACATCTCGGCCTGCCTTCCTGGCCGCTGCCGCAGGGGTGGCGGTCGAGGACGAGGGTGCGGCCCCTGAAGCCGCTGTGCCGGTAAGCGGGGGTTGAGGGGCTTGGGCTGCGGGGACGACGGAGGGGGCGGGGAACGCCGGGCCTCCGGGGCGCCCGCACAGCCACGCAGTCACGTTCCTCCAAGCGGGTGAGGCGTGCAACCCGACCGGGGCGCGACGGGCCCGACGAGCACGCTCAGCTTTGCGTCGGATACGGAGAGGGAGCTCCCGGATCCGGATCGGCGGTGGAACAAATGCGACACTGGTTCCGGTTGAAGCCCCTGTCAAGGAGTTCGCCGTACCTCGAGGTGATGCCGCCATGGGCACCGACATGAGCAGTCCGACCACGGAGACGTTCAAGCGCGCCGTACTTTTCTTCAACCGGCAACGCTACGCGGCCGCGGCACGGACGCTCGCGTCGATCGTGGAGATCGCGCCCCGCAACATGGCGGTGCGCATGCTGCTGGCCAGGTCGTACTACTTCTCCGCGCAGCTCTCGCGAGCGGAGGCGGAACTGCGCGACCTGCTGCGCGCCGAGCCGCAGGACGCACATGCCCACCTCCTTCTCGGCCGCACGCTCGAGCGTCAGGGCCGTCTCGCCGAAGCGGCCCCCCACCTGCGGCTCGCCGACACGATGACGGCTTGGGACCTCGTCGCCGTGTGAGCCCAGGCCGGGGAAGACCGTGGAGCGTGCCGCGTCCGCGGGCCACTCCCCCGGCCCATCCCGAATTGTCCGAACCGTGTCGCCTCCGCAGGCTGCTCACGTGGGGGCCCATGACAGACCACGGTTCGGAGACCCGCAATGACCTGTCCGCACGTCCGGTCCATAGCGCGACGCAGGGCACGCTACGCCGTCGCAGTCCTGCTCGCCGCCGCCGCGAGCCTCACCGCCTGCGGTGAGAAGACGTCGAACGCCATGCGCGTCGACCACGCGGTGCCTGCCGACACGCCGGCGCCGAAGGTGCCCTGCGGCAATCCGCCGGTGGAGCTGGACCCCCAGGCCCAGACCTTCCTCGACCAGCTGGCGGCTGCCGGGGGCCCGCCGCTGTACTCGCTCTCCTACCCGGCTGCCCGAGAAGTGCTGGACACGTTGCAGGCGGGACCGGTGGACATGCTGCCGGCGCAGATCAGCCGGCGGACGGTGCCCGGAGGACCGACCGGCCCGGTGTCGGTGCACGTCGTACGGCCCGAAGGCGCCGAGGGGGACCTGCCCGGGATCGTCTACATCCACGGCGGCGGCTGGGTACTCGGCAACTTCTCGACACATGAGCGCCTGGTACGCGAGCTGGCCAACGGCGCGCAGGCGGCGGTGGTCTTCGTCGACTACACCCCCTCCCCCGAGGCCCGGTTCCCCGTGGCGATCGAGCAGGCGTACGCCGTGGCCAAGTGGGTCGCCGCCAACGGCGGCGAGATCGGGGTCGACCCCTCGCGCCTGGCCGTCGCCGGCGACTCGGTCGGCGGCAACATGACGGCTGCCGTGGCGATGATGGCCGAACAGCGCGGCGGACCCGACTTCCGCCGTCAGGTGATGCTGTACCCGGTCACGGACGCGAACTTCGACACGGCCTCGTATCACCGCTTCGCGGAGAACTGCTGGCTGACCAAGCCCGCGATGAAGTGGTTCTGGGACGCCTACGCACCGGACCTGAAGGACCGGCAGAACCCGCTGGCGTCCCCGCTGCGCGCCCCGGTCAGCGATCTCCGCGGCCTGCCGTCGGCGCTGATGATCACGGACTCGGACGTGCTGTACTCCGAGGGCACGGCGTACGCGCAGAAGCTGCGCGAGGCCGGAGTGCCCGTTCAGCTGACGCACTACCCGAAGATCACACACGACTTCATGATGCTCAACGCCCTGCGCGAGACGGAGTCCAACAAGAAGGCGGTGGCCGAGGTGACCGCGGCGCTCCGCGAGGCGCTGCACGGGGCTGCCGACCCCGGCAAGTAAGACGTCGCGCCGAGAGGCGCGGTGGGGTAAAGAGCGGGTCGAGGGCCGAGCCCGACAAGGCGGGGAAGGCAGCCGCAGCGCAGCTGCGGCGACCGACGAGAACGCCGCCGGGCGAGAGCCGTCGACCCGCGACGCCGCCCCGCCCTGTCCACGCGACCTCCAAGCCCCGGCACGACACGGGGCGTGGAAGGGGCGGGCACCCGAGGGCCGCCCTTTTGCGCCCCATCGACGGAGAGTGGTTCCTTTGGTAACAAGTTCTTGTTATCGTTGATTCATGGACGAGAGGGCGACCACCAGGGAGCGGATCATGTCCGCCGCCGCTGCCCTGCTCGCCGAGGGCGGCCGGGACGCGGTCTCCACTCGGTCGGTCAGCAGGGCGGCGGCCGTTCAGCCGCCGACCATCTACCGGCAGTTCGGCGACATGCAGGGCCTGCTCGACGCCGTCGCGGCGGAGGGCTTCGCAGACTACCTGCACCGCAAGACCGACCGGGCCCGGGCCGCCGATCCCATCGAGGACCTGCGCTGGGGTTGGGACCTGCACATCGAGTTCGGGGTGGCCCACCCGGAGATCTACCAGCTGATGTTCGCCCAGCCCAGGCCCGGGGCGGAGCCGGAGGCCGTGAAGGAGTCCTTCAACGTCCTGCGCGGCCTGGTGAGCCGGGTCGCCGAGGCGGGCCGACTGAAGGTCGGCGTCGAACGCGCCATGCTCATGATCCACGCTGCCGGCTGCGGGGTGGTCCTGACGCTGAACGCCATGCCGCCCGAGGCCCGCGACGCGGACCTGTCGCCGCGGACGCGCGAGGCCCTACTCGCTGCCATCACCACGGCGGAGCCCGGAGAGTCCCCTGCTGAAGAGCGCCGGGCGATCGCCCGTACCGTCGCCTTCAAGGCCGTGCTCCCCGAGATCGAGGAGATCCTCACCCCCGGGGAACGCATCCTGCTGACCGAGCTGCTGGACCGCATCACCCAGTCCGCCTGAGCCGTGCGCGTGCCGGGCTGCGGCGTGCGCCGCGGCGGCCTCACGGCTGCCGCGGTGCACGCGCCGCGATGACTCGTGATCGACCTTCCTGTGGCGCTTCCACCGGCCCTCCTCGCTGTTCCCACCACCGGCCGGTCAGCCGGTGATCCGCATCAGGGCGATCCTGTCCCCTTCGACCGTGAAGGCGAACAGTCCGAGGGGCCGTTGAAACCATTGCCACCGACCTGGGCGGAGACGATCACCTGGCTCCCACTGCGGCTCACCGCCGTGATCCGCAGGGAGACCTTGACGCCGATGAACTCGCGGTCGCTCCATGTCTCGAGGGCTTCACGGCCCACGAAGCGGCGCCCCCAGTCGTCCACCGCGCCGTCCTCGGTGAACAGGTCGAGAAAGCCCGCGGTGTCATGAGCGTTCGCCGCCTCCACAGCGCGCCTGACTGGTTCGGGAAGCCCGGAAAGGTCCGGCGTGGTGGTCATGGTGGTCTCCTTGTCGATGTCGATGAGCGTGCACCGGATCCCCGCGGGACGAGGTGCCTCGGGGCATCAGGCCCCGGCACGGGGGGACAGCAGATCTTCCAGGCCGATCCGGCGGTAGAACTCCGCGCGAATCCGGTCGGCGACCGCGGAGACGACCCCCGAGCCGTCGTCGGCGGGGTCGATGTGGGTACGGAAGGGCCGCTTGCCGGCGGGGAGTCCGACGACGCGGACGATCTCTCGTGCCACCTCTACGACGTCGGCGTCCTCCGGGGTGACGGCCGCCAGGGCGCGGCCGACCTGCTCGATCAAGCCCTCGTAGCGGCTCTGGTATGCCGCGACGGTGTCAGCGTCGGCGGGATGACCCGCGTTGGCGAAGTGATTGGTGCCGGAGGTGAAGACACCGGGGACGACGATCGAGGTGTCGATGCCGAAGCGGGCGAGTTCCGCAGCGTAGCTGACGGCGAGGGCGTCCATGGCCGCCTTCGCCGCGAAGTACGGGGCCAGGTAGGGCGGGGTCCCCCCGCGCGTGCTGCTGGAGCCGACCCAGAGCAGCAGACCGTGCCCCTGGGCCCGCAGGTGCGGCAGGGCGGCGCGGTTCACCCGCTGGGTGCCCACCTGCTCGGGTGCGGGTTGCGGGCATGCGCCGAGCCGACCGGGCATCCGGCGACGGGCGTGCCGGCCGGGCCGGGCTGAGCCAGGATGAGGGCGGCTCGAGGTCAGGCCGCTCCGCCGTTGGCGTAGATCGTCTGGCCGTTGATCCAGCGACCGGGGCCTGCCAGGAAGGAGACGATCGTGGCGACGTCCTCGGGGGACCCGAGACGCTCGAGGGGGTTCATCTTCGCGAACCGCTCGATCGTCGCCTCGTCCTTGCCCTTCAGGAACAGGTCAGTGGCGACCGGGCCGGGCGCGACGGCGTTCACCGTGATGTCGCGGCCGCGCAGCTCGCGGGCCAGAATCAGGCTGATCGCCTCTACCGCACCCTTGGACGCCGCGTACGCGGCGTAGGTCGGTGTGGCGATCCGCGTCTGGGACGTGGACACGTTGATCACCGCGCCACCGTCGCGGAGCCTGCGGGCCGCTTGCTGGTTGACGACGAAGGTGCCGCGGATGTTGGTGCGGTGCATGCGGTCCAGGGCGTCGAGGTCGAAGTCCGCCACGGTGTTCAGGATCATGAGTCCGGCCGAGTTGACCACCACGTCCACCCCGCCGAACTCCCGCTCCGCTGCGTCGAAGAGCGCCCGGACCGCCTCCTCGTCCGCGACGTCGGCCCGTACCGCGAGGGCGGAACCTCCGGCGGCGGCGATCTGCGCGACCGTCGCGTCGGCGTCAGCCTGGTTGCCGGCGTAGGCGATGACGACCGCCTGGCCGTCGGATGCCAGACGAAGGGCGACTTCCCGGCCGATGCCGCGGGAACCGCCCGTGACGAGCGCGACGCGGCGGGCGGTTTTGGTCTCGGTCATGGCAGTCTCCTGATCGAGCTATGGGGGCGACTCCTTCCGTCTCCCCGCTTCCACCGATAACACTGCCACGTTAGCGTCGAAAGCGCAAGCGACGATAGCGGAAACTCGTTAGCGTCGATAACAGGGCAGGGGGCGACCCGCGGCGCGGGCCCCCTGCGCGCCGAGGCCGCCACCCCGTACGGGGTGGCGGCCCGGGAACCGACGGCCGTCGCGCCTTCGACGTTCAGGCCGGATGGAGGTCAGCGGAAGCGACCGCCGAAGAAGAAGGGGTCGAAGAGGTAGGGGCCGAAGAAGTAGGAGCCGAAGAAGTAGGAGCCGAAGAAGCCGCGGTCGAAACGGTTGAAGTCACGGTGGCGACCGTGGCCGCCGTGGCCGCGGTCGTAGCCGCGACCGTGGTCGCCCGTGACGTGGGTTCCGTGCCCGCGGACGAGGTCCGGGGCCGCGGCACCGGCAGCGGTGGCACCACCCAGCAGTACGACAGAGGCCACGCCGAGAGCGGCCGCACAACGGGAAACACGCATACTGACTCTCCTGTCTCGACGGGCACCGTGGCGGTGCCCGCAGGGTTCCGACATGAAGAGCCTGCGTCGAGGACATCCGCGCCGCACGACGGGCGGTCGTTACGCTGTGTCACGCAACGGCGCGTCAATTACGGCGAACGGTGGACTCCGGCGACGGCGTCGACCCTCAAGGTCCTGATGAGCACGGGATGATGAGGCATCAACCGATCCACCACGGACCGTAATCACCAACCATCGCTTCAGGACCTCCCGACGGGTGAATCCTCGTCACCGACCACGGCCGGCGCACGTTCACCACCGCCTCGGGACACCCCGCGCAGGGTATCCCCGCAGCCGCGAGGAAAGTGCTGCGACACTGGTCACGGACTTGCGTGTCGCCACGGGTCCGGATCTGCCCGAAGTCACGGCGACACGCAAGCCCGGCCTTTCACGAGAAGACGGACGGCCCCGGCCGCCCCGAGCGGCGGGCACGGGGCCCCGAGGACAGCCGGACGGGCTGTCAGACGGATGACGACACCGCGTCAGCAGTCCTTCTCACGCAACGCGTGCAGGTGCGCACTCGACTTGCGGGCGAAGCTGAACGAATCGGTCGGCGTGTCGTGCTCGGTCTGCCAGTGGTGGTCGAGGCGTCCGCCGTGTGTCCGTGTCACAGCCGAGATGAACCGCTGGTAGTCGATGTCACCGTCCCCGACGTCGACCATGCGGTAGCCGTCGCGGGCGGTGTCGTCGCGCTCACCGTCCTTGACATGGAACAGGGGGTAGCGGTCGGGCTGCTTCAGTACGTAACGCAGCGGGTCGAAGGGGGCCGGGGTGCCGTCCTCCCGCTTGGAGAAGCGGAACTGACCCGCGTAGGCCCAGTAGATGTCCATCTCCAGGTAGACCAGGTCCGGGTCGGTCTCGGCGAGAAGGACGTCGTAGAGGCGCACGTTCGGGCGGTCGGTAGCGAAGGAGAACTCCTCCGCGTGGTTGTGCTGGTAGAACTTCATGCCCCGGGCCTTGGCCGCGGCTCCGTACTCGTTGAACTCCTCGGCGCAGCGCTTCCAGCCGTCGACGGTGCTGCCGTACCGCCAGGGGCCGGAGGCGGTCCCGATGTGCTTCAGCCCGAGGGCCTCCGCGTCGTCGAGGACCTTCGTCAGGTTCTGGGCGAAGGTGTAGGCCCCCGGGTTGCCGTCGTCGTAGTAGCCGACGTGGCTCCCGATGGCCTTCAGTCCGTGATCGCGGGCGAGCCGGCGCAGCTGGGCGAGCGTGATGGCCCCCGCGGAGCCCTGCGTGTAGCCGGCGTACTCGATCTCGTCGTATCCGTACTTCTCGAGCTCCGCGAAGACGGGGGCGAAGCCGAGGGTGGAGACCTTGTCGCGCAGCGAGTACAGCTGGATGCCGAGGCGGCCGGGAGGCACGACGGGACGGCCGTGGCCCTTGCCGTGGGCGGCGGCGGTGGGGGCGGTCGCGCCCAGGAGGGCGGCCGCGGTGGCTCCTGCGGCGACGCCGAGCATGCCACGTCTGCTGAGCTTGCGGCTGAGCTCCGGGTCGGGGGTGCTGTGACGACGCGTACCAGTCATTGTGGATAACTCCTTGGCGTCGGTGACATGTGGTTCAGTGGAGTCCTGCCAAGCGCAGGAGCAGGGACTTCACTTCGGTGGCCGCGACGCGGCCACCGACGGCATGCGGGACGGAGCAGATGATGAGCGGACCTTCGTCGTCGCTCGCCGGGAGACGGCCGTGGCTGCCGCGAATAGGCGAGGGATCGAGCGGCACGACCGCCATGCGGTAGCGCATGCCGAGCTTCTTGCGGGCCAGGGCAGTGGCGGCCTTGACGCGGACGTAGGGATCCTCGGGGTCCATGAACAGCTCGACGGGGTCGTAGCCGGGTTTGCGGTGGATCTCGACGAGCCTGGCGAAGTCGGGCGCCCTGTCGTCGTCGAGCCAGTAGTAGTACGTGAACCAGGCGTCCGGCTCGGCCACGGCGACGAGTTCACCGGAGCGGGGGTGGTCCAGGCCGTAGCGCTTCTTGCCCTCGTCGTCGAGGAGTTCCGCGACGCCGGGCAGAGTGGCGAGGACCTTGCGGGTGGCCTCGAGGTCCTCGGGACGTCGCACGTACACGTGCGCGATCTGGTGGTCGGCGACCGCGAACGCACGGGAGGCCATCGCGTCGAGGTATTCCATGCCGTCCTGTGTGTGGACCTCGAGCAGCCCGGCGTGCCGAAGCTCGCGGTTGATGTCCACGGGCCGGCTCACGGGTGTGATGGCGTATTCGGAGAGCGCCACCACCGTGCGGCCCTCCCGGAGCGCGTCGTCCAGGAGCGGGGCCAGGGCCTGGTCCAGCTCGGTGGCCGCGCGGCGGGACCGGGGGTCGTCAGGGCCGAAGCGCTGCAGGTCGTAGTCGAGATGCGGGAGGTAGCACAGGGCGAGGTCGGGTGTGCGGGTCCGCAGGATGTGCCGGGTGGCGTCGATGATCCAACGGCTGGAGACCAGGTCGGCTCCGGGGCCCCAGAAGTGGAACAGGGGGAAGGTGCCGAATGCTTCGGTCAGCTCGTCATGGAGCTCGGGGGGCCTGGTGTAGCAGTCGGGCTCCTTGCGGCCGTCGGCGTAGTAGACGGGGCGCGGCGTGACCGTGACATCGGTGTCAGCGCCCATGGCGTACCACCAGCAGATGTTGGCCACGGTGTATCCCGGGTGGACGCGGCGGGCGGCGTCCCACAGTTTGTCGCCGGCGACGAGGCCGTTGTGCTGGCGCCACAGCAGGACCTCGCCGAGTTCGCGGAAGTACCAGCCGTTGCCGACGATGCCGTGTTCCGCGGGCGGCGCACCGGTGAGGAAGGTGGACTGGGCGGCGCAGGTCACCGCGGGCAGGACGGTTCCCAGCGGAGCGCGCGAGCCGGTGCCCGCGAGACGTTTCAGACGCGGCATGTGGTCAAGGAGCCGGGGAGTGAGGCCGACGATGTCGAGAACGAGGAGCGGGGACGGCCCAGCGGCGTCGGTCATGGGAGTTCCTTCAGGCCGAGGTCGTGGAGGAGGTCGCGGGCGAGGCCGAGCTCCGCGGCGATGCCGTCGGCGAGCTGGGCCCTGGTGCGCGGGCGCAGCTCGGCGGGCAGGGCCTGCCATGTGTAGGTCTCGACCTCGAGGTGGCGGGTCAGCGGGGTCGGCCCGCCGACGAGTCGGGCCAGGACGTCCTTGAGGACGGGAACGGTGGAGGTGAGCGGTGGCGCGGGCGAGGCGTGCAGGGGCACGTGGAAGTGGGCGCGCCAGGGCGCGCCGGTGGGAAGCGGCCCTTCGGTGAGCGCCTGGTGGAGGTCGTCGGTGCCGTGCAATCCGCCGGCGGTGCGGGCGCGCGTCTGGTGGAGGAAGCGGGGTTCGGAGAAGGCGGCGAGCGCGTCGCGTACGCCCTGCAGGTGAGGGTGCTCTGCGTGGAGAGCGGCGGAGAGCTGGACCTTGGGAATGGTGATGCCCGCTGCGGTGAGCGCGTTCAGCGCGGCGGCGGGTTCTTCGAAGGAGGTGGCGAGGTGGCAGGTGTCGACGCACACGCCGATGCGCGGGTGGGCGATCGCGCTGAGGGGCTCGATCGCGTCCGTGGTGGTCTCGACGATGCACCCGGGTTCGGGTTCCAGGGCGATCCTGATGGATTTGCCGGTGAGTTCGGCCAGCGCGTCGAGCCGTTCGGCCAGCGTGGTCAGGGCGGCCCTGGCGGTCCGCGCGGCGCGGTCGTCCCAGGGGGTGCGCCAGGCGAGCGGGAGGGTGGAGATCGAGCCTTCGCCGACGTCGGCGGGGAGCAGGGCGGCGAGGAGGTCGGCGAGGCCGCTGGTGTAGGCGAGCCGATCCGGTTCGGTCCAGTCCGGTCGGTACACCCGGTACTTGACCTCGGCGGCGCCGAAGCCCTGGTAGGGGAAGCCGTTGAGGGTGACGACCTCGAGCCCGCGGCGGTCGAGTGCGGTACGCAGGCCGCGCAGTGCCGCCGGATCGGTGTGGAGGGCGTGCGCAGCGTCCTTGGCGAGCCACAGACCGATGCCGAGGCGGTCCCGCCCGAGCCGTTTCCGGACCGGCTCGCAGTGGTCGCGGAGCTGGGAGAGGACTCCCTCGAGCGTTTCGGCGGGATGGACGTTGGTGCAGTAGGCCAAGTGAACGATCGAGCCGTCGGGGTGCCGGAAGCGCATCGGTGCTGCCCCCTCATTCCCCGCCGCGGAGGATGGAGTTCCCCTCGTGCAGGTCCCCCGGGGCGGGGGTGTCGAGCTGCAGTCTTCCGCTGCTGCCGTAGAAGGCGACGGGGTTGCGCCACAGGACCTGGTCGACGTCGTCCTCGGTGAAGCCGGCGGCGAGCATCGCGTCGGCGGTCCGGCGGGTCTTGAGGGGGTCGCTCTTCCCCCAGTCCGCCGCCGAGTTGACCAGCATCTTCTCTGTGCCGTAGGTCTTCAGCACGGTGACCATGCGGTCCTCGTCCATCTTGGTGTCGGGGTAGATGGAGAAGCCCAGCCAGCAGCCGCTGTCGGCGGCCTCCTTGACCGTGGTCTCGTTCAGATGGTCGAGCACGACCCGTTCGGGGTCGAGTGCCGACTCGCGGACGACGTCGATGGTGCGGCGCATGCCCGCGAGCTTGTCGCGGTGCGGGGTGTGGACGAGGGCGGGCAGCCCGTGGTCGGCGGCGAGTTGGAGCTGGGTGGCCAGGGCGGCGTCCTCGGCAGGGGCCATCGAGTCGTAACCGATCTCGCCGACGGCCACCACGTTGTCCTTGACGAGGAAGCGGGGCAGCTCGTCGAGGACGGGCAGGCACCGCGGGTCGTTGGCCTCCTTGGGGTTCAGGGCGACGGTGCAGTGGTGGGCGATGCCGTACTGCGCGGCGCGGAAGGGTTCCCAGCCCAGGAGGGAGTCGAAGTAGTCGAAGAAGGACTCGGGGGAGGTGCGCGGCTGGCCGAGCCAGAAGGAGGGTTCCACCAGGGCGCGGACACCGGCGGCGTACATGGCCTCGTAGTCGTCCGTGGTGCGGGAGGTCATGTGGATGTGGGGGTCGAAGATGCGCATCAGGACTCCTCCGTCCGGGACGTCAGGGCGAGGACGCGGTGGAGGTCCGCGGGGACGGGCCGGCCCGCGGCGGTGCGTTCCGCGGCGTAGTCGCCGAGCATGCGGGCCAGTTCGGCGTCGCCGTGCGCCCTCTGCTCCAGCCGGGAGGCCGCGGCCAGCGGCACTCCGGTGAAGAGGCACTTCAAGAGGGCGTGACGCCAGGTGTGCGGATCGAGGTGCGCGGCGGCGTAGGGGCCGACGGCGGCGGCGACCAGCCGCGTGTCGTTGGTGCGCAGGGCGTCCTCGATCAGGGGCACCCCGCAGGCGGGGGCCGGCTCGAGGTGGGCCAGCGCCAGGAGGACGGCGCGGCGTTCCGCGGCCGTGCCCTGCCGGTACAGACGGGTCAGGGTGGCCGCGTCGGCGCGAGCCTCCCGCAGGAGGAGCACACGGACGCCGTCGGCGTGCTCCTGGCCGCAGTGGCGGCCCGCGGAAGCGAAGTGCCGTTCCCAGGCAAGCGGGGTGGAGGGTGGCGTGGGGGTGTCGCCGTCCGTGGCTCCGCCGGGGGCGGCGGCTCGGGCTTCGGCTAGGGCCGCGTCGAGCCAGGCGCGGGCGGGGTCGCCGAGCCGGCCGGGGAGGCCTTCGCGGGTGGGTGTCGTCATGCCATGGCTCCGTTCGTGGGGGTGTGGGAGCGCAGGAAGGGAAGGGAGGCGCGGGCGAGTTCGGGGCCGGCATGGGAGTGCCGGGGAAGTTCGACGACGGTCAGGCCCTGGTAACCGCTGTCCACCAGGGCCTGGAGAACGGGTGGGAAGTCGATCTCCCCGTCACCGAAGGGGAGGTGTTCGTGGACGCCGCGGCGCATGTCCTCGATCTGGACGTGGCGCAGCCAGGGTGCGGCCTGCTTGACGCAGTCGGCGGGGGCCAGCGGCTCCAGGCACTGGCAGTGGCCGATGTCGAGGGTGAGCCCGAGGGGTTCGGGGTCGCCGAGCAGTCCGCGGAGATGGTGGAAGTCGGCGAGGCAGGCAAGGAGGTGACCGGGCTCGGGCTCGACAGCGAGGGGGATCCCCGCGGTGGACGCCGCGTCCAGAACGGGTGCGAGGGCGTCCTGGAGGCGCTGCCAGGCGGTGGCGGGCGAGGTGCCGGCAGGCATGATCCCGCTGAAGCAGTGCACGGCGTGGGCCCCGAGGTCGGCGCCGACCTGGACGGCTCGCACGAGCAGCCGGGTGCGCGCGGCGCGGGCGTCGGGGTCCGGGTCGAGGAGGGAGGGGCCGTGCTTGCGGCGCGGGTCGAGGACATAGCGGGCGCCGGTCTCGACGGTGACGTCGAGACCGAGGAAGGACAGCCGTTGCGCGAGGCGCCGGGTACGGGCGGCGAGGTCGGGGGCGAGGGGATCGAGGTGCATGTGGTCGAGGGTGAGTCCGACGCCCTCGTAGCCGTAGTCGGCGAGGAGGGCGATGGCGTCGTCGAGACGGAGGTCGGTGAGGCCGTTGGTTCCGTAGCCGAAGCGCAGGCTCATGTGGGGCTCACCTTCCTGGCGACGCGACGGGCGACGGGACCGAGAGCGAGAACGGCCATCGCGGGGACCCCCGCGCCGGAGCGGGCGGCCAGGGCGGCTTGCAGCGGGATCATGGCGCGTATCCCGCCGCCGACAGCGCGCTGGGTGAGGGGCGGTGACGGGTTGAGGGCCGCGTGCAGGAAGGGGGTGAGCGCGGTGCCGGCGTAGGCGGCGGAGGCCAGTTCCGTGACGAGGCGGGGCAGTGCCGGTGCCTGCCTGGTCGGTGGCGCCGGTCGCCCCCGCAGGGTACCGCCCGCCCCGTGCCGGGCGGTGCCCTGGGCCGGGCTGGCCGACGCGCGCAGGTGGCGCACCGTCCGGGCGGCGTCGACGGTGACGGCGGCGATCGCCGTGGTCGTGACCAGCGCGGCGAACGGTGCCGCGCTGGAGCCGCCCTGGGTCTCGTTGCGGGAGACGGTGGTCACCGCGTAGGTGTGCGCGCCGAGCAGGGCGGCGTGGGGCAGCGCGGCGGGCAACGCCCGGGGACGGGTGGCCGCCGCACCGAGCACCAGGTCGAGGGCACGCGCCGCGGCCATGGCGGCGGGGCCGGCCGCCGTGTGCTTCAGGCGTAAGTCGTACGCCCAGACCGTGGCCGCGAGGGTGGTGGCGAGGGTGAGCGGGATACGTCCCGCGCGAGCCGCGAGCGCCAGGCCGGCCGCCGTGAGCGCTGTGGCGGCCGTCAGTGCGGCGGCCGGGCTGATCCGACCCGACGGAAGGGGGCGGTGAGGGCGGTCGACGGCGTCCTCGTCGCGGTCGGCCCAGTCGTTGAGCGCCATGCCCGCGTGGTAGAGGCACAGCGAGGTGCCGATGGCGAGGAAAGTCCCGCGGCGAGGCGCCTGTCCGGTCGCGGCGGCGCCCGCGAGGGCGTCGCCGGGAACGGTGAACAGTGCGGACACACGCAAAAGTTCGGCCCAGTCCCACAGCCGCGCGCGCGGCGCGGGCTGCACCGCGCCGGCATCGCCGGCACCCGCTGCGGCGTCGGTGGTGACGGCGTCTTCGCTATCGGTGGCAGTGGCAGCCGTGGCGGGGGCTCTTCGGTGGCTGCCGGCCCTGTGGGCGGCCGCTGCCTGATCCGTGCCCGCGCTGCTGTCCGGGGCGGCTCCCTCCTCCGCCCCGGACACAGGCGTGGCGCGCTCCCCCGTCCGCGCGGCGGCCTCCGCGGCCGTGCCGCCCTGTAAGCGGCGCGATGGGCCGCGCGTGGCGAAGGCCGTGACGACGCCGAGGGCGGCCACGACGGCCAGGGTCCGCAGTCGCCGCGCGCCGGCAACCGTCACCGGGAATCCCCCAGCCTGGTGGCGAAGTCCAGCAGTTCGCCGTACTGCTCCGACAGGGACGCCGGGGCGCCCGGGTCGGGGTCCTTGAAGTAGAAGGCGAGCTCCGGGAGGGGACCGCTGATGCCGGCCTCGTGGGCCCGGGCCGCGAAGCGGGCGAGATCGATGACGAGCGGGGCCGCGAGGGCGGAGTCGCAGCCCTGCCAGGTGGTCTGCAAAACCATGCGAGTACCGAGGAAGCCGTCGAAGGCGATGTGGTCCCAGGCCGTCTTCCAGTCTCCGAGGGCCGGGACGTCGTCGATGTGCACCTCCCCCTGCGGGGCGGCGCCGAGGGCGTCGGCGAGGACGCGCTCCTTGCCCGCGTTCTTCGCGGCGGCCGCGGCCGGATCGGCGAGGACCGCGCCGTCGCCGCCACCGAGCAGGTTGGTGCCGGACCAGGCGCGCACCGCCAGGGCGCGTTGCACGAACATCGGCGCCAGGACGGAGCGGAGCAGGGTCTGCCCCGTCTTGCCGTCCCGCCCGGCGAAGGGAAGGCCGCGGGAGCGGGCCGCCTCGGCGAGGGCCCGGGTCCGTATACCGGTGGAGGGGGTGAAGTTCACATAGGCGCATCCGGCCTCGACGGCCGCCGCGGCGTAGAGAGAGCTCGCCGGCAGGCGGTCGCTGCCGGGCTCGGGGACGGGTTCGGTGGAGGCCACGTTGACGACGACGGTCCGGGCCAGGCCATTGCGCCGGGTGAAGGCGGTGATGTCGGCCGCGAACGCCGCGATCAGCTCCTCGTCGCCGCGGGTGTCGCCGGGGATCGGTCCGCCGGTGCGGATCTCCTGATCCGCGGCGGCGAGTTCGGCGTGGAGCGCGGTCGGCAGGCCGTGCGGCAGTACGCCGCCCTCGGCGAGTTGTTCCGCCCGCTTGCCCAGCGGGCAGGCGGCTGTGTCGTGGCCGCCGAACACCAGGGACGGCAGCGGTGCGAGTCCAGCCGCCGCGAAGGGCGGGGTCTCGCTCACCATGCCCGTCGCGGGGTGGAGCCCCGCGCTGACCGCCGCGCATCCCGCGACGGCGGTGGTGGCGACGGAGCCGCGGGCTCCGATGAGCCAGACGCCGGTGCGCGGGGGCGAGGAGTTGTCCGATGCCGGTGCCGGAGCGGACGGATTCGTCACGGCTGCCTCCCTGGTGCGAGTGGTGGGTGGCGGCGGGCGGGGGCACGGCGTCTCCCCGCCCGCCGCCGGCTCGTGGGTGCCGGCAGGACCCGCCCTACGAGGAGGGCAGTTCCTTGATCTGGATGTTCCGGAAGGACACCTGGTCGTCGGCCCCGTGGTTCTGCAGGCCGATGTAGCCGTCCTTCAGGCTGCGGACCGGATCGGTGTTGGTGAAGTCGTTGATCTTGACTCCGTTGAGGAAGACCTGGACCCGCTCACCCTGGACCTTGATCTCGTAGCTGTTCCACTGGCCCGGGGGACGCAGCACCTGGTCACGGGCCGTGAGGTTGGCCGACTTGAAGGTGTAGATCGAGCCGGTGGTCCGGTCGGGGGCGTCGGTGGCGTCGATCTGGATCTCGTAGCCGTTGTCCACCGCGGACCACGGGTCGTCGGAGGCCGGGAAGCCTACGAAGATCCCGGAGTTGTCGTCCCCGTCCAGCTTCCAGTCCAACTTCAGCGAGTACGAGCCGAACTGCTTGGCCTGGTACCACAGCAGACCCATGCCGCCCTCGGTGCGCAGTTCACCGTTCACGACGTTGAACTTGCCGGGGCCCGCCTGCTTCCAGCCCTCCAGGGTGTGGCCGTTGAACAGGTCGCGGTAGCCCTTCTGCGGCGTGCAGTCGGCCTTGACCTGTCCGACGGCGTAGCGCAGTCCGCCCAGCAGGTGCTGGCGGAAGGCCGGCTCGGCGTAGGACTCCTTGGTGTGACCGCCACCGGTGTAGAAGGAGCGGCCGGACTGGTAGGTCTGGCACCACGCGATGGGGTGGTCGCCCTTCATCGTGCCGCCCTGGTAGGTGGTCTCGTCCAGGGTGGCGAGGATGCGGGCCTGGCCACGCGGGTTGGTGCGGTAGTTGTACCACTCGTCGGTGCGCTCCCAGCCGGCCGCGTCAAGGTGCGCGGTGGCCGGGTGGTCGTGGTCCTCCGCGCGGACGGTGGCCTTCTGGATCTGCGGGTGCGACTGGAAGTAGGCGCCGACGAGGCCGCCGTAGAAGGGCCAGTCGTACTCGGTGTCGGCGGCGGCGTGCACGCCCATGTAGGCGCCTCCGCCCTTGACGTAGTTCTCGAACGCCTGCTGCTGCTCGGCGTTGAGGACGTCACCGGTGGTCGACATGAACACCACCGCGTCGTAGCGCGCCAGGTTGTTGCTGGTGAACTGGCGCGGCTCCTCGGTGGCGTCGACGGTGATGTTGGCGGTGGCGCCGAGCTCCTTCAGCGCGGCGACGCCGGTGGGGATGGAGTCGTGGCGGAAGCCCGCCGTCCGGGAGAAGACCAGGACCCGCTTGGCGGCGCGGTCGGCCGGCACGTCGGAGATCTCGAAGTCGTCGAGGTCGTAGAGCGCTCCGGAGCCGCCCTTGAAGACCAGGAAGAGCTCGGTGGTCTTCTTCGGCACGGCGCGCAGCGGTACGTCGATCTCCTGGAAGGTCTCCCAGCTGCCGGTCACCGGGACGGGGGCGGAGCCCAGGATCGGGCCGGTGGCCGAGCCGGTGCGCACCTCGAGGAAACCGCCGGAGCCGCCGGAGGAGACCCGGGCGGTCAGCCGGACGGAGCCGGTGAGGTTGTACGGCTTGAAGGAGATCCAGTCGTCGTTGTCGATGTTGCCGACGGTGCGGCCGCCGTGGGCCTCGGCCTTGTCGAAGAGGTCGACGCCGGACGAGGAGGTGAAGTGCTCGGCCTGCCGGTGGCGCGGCTGCAGCTGCGCCTGGTCATGGCCGGCGAGCGCCTCCTGGCCGCCGCCTCCGCCGTCGGTGTACTCGGCGTCGATGACGCCGAAGATGTTGGCGTTGGGGTCGTGGCCGCCGTCGGCGGACGTCTTGATGGTGCCGGAGCAGCCCTTGACGGAGGTCAGGGGGTGGCCGTGGCTGTCATGGCCGAGGACGTAGTTCACCGTGACCTTGGAGCAGTCGATGGTCCCGTCCTCGGGGTCGGTGACGGTCACCTTGAACGGGATCTCGTCGCCGAACTCGAACAGGTGGCCCTCGGCGGGCAGGTCGAGCGTCACCTTGGGCGCGGTGTTGCCGACGACGACGTGGGCACTGGCCGTCGCGGTGCGCCCGGTCGGGTCCTCCACCGTGAGGGTCGCGGTGTAGGTGCCGTTCTTGCGGTAGGTGTACGCCGGGTTCGCCGCGGTGGAGGTGCCGCCGTCACCGAAGTCCCAGCTGTAGGAGAGCGTGTCGCCGTCGGGGTCGGTGGTGCCGGCCGAGGAGAAGGTGACCTTCAGCGGCGCGGTGCCCGAGGTCTTGCTGGCGGACGCCTCGGCGCTCGGGGAGCGGCCGTCGGTGGCGTTCTCGATCCGGTAGAGCCCGGAGTACTCGTCGCCGCCGAACCAGGCGGTGCCGTAGTCGAGGACGTACAGCGCGCCGTCGGGGCCGAAGGCCATGTCCATGATCTGGGTCCCGGTCCACGGGACGTCGTTGATGGACTGGACGGTGCCGTCCTCGCCCTGCTCGATGCGCTTGATCCAGCGCCGCCCGAACTCGCCGGCGAAGAAGTCGCCGTCGTAGGCCTCGGGGAACTTCACCGGGGAGTCCAGCTCGGGGTCGTACCGGTAGACCGGGCCGCCCATCGGGGACTCGGAACCGGAACCGAACTCGGGAACGGAGCCGCCGTCGTAGGGGATCCACGCGGCCTGCGCGGGCGGCAGGTCGGTCAGGCCCGTGTTGTACGGGGAGTCGTTCTTCGGCGCGGCGCAGTCGAAGGTCTCGCCCGACTGCCCGGTCGCGAAGTCGTAGTCGACGTACGGGTCGTTGTCACCGGTGCAGAAGGGCCAGCCGAAGTTGCCGGCCTTCGTCACGCGGGCGAACTCGACCTGGCCGCCGGGGCCGCGCCCGGGGTTGGCCGTTCCGGCGTCGGGACCGTAGTCGCCGACGTAGGCGATGCCGGTCTTCTTGTCCACGCTGAAGCGGAACGGGTTGCGGAAGCCCATGGCGTAGATCTCGGGCCGGGTCTTCTCGGTGCCCGGGGCGAAGAGGTTGCCCTCGGGGATCGTGTACGACCCGTCGTCGGCGACCTTGATCCGCAGCAGCTTGCCGCGCAGGTCGTTGGTGTTGCCCGAGGTGCGGCGCGCGTCGTAGGCGGGATTGCGGCCCGGACGGTCGTCGAGGGGTGAGTAGCCGTCGGAGGCGAAGGGGTTGGAGTCGTCGCCGGTCGACAGATACAGGTTGCCCTCGGCGTCGAAGTCGATGTCACCGCCGACGTGGCAGCAGATGCCGCGCGTGGTGGCGACGTCGAGGACCTTCTTCTCGCTGGCGAGGTCGAGGGTCCAGTCGTCCTTCAGCGTGAAGCGCGAGAGCCGGTTGACGCCCTCGAACTTGGCGAAGTCGGCCGCGGTGCCCTGGTCGGGCGCGTCGCCCGCGGGGGTGTCGAGCGGGGGCGCGTAGTAGAGGAAGATCGCCCGGTTCTCGTCGAAGTTCGGGTCGATACCGACGCCCTGCAGGCCTTCCTCGTCGTGCGTGTAGACAGGGACGGTGCCGATGACGGTGGTCTCGCCGGCCGCGTCGGTCCTGCGCAGCTCGCCATCCCGCGAGGTGTGCAGCACACTGCGGTCGGGCAGGACCGCAAGCGACATCGGCTCGCCGGTCTCCGGCTCCCCCTTGGCGAGGGTGACCTGCTGGAACTGCTCCGCCGCCGCTGCCGCGGGCTCCGTGCCGAGGGACCGGGCGAAGGCTCCCGAGGGGGCGGAGACGACGAGGGACGTGGCGGCCAGCAGGCCGCCGGTGAGGAGCGCGAGTCCTTGCCTGAATCGGGTTCTTGGTGCTGCGGACCGTTTTCTGTGCACGAATGTCCTCCGGGAAGGTCGTACGGGCGGATGCAGCTGCCGTGCGGAAGATCCGGGGACCGGCGTGCGCCGCCACGCTGGTCGGAGGTGCCGTGTGCAAGGACCGGCCTTGTGTTTCAGGCTTGTGTCCTGTGCACCTCAGGGACGGTAGCCGGGTTCGTCCAAAACCGGAAGCCCTTGTGACGCGATGAAGTTGAACTTTCTCCCGGGTCAGGACAAAGGCGTGCCCGGGCAGCCCGACAGGCCCGGCGGCGATGGCCGCCGGGCTGCGGACTGCTGGTGGTGACCTGGGGTGACGCCC
>NZ_CBDRBL010000022.1:0-90308 GCF_965342175.1 Actinacidiphila sp. bgisy167
CGCCACCCTCTGGAGGGGGTTTCGCCTTCGGCGTTTCGGCCTCGGCGACATTCACTACGTTAGCGGATTCCTTCGCGTCCTGCGAATTCGTCCCCACTCGCCGTGCGATTCCACGCCAATGAATTCGAGGCACACAAGTGCGCCCGAAGCTCCGGGTGGTGTCGTTGTGGTGAGTGACCGCCGATCGAAGGACCCGGACGAACCGGGCGTTCCGTCTCAAGCGGCTTGGGCTACGTTACGCAAGTGCGGCGGCGGAGTCAAGCTCCGCCGCCGCTCAAACGTGGAGAACCGGTCGACGTCAGTCGCCGGCCACCTCGACCGCCGCCAAGCTCTTCTTGCCGCGCCGCAGTACGAGCCAGCGGCCGTGCAGGAGGTCGGCAGCCTCAGGGGTCGCGTCCTCGTCTTCGATCTTGACGTTGTTCACGTACGCGCCGCCCTCCTTGATGGTGCGGCGGGCCGCGGACTTGCTGGCCACGAGCCCCGCTTCGGCGAACAGGTCGGCGACGCCGGCCAGCTCGGCGACCCGTGCGTGCGGAAGCTCGCCAAGGGCCGCTTCGAGGGTCCGCTCGTCGAGTCCGGCGAGTTCGCCCTGGCCGAAAAGCGCCTTGGAAGCGGCAACGACCGCGGCACACTGCTCGGCGCCGTGGACGAGCGTGGTGAGCTCCTCGGCCAGGGCGCGCTGGGCCGCGCGTGCCTGCGGACGTTCCTCTGTGAGCCGCTCCAGTTCCTCGATCTCCTCCCGCGACCTGAAGCTGAAGATCCGCAGGAACTTCGACACGTCACGGTCGTCGGCGTTCAGCCAGAACTGGTAGAAGGCGTACGGCGTCGTCATCTCGGGGTCGAGCCAGACCGTGCCGGTCTCCGTCTTGCCGAACTTCGTGCCGTCCGCCTTGGTGATGAGCGGGGTGGCCAGGGCGTGCACGGAGGCGCCCTCGACGCGCCCGATCAGGTCGATGCCGGCGGTCAGGTTCCCCCACTGGTCGCTGCCGCCGGTCTGCATGGTGCAGCCGTAGCGGCGGTAGAGCTCCAGGAAGTCCATGCCCTGGAGGATCTGGTAGCTGAACTCGGTGTAGCTGATGCCGGCCTCGGAGTTGAGTCGACGGGCCACGGCCTCCTTGGCGATCATCTTGTTGACCCGGAAGTACTTGCCCACGTCGCGCAGGAACTCGATGGCCGACATGCCCGACGTCCAGTCGAGGTTGTTGACCATCACGGCGGCGTTCGGGCCCTCGAAGGAGAGGAAGGGCTCGATCTGGGCGCGGATCCGCTCGACCCAGCCGGCGACGACGTCGGCGTCGTTCAGTGTCCGCTCGGCGGTCGGCTTGGGGTCGCCGATCAGACCGGTGGCTCCGCCGACGAGGGCGAGCGGCCGGTTGCCGGCCAGTTGCAGCCGGCGGATGGTGAGGATCTGCACCAGGTTGCCGAGGTGGAGGCTGGGGGCGGTCGGGTCGAAGCCGCAATAAACCGTGACCGGGCCGTCCGCGAACGCCTTGCGCAGTGCGTCCTCGTCGGTGGAAACGGCGATCAGCCCTCGCCACCGCAGCTCGTCGACGATGTCCGTCACGGTTCTCGTGTCTCCTAGAGTCGGTCGGTGCCTCGTACCCGTTCGTACGGAGTCTTTCCGAGACTACGCGTTCCGATCGACTGCTTTTGCCCGGCCGGGGGGGGCGCGGCAGCGCGGTGCGGGGGCGCCGCGCGTGTCCTTGGGGGATCAGGCTCCGGCGGACGGCTCGGCTCTCGGACTCAGCCGGTACGCGGAGACGGTCGGGTCACCGGCGAGGTAGAAGCGGTGCTGCCAGTCGTGGGCTTTGCTCACGCCCACCCGAGGACCGATCCGGATGAGTGCGGCCGGCACCGGCTCGCCCTCGGACAGCGTGAGCGGGCCGCCTGCCAGCAGGTCGGTGCCGTTGTGCTCCGACGTGATGCCGAGCGCCTGGCAGAAGTTCCCCGGACCCCGCGCCAGACGCGGCCCCTCGACCTTCGCCCCCCGCCGCTCGCGCGCCACGTCCTCCCCTTCGGTGACCCTGCCGGCCCTGAGGAGGACGGCCGTGGCGACGCCGTCCGCCCCGGTGACGACGTTGGCGCACCAGTGCAGACCATGGGAGCGGTAGACGTACAGATGTCCCGCGGGCCCGAACATGACGGCGTTTCGTGGCGTCCTGCCCCGGTAGGCGTGGGAGGCGGGGTCGGCCGCACCCGCGTACGCCTCGGTCTCCGTGATGGTGACGTGCACGGTCCCCTCAGGGGCCTCGTGGGTGAGGACGGCGCCGAGCAGCATGGGGGCGACTTCTTCGGCGGGGCGCGCGAGATCAGCGATGTTCACGCCGACCGCCGTGGCGTGCCGTGGCAGGGGTGGCCTCGGCCCCGGTCGGCTGCGGCGCGACCGGGCGGTCCTGCGACCTGTGTACGAAGGTTCGCCCCAACGGGCAGGGGGCAGCCTCCGGCGCCTGCCGGTCGAAGGAGGACCTGCGGAGTGGGGTGCTTTCGGCAGGGGCGATCATGCGGTACGAGAGTAATGGAACCGTTCGGGGTGGGGCCGCGTTCGTAGTGACCGGGGCAACCGCCAGATGAGGGAGAGGGACATCGTGGGCTTCAAGAAGCTGCTTGCGAGCTTGGGCGCCGGTGGCGCGTCGGTCGAGACGGTGCTCAACGAGCCGAACGTGGTCCCTGGCGGCGTTGTCCAGGGCGAGGTGCGGATCCAGGGCGGGTCGGTGCCGCAGCAGATCGAGGGGCTCTCGGTGGGCCTGCAGGCCCGTGTCGAGGTCGAGGGCCAGGACACGGAGTACAAGCAGGACATCGAGTTCCACCGGCAGCAGCTGGGCGGGGCGTTCGAGGTGCAGGCGGGTGCGGTGCACGTGGTGCCGTTCGGGCTGGAGGTCCCCTGGGAGACCCCGGTCACGACGTTCCTGGGACGGCATCTGACCGGCATGAACGTCGGCGTCACCACGCAGCTGGCGATCGCCCGCGCGGTGGACTCCGGTGACCTGGACCCGATCAACGTGCACCCGGTGCCGGCGCAGCAGGCGATCCTCGACGCGTTCGGCCAGCTGGGCTTCGGCTTCAAGAACGCGGACCTGGAGCGCGGTCACATCCACGGCACCCGACAGCGGCTGCCCTTCTACCAGGAGATCGAGTTCTTCGCGCCGCAGCAGTACCGTGGGCTGCAGCAGGTGGAGCTGAGCTTCGTGTGCGACGGCCACGAGATGGACGTCGTCCTGGAGATGGACAAGAAGCCGGGGCTGTTCAGCGAGGGCAGCGACGCCTTCCGCTCGTTCACGGTGGACATGAACACCTTCCACACGACCGACTGGGCCGGATATCTCAACCAGTGGCTGGCCGAGGTCGGCGGTAAGCGGAACTGGTTCTAGGATCGGCGGGCGAAGCGCGTTACGCGATCAGCAGGAGGTACCAGAGGTGACCGAGCAGAAGCGGCGGCCGCTGCCCCACGATTTCCATCCGCCCGTGCCGTCGTTCACGCTGGTGAGCGACGACATCGAGCCGGGTGGCACGCTCAAGGACGCCCAGGTCTACGCCGAGGGCAATGTCTCGCCGCATCTGCGGTGGGAGGGTTTCCCCGAGGAGACCAGGAGCTTCGCCGTCACGTGTTACGACCCGGACGCGCCCACCGGCAGCGGTTTCTGGCACTGGGTGCTCATCGACATCCCCGCGACGGTGACGGAGCTGCCCGCGGGCGCCGGCAGTGACGGCTTCAAGGGCCTGCCCGAGGGTGCGGTGCACATCCGCAACGACTACGGCACCAGGGACTTCGGCGGTGCCGCGCCCCCGCCCGGGGACGGCCCGCATCGTTATGTGTTCACCGTGTACGCGGTGGACCAGGAGAAGCTCGGGCCTGACGCGGACGCGTCGCCCGCCGTCGTCGGCTTCAACCTGCGGTTCCACGCGACCGCACGGGCCAACCTGATCGGCGAGTACGAGAACCAGCAGTAGTTCCGGGGCCCCGGCCGAGCGGCCGGGGCCCCGAAATCCCGTTGCGCCCCGGCGCTCCCGCATCGCAGTGTGGTGTCTGCCTGGTGACCTGACCGTCACCGGGGGTCGGCACCGCAGTGGCGGGGGCGCCGGGGCGTTGCGCTGTGCGGTTCTCGCCGCGTGACCTGCCCGCCGTCCGCCGGAGCCCGGTCATGCGCCCGGGTGTCCACGCCGATCGCCGCCCTCCGGGCGCCCGGGACCCCTCGGGGCCGGGCGCCCGGAGCGGCCGGCGGCGAAGGACCCGTGCCGGGGCGCCACCTTTTTTGATCCCTTTTTCCTGCGTTCGCTGTCACGTGCGGAAATTGCGTTGTCCGCTTACCTATCGCCCGGTCAGAGTGGAGCCACCTCGCCACCGGGGCGGGGTGGACCCGAGGGGTGGGCGACGTGGGTGAGACGTTGGTGCTGAACGCGACCTTCGAGCCGCTGTCGACTGTGTCGCTGCGGCGCGCGGTGGTGCTGGTGATGCAGGACAAGGCTGTGGTCGAGCAGGCCCATCCCGGGCTGCGGATCCGCGCGGCGGCGGTGGAGGTGCCGGTGCCGCAGGTGATCCGGCTCTGCAGATACGTGAGGGTGCCCTTCCGACAACGGGCGGCGTGGTCGCGGCGGGGCGTGCTGGTGCGGGACCGGCACCGGTGCGCGTACTGCGGTCGGCGGGCGACGACCGTGGACCACGTGGTGCCGCGGTCGCGCGGTGGCGGGGACACGTGGCTGAACACGGTGGCGTCGTGCGCGGAGGACAACCACCGCAAGGCGGACCGTACGCCGGAGCAGGCGGGGATGCGGCTGCTGACCCAGCCGTTCGAGCCGACCCCGGCGGACGCCTTGCTGCTGGCCCTGAACCTGAAGGACCGTGAGGGCGTACCCGGCCGGCTCGGGCTGCCGGCGTGAGTGCCGGGCCCCGTGGCGGTCGTCCGGTCACCTCAACAGGAGCTGGGCGATCGCCGCGAGGCCCACGACGACGATGACGGCGCGCAGCGCGGCAGGCGGCAGGCGGCGGCCGATGCGGGCGCCGAGGACTCCGCCCAGGGCCGCCCCGGCGGCGATGAGGGCGACAGCGATCCAGTCGAAGTCCGCGACGAAGAGGAAGAAGACCGCGGCGACGCCGTTGACGATCAGCGCGAGGACGTTCTTCGCCGCATTGATCCGCTGCCAGGACTCCTCGAGGAGCACCGCCATGAGGGAGAGGTACATGACCCCCTGCGCGGCGCCGAAGTAGCCGCCGTACATGCCGGCGAGGAGGAGTCCGCCGAGCAGTACGGCGCCGCCGTGTTCGGGGACGTGGCCGCCGTTGCCGGACCGGCGCGCCTGCAGGGCCCGGGAGAGCCGGGGTTGGACGAGGACGAGGACGAGGGCGAGCCCGATGAGGACGGGCACGATCGTGTCGAAGGCCTGGGAGGGCAGCGTCAGCAGCAGGGCGGCTCCGGCGAGTCCGCCGGCGAGAGCGGACGCGCCCAGCCGCAGCAGGCGGGCGCCCTGTCCGGCGAGTTCGCGCCGGTAGCCGATGGCGCCGCTGACGGAGCCGGGGACGAGGCCGAGGGTGTTGGACACGTTGGCGGTGACCGGTGGCAGCCCGACAGCCAGCAGGACGGGGAAGGTGAGGAGGGTGCCGGAGCCGACGACGGTGTTGATGGTGCCGGCCCCGATTCCGGCCGCGAACACGGCCAGGGCTTCCCAGTAGGTCACAGGCGCCTCCATGGTCGGTGCGGCTCTCCTCCCCCCGAGGGGACCGGGGGGAGCCGGAGCGCACGGATCATGTCATACGCCAAGGCGGCGGCAGCCGCGCCGCTCAGTCCTTGTCGAGCCGGGGGGCTTCGCGGCGGGTGCCGCCGTCGACGTTGCCGGAGCCGCTGCCGGGGGCGCCGGGGAGGTTGACGATGCCGCCGAGGCCCTTGAGGGCGTCGTTGAGCTCGCTGGGGATGATCCAGAGCTTGTTGGAGTCGCCCTCGGCGATCTTCGGGAGCATCTGCAGGTACTGGTAGGCGAGCAGCTTCTGGTCGGGGTCGCCCGCGTGGATGGACTCGAAGACGGTGCGGATGGCCTGGGCCTCGCCCTCGGCCTTGAGGGCGGCGGCCTTGGCCTCGCCCTCGGCTCGCAGGATCGCGGACTGCTTCTCGCCCTCGGCGGTGAGGATCTGGGACTGGCGGATGCCCTCGGCTGTGAGGATGGCGGCGCGCTTGTCGCGGTCGGCGCGCATCTGCTTCTCCATCGAGTCCTGGATGGAGGTGGGCGGCTCGATGGCCTTGAGTTCCACACGGTTGACGCGGATGCCCCACTTGCCGGTGGCCTCGTCGAGTACACCGCGCAGCGCGTGGTTGATCTCCTCACGGGAGGTCAGGGTGCGCTCCAGGTCCATGCCGCCGATGATGTTGCGGAGCGTGGTGACCGTGAGCTGCTCGATCGCCTGGATGTAGCTGGCGACCTCGTAGGTGGCGGCCCGCGCGTCGGTGACCTGGTAGTAGATGACCGTGTCGATGTTGACGACCAGGTTGTCCTGGGTGATGACCGGCTGCGGAGGGAACGGCACGACCTGCTCGCGCAGGTCGATGCGGTTGCGGATGGTGTCGATGAACGGCACCACGATGTTGAGGCCCGCGCTCAGGGTCCTGGTGTAGCGGCCGAAGCGCTCGACGATCGCCGCGCTTGCCTGCGGGATGACCTGGACCGTCTTGATGAGCGCGATGAAGACGAGCACCACCAGGATGATCAGGACGATGATGATCGGCTGCACGTCCACTCCCCCGCCGATTGCTGTGGCTACCTGTACGAAGACATGATCAAGTCTGTCAGACCCCGCGGCGCGGCGGGCCGGGTTCGGTGAATTCCCGTGCCCTCCACGGCTGCGGGGGCGGCGTCACACCACGACGGCCGTCGCGCCCTCGATCTCGACGACGTCCACGCTCTCGCCGGGTTCGAAGGCCCGTCCCGCGTCGAGGGCGCGGGCCGACCAGATCTCGCCGTTGAGCTTGATCCGGCCGCCGTGCTCGTCGACCCGCTCCAGGACGACGGCCTGACGGCCCTTGAGCGCGTCGACGCCGCTGCGCAACTCCGGGCGCTGCGCACGGCTGCGGTTGGCCAGCGGGCGTACGACGGCGACACCCGCGACGGAGACGATGACGAAGGTCAGCACCTGTGCGGTGATGCCGAAGCCGACACCGGCCGCGATCGCGGCCGCGACGGCTCCGACCGCGAACATCCCGAACTCGGGCATCGCGGTCACGACAAGCGGAATACCCAGCCCCACGGCGGCGATCAGCCACCACAACCAGTCGTCCACAGGCCCATGGTAAGGGCCTGCAGTCGATCCGTGACAGGGTGCGACGATTCTGCCCGACGCTTTTGGTGCGGCTCCGTGTGCGCCGGGCGGCTCAGCAGGTCATCAGCAGGTCATCAGCAGGTCACTTCGGCCCGGTACTTCGGCAGGTCACTTCAGGGGCAGTCCGCTGGCCGTCCAGCGGTCGCCCCGGCGCTCGACGACGAGCGGGAGGCCGAAGCAGAGGGAAAGGTTGCGGGAGTTGAGCTCGGTCTCCATGGAACCGGCGGCGACCAGCTTGCCCTGGCGGATCATCAGGACGTGGGTGAAGCCGGGCGGGATCTCCTCGACATGGTGGGTGACCATGATCATCGAGGGGGCGATCGGGTCGCGGGCGAGCCGGCCGAGGCGGCGGACGAGGTCCTCGCGGCCGCCGAGGTCGAGTCCGGCGGCGGGCTCGTCCAGCAGGAGGAGTTCGGGGTCGCTCATCATGGCGCGCGCGATCAGGGTGCGCTTGCGCTCGCCCTCGGAGAGGGTGCCGAACTTGCGGTCGAGGAACTCGCTCATGCCCAGGCGGTCGAGGAAGGCGCGGGCGCGGTCCTCGTCGACCTGCTCGTAGCTCTCCTGCCAGTGGGCGGTCATGCCGTACGCGGCGGTGAGCACCGTCTCCAGGACGGTCTGGCTGCGCGGCAGCTTCTCGGCCAGGGCGACGCCCGCGATGCCGATGCGCGGGCGCAGTTCGAAGACGTCGACGCCGCCCATCTTCTCGCCCAGGATCTGGACGGTGCCGGAGGTCGGGAAGAGGTAGCTCGAGGCGACGTTCAGCAGGGTCGTCTTGCCGGCGCCGTTGGGACCGAGGATGACCCAGCGCTCGCCCTCGGCGACCGACCAGGAGACCTGGTCCACCAGAGCCCGGCCGTCTCGGACCACGGATACGTCCACCAGCTCCAGAACATCGCTCATGAGCGTGTTGTCTCCCACTTCCCGATCGCACGTCTGCCGTCGCGAGCACCTGTAGGCGCCGCCCCCAGGAAATCTACGCCACGCCCGGGCCGCCCCAGTCCTTAGGCTGGGGGGATGCTCGACGAACCACGCTCAGGACGGCTGGCCGCCTGGGGAAATGCCCTGATTGCCGGACTTGCCGCACCTGATGACGCCGCTCAGGAAGTGATCGCCGACGATGCGGTCCACCGCATCTGCGGACTGCCCGGGGAGGACGGCCCGGTGGGGCTGACGCTGGGGCTGGGCCGGCTGCGCGCGCTCGGCGTCTGCGGGCTGCGGATCGCACTCCCGGTGCCCGGGCACCCGCTGGGGCTCAGCGGGCCGCCCGAGTTCAACGCGCGGGCGCAGGCGGCGGGTGAGGCGGTCATCGCCGTGGGCGGACCGGCCATCGGCCTGGTGCCGGAGGTCACGGAGGCCGGGCCGCAGGGGGACGTGCACGTGTCGGTGGAGTGGCAGTGCCTTCAGGTGCGGGACGCGCCGCCGGCGGACGTGCCCTCGCTGGGTGAGGCCGAGCGGGAGCTCGCGGAGGCGTTGAGGGACGCCACGGAGGCTCTGGCGCGGCTGGACGTGGCCGGCGGGGGCCCGGCGGCGCAGGCGGCTCTGGAGGCGTACCGGGCGCGAGCGGCGCGCGGACGGGAGGTGCTGGCGCCGGGGTATCCGCCGCGGGCGGTCCGGGTGCTGGAGCTGGCGCAGCGGGTGGGCGCGCTGATCGCGATCGCGACCGGCACCCGGGCCGAGCACGGGGCCGCGGTCAGCGCCTCGGAGATCGCCTCCCGTGCGGAGCTTCTGCGGCCGGTGGAGCGGACGGCGCGGCGGGCGCAGGTGGCGGCGTACAACGCGTACGTGGAGGAGGCCGAGCGGCGCCGCGGGTAGAGCCCGCTGTCCGGGAGGTGTTCCTCCGTGATGACACGCGCCGCGCGCCGCGACGGGCGCTCGCCGTGGCGGCTGTACGCGCTGACCCCTGTGCCGGGGAACGGACCGGCCCCGGGGCGGCGGAGCGCTCCGGGGCCGGTTGCACGGTCGCACGGCGGGGGGCCGTCCAGGTCAGCCGTTGACGCAGGCGTTCCCGAAGGCCGGGTTGAGCAGGCCGATGACGCTGATGGTGTTGCCGCAGACGTTCACCGGCACGTGCACCGGCACCTGGATCACGTTGCCCGAGACCACACCGGGGCTGTTCTTCGCGCCACCGGTGGCCTGGGCACCCCCGGTGTGAGCGGAGGCGGCACCCGCGCCGACCATGGCGAGGCTCCCGGCGACCATGGCGACGGCGGCGGCCTTGTGCAGGTTCTTCACGTTCTTGACCCTCCTTGCTCGGGTACCGCGGCAGTCGCCGCAGCACGCCATGGAGAACGGCCCAGGGACGGCCAGGTTGCGCCATCCGAGCGACATACACCCGACGGTATGAATCTCACTCCGGACGGCCCCCCAGCCGCTCGCCCTACCGCTAGTGCCCCGGTTCTCGCAGCGCCGGCCGCTCCCGTCGGGCCGTCCGCCCGCAGCCTCGGGCCGGCACCGGCGGCCGTGCGGACGCGCCACTCAGCCGCCGATGCCGTGCCGCACCGCCCACAGGGCGGCCTGGGTGCGATCGGAGAGGTCCAGTTTCATCAGGATGTTCGACACATGGGTCTTCACGGTCTTCTCCGAGAGCACCAGGGCCCGGGCGATCTCCCGGTTGGAACGGCCCTCGGCGATCAGCGACAGCACCTCGCGCTCCCGGTCGGTGAGGGTCCCCCCGCGGCCCTGGCCGTGGGTGGCCTCCTCCTGGGAGAGCAGGGCCTCGGCGACCTCCGGCTGCAGGAGCACGTGCCCGGCGTGCACCGAGCGGATGGCGCCGGCCAGCGCGTCCGGGTCCACGTCCTTGTAGACGTAGCCGGCCGCGCCCGCGCGCAGCGCCGGGACGACGGTGCGCTGCTCGGTGAAGCTGGTGACGACGAGGACGCGGGCCTTGCTGCCGTTGTCACGCAACCGGCGCAGGGCCTCGATGCCGTCGACCCCGGGCATGCGGACGTCCATCAGGATCACGTCGGGAGCGAGTTCGCCGGCGCGCTCCACGCCCTGCTCCCCGTCCGCTGCCTCACCCACCACCTCGATGTCGGGCTGCACCTCCAGGAAGGTCCGCAGACCGCGCCGGACCACCTGGTGGTCGTCGACCACCAGGACGCGAATGGGGCCGTCAGCCACCGGGCACCTCCATCTCGATCACGGTGCCTTTTCCGGGCGCCGAGTCCACCGTCAGTCCGCCGCCCACCGCGTCGGCCCTGTCCCGCATGGAGACGAGCCCCAGGTGCCGCCCGGCACGGCGCACCGCGGACGGGTCGAAGCCCCGCCCGTCGTCGCGCACCGTGAGCACCGCTCCCCTGCCGCGGCCCTCCAGGCGCACGGTCACGGAAGCGGCGTCCGCGTGACGCAGCGCGTTGTGCAGGGCTTCCTGGGCAACCCTCAGCAACGCCTCCTCCTGTGCGGCAGGCAGGGCGCGGACATGGCAGTGGGTGAAGGAGACGCGCGCCGAGTGCACCCGGTCCAGGACGCCGATCTGGGTGCGCAGGGTGGCCAGCAGGCCGTCCTCGTCCAGCGCGGCGGGCCGCAGTTCCACCACGACCGCGCGCAGCTCGTCGGCGGCCTCGGCTGCGAGCGCGGCGACCTGCCGCAGCTCCTCGCGGGCGCGTTGCGGATCGCGGGCCACCAGGGCAGCGGCGGCCTGGGCGGTCAGCCGCAGGGAGAACAGCTTCTGCGAGACGGCGTCGTGCAGCTCGTGGGCGATGCGGGCGCGCTCCCCGGCCAGCGTCAGCTCGCGGCTGCGCTCGTACAGGCGGGCGTTGGTCAGGGCGATGGCGGCGTGCGCGGCCAGCGTCCGCAGCAGTTCCTCGTCCTCCTCGGTGAACCCCTTGCCGTCCTCCGGGGCGCCGGACTCGCGGCGCTTGTCGGCGAGGAAGAGGGCGCCCAGGATCTCGTCGCCGTCGACCACCGGCATGCCGAGGAAGTCGGTCATCTGGGGGTGGGCGGCCGGCCAGCCGCCGAACCGGGGGTCTTCCTTCACGTCGGGCAGACGCTGGGGGGTGGCCTCGTGCAGCATCGCGGCGAGGACGCCGTGCTGCCGGGGCAGCGGGCCGATGGCCTTCCACTGCTCGTCGCTGACGCCGTCGACGACGAACTGGGCGAAGCCGCCGTGGTCGTCCGGCACGCCCAGGGCGGCGTACTCGGCGTCGAGTAGTTCCCGGGCGGACGAGACGATCGTCTGCAGTACCTCGCGCACTTCGAGGTGCCGGCTCATCGCGAGGACGGCCGCGCTCACCGCCTCGATGCCGCGTCGGGGCGATCTGCTGGACATGAGCTCACCGTACCGGCGGGGTGGGGCCGACGGGATCGGCCAGCTGACCGAGCGGCCCCCGTCCGGCGACCTAGGACGAAGTTCCTGTCGCCTCACCCTGCGACGCGGCTTGAGAAGGTGGGCTCGCCCTGGGCGCCGCCGGGCTCCGGGCACCCTCGTCGGGACGACCCTGTTCCCGAACGCCGTGGACGGAAGCCACGCTGCGGCGCCAGGGGGCTCGGCAGGCGCGCGGCGCCGTGGAGCGGGGCGCCGCACTCGGCACGGGCACGCGGAAGGCGGCGGTCCCCTCCTCGGGGAGCCGCCGCCTCCTCGTCGCGTACAAGGGGCCCCTACTTGCGCATGACCTCCGGCTCATGGCGGCGCAGCAGCCTCAGCACGAGGATGCCGCACACGAGCGCGATGCCGAGCAGGACGGCCATGTCGAAGCCCCACTGGCCCGCCGAGGGCTCCCACAGCGGGTCCAGGTCGCCGGGCTCGGCCGGGTCCCACGGCGGCATGAGGCGGCCGAGGTCGAGGGTGGCGCCGGCGGCGCCGACGGCCCAGCGGGACGGCATCAGCCAGGCCACCTGCTCCAGGCCGACCGTGCCGAAGATCTGGAAGAGGACGCCGGTGAAGACGACCTGGACGATCGCGAACATCACCAGCAGGGGCATGGTCTTCTCGGCGGTCCTCACCAGCGAGGAGATGACCAGGCCGACCATCATCGAGGTGAAGCCGAGCGCGATGACCACCAGGGTGATCTCCGCGGCGGGGAAGCCCTCGATGATCAGGCCCTCCTCGGGGAGCCGGCGCACCGACAGGCCGATGGCGCAGATGATGACGCCTTGCAGGGCGCTGATCAGACCCAGCACGAACACTTTGGAGAACAGGTACGCGGAGCGGGACAGGCCGGTGGCGCGTTCCCGTTCGTAGATCACCCGTTCCTTGATCAGCTCGCGGACCGAGTTGGCGGCGCCCGAGAAGCAGGCGCCGACCGCGATGATCAGCATGATGGTGCCCGCGTCGGCGTTGAACTTGCCCGCCTCGTCGGGCGGCGCCAGCCCGGACTTCGCCGGGATGACCACGCTCACCAGGCCGAGGACGGCCGGGAGGACCACCATCAGGGCCATGAAGCCCTTGTCGGATGCGATCACCGCCAGGTAGCGGCGGACGAGGGTGACGAACTGCGCCGGCCAGCGCTGCGGCTTGGGCGGCCTGGCCCGCTGCGGGGCCGCGCCTGCGGACTGCGGCGCGACGGCGTCCAGGTCCGCGGCGTAGATCTGGTAGTGCTGGGAGCCGCGCCAGCGACCGGACCAGTCGTAGTCGCGGTAGGTCTCGAAGGCGGAGAAGACGTCGGCCCAGGTTTCGTAGCCGAAGAAGTTCAGCGCCTCCTCGGGCGGGCCGAAGTAGGCCACGGCTCCGCCCGGCGCCATCACGAGCAGCTTGTCGCACAGGGCGAGTTCGGCCACCGAGTGGGTCACGACGAGCACGGTGCGGCCGTCGTCGGCGAGGCCGCGCAGCAGCTTCATGACGTCGCGGTCCATACCGGGGTCGAGGCCGGAGGTGGGCTCGTCCAGGAAGATCAGCGAGGGCTTGGTCAGCAGCTCCAGGGCGACGGATACGCGCTTGCGCTGGCCGCCGGAGAGCGAGGTGACGCGCTTGTCGGCGTGGACGTCCAGCTTGAGTTCGCGCAGCACCTCGTCGATGCGGGCCTCACGCTCCGCGGCCTTGGTGTCGCCGGGGAAGCGGAGCTTGGCCGCGTAGCGCAGCGCTCTGCGGATCGTCAGCTCCTTGTGCAGGATGTCGTCCTGCGGGACGAGGCCGATGCGCTGCCGCAGTTCCGCGAACTGCTTGTAGAGGTTGCGGCCGTCGTAGAGCACCTCGCCCTCTTCGGCCGGGCGGTAGCCGGTCAGGGCACGCAGCAGCGTCGACTTGCCGGAACCGGAGGGGCCGATGACGGCGATCAGCGACTTCTCGGGGACGCCGAAGGAGACGTCTTCGAGAATGGTCTTGGTGGTGCTGCCCTGCGGCACGCGGACGGTGAGCCGCCGCGCCGAGAAGGAGACCTCACCGGTGTCGACGAACTCCTCGAGCTGGTCACCGACCAGCCGGAAGGTGGAGTGCCCGACGCCCACGATGTCGTGAGGGCCGAGCAGGTGGCGCTGTATCGGCTGTCCGTTGACATAGGTGCCGTTGTGGCTGCCCAGGTCGACGATCTCGTAGCGGCCGTCGGGATGCGCCCGGAACTCCGCGTGAAAGCGGGAGACCTGGAGGTCGGAGACGACCAGGTCGTTCTCCAGGGCGCGGCCGATCCTCATGACGCGGCCGAGCACCAGGTGGTGGAAGGTCGTCGGGCTGCGGTCGCCGTGGAGGGGCGGTGCGGCGCCGCCGCCCGCGGGCCGGTGCGGGGACGGGATGTGCGCCTGCGGACTCCACTGGTCCGGCCGCGGGGCCGGCGAGGGCTGCGGCACGTGCGCGACGGACGGGCCGCTGTCCCAGCCCCCCTGCCCGGGCGGGGCCGAGGACTTCGGCGCCGCCTGCGCGTCGGGCCCGGGCCTGCGGGCCCGCTGCGGTCTGGCCAGCGCGGTGTCGGCGCTGTGGACGTCACCGCCGGCCGGAGCGCCGCCACTGAAAGCAAGCCGCGGGCCGTCGGCGGCGTTTCCGAGGGTGACGGCGGCCCCGGCGGTGACGTCGTAGGCATGGACGCGCTGACCCTGGACATAGGTGCCGTTGGTGCTGCCGAGATCCTCGATGACCCAACCGCGCTCGCCGCGCCGAAGGGTGGCGTGCCGCCAGGAGACCCGCGCGTCGTCGAGGACGACGTCGGACTGCGGATCCCGGCCCAGGCTGTACGACCTGGACGGATCGAGCTCCCAGGTCCGACCGTTCAGTTCGAGTACGAGTTCAGGCACCCCAAACCCCACAAAGTCGTCCCCCGGGTTGTCCCCCCATGGGGGAAGTCTAGAGATTGGACACACCGCGAGGAACTGTTCCGGGCACGCCGGCCCGCGCCATGTGGCGCCGGGGAGTGACGCGCACCTTCTTCCGAGAGGCCGTTGACGGCGCCGGAACACCACCGGAGAGTGGTAGGCGCGCGGGCCCGTGCGGCTCATGACGGATCGGGGCACCACGCTGCGCAGGCGGCACGGACGCGACACCTCGGGGGCGGGCATGACGGCGTACACCTCCACACCTTCGAACACGCCCGCGCGCGCGGTCCCGTGGGGCGGCGCGCTGCTCTCCGCGGTGGTCGCGGTGAGTTGGGCGTACCTGGGGATGGCGGCGACCGCCGCGCTGGGTCTGCACCTGCTCGGCGCCGACACGGCGGGCTCGCTGGGGCCGATGACGGCGGCCGTCGTCGCCATGGCGGTGGGCGGCAAGGTCGTCCCCTCCGGTGGCGTCGCGGTGTTCGGGCTGGGCGGCTCAGCCGGCGAGGCCCGGCTGGACCTCATGCCGCTGGGTGTCGGTCTGGTGGGTGCCCTGCTGCTGAGCTGGGTGTTCCTGCGGTCGCTGCGGAGTGGGGCGGGGCTGACCGTCTCGGGCGGTGAACTCGCCGTCCGGGCGGGGGCGGTGGTGGTGCTCTTCGTGGGAGTGCTCGGCGCGCTGGCGTGGGCCGGGCAGGACACCGTCGCCCTCGACGGCGCACGGCTGGGCGGGGACGAGGGCGGCGGTCCGGCGGACGGGCTTCCGGGCTTCGGTGACATCGGCGGCGGGCTCGGGGACGGGCTGCGGCATCTGATCGCCGCCAAGGCGTCGGTGAGCTTCCACGTCGCCACCGGCCGCACCTTGGTGGGCGGTCTGCTGTGGGTGTCGGCCGTTCTGCTGCTGGCGCTGCTCACGTCACGTCGTACGCCGCTGCCGCCCGCTGTGGAGGGACTGCACCGGGTCGTCCGGCCGGCGGCGTCGGCGCTGCGCTGGGTGCTGCTGCTGGCCGTGGTGGCGGGGTGCGCCGCCGCCGCATATGCGGCGGTGACGGGCGGCCAATCGGGCCGGATCGCCGGGGCGGCCCTCTTGGGGGCGCCCAACGGGGTGTGGCTGGCCGTGCCGCTCGGGCTCTTCGTGTCCTGGCGGGGCATGGCCACCGGGGAGCCGGCGAAGGTGCTGCCGGATCCCCTGGACCGGCTGCTGTCCTCGAGCGTGGAGGAGCCGGTGACGCCCGTCCGCCTGGCGGAGTACGACCAGCGGGTGTGGCTGCTGACCGCCGCCGCGGCGCTGATGATGCTGGCCGCGGGTGCGCTGGCGGCGGCCCGCACCCCGCTGTGGGGGGCGACGCGCGCCCGGTACGCGGGGCTGTGCGCGGTGCGCCTCGGCTCGGTCACGGCGGTCGCCTTCCCGCTGCTGGTGTGGGTGACCGGTGTCTCGGTGAACGCGGGCGTCTCGGTCTTCGGGGTGGACGCGGTGGGCGCCGGCGTGGACCTGCGAGGCAGCCTCCCCATGGCGTTCCTTGCGGGGGCCCTCTGGGGGGCCCTGGCGGGCGGCGCGGGGGCGCTGCTAACCCTGCTGACGGGGACGGCCGGGCGCCGGGTGTCCCCGTACGCGTTGCGCAGGGCGGCCGAGGCGGCGTCCGGGGAGAGCAGCGCACGCACCTACCCGGGCGTCGCCTACCGGCCCGGCCCGTACGTCCCGAGCCCCGGCTACGGCCCGCCGGACGCCGGGCCGAACCCCTACCGGCAGCCGCCGCGGCCCGCGGGGTCCGTCACCAGGGCACCTCTGCCGCCACCGTCACCGCCTCCACCGCCGCCACCGCCTCCCCCGGGGCCGCCGCGCGGCCCGTCGCGGGAAGGCCCGCCACCACCCGGTCCGCCCGGGGGACGCCGCTGAGCACGGACGACGTCCGCCAGGCGGGACACATGTCCGTCCCCAGCACGGTGCCCGATACGGTGGAGGCACCATGAACGACGCATCGCAGGCGACCGCTGCCACCGCCGCCAATGTGCCGACACTGCTGGTCAAGATCTTCGGTAAGGACCGGCCGGGGATCACCGCCGGGCTCTTCGAGACGCTGGCCCGCTTCCAGGTGAGCGTCATCGACATCGAGCAGGTCGTCACCCGGGGACGCATCGTGCTCTGCGCCCTGGTGCCCGCCCCCGAGGGGCGTTCGGTGGAGGGCGAGCTGCGGGCGACGGTGCACGCGTGGGCGGAGTCGATGCGCCTGCAGGCCGAGATCATCTCCGGCATCGGCGACAACCGGCCGCGCGGCGAGGGCCGCTCCCATGTGACGGTGCTCGGGCACCCGATGACGGCCGAGTCCACGGCGGCCATAGCGGCCACGATCACCGGCGTCGGCGGCAACATCGACCGCATCTTCCGGCTCGCGAAGTACCCGGTGACGGCGGTGGAGTTCGCCGTGTCCGGCGTCGCCACCGACACGCTGCGCCCGGCACTGGCCATGGAGGCCCACGAGCGCGGGGTCGACGTGGCCGTGGTGTCGGCGGGCCTGCACCGCAGGGCGCAGCGCCTCGTGGTCATGGACGTGGACTCCACCGTCATCCAGGACGAGGTGATCGAGCTCTTCGCGGCGCACGCGGGCTGCGAGGAGCAGGTCGCCGAGGTGACGGCCGCGGCGATGCGCGGCGAGCTGGATTTCGAGCAGTCCCTGCACGCGCGGGTCGCCCTGCTCAAGGGGCTCGACGAGTCCGTGGTGGACAAGGTCCGCCAGGAGGTGCGGCTGACGGCCGGGGCGCGCACGCTGATCCGCACGCTCAAGCGGCTGGGGTACCAGGTGGGCGTGGTCTCCGGGGGCTTCACCCAGGTCACCGACGACCTCAAGGAGCGGCTGTCGCTCGACTTCGCCGCGGCCAACACCCTGGAGATCGTGGACGGCAAGCTCACCGGCCGGGTCACCGGCGAGATCGTGGACCGGGCGGGCAAGGCCCGGCTGCTGCGGCGCTTCGCCGCCGAGGCAGGGGTGCCCCTGAGCCAGACCGTCGCCATCGGCGACGGCGCCAACGACCTGGACATGCTCAACGCGGCGGGTCTCGGCGTCGCTTTCAACGCCAAGCCGGTGGTGCGGCGGGCGGCGGACGCCGCGGTCAATGTGCCGTTCCTGGACACCGTGCTCTACCTGCTGGGCATCACGCGCGAGGAGGTCGAGGCGGCCGACGCCGGGGACGGCGCGGCCGGCGCCTGACCGGCGCGGCCCCTGGCACGGCATGGCCGTGGAGCGGGTGCTCCAAGCCTTTCCCGACGAGGTCCCCGCCCACAGGGGGCGGGGCGGCCCGGGGACCCGCACGGTCGGGAGACGCCTCAGTCGTGGGGCGACCAGAAGTCGACGAGGCGCCCGACGCCGTGCTCGACCGTCTTCCACGGTCCGGAGAAGGTGATCACCGCAATGGCCGCCGTCGGGAAGCCGGTGCGGTTCATCCGGGCGCGGGAGTCATTGTCGCTCTCCCCGGCGAGGGCGTCCGCAAGCGCGTGGACGGCCGGGTTGTGGCCCACCAGCAGCAGGTTTTCGACGTCCTCGGGAGTCTCGTCGAGCAGGGCGAGCAGGTCACCGAGGGTGGCGTCGTAGAGACGCTCCTCGTAGACGGTGCGGGGGCGGTGCGGGAGTTCGTGGGCGGCGAGCTTCCACGTCTCACGGGTGCGGGCGGCCGAGGAGCAGAGGGTGAGGTCGAACGGGATCCCCAGTTCGGCGAGCCTGCGACCGGCGACGGGTGCCTCCTTCCGTCCCCTTTCCGCCAGCGGTCGCTCGTGGTCGGGGACGTCGGGCCAGTCGGCTTTGGCGTGCCGGAGCAAGACGATCCGGCGGGGCGATGCAACTGCGCTCATGCTCCTCAGCTTTCCAGAAATCCGGCCGCCAGGCGCGGGCTGCGGAACGGATCGCGGATTCGCCGCGGGAGAGTCACAGCAGGTGCTGCACGAGCCGCGGAAGCCCTTCGCCGACGGCCTGCAGAAGCCGGCCGGCGGGCTCCGTGGCCGAGGCCTCGGCGGCCCCCGGGGCCGCGACCAGGGCCAGCAGCGCCGCGAAGGCGAGCGTGGGCAGGGCGAGCGCCCACCACGGCAGGCGCGTCTTCGTGCCGCCCCCGGCCGCCGGGCGGGCGGCGCGGTTTCGCGGGGTACGCGAGGGAACAGCCTGCGTGGACACGGGACGCCTCCATGGGTCAGCCGGGGTGCCGGAGCGCTGTCCGGCCGTGCACCACGACGCTACGGAAAGACGGCGCGCGGCCCCATCGGGTGGCCCACCCACGTGACCCTGACCCTGGCCCCCTAGGGAAGGTGGGGTTGTCCCCACCGTCGACCCCGGGGGCGGGGCATCAGCCCAGCTTGGCGCCGATGATCGCGATCACCGCGACCAGGGCGGGCACGGCCATCATGAGGCCGAAGATGATGAGGAGCTTCTTCTGCGGCTGCGGGGGGTTCGGCTCGAGCACGGGCATGCCGCCCAGTCTCCCATCCCACGGTGGCCCCCGCGTACGCGGGTGGTCAGAGTTCGTCCTCCACGGCGCGGTCGCGGCCGGCGGCCACGCCCGCGGCGATCTGCGGAACCATCAGCGCGAGCATGAGGGCCACGGGCAGGTCCCAGCCGCCGGTGTGCTGGTAGAGGGCCCCGACGAGGATCGGACCGGGGATGGAGAAGAGATAGCCGGTGCACTGCGCGAAGGCGGACAGCCGCACCACCCCGCCGCCCGTGCGCGAACGCATCCCGATCATGGTGAGGGCGAGGGGGAACGAGCAGTTGGAGATGCCCAGCAGCAGGGACCACACCCAGGGCGCGGCGGCCGGGGCGGCCCACAGGCCGCCGTAGCCGGCGATTCCGAAGAGGCCGAGGCCGACGGCGAGCCCGCCCTGGTGCCGCATCCGGCCGGCGAGCGCGGGCAGCACGAAGGAGAGCGGTACGCCCATCACCATGGTGACGGCGAGCAGCACTCCCGCGGTGGAGGCGGAGACCTCGGCGTCCCGGAAGATCTGCGGGAGCCACCCCATGGTGATGTACGCGCCCGTGGCCTGGAGACCGAAGTAGACGGCGAGCGCCCAGGCGGTACGGCTGCGGGCGATGCTGCCGGTCCCGGTCCCCTCCGCGGTGGGGGCCGCCGGGGCAACGGCGGGGGCGTGCTCCCGGTCCCGGACGAGAGCCAGCCAGGGCAGCACCGCGACGGCCGCGAGCGCCCCCCACGCCGCGAGGCCGAGCCGCCAGTCCCCGCCGAGGGCACGGGTGGCCGGGACGGTCGCCGCGGCGGCGAGGGCGGTGCCCAGTGACAGGGCCATCGAGTAGAGCCCGGTCATGGTGCCCACGCGGTCGGGGAACCAGCGTTTGACGACGACGGGCATCAGGACGTTGCCGACGGCTATGCCGCCCAGCGCGAGGGCGCTGGCGGCGAGGAAGAGCACCGTGCCGCCGGTGAAGGGACGCAGCAGGACACCCAGGGTGATCGCGGCCAGGCCCGCGCAGACCACGGCGCCGGGGCCGCGGCGTCGGGCGAGCCGGGGCGCGGCCACTCCGAACACGGCGAAACACAGCGCGGGGACGGAGGTGAGCAGGCCCGCGACGGTGCCGCTCATGCCGAGGCCGTCACGGACCTCCTCCAGGAGCGCGCCGAGGCTGGTGATGGCGGGCCGCAGATTGAGCGCGGCGAGCACCAGCGCGACCGCCACCAGGGTCCGGGTGCGCCGTGTGCCGCGCGCGCCGGTGGGGAGGTGTGCGGGTAGTGCGGGTATGACGGCACTTTCCGCGGCAGGGTCGAGCGTCGCTTCGTCGTCACGCATGCCGACCATCATAGGATGATGGGATGAATGAGAGCCCATGCCCCTGACCTCGCCTCGGCGCTCCGCCCTGGCCGACCAGGTGATCGCGCAGCTGCGCGCCCAGATCACCTCCGGTGAATGGCCGGTGGGGTTCCGGATCCCCACCGAGAACCAGCTGGTCGAGCAGCTCGGAGTGGCCCGCAACACCGTCCGCGAGGCGGTCCGGGCGCTGGCCCACAACGGACTGCTCGATATCCGGCAGGGGTCCGGCACGTATGTGCTGGCGACCAGCGAGCTGGCCGGGGTGATGCACCGCCGCTTCGCCGACTCCGATCCGCAGCACGTGGCCGAGCTGCGCAGCGCCCTGGAGGCGGCCGCGGCCGCGCTCGCCGCGCGGCGGCGCACGGACCGCGACCTGAAGCAGCTGGACGCGGCCCTGACCCGGAGGGAACGGGCCTGGGAGTCCGGCAGCGCCGACGCCTTCGTCGACGCCGACGCGGCACTGCACCTGTCCGTCGTGGCGGCCTCGCACAACGACGTGGTCGTCGAGCTCTACGCCGACCTCGGAGAGGTGCTGCGCGCCTTCCTGCGCGCGGACGTCGGCGAGGAGCTGCGCCCCGAGCAGCACGTGGACCATGCGCGGCTGGTCGAGGCGATCCGGGCCGGCGATCCGGAGGCCGCCTCCGGCGAGGCCTCGGCGCACGCGTTCAGCTGCCGCTTCAGCCCAGCTTCCCGCTGACCCAGATCTCCTGGATCTCCTTCCAGCACCGGTCGCTGAGGGTGACGGTCTGGGCAGGTCCGACCGGGACCGAAGCGCCGTCCACGTCGGGGTCCCACCATCGGAGGCACTCGATGTGCAGCTGGACGCGGTCCAGGTCAGGGTCGGGGTTGAAGCACACGGCGACGCCCTCGCCGCCCCGTACCGAGGTCCGGCACTCCGCGACGCCCGGCAGCCGTGCCGCGGCTCCGGCCGCCGCCGCGGCAGCCGGGCCCGCACCCGCGACCAGCACCGCGACCGCCGCCGCGGCGCACACACAGGCGGCCGCGCGCGGACGCACGTAGGCACGCACGATGCACGCCCTCCCTCCACTCACCCCCGGCTCCCCCGCACAGCCATCCTCGCGGCCAGGATGTGCGGCCACCCGGTCTGGTGGGCCGAATGAGGGACACGGCCCCGAACGCGCGTACGGCCCCGGCGTCACCCGAAGGCGGTGCCAGGGCCGTACGCGAAGGGGCCGTCGGCGGCCCGTGCGAGCGGGCGCCGAGCGGGTCGCGGACCACCGGTCGGCGCGGCTCCCCCGCACCTCGTTCGGTCCCGCCTCCCGCCTTCGCCGGCGGTGCGAGCGCTACGCGCCGATGGCGTGCAGACCGCCGTCGACGTGGACGATCTCGCCCGTGGTCTTGGGGAACCAGTCGCTCAGCAGCGCGACGACCCCACGGCCGGCCGGCTCGGGGTCGGAGAGGTCCCACTCGAGCGGGGAACGGTGGTTCCAGACGTCGGCGAGATCCCCGAAGCCCGGGATGGACTTGGCGGCCATGGAGCCGAGCGGACCGGCCGAGATCAGGTTGCAGCGGATGTTCTGCTTGCCGAGGTCCCGGGCGATGTAGCGGGAGGTCGCCTCCAGCGCCGCCTTGGCCGGGCCCATCCAGTCGTACTGCGGCCAGGCGAACTGCGCGTCGAAGGTGAGGCCGACGACCGAGCCGCCGTCCTGCATCAGCGGCAGGCAGGCCATGGTGAGCGCCTTCAGCGAGTAAGCGGAGACGTGCATCGCCGTGGCGACGGACTCGAACGGCGTGTTGAGGAAGTTGCCGCCGAGGGCGTCCTGCGGCGCGAAGCCGATGGAGTGGACGACGCCGTCGAGGCCGCCGAGCTCCTCGCGGACGACGTCGGCGAGCGAGGCGAGGTGCTCCTCGTTGGTGACGTCGAGCTCGATGACCTTGACCGGCTTGGGCAGCTTCTTGGCGATGCGCTCGGTCAGCGTGGGCCGCGGGAACGCCGTCAGGATGATCTCCGCGCCCTGCTCCTGGGCGAGCTTCGCCGTGTGGAAGGCGATGGAGGACTCCGTCAGCACGCCGGTGATGAGGATGCGCTTTCCAGCGAGAATTCCACTCATGATGCTCAGTGACCCATGCCCAATCCGCCGTCGACGGGAATGACGGCTCCGGTGATGTAAGCGGCTTCCTCGGAGGCGAGGAAGCGGACCGAGGCGGCGATCTCCTCGGGCTGCGCGTAACGGGCCAGCGGAACCTGGCCGACGATGTTCGCCCGCTGCTCGTCGGTGAGCACGCGAGTCATGTCGGTGTCGACGAAGCCGGGGGCGACCACGTTGACGGTGATGTTGCGGGAGCCGAGCTCGCGGGCCAGCGAGCGCGCGAAGCCGACGAGGCCGGCCTTGGACGCGGCGTAGTTGGCCTGACCGGCCGAGCCGAGCAGTCCCACGACGGAGGAGATCAGCACGATGCGGCCCTTGCGGGCGCGCAGCATCTTCCGTGCCGCGGCCTTGACCACGCGGAAGGTGCCGGTCAGGTTCGTGTCCAGGACGGACGTGAAGTCGTCGTCGGACATCCGCAGCAGCAGCTGGTCGCGCGTGACGCCGGCGTTGGCCACCAGCACCTCGACCGCACCCTGCTGTGCCTCGATCTCCCTGAACGCCTGCTCGACCTGCTCACCGTCGGTGATGTCGCACTTGACGGCGAAGAAGCCCTCCGGGGGCTCACCCGAGCGGTAGGTGACGGCCACCTTGTCGCCCGCGTCGGCGAACGCTCGGGCGATGGCGAGGCCGATGCCACGGTTTCCTCCGGTGACGAGAACCGAGCGGCTCAACGGATCACCCTTTCCCTAGAGGTGCTGGTACTCCAGAAAACTATCTGCCTACGTCGCGGTACGGGGAATCGACCCCCGACAGGGGCGTACGCGAGTCGCTGTCGAGTCTCTACAGAAAACCGCAGGCGGGCGGATTGTCAGAGCGGCATGATTCACTGCGGGAGACTTGGAGGACGTTGACGACTGGACAGAAGGGGAGGCCGTCGTGCCCCACGAGGTCGATCAGTCATTCCTGGCGCTGCCGCTCCGGGCGCTCGCCGACGCGGCGCTGGCACGCGCCCGCGCTCTGGGCGCCGAGCACGCCGACTTCCGCTTCGAGCGGGTGCGCAGCGCTTCCTGGCGGCTGCGGGACGGCAAAGCCTCCGGCTCGTCGGACAGCACGGACGTCGGCTATGCGGTGCGCGTGGTGCACGGCGGGGCGTGGGGCTTCGCCTCCGGCGTCGACCTGACGATGGACGCCGCGGCCCGGGTGGCCGGGCAGGCGGTGGCGATGGCGAAGCTGTCGGCCAAGGTGATCGCGGCGGCGGGCTCCGACGAACGCGTGGAGCTGGCGGCCGAGCCGGTCCACGCGGACCGGGTGTGGGTCTCCTCGTACGACATCGACCCCTTCGGGGTGCCCGATGCCGACAAGACGGGTCTGCTGTCCGAGTGGAGCGGGCGCCTGCTGGCCGCCGACGGCGTGTCGCACGTCGACGCCTCCTTGATGGCCGTCCATGAGAACAAGTTCTACGCGGACACCTCGGGGACGACCACGACCCAGCAGCGTGTGCGGATCCACCCCGAGCTGACCGCCGTCGCGGTGGATCCGCGGTCCGGGGACTTCGACTCGATGCGCACCCTCGCGCCGCCGGCCGGACGCGGCTGGGAGTACCTGACCGGCACCGGCTGGGACTGGGACGCGGAGCTCGCGGAGATCCCCGGGCTGCTCGCGGAGAAGATGGCGGCGCCGTCGGTGGAGGCGGGCTCGTACGACCTCGTGGTCGACCCCTCGAACCTCTGGCTGACCATCCACGAGTCCATCGGCCACGCCACCGAGCTCGACCGCGCGCTGGGCTACGAGGCGGCTTACGCGGGCACCTCCTTCGCCACCTTCGACCAGCTGGGCACGCTGCGGTACGGCTCCCGGCACATGAACGTCACCGGCGACCGCACCGCCGAGCACGGCCTGGCCACCATCGGCTACGACGACGAGGGGGTCGCCGGGCAGTCCTGGGACCTGGTGAAGGACGGCGTCCTGGTCGGCTACCAGCTCGACCGCAGGACCGCCCGGCTCACCGGCTTCGAGCGCTCCAACGGCTGCGCCTACGCGGACTCCCCCGGTCATGTCCCCGTGCAGCGGATGGCGAATGTGTCGCTGCAGCCCGCACCGGACGGGCCGTCGACCGAGGAACTGATCGGCGGCGTCGAGCGCGGCATCTACGTCGTGGGCGACCGCTCGTGGTCCATTGACATGCAGCGCTACAACTTTCAGTTCACCGGCCAGCGCTTCTTCAGGATCGAGAACGGCCGGCTGGCCGGGCAGCTGCGCGACGTCGCCTACCAGGCCACCACCACCGACTTCTGGGGCTCCATGGAGGCCGCCGGCGGGCCGCAGACCTACGTCCTGGGCGGCGCCTTCAACTGCGGCAAGGCCCAGCCCGGCCAGGTCGCCGCGGTCTCGCACGGCTGCCCCTCCGCGCTCTTCCGCGGCGTCAACATCCTCAACACCACGCAGGAGGCCGGTCGATGAGCTCCGTTTCCAAGCCCCACGAGATCGTCGAGCGCGCCCTGGAACTGTCCCGGGCGGACGGCTGCGTCGTCATCGCCGACGAGAGTTCCTCGGCCAATCTGCGCTGGGCGGGCAACGCCCTGACGACCAACGGTGTGACCCGCAGCCGCGCCCTGACCGTGATCGCCACGGTGAACGGCTCCCAGGGCACCGCCTCGGGCGTGGTGTCCCGCGCCGCGGTCACCGCGGACGAACTGGAGCCGCTGGTGCGGGCCGCCGAGGCGGCCGCGCGTGCCGCCGGGCCCGCCGAGGACGCCCAGCCGCTGGTCGAGGGGGTGCCGGCGAGCACCAGGTTCACGGAGGCGCCGGCCGAGACCTCCTCGGAGGTGTTCGCCGACTTCGCACCCGCCCTGGGCGAGGCCTTCGGCACGGCCCGGGCCGGCGGCCGGCGGCTGTACGGCTTCGCGTACCACTCCGTCACCTCCACCTACTTGGGCACCTCCTCGGGGCTGCGACTCCGTCACGACCAGCCGAGCGGCACCCTGGAACTCAACGCCAAGTCCGGGGACATGTCCCGCTCGGCGTGGGCCGGCGCCGCCACCCGCGACTTCACCGACGTCGACCCGGAGGCCCTCGACGCCGACCTCGCGCAGCGCCTGGCCTGGGCCGAGCGGCGGATCGACCTGCCGGCCGGACGGTACGAGACGCTGCTGCCCCCGTCTGCCGTGGCGGATCTGATGATCTACCAGCAGTGGAGCGCGGCCGCCCGGGACGCGGTGGAGGGCCGTACGGTCTTCAGCCGTCCCGGCGGAGGCACCCGGCTCGGCGAGAAGCTCTCGGAACTGCCGCTGACGCTACGCAGCGACCCGGCCGAACCTGGGCTGGAGTCGGCGCCGTTCGTGATCGCGCACGCCTCGAGTGACGCCGCGTCGGTCTTCGACAACGGCCTGCCGGTCGAGGCCACCGACTGGGTCAGCGAGGGCGTCCTCAGCCGGTTGTCCACCACCCGGCACAGCGCAGGTCTGACCGGACTGCCCTTCGCGCCTTCCGCGGGCAACCTGATCCTCGACGGCGGCGGCAAGCGGTCGCTGGAGGAGATGGTGGCGGACACCGAGCGCGGTCTGCTGCTGACGTGCTTGTGGTACATCCGCGAGGTGGATCCGGCCACCCTGCTGCTGACGGGGCTGACCCGGGACGGGGTCTACCTGGTGGAGGGCGGCGAGGTGACCGGTGTGGTGAACAACTTCCGGTTCAACGAGTCGCCGGTCGACCTGTTGGGCCGTGCTACCGAGGTGGGCCGCACCGAGCGGACGCTGCCGCGCGAGTGGAGCGACTGGTTCACCCGGGCCGCGTTCCCGGCGATGCGGGTCCCGGACTTCAACATGAGCTCGGTCAGTCAGGGCGTCTGACCGGGACGACGGGGGGCAGAGCAATGGACGAGAAGCGGACGGTCAAGGTCTCGAAGTTCTTGGCGCGGGTGCTGCGGCACGACCCGGCGTCGATCGGGATCACCCTCGACGCGGCCGGCTGGGTGGATGTGCACGAGCTGATCGCCGCGTCCCGCCGGGCGAGCCTCCCCCCGGCTTCGCCGGGAGGCGCCCCCGGTTTCTCGCGCGCCGACCTCGACCACGTCGTGGCCACCAACAACAAGAAGCGGTTCGCCTTCTCGGAGGACGGGCGGCGGATCCGGGCCAGTCAGGGGCACTCGGTCGAGGTCGACCTCGGACTGGCGCCGGCGGAGCCGCCGGCCGTCCTCTTCCACGGCACAGCGAGCGCCACCCTGCCGATCGTGCTGCGCGAGGGGCTCAAGCCGATGTCCCGGCAGGACGTCCACCTCTCCGCGGACGTGGAGACGGCCGTGCGCGTCGGTGCGCGGCACGGCCGTCCCGTGGTGCTGGCGGTGGACGCGGCGGGGCTGGCCGCCACGGGTCATGTCTTCCGGGTCAGCGCCAACGACGTCTGGCTCACCGACCTGGTGCCGCCGACGCATCTGCGGCCGCACGCCCACTGAGCGGCGCGCCCTTCCAGGGCGCGCCGCCGGTCAGGTCGCCGTCCGCCGCCTGCCGCGGATCGAGGCCCACAGCGGGGTGATCACGGCGACCACGAGGATCGCGCCGAGGATCTGCAGCACATGGCGGATCCAGTCGACGCCGCTGGTGTGCCGTACGCCGATCCATCCTGCGACAGCATTGCCCAGGAAGGCGCCGAGGATGCCGCAGATGATGGTCAGCCACCACGGGATGTCCTGCTTCCCCGGCAGGAGCAGCTTCGCCAGGAAGCCGAGCACGATGCCGACGATGATCGCCCAGATCCAGTTCATGCGGCCAGTCTCGGCGCGGTCCGGGTACGCCGCATGCCGAAGGCGGCCATACGCCGTAAGGCGGGTGCTGTCACACGGCGGCGGCCTCCCCGGTCTCCACTGCGACGGACTCGCGGCGTAACGTGGATCGTGCCGGATGCGGGTGGCTTCCGGCGCTTCGAGCAGGTGGTGGAACGTGATGCGGAAGCGGAGCGGTACTGAGGTTTTCCGGATCACCGGGACCGCGGCAGGGCTCACCGAGGACGTCCGCCGAAGGCAGCGGCGCTACATCATCTCGATGTCGATCCGCACCCTGTCGTTCATCCTGGCGGTCCTCCTGTGGCAGGTGTCGACCCCTCTGGCCTGGATCGCGCTCGTGCTCGGCCTGGTGCTGCCGTACGTCGCGGTCGTCATCGCCAACGCCGGGCGGGAGAACGCGCCGGGGCTGCCCCCGGCACGGATCGCGCCGCCGGCGCCGCCGGCACTCGGCCCCGGTGAAGCAGGGGCGCCGGCCGCATGGCATCCGGAGGATGGCGGACGCGCCCGCTCCGGTCGAAGCTGACGCGTTCGCCCTGCCCCTCCGCTGTCTCACCTCGTCCCGAAGCTCAAGAAAAGCTCAGATCAATCACGAGGATCCACTGCACTGCGGGCCTTTCCGCGTGACATACTTCGTACGCGCTCCGCATCCCCCGTCGGAGCGACGGACCGACGCCGGGCGGCTCCCCCCGTGGCTGCCCGGCGTCGCCATGTTTGGATGGGGCTCGTGAACGACGAATCGCCGATCTGCTCCGCCAAGGGTTGCCGCGCTCCCGCCGTGTGGGTGCTGGCCTGGAACAACCCGAAGATCCACACTCCCGAGCGCCGCAAGACCTGGCTGGCGTGCGGGGAGCACCGCGAGTCCCTGTCATCGTTCCTCGGTGTGCGCGGCTTCCTCAAGGACGTCGTGCCCCTCGAGGACTGGGAAGCGAACTCAGCCACCGATCGCTGACATAGGCCGCTCAGGCTGCAAAAACGCCGGATCATCCAACCCGGAACCCGCCTTCTTGCCCCACATCGCGGTACGCCACAACTCGGCGATCTCCTCGTCCGAACCGCCCGAGCGGAGCGCCGCGCGCAGATCGGTCTCCTCGCGCGCGAACAGGCAGTTGCGCACCTGGCCGTCGGCGGTGAGCCGGGTGCGGTCGCAGGCCCTGCAGAAGGGCCGTGTGACGGAGGCGATCACGCCGACCCTGGCTGGGCCGCCGTCCACCAGCCAGCGTTCGGCCGGGGCGTGACCGCGGGCCTCGTCGGGCTCGGCGGTCAGCGTGAAGCGGGTCCGCAGGCTCTCCAGGATCTCCTGTGCGGTGACCATGTCGCTGCGCTGCCAGCCGTGCTGGGCGTCGAGCGGCATCTGCTCGATGAAGCGCAGTTCGTAGCCCCCCTCCAGGGCCCAGGCCAGCAAGTCGGGAGCCTCGTCGTCATTGACGCCGCGCATCAGCACGGTGTTGACCTTGACCGGGGTCAGGCCGGCGGCCTGCGCCGCCTCCAGGCCGCGGATGACGTCGTCGTGCCGCTTGCGGCGGGTGAGGGTCTGGAAGACATCGGGGCGCAGGGTGTCCAGGGAGACGTTCACCCGGTCCAGCCCGGCCCCGCGCAGCGCGGGGGCGGTCCGGGCGAGGCCTATGCCGTTGGTGGTGAGTGAGAGCTTCGGACGAGGCTCCAGCTCCGCGCAGCGCTCGACGATGCCGACCAGGCCGGGGCGGAGCAGGGGCTCGCCGCCGGTGAAGCGGACGTCCTTGACGCCGAGCAGGGTGACGGCGATCCGCACCAGCCGGACGATCTCGTCGTCGGTGAGCAGCTCGGGCTTGCCGAGCCACTGCAGCCCTTCCTCGGGCATGCAGTAGGTGCAGCGCAGATTGCACCGGTCGGTCAGCGAGACCCGCAGGTCGGTCGCGACCCTGCCGTACGTGTCGATCAGCACGGCGCGCCTCCCCTTTGGGCCTGGTCGATGAGACGGCGGTGCCGTCCCGCTACTTCGCAGCCTACGGGACGGCACCGACGTTCAACAGGTTGTTCAATGTGCTCCCGCTCCGGTGAGGGACCGGACCTCCAGCTCCGCGTACTTGCGGTCCGCGTCCTCCTCCGGCTTGGACAGGAGCGTGCCCACCACGCCGAGAAGGAAACCGACGGGGATGGAGACGATCCCGGGGTTCTCCAGCGGGAACCAGTGGAAGTCCACGCCCGGGAACATCGCGGTCTCCTTGCCCGACACCACGGGCGAGAAGACGACCAGGAACACCGAGGTGACCAGACCGCCGTAGATGCTCCACAGCGCCCCGGTGGTGTTGAAGCGCTTCCAGAACAGGCTGTAGAGAAGCGTCGGCAGGTTGGCGGATGCCGCGACCGCGAATGCCAGGGCGACGAGGAAGGCGATGTTGAGCTTCCCCGCGAAGATGCCGAGCAGGATCGACACGGCCCCGATGGCGATCGCGGCGATCTTCGCCGCCGCGACCTCCTCCTTCTCGCTCGCCGTGCCCTTGCGGATGACGTTGGCGTACAAGTCGTGCGCGAAGGAGGACGAGGAGGCGAGGGTGAGCCCCGCGACCACGGCGAGGATGGTGGCGAAGGCCACCGCGGAGATCACCGCGAGCAGGATCGCGCCGCCCGTGGAGCCCGCGCCGCCGCCGATCTCCTGGGCGAGCAGCGGGGCCGCGGTGTTGCCGGCGGCGTTGGAGGTTGTGATCGTCTCCGGGGTGAGCAGGGCGGCGGCCCCGAAGCCCAGCGCGATCGTCATCAGGTAGAAGCAGCCGATGATGCCGATCGCCCAGTTCACCGAGGTGCGGGCGGCCCGGGCGGTGGGCACGGTGTAGAAGCGGATCAGGATGTGCGGCAGGCCGGCCGTGCCGAGGACGAGCGCCAGGCCCAGAGAGATGAAGTCGATCTTCGAGGTCGAGGTGACGCCGTACTTGAGGCCCGGCTCCAGGAAGGCCGCTCCCTTGCCGCTCTTCTCCGCGGCGGCGCCGAGCAGCGAGGACAGGTTCCAGTTGAACTTGGCGAAGACCAGGAAGGTGATCAGCAGGGTCCCGCCGATCAGCAGCACCGCCTTGACCATCTGCACCCAGGTGGTGCCCTTCATGCCGCCGATGGTCACGTACAGCACCATGACGACGCCGACCAGGATGACGATCAGACGGCGCGGACCCTCGCCGGTGATGCCGAGCAGCAGGGCCACCAGAGCACCCGCCCCCACCATCTGGGCCAGCAGGTAGAAGATGCTGACGACGATGGTCGAGATGCCCGCGGCCGTGCGCACCGGGCGCTGCCGCAGCCGGAAGGCGAGGGCGTCGGCCATGGTGAACCGGCCGGAGTTGCGCAGCGGTTCGGCGACGAGCAGCAGCGCCACCAGCCAGGCGACGAGGAAGCCGATGGAGTAGAGGAAGCCGTCGTAGCCGACGAGGGCGATGGACCCGGCGATGCCGAGGAAGGACGCGGCCGACATGTAGTCGCCGGAGATGGCGAGGCCGTTCTGGAAGCCGCTGAAGGAGCGGCCGCCGGCGTAGAAGTCGGTGGCGTCCTTGGTCTGGCGGCCCGCCCAGACGGTGATGGCGAGCGTCGCGACGACGAAGACCGAGAACAGGGTGATGATCAGCGGCCGGTGTTCGCTCGCCCCCACCGCGACCACCTGGACTCCCGTGGTGTGCAGCGCGGTCATGCGGTGGCCTCCGTGCTCTCGGTGTCGTCGGTGCCCCGGGCGCCGGGGCCTTCCAGGCGCGCCTTGATGGCGTCCGCGCGGGAGTCGAGCTTGGCGTTAGCGTGCCGCGAGTACCAGACGGCGATGCCGAAGGTGGTGGCGAACTGCGCGAGACCGAAGATGAGGGCGACATTGATGTGGCCCACCACCTTGGTGTCCATGAAGCCGCCGGCGTAGTTCGACAGCAGGACGTACAGCAGGTACCAGGTGATGAACGCGACCGTGAGCGGGAACGCGAACGAGCGGTACGAGCGGCGCAGTTGGGCGAACTCCGCGCTCGCCTGCACCTCGGCGTACGAGTCGGCAGACGGCGGACCGGAGCTTGCCGACGGTCGTGCGGGGTCCACGATGCCTCCTGTGGGGCGGAGTCTGAGGGGCGCGAGCACATGACGCGCCTCCGCCGGCGCACGGCGGCGCCGACGTGAGCTACGTCACGCAATGATCGGACCCGCGCATGGTAAATGCGCGACCACGGCCTTCGACAGAGGGCGGGAGTTGAGAACTGACTGTTCTTCGGCGACAGGATCGTGAGCTTTTTGCACCAATCCGTTGATAGCGCGCCGACGACGGCGAGAGCTTCTCTCGTCATGCACCCGTCCAGGGAACCCAGGCGCCTGGACAGGTCCTTGGACGATGGGTGATCCCATGGCTCCATTGCCGGGAGGGCGCGGCGCCCTCGCGAGACCCGTCGGTTCCACGGCCTCCTGCCCGGACGGCGGTTTCTGGGGCCAGGTCGGCTCCGACGGCGGCCAGGGCGAATCCGCCCCGTGGCGGGGCGGGCGTCCCACTCGACCCGCTCCTTTCTCCACCCCGCCTATCCGCGCGACCTCATACAGCCCCTTCGGGCGTCCGGGGGCGTCGGCCTGCGCCTTGGGCATCCACTGGCGACTGCTCCAGCCAGGCATGCGGATGCCGGCTCTTGACGAACGCGGCCGAGACCGCGGGCCGGCAGGATGACGAGGGCACTCGCCACGGTCGTCAGGCCCTCCGCGCAGTAGTCGCACGCGCCGTCGGACCACACGAAGGGCGCGACGACCAGGTCGCCGGGCTTCAGCCCGGGCACACGGGCACAGAAGGCGTCCGCGCGCACCCGCCCCGGCACCCGGCGGTGTGCCGGGGCGGGTGGCGGCAGGCGCTGTCGGCAACCGCCCGTATTGTGTTCCTCCATGCACGCGCCTCAGCTCCCGCAACCGTCGTGGCCCCAGGCCTACCCCGACGGATACGCCGTCGTGGACGTCGAGACGACAGGCCTCGGCCGCGATGACCGGATAGTGTCCGCGGCCGTCTACCGGCTGGACGCGCGCGGTGAGGTGCAGGACCACTGGTACACCCCCGTCAACCCGCAGCGGGACCCGGGTCCGGTGTGGATCCACGGCCTCACGTCGGAGACGCTGGCCGACGCCCCCCTCTTCGGCGAGGTCGCCGCCGAGCTGGCGGAACGGCTGTCGGGCCGGGTGTTCGTCGCCCACAACGCGGTCTTCGACTGGTCCATGCTCGCCCGGGAGTTCGCGCGGGCGGGCACCGTGGCGCGCGTACAGCACCGGCTGTGCACCATCGTGCTCTCCAAGGCCCTGGCGCTGCCGCTGCCCAACCACAAGCTGGAGTCCCTGGCGGCGCACTTCGGCGTCGTCCAGCAGCGCGCCCACCATGCGCTGGACGACGCGCGCGTGCTGGCGGAGGTGTTCCGCCCCAGCCTGCGCCAGGCGGCGGCGGACGGGCTCCCGTTGCCGCTGCACGCCTGCCGCCCCTTGACGGAGTGGGTCGACGCGGCCGTCCCCCGGCAGTCGGCTTCCGCGGGCTACGGCAGCACCTACCGGCCGATGAGCTGGCGGCCCTCACGGAAGCGGCCGGCCTGCCCCTATCCCAACCCAGGGCGGCTGGAGGCCGGGGGACGCCTCGTCCAGGGGATGCGGGTCGCCTTTTCGGGCGACACGAGCATCGAGCGCGAGTTGCTGGAGGACCGCGCCACCGAGGCGGGTCTGCATGTGTCCTCCTCGGTGAGCCGGCTGACCAGCCTCCTGGTGACCAACGACCCGGGCGCGCTCACCACGAAGGCCGTGCGGGCCCGGCAGCTCGGTACCCCGGTCGTCGACGAGCGCCGCTTCGCCGAACTGCTGGGGGACGTCGCCCCCGCTCCGGACGTCCACGGCTGACGCCGCCGTTCGAGTGGTGCGGAGGCGACGCACCCGGTCACCGATTGCCGGTCCTCGGCACGGCCCTCACCCTGGGCCCCATGGCCCGATGCGAGGTATGCGGAAACGACTACGCGATGAGCTTTGAGGTGCACGCCCAGGGAGCCGTGCACGTCTTCGACAGCTTCGAGTGCGCCATCCACCGGATGGCGCCCATCTGCGAGCACTGCCGCGTGCGGATCGTCGGCCACGGGGTCGAGGTCGACGGCCACTGGTACTGCGGGGGGCACTGCTCCAAGGCGGAGGGCCGCAGCGGCATCGTCGACCGGGTCGGCTCGCTGCCGGGTGGCGCCGGCTGATCCCGGTGGCCGCCGACCCCTGATCCGGGCGGACGCGCCGCATCGCGGGCGACCCCTGCGGAGAGCGTCCCGCGACCGAGTTGTACGGTCATGGGGTGTACCGCTTCCTGTTGTCCCGGCAGTGGGTGATCCTCACCCTCATCGCACTGCTGCTGATGCCCGTCATGGTCAAGCTGGGCTTCTGGCAGTTGCACCGCCACGAGCGCCGGGTGGCCAGCAACCACCTGATCGCGGACAACCTCGCGGCGAAGCCCGTGCCGGTGGAGTCGCTGACCGCCCCCGGCGCGGACGTGCCGAAGCGCGAGGTCTACCGCACGGTCACCGCGACCGGGCGCTACGACACCGCGCACGAGGTGGTCGCCCGCCAGCGCACCGCCGCGGACGGGGACAGCATCGGCTACCACGTGATCACCCCGCTGGTCCTGGCCGACGGCCGGTCGGTGCTGGTCAACCGGGGCTGGATCCCGGCCGGCTCCGACCTGAGGACGTTTCCGAGGGTTCCCGCAGCGCCGTCCGGCGAGGTCACCGTCACCGGGCGGCTGCGCCCGGACGAGACCACCGCGACGACCGGCATCCGGAACAAGGGCGGACTGCCCGACCGGATGATCATGCTGATCAACAGCGAGCTGGTGGCCCAGGACCTGCCGACCGCCGAGCGGCCGGTGGGCGGCTACCTCGAGTTGGCCTCGACGTCCCCCAGGCCCACCGGGCGGCAGCCCGAGCTGATCCCGGACCCCGACCACAGCAGCATCGGCATGCACATGGGCTACGCGATCCAGTGGTGGCTGTTCACCGCCATGGTGCCGGTCGGCTGGGCCGTCCTCGTCCGCCGGGAGCGCCGGGAGCGGCTCGCCGCCCGCGACACGGCGGCGCAGGCGGGCGGTACGGCCGAGCCCGCCGCCGCCGCTGCGGTCGCGTCGTCCTAGCCTCCGGGGCACCCTCGTAGGGCGGGATCCTCGCGGGACCGCGCGGGCAGCCGGCGGGGCCTCGCGGGATCCGCACGAGGGCGTACGGGGGAGAGACGGAGGCCGGCCGTGGCGGCACCGATCGAGGACTACGGGATCATCGGCGACCTGCAGACCGTCGGGCTGGTCTCCAGGAGCGGCTCCATCGACTGGCTGTGCCTGCCGCGCTTCGACTCCGGAGCGTGCTTTGCCGCGCTGCTGGGCGACGAGGAGAACGGCAACTGGCGGATCGCCCCGGCCTCGGCCCGGCGCGAGGAACCGTGCACGCGCCGCTCGTACCGCGAGGGCACCTTGGTGCTGGAAAGTGTGTGGGAGACGCACGAAGGCACCGCCAAGGTGATCGACTTCATGCCGCAGCGCGATCGCGCGCCGGATGTCATGCGCATCGTCGAAGGCGTGCGCGGGCGTGTGGCGATGACCATCGAGCTGCGGCTGCGCTTCGACTACGGGCGGGTCGTCCCCTGGATGCGCCGCACCGACGGCCACCGTGTGGCGATCGCCGGCCCGGACTCGGTGTGGCTGCGCGCCGAGCCCCAGGTGCCCGCGTACGGCAAGGACTTCGCGACCCACGCCGACTTCGCCGTCGCCGAGGGCGAGCGGGTGGCCTTCGTCCTGACCTGGCACCCCTCCCACGAGCGCCGGCCTCGCCTTGTCGACCCCTTCCGGGCACTGGAGCAGAGCTGCGCGGACTGGCGGGCCTGGTCGGCCAGGTGCCGTTACGACGGTCCCTGGCGGGACGCGGTGCTGCGTTCGCTGATCACCCTCAAGGCACTCACGTACGCGCCCAGCGGCGGCATCGTCGCGGCGGCGACCACCTCGCTGCCCGAGGAGATCCGCGGGGTGCGGAACTGGGACTACCGCTACTGCTGGCTGCGCGATGCGACGCTCACCCTGAACGTGCTGGTGGAGACCGGCTACCTCCAGGAGGCCTACCAGTGGCGCGACTGGCTGCTGCGCGCCGTCGCCGGCGACCCCGCAGACCTGCAGATCATGTACGGGCTTGCGGGCGAGCGCCGGCTGCCCGAGCAGGAGCTGGACTGGCTGGCGGGCTACGAGGCCTCACTGCCGGTCCGGATCGGCAACGCCGCTGCCCGGCAGCTCCAGCTGGACGTCTACGGCGAGGTCCTCGACTCGTTCTTCCTCGCCCGCAGCTTCGGGCTTCGCGACGGACCGCACGCCTGGGCGGTGCAGCGCGCGCTGATGGACTTCCTAAAGAGCAAGTGGCGCGATCCCGACGAGGGCCTGTGGGAGGTGCGCGGCGAACGACGGCACTTCGTGCACTCCAAGGTGATGGCCTGGGCGGCCGCCGACCGGGCGGTGCGCACGCTGGAGGCGCGGCCCCACCTCTTCGGCGACGTGGACTTCTGGCGGGCGATGCGCGGCGAGGTCCACCGAGAGGTCTGCCGCAGGGGTTTCGACCCCGAACGCAACACCTTCACGCAGTACTACGGCTCCAAGGAGCTCGACGCGGCGACCCTGCTCATCCCTCAGGTGGGCTTCCTGCCCGTCAGCGACAGCCGGGTGGTCGGGACGGTGGAGGCGGTACGCCGCGAGCTGGACCACGGCGGCTTCGTCCGCCGCTACACCCTGGAGGACAGCAGCGTGGACGGGCTGCCCGGCGGGGAAGGCGCTTTCCTGGCCTGCTCGTTCTGGCTCGCCGACGCCTTGCACCGCATCGGCCGCGCCGACGAGGCCCGACTGCTGTTCGAACGGCTGCTGGGCCTGTGCAACGACGTGGGTCTGCTGGCCGAGGAGTGGGATCCGGACGCGAAGCGCCAGCTCGGCAACTTCCCCCAGGCATTCAGCCACATCGGCCTGGTCAACACCGCGCTCACGCTGTCCGGCCGCGGAGGGGCACGATGACTCCGCGGACGCCGTGCTGACGGGCGGGCATGCCGTCCGCCGACCCGTTCAGCTGACGCGGGCAGCGCGGTGGGTGACGGCGCGCAGCCGCACCTCGGCGGGGAGCGGGGGAAGTCCGGCGCCGGCCCGGGCCCGCTCCAGGACGGCGGCGTCGAGTCCGGTGAGGACGTCGACGGGGACGGCGTTCGGGGACAGGGCGAGTTCCAGCCGCACACGGGGCGCGGTGGGCGTACCCGTCACCAAGGTGGTGGCGCAGTCGACGCCCGGAAGCTGCTCGGCATCGGCGGCGACGACCTCCTCCAGGGCGCGGCCGCGCAGCAGGGCCACGCCGTCGTCGTCGGCGTCCACCGCCACCCGGCGCAGTGTGCGGTCGCGCACCTGGGCGAGCAGCCACCACAGGGCGCACAGCACCGAAAGCGCCAGAACGGCGAGGACCACGGGCCACCACCATGAGGCGTCCGCGTAACGGGTCCGGTCGTCCTTGCTGAGCAGCACGTCGTCCGGTCCGCTGTACGGGCGTCGCAGCAGTCCTGTCGCGCAGCTCAGCACGACGGCGCCGACCAGCAGCAGGGCCAGCCCGGCGAGGGCGAGGACGACACGGTTGACCGCGGCGCGCACCGAGCCTCACCCCTGGCCCATGCGGCGGACGTGCAGCGTGAGGCGGAGCGGCCGGACGAGGCCCAGCTCACGCACGGCCTCGGCCAGGACAGCCGCCAGGTCGGCGCGGACCGCCTCTGTCGCGCGAAAGGCGATCACGGCGCGCACCGTGGCGGTGCGGCGGGTGACCGTCACCTGTGCCGAGCGCACGCCGGAGACCTCCACCGCGCGGTCGCGCAGGGAGAGTTCGGCGGCGCGGCGGTCGAGCCCGGCCCGTACGGGCCCTGTTGCGGTGCGCATGGTGAGCAGGTCGCGGAGCCCGGGGGTGGCGGCCAGCACGAGCAGCCACAGCCCGAGCACGACCGCGGCGCACGCCCCGGCGAGGATCCACGGGTCGTCCAGCGGACGGGTGGCCAGTGCGTCAGCGGTGTTGCGGCGCCAGGCCGCCGCGGGCCGCCCGGCGCGTACGGCGGCGATGTCGTAGAGCAGCAGCCCGGCGGCGACGGCCAGGAGGGCGGCGGCGATCGCGGCCGGGAGCCGGCGCGGGGACCAGAAGCGCCGCCGGTGGGCCGGGGGCGGCGACAGCGGCGCGGACGGCGCCGGCGCCGGCGCCGGGCGGAGCTCGCTCACCGGACTTTCGCCTCCCGCGCGAGGTGGACGGCCCGTGAGTGCAGCCGCTCGACCTCGACGGTCACCCCGAGGACCGCCGTGCCGGTCAGCTCCTGGACGCGGGCGATCACATGACGGCGGACCGATCGGCACACCGAGGCGATGTCCACCGGGTAGCCGAGTTCGACGCTAAGGCGCACGAACACCTGCTCGCGGTGGACGGAGACACCGGCCTGCTGCCGCGCGCCGCGCGGCACGTACTCCCCGCCCGGCGCGTCGGCGAGGGCCTCGCGGGCGGCCTGGGCGGCGATCTTCGCCAGCACGCGGTCGGCGAGGCGCAGCGAGCCGCGCTCCGCTGGGGCGAGCGGCGGCGCGGGAGGCGTCGGGGACGTCGGCACGGCTGCCGTCATCTGCGGGGCTCACCGCCTCCGGTCGCGCACGCGGAAGAACTCCCCGGGCTCCAGGTCGCCGTCGAGGAACCGCCCGGCGCAGAAGCCGACGGCGCCGAGGGCCGCCACCAGCAGGAAGGCCGCGAACCGCCGAAGTACCCGGCGAATCCGAGCGCCATCCCGACGATCAAGCCGAGCACGGCCATGCTCATCGTCCGCTCACGGCTCCCCTCCTGGAGACTTGTCACTGGACCCGCTGCTCCTGGTCGGTGTCGTCCGTGTCCTCGGGAAGCTTCACGTCGCCCACCGCGATGTTGACCTCGATGACCTCCAGGCTGGTCATCTGTTCCACGGCCGCGATGACGTTCTCCCGGACCGCGTGCGCCACCGCCACGATGGAGACCCCGTAGTCGACGACGATGTCCAGGTCGAGGGCGGCCTGCACCTCGCCGACCTCGGCCCGCACCCCCCGCGTCACGGACCTGCCGCCGGCACGCGGTCGCGGACCGCGCCGAAGCCGCGGGAGACGCCGGAGCCGAGGGCGTGCACGCCCTCCACGTCGCGCGCCGCGAGCCCGGCGATCTTCTCGACGACACCGTCCGCGATGGTGGTCCGGCCGCGCGTCGCGGGATCGCCCAGGGGCGCCCGCCGCCCCGGCGTGCCGTCGCCGGCCGGGCTGGTGCCCTTCTCCAGGGTCCGGCCCCCTTCCGCCTGCTGAGCGGTCTCGGTCATCGCACCTCTTCTCTTCGGATCTGCGGCGCAGGAGCGGTACGGGCCGCTCCGCGCCCCACACTAAGTGGGCACGCCCTTTCACGCCGCGAGGATGCGGCAATCAGGGACCTCGGGCGGCGGCCCGGCGCGGACAGCACGGTGGGCGAAGGAGGCGGCCGTCGACCGAGGACCGGTCGGCTGGTGCGCAGCCGAAATCCGGGCCGGTCGGCGGGCGGGAAGAACCGCCCGCACACCGGCCGCAGCCACCTGCACACCGCCGCTGACGACCGCTTCCACCGGACGCGCGCTTCCCTTCGGGCGGCGGCCGCGGACCGCCCTCACGCGGTCACGGCCCAGCCGGCCGCGGACCGGACGTCGCGGGCGGCTCACCGGCGCCGGCACGACTACTCGCCCACGCCCGCCAGGTCCCGCAGGCGGCGCCCCTGCGCAGCGCGCTCGGCGGCGCGCTGCTCCTCGTACGTCCGGCCGCAGGCCTCACGGAGCAGGGCCTTGGTCTCGATCAGCGCGTCGCGCGGCGCGGCCAGCAGGGCGCCCACCAGGTCCTTGACGGTGGCGTCCAGCTCGGCCGCCGGGACAAGAACGTTGGCCAGGCCGATGGCCGTGGCTTCCGAGGCGTCGACGAAGCGCCCCGTGGCGCAGATCTCCAGCGCCCGGGCGTAGCCGACCAGCTCGGTCAGCGGCTTGGTGCCGGCGAGATCGGGTACCAGGCCCAGGCTGGTCTCGCGCATCGCGAACTGCGCGTCGTCGGCGACGACGCGCAGGTCGCAGGCGAGGGCCAGTTGGAAACCGGCCCCGATGGCATGCCCTTGCACAGCGGCGATGGTAAGGATGTCGTTCCGCCGCCACCAGGTGAAGGCCGACTGGTACTCGGCGATCGTCGCGTCGAGCTCGCCCTCCGAAGCGCGGGCGAGGTCGAGGAACGACGGCTCGCCGTCGAAGCCCTCCGGCGTGAAGGCCTGCCGGTCCAGCCCCGCGGAGAACGACAGCCCCTCCGCACGCAGCACGACGACCCGTACGCTGCCCGGAAGCAGCCGGCCGGCCTCGACCAGGGCCCGCCACATGGCAGGGGACTGGGCGTTGCGCTTGACCGCGTTGCACAGGGTGACGGTGGCGACATGACCCTCCGCCACGAGTCGTACGCCGTCGCGTTCCAGCAGCACAGTGGGGTCGGACATCGGGCACCTCCGGGCGATCCGCAGTCTGGATTACCGAAGAGTAACCACCCGGTCGACGCTTTCCCACGACCGGGTGGCCCTGCCACGACTGAGCACCGCTGCGCCAGGCGCACCGCTGCTGTCAGGCCGTGGAAACCTTCTTGCCCCGTGTCGCTCCGCCGCGCCCGCGCAGGGTCACGCCGGACTCACTGAGCATCCGGTGGACGAAGCCGTACGAACGGCCGGTCTCCTCGGCCAGCGCCCGGATGCTTGCTCCACCGTCGTACTTCTTCTTGAGGTCTGCCGCGAGCTTTTCGCGCGCGGCGCCGGTCACCCGGCTGCCCTTCTTCAGAGTCTCGGCCACCCGTGCCTCCTCTAGGGAAGTGCGCTCTGTGACTCTCATGATCACCCCTAGGAGACTTCCTGGCCACCCATTCGGCAAGGTCCGTGTGACAACATCCGGCGCAGCATTGACGCGGGCATGCGGCGACACAGGGGTGGAATCCGACATTCCGCCCGGCGCGTGCGGGATCTTTTCGAGGCGCGGCGGAAAAAGGGCAGGTCATCAGGGCGGGCGCGGAGCGGCCCCCTGCGAGGCGGCTGATCGATCCGTACGTCCGGTTTTTCGCACGATTCCCACGCCGCAGTACGAGTCCGTATCACACAGATGAAGGATCACCCGTCGGCCGAATGATCCCGTGGAGTGATCCACACGGATGATCCGCCACGGGTGCCGGTGGGTCAGGCGAGCGCGACGAGGTCGGCGTAGTCCTGGCCCCACAGGTCCTCGACGCCGTCGGGCAGGAGGATGATGCGCTCGGGTTGCAGCGCCTCCACCGCGCCCTCGTCGTGGGTGACGAGAACGACCGCGCCCGTGAAGGTGCGCAGCGCGCCGAGGATCTCCTCGCGGCTGGCCGGGTCGAGGTTGTTGGTGGGCTCGTCGAGCAGCAGCACATTGGCGCTGGAGACGACGAGGGTGGCCAGCGCGAGCCGGGTCTTCTCGCCGCCGGACAGCACGCCGGCGGGCTTGTCCACGTCGTCGCCGGAGAAGAGGAAGGAGCCGAGGATCTTGCGGACGGCCACCAGGTCCATGTCGGGCGCCGCGGAGCGCATGTTCTCCAGCACGGTCCGGTCGGGGTCCAGGGTCTCGTGCTCCTGGGCGTAGTAGCCGAGCTTGAGGCCGTGGCCGGGGACGACCTTGCCGGTGTCGGGCTGCTCCACACCCGCCAGCAGCCGCAGCAACGTCGTCTTGCCGGCTCCGTTGAGACCGAGGATGACGACCCGGGAGCCCTTGTCGATGGCCAGGTCGACGTCGGTGAAGATCTCCAGCGAGCCGTACGACTTGGACAGGCCCTCGGCCGTCAGCGGGGTCTTGCCGCACGGCGCGGGGTCGGGGAAGCGCAGTTTGGCGACCTTGTCGGACTGCCGCACCTCCTCGAGACCCGAGAGCAGTTTGTCGGCGCGGCGTGCCATGTTCTGCGCGGCCACGGTCTTCGTGGCCTTGGCGCGCATCTTGTCGGCCTGGGCGTTGAGCGCCGCCGCCTTCTTCTCGGCGTTGGCGCGCTCGCGCTTGCGGCGCTTCTCGTCGGCCTCGCGCTGGGTGAGGTACTGCTTCCAGCCCATGTTGTAGACGTCGATCTGGGACCGGTTGGCGTCGAGGTAGAAGACCTTGTTGACGACCGTCTCGACCAGGTTGATGTCGTGGGAGATGACGATGAAGCCGCCGCGGTAGGTCTTGAGGAAGTCCCGCAGCCACAGGATGGAGTCGGCGTCGAGGTGGTTGGTCGGCTCGTCGAGCAGCAGGGTGTCGGCGTCCGAGAACAGGATGCGGGCCAGCTCGACCCGGCGGCGCTGACCGCCGGACAGGGTGTGCAGCGGCTGGGCGAGCACACGGTCCGGCAGGCCCAGGGCGGCGGCGATGGTGGCGGCCTCGGCCTCGGCGGCGTAGCCGCCCTTGGTGAGGAACTCGGTCTCCAGGCGGGCGTACTTCTTCATCGCGTTGTCGCGGGTGGCGCCCTTGCCGTTGGCCATCCGGTCCTCGTTCTCGCGCATCTTGCGCAGGACGGTGTCCAGGCCGCGGGCGGAAAGGATGCGGTCCCGGGCCAGGACGTCGAGGTCGCCGGTGCGCGGGTCCTGGGGCAGATAACCGACCTCGCCGGACCGCGTGACGGTGCCGGCGGCGGGCAGGCCCTCGCCCGCGAGCACCTTGGTGAGGGTGGTCTTGCCGGCGCCGTTTCGGCCGACCAGGCCGACACGGTCGCCGCGGGCGATCCGGAAGGAGGCGGACTCGATGAGGACGCGGGCTCCGGCGCGCAGCTCGATGCCGGTGGCAGTAATCACGGGAAGAAGCTCCTGGGCGTGCGGACGGCAGTCGGACGTGTGGTCGCGGTGGTCGCGGGTCGGACGCCGTCTAATGCGTGCGGATCACTGCCATGGCCTCAGTCTACCGGGGGCGGCACGGGTGCCCGGCAAGTGACTTTCGAGCCAGGGGCCGGGCGGGGGCCGGGCGGGGGCCGCACGGCGCCGCAAGGGAACCAAGACTCCGCAGGGGCCTCAAGAGGGTCGGAGAGGAAGAACCGTCGATAATCGGAGGTATGCAGTTCGACGACGACGCATCGCTCGACACGTCCCAGGTGGAGGATCGGCGAAGCGGCGGACGGTTCGGTGGCGGCCGGTTGGTGGGGGGCGGCCTCGCCGGACTGATCGTCCTGGTGATCGGGCTGATCTTCGGTATCGGTCCCGACCAGCTGGGACTGACCTCCGACCCTCCGGGCCAGGCCCCGGGGCACCGCCTCGGGCTCGGACCTCGCCGCGGGCTGCCGCACCGGCGCGGACGCCGACTCGCGCCAGGACTGCCGCATGGTCGGGGTGGTCAACAACGTGCAGGCGTACTGGGCGTCGGAGTTCCGCGAGCGCGGCATGAGCTACGAACCCGCGCCGACCGTCTTCTTCGACCAGCCGATCCGCACCGGGTGCGGGGTCGCCGACCCGGCGTCGGGGCCGTTCTACTGCCCGGTGGACCGCAAGGTCTACCTGGACCTGGACTTCTTCTCGACCCTGACCAGCCGCTTCGGCGCTCAGGGCGGGCCGTTCGCCGAGAGCTACGTCGTCGCCCACGAGTACGGTCACCACGTGCAGAACCTGCTGGGGACCCTGGGCCAAGCGCAGGACCGGCTCACCGGGCCGGGCAGCAACGCGGTGCGCGTGGAGCTGCAGGCCGACTGCTACGCGGGCGTATGGGCGCACAACGCCACACGGACTCCGGACGAGGACACGGGCGGCCCGATGATCAGCGCCCTCGACGAGGAGGACATCCGCAGGGGGCTGGACGCGGCCGCGGCAGTCGGCGACGACGCGATCCAGTCCCGGGTGCAGGGTCGGGTGGCCCCGGAGTCCTGGACCCACGGCTCGTCCGCCCAGCGGCAGCAGTGGTTCGCCACCGGGCTGAACGCCGGCGACCCCGTCGACTGCGACACATTCGGGCACTGACCGGCCGGAATGTCCGCGGGCGGGGGCATTGTCATACCCCCCTGCCAGACTGAGATCCATGTCACACAGGCCGTCAGTCCCGGAAGGGGAGAGTGATCACCATGGCTCGCGAGGCGACCGCGCCCACCGTCTGCCCGACGCTGCGCTACAAGGACGCGAAGGCCGCCGTCGCCTTCCTCGAGGAGGCGTTCGGATTCACCGAAGTCGCGGTCCACGCAGGCGCGGACGGCACGGTGCAGCACGCGGAGCTGGCGTACGGAAACGGCGTGGTGATGCTCGGCAGCGAGCGGTCGGGCACGGCGTTCAGTCAGGTAGCCGCGGAGCTGGGCCCCTCGTCGGTCTACGTGGTCGTAGCGGACGCCGACGCCCATCATGAGCGCGCCGTCGCCGCCGGAGCCGAGATCGTGCTCCCGCTCACCGACCACGACTACGGGTCGCGGGATTACACGGCCCGCGACCCGGAGGGCAATCTCTGGTCCTTCGGCACCTACGCGCCGCGGCTGCCGACGTAGCCCCTGTCACACACCGGTGTGCACCTGGAAGGCGGCCCTGCGGATCATCTTGGCCAGGGCAGGGTCGGGGTGCGCGGCGGCGAGCGCGACCAGCACCTGGACGGTGCGGGGGTGGCCCGCGTGGCGCAGCTCCTCCAGCAGGCGGGTGACCGAGCCCTGGACGGCCGTCTCGAGGTGGCTCACCAGCAGGTGGCTCTCGCCGTGGTCGACGACGGCCGCGGCGGTGTCCACCCACAGCCAGGTGGACTCCTCGCGAGTGAGCAGCGCGGCGACGTCCTCCGGGTCCGCGCCTTCGTGCTCGGCGAGCCACAGCAGCGCATAGGGGCGCAGACCGGCCTCGTCGGCCACGGCGCGGACGGAGGGCTCCGCGGGGCCGCCGACGACCCGCAGCGCCTCGAAGGCCAGGGCGCGCAGCAGGGCGTCGTCGCCCCGCGCCACGTCCAGGAACTCGCCCACGGCCTGGGCCACCGGACGGGCGGCCAGCCACGCCTTGTACTCGTCGCGGGCGGCGCCGGGCGGCATTCCGATGCATGCCTTGAGCATGTCTTCCGCGGAATGCTCGAAGTGCCCGGCGGGGCCCTGCGCGGCCACGCAGATCTGCTCCAGCTTCACCCACACCGCCCAGCTGCCGAGGGCGGTGATGGTGACCTCGCCGGGGTGGGCCGGGTCACGGGGCCGAAGGGCGCCGACGCGTGCGAGCGCGTCCAGCGTCCAGTCCAGCAGCGCGGGCAGTTCGTCGCGGCCGCCGCCGGCCGGGGGCTCCTGGCGCTCCGTGCGCAGCTCGGCCACGCGCTGCCGCAAGAGGTCCAGCAGGACGGCCACGGCGACGGGACCGGAGGAGAGGTGGAGCAGGGAGAGCAGCTGCGGGGCGGCCTCGACGACCTCGGCGACGAGGGAGGGGTCGACGTCGGCGCACTCCGGCTCGAGCGCGGCCGGGTGCGCGAGCGACCACGCGTCGAAGAGCGCGACCCAGCCGCGCAGCACGGCGGTGTCGTCGCGGTCCCAGGCGCGCAACCGCCAGCCGGGCCGGGCCGTTCCCCCTTTGTGCAGCTCGATCAGGCCCGTCAGCCGGGCCCGGTCCCAGGCCGTGCGCACCTGCCGCTCGGTCATGCCCAGGGCGGCGACGGCCCGCCGCACGTCGGGGTCCCGCAGTATCCCGGCGCTACCGGGGGCGGCGGCGGTCTGCGCGTCGGCCCAGCGGGCCAGCCTCACGGCGTCCGAGAGTTCGGTGCGCGCACGGCGGGCGAGCTCGGGCAGCGCCGGGATTCCCTCCGGCGGCCGCGGCGGGCGGCTTCGCCGCACTGTGGCGGCGCGGCGCGCGGTGGCGAGTGGCCTGCGCGGGACAAGACGCAGCGGAGTGTCTCGCGGGATACGGGACGTCACGGGAGCAGTCTTGCGGGTGAGCACCCGGAAACCCAAACGAGCATCCCCGAAGCGCGACAGATCGTGCCGGACTTTGTGGGATAGATGTGCCTTTTCTCAGACATAAGGATTGCGTGAGCGAGGCGTCAGAGGAGGGGGGTGAGGAAGCGCCGGAGGGCCTCCTCGTAGGTTGCCGGGTTGGCGTTCCACATGGCCGCGTGCGAGGCGCCGCTGACGGCGTGCAGGGTCACCAGGTCCGGGCGGTACCGTGCGAGTCGGCGGGACGGCCCCCACGGGGCGAGCGAGTCGTCGGGGCCGTGGAAGACGAGTGCCGGGACGTCCAGCCGCGAGGGGTGGGCGGCCTCGGCGATGCGCTCCGCGTGCAGGCCGGTACGGCCCTCGGCGGCACGGACGCCCAGCGGCAGCAACGCGCGGGGCGCGCCTCGCGCGGCGGCGACGGCACGGATCGTGGTCTGCCAGTCGAGCACCGGGGAGTCCAGGACCAGTCCCGACACCAGCGCGCGCAGTTGGGAGTGGCAGGCCGCCCGGAGCGCCATCGTCGCGCCTGTGGACCAGCCGAGCAGCACCAGCCGACGGGCGCCGTGCCGGACGGCGTAGCGCATGGCCGCGTCGAGGTCGCGCCACTCGGAGTCGCCGAGGTGGCCGATACGGTCCCATGAGCGCGGCGCTCCGTCGTCGTTGCGGTAGGAGAAGGCCAGCACGGGCAGCCGCAGGTCGGACAGGAACGTCATGAGGTTCATGCCGAGCTCGCGGGACGTGCCGAGGCCATGTGCGAGGACGACCCACGTGTCGCGGTCCCCGGGCACCAACCACGCCGGCAGCAAGCCGAGTTCGGCGGGGATCGCGGCGTCCTGGAACTGCAGGCCGAGGGCCGACCCGGGGGTGCCGATGTGCACCTGCGGGGTCAGCCGCAACTGGTCGCCCGCCGCTACGCCGCCGCGGTTGATGTGCAGCAGACGGCGGGTCACCGAGTCCGGGGCCGTCGAGAGCACCTCGCCGACGGTGGCGTGCGCCCCCGCGCCGATGAGGCCGTGCACACCGCGCCGGGCGGTGCCCAGCGTCCGGCTGAGAGTGATGTTCTCCGCGGTCACGGCGTGGACGGTGAGCGGGTCCGGGTCCACGCCATGGGCGGTCGGCCTCAGGGCAAGCTCGGAGACATGCCGCCCGGCCGCCACGGCGGCCGCCCCGGCACCGAACGCTGTCGTGGCGGCGAGTGCCGCCGCGGTGGTGAGGCGCATCGCTTCCAGTTTCCGCGCGCTCACCCCTGGCGGCCAGTGGGCGGGGCCGTCCGAGTCCGTTCAGGTCCGTCCCTGTTCCGCAGCCGTCCCGGCTCAGTCCCGCTCGTCCTCGTGGGCCTCGCGGGGCCTGGGGATGTCGGGGAGGGCCGTCCGGTGCTCGCTGTAGCCGTGAGGGCCGGACCCCGCGTGGCCGTCGCGCTCTTCCCCGCGGAGCTCGCGGGCCTCGTCGGCGCCCTGCTCCGAGTGCCCTTCGTCCTGCGGGAGCTCTCCCACCGCCTCGTTCGCGGACCGCCCGTACTGGCGCAGCTTCTCGGCGACCCTGGCGAGTTCGCGTTTGGACAGCAGCGAGGGCGAGAACCCGGCGACCGAGCGGGCGGCGAGCCAGACCTGGCACATCCACTCCAACTGGGCCGTACGGTCGTAGGCCTGCGCGAGATCATCGCCGTAGACGATGGTGCCGTGGTTGCGCAGCAGGCAGCCGGTGCGGTCGCGCAGCGCGCGCAGCACGTTGGCGGCCAGTTCCTCGCTGCCGTAGGTCGCGTAGTCGGCGACGCGTATCCGGCCGCCCAGCGCCGCGGCCATGTAGTGGATGGCGGGCAGTTCGTACAGGAGCGTGGAGACGGCGGTGGCGTGCACGGCGTGCGTGTGCACGACGGCGCCCGCGTCGGTGTGCCGGTAGATCGCCAGGTGCATCGCCAGCTCGCTCGTCGGGCGCAGCGTGCCGAGCACCTGCTCGCCGTCCAGGCCGACCCCGACCGTGTCGTCCGGGCCGAGGCGGTGGTAGGGCACCCCGCTGGGGGTGACGAGCACGAGGTCGTCGCCCAGCCGCACCGAGACATTGCCGGACGTACCGACCACGAGGCCGTCGTCCACGGAGCGGCGGGCCGTGTCCAGCAGTTCCGCCCAGGCCCGCGCCACCGTGTTCCGCACCGACATCCGTGCCACCTCCGAGCGTTGATCCTGACAGGTTGGCCGTTGCAGCCCGCTCTCGGGGCACAGTAACGTCCCGGCACACCTTCCGGACCGACCACGCACGGGAATTGCAGGAGCACCATGACCACCGTCAACGGCGGCATCTCCTTCTGGTACGCGACGTCAGGGATCCCCGTGCCGCGCGAGCCCCTGCCCGGCGACACCGCCGCCGACGTGTGCATCGTCGGTGGCGGTTACACCGGACTGTGGACCGCCTACTACCTGAAGAAGGCCGTGCCCTTCCTGCGGGTCGTCGTCCTGGAGCAGCGCTTCTGCGGCTACGGCGCCTCCGGCCGCAACGGCGGCTGGCTCTACAACGGCTTCGCCGGCCGCGACCGCTACGCCGCGCTGCACGGACGTGAGGCAGCCGTCGCCCTGCAGCGCGCGATGAACGCGACGGTGGACGAGGTGATCCGGGTCGCCGCCGAGGAGGGCATCGACGCGGACATCCACAAGGGCGGGGTGCTGGAGGTCGCGTACTCCCCCGCACAGTTGGCGCGGCTCAAGGCGTTCCACGAGACCGAGGTCGCCTTCGGCGAGAAGGACCGCCTGCTGCTGGGCGCGGCCGAGTCCGCCGCACGCGTCCGGGTCGCCGGGACGGCCGGCGGCACGTGGACGCCGCACGGAGCGCGCATCCACCCGGTGAAGCTGGTCCAGGGGCTGGCCCGGGCGGTGGAGGCGCTCGGCGTCGTCGTCCACGAGTCGACCCCGGTGACCGAGATCCGGCCGAAGCACGCGGTCACGCCGTTCGGGACGGTGCGCGCCCCCTACGTCCTGCGCTGCACGGAGGGCTTCACCGCCTCGCTCAAGGGCCAGAAGCGGTCGTGGCTGCCGATGAACTCCTCGATGATCGTGACGGAGCCGCTGCCCCGGGAGGTCTGGGACACCATCGGCTGGGAGGGCCGGGAGGCGCTCGGGGACATGGCGCACGCGTACATGTACGCGCAGCGCACCGCCGACGACCGGATCGCCGTCGGCGGCCGCGGGGTGCCGTACCGCTTCGGCTCGCGCACGGACAACGACGGCCGCACGCAGGCCGAGACGGTGGAGGCGCTGCGCGAGATCCTTGTGCGCTTCTTCCCCGCGACGGGGCGGGTGGCGATCGACCACGCCTGGTCCGGGGTGCTGGGAGTGCCGCGCGACTGGTGCGCGACCGTCGAGCTGGACCGTTCCACCGGCCTCGGCTGGGCCGGTGGCTACGTCGGCAGCGGCGTCGCGACGGCGAACCTCGCGGCGCGGACGCTGCGCGACCTCGTCCAGCTGGATTCCGGCCAGGCGCACGGAACGGAGCTGACGGCCCTGCCCTGGGTGCACCACCGCGTACGCCGCTGGGAGCCCGAGCCTTTCCGCTGGATCGGGGTGCACGGACTGTACGCGGCCTACCGCGCCGCCGACCGGCGGGAACAGGCAGGGCGCAGCGCACAGACCGACCCCGTCGCCCGCATCGCGGACCGCGTCTCGGGCCGCCACTGACAGGAGTACCGGGGCGGTTGGCCGGCGCCGACGCACCAGGCGCCGACGTGCCCGGTACCGGCGGGCGCGCGCCGTGCCGCACGTGCCGGTGCCCGGGACGCGGACGCACGGGGGCGAGGTGGCGGGGCCTGGGCCGGTTCGCGGTGGGCGGGCGGGTGCGTGGCGGGCGTCCAGGCTCCGGAAGGGGCCCGGTCGGCCGCGGGTCTCCGTCTCGTCGCCGTGGTGGAGTCAGCCACCACCCCTCCGCCGGGCGGTGAGCTCGCCTGCCCTGACCGGCGTCCGCGGTACGGCGGAAGAGGGCCCGATCCTGCGTGTCGTCGCATCCGGAAGGTGCGCCGACGGACCCCCGGGGGACCCGCCGTTCCCGCGCTGTGCCGCCCGTCGTGCGGCGGTGCGCCGGACCGGGTTCCCACGGGTGACCCGGGTCTCCTCCGGAGCGCCCTGAAGGGCCGACCGAAGCACATGAAAAGGAGCGAAAACCGGGCGAAGTACAGCGCGGGCCACGCCCTCCGCACACCCCGGCACCGCCGCGCCGCCCCTCGTTCACCTTCCGTTCATCCGAACTCCGTACGGTCGCCACGCCACTGTCCGATCGAACGAATGCCTGGGTCAATGGAACACATCACGCTCCTGATCGGAATCGTGATCATTACCGCACTCGTGTTCGACTTCACGAACGGTTTCCACGACACCGCCAATGCGATGGCGACCACCATCTCCACTGGCGCCCTGAAGCCCAAGACGGCGGTGGCCATGTCCGCCGTACTCAACCTCGTCGGTGCCTTTCTCTCCGTCGAGGTGGCCAAGACGATCTCCGGCGGCATCCTCGACGAGAGCACGGGCATCAAGCCCGAAGTGATCTTCGCAGGGCTCGTCGGCGCGATCGTCTGGAACCTGCTGACCTGGCTGGCGGGCCTCCCCTCCAGCTCCTCCCACGCTCTCTTCGGCGGCCTCATCGGCGCCTCCATCGCCTCGGCCGGATTCGACTCGGTCAACGGCGACGCGGTCGTCATGAAGGTCCTGATCCCGGCCGTCTGCGCCCCGGTGGTCGCCGGTGTCGCCTCGATGCTGGCGACCCGCCTGACCTACCGCCTCGGCCGCAACGCCGACCCGGCCGCCACGGCCAAGGGCTACCGGGCCGGACAGATCGCCTCGGCCGGCCTCGTCTCGCTCGCCCACGGCACCAACGACGCTCAGAAGACCATGGGTGTCATCACCCTCGCCCTGATCGCCGGCAACGTCGTCGCCCCCGACTCCGACCCGCCGCTGTGGGTCATCGTCTCGGCCGGCACGGCGATAGCACTCGGCACCTTCATCGGTGGCTGGCGGATCATCCGCACCATGGGCAAGGGCATCACCGACATCCAGCCGCCGCAGGGCTTCGCCGCCCAGACCGGTGCCGCGACCGTCATCCTGGCCTCCTCGCACCTCGGCTTCTCCCTCTCCACCACCCAGGTCTGCTCCGGCTCCGTCATGGGCGCGGGCCTCGGCCGCAAGGGCGGTGTCGTCCGCTGGAGCACGGCGGGCCGCATGTTCGCCGCGTGGGGGCTCACCCTGCCGGCCGCCGCTCTGGTCGGCGCGGGTGCCGCGCGCCTGGCCGATCAGGGCGACTGGGGCGTCACGATCGTCGCCGTCCTGGCGCTGGCCGCGTGCACCGCGATCTGGCTCGCCTCCCGCCGCAAGCCCGTCGACCACACCAACGTCAACGACGCCCACGACGAGGTCGAGGAGCCGGGCGTCATCACCACGGCGATCACCGCCGTGATCCCGCCGCCCGCGGGCCTGACCGCGACCGGCGCCGACACCGACCCCGCCCCGGCCTCCGCCTGACGGCGGCGCCGCACCGGCCCCGGAAGGAAGCACCATGCACATCGACTGGGCTGCCCTCGGCTCCGTCTTCGGCGTCAGCCTCGCCGTGACCGTCGGACTCGTCGGCCTGTTCACCCTCGGCATCCTCGGCCTGTCCAAGCAGGGCGGCGCCGGCAGCGGCGAGGCCGGAGCCCCTGCCGCGGGCGGCGGCACCGCTCTGGCCCGCGCCGGCGCCTACCTGTCCTTCGCGCTCTGCGCGGCGGCGGTGGCGTACGGGATCTATCTGATCGTCGCCTGAGGTCCCGGGGACCCCGTCGCCGGTGACGTCACCCCAGCTCCCGGCCTTCTGGCCATGAGCTGGGGTTTCCTCTTCTCCACAGGCTGTCGCGGTGAGTTGACGGGCCGAAGCGAGGCGTGGTGGTATCGGAGGCGCCAAACGGCGGCAGGAGAGGAAGTCCGGTGCGAATCCGGCGCGGTCCCGCCACTGTCACCGGGGAGCGGACCCCCGCCCATGGCCACGGCCCCGACAAGGGCTGGAAGGCCGGGGGTGCCGCCGATCCGGGAGCCAGGAGACTCTCGTCGCCGGTCACGTCGAACCAGGGCGCGGACCCTGAGTGAGGACTCCTGCGATGCGCGGCTCCGGCCGTTCACCTGACAGCGGCGCCGTGGCGCCGTGCGCCTTCGCCGCGGGCGCCGCCCTGGGCTGGCTCGCCGACCTCGCCCTCGCCGACCCGCGCCGCGGCCACCCCGTGGCGGTGTTCGGCAGCGCCGCCGCCGGGCTGGAGCGCATGCTGTGGCGCGACCACCGCGGCCGGGGCGCCCTGCACACCGCGCTGTGCGCCGGCGGCGCGGTGGCGGCGGCGGCAGCGCTGCAGCGCGCGGTACGCCGTTCCGGCGCCGCCTCCGTCGCCCTGACGACGGCGGCGACCTGGGCGGTGCTCGGCGGGACCTCCCTCGTCCGGGAGGCCCGCGCCATCGGTGCCGCCCTGTCCGCCGGCGACACGAAGGCGGCGCGCGAGCGGCTGCCCCGTCTGTGCGGCCGCGACCCGCTGGCGCTGGACGAGGCGCAGTTGGCGCGGGCGGTCGTGGAGTCCGTCGCGGAGAACACCTCGGACGCCGTCGTGGGCGCCCTGGTGTGGGGCGCGCTGGGCGGCGTCCCGGGGCTGGTGGGCTTCCGGGCGGTCAACACCCTCGACGCGATGGTGGGCCACAAGTCGCCGCGGCACCGGCGCTTCGGCTGGGCCGCGGCCCGGCTGGACGACGCGGCCGGCTACCCCGGGGCCCGGCTGACCGCCGCCCTCGCGGTACTCGCCGGGCCCGACCCCCGCGGGGCGTGGCGGACCTGGCGCAGGGACGGCGGCCGGCATCCCAGCCCCAACGCGGGGCCGGTCGAGGCCTCGTTCGCGGGGGCGTTGGGCGTACGCCTCGGGGGCACGCTCGCCTACGGCGGGCGGGTGGAGCACCGGCCCGTGCTCGGGGCGGGGAACCGCCCGGTCCAGGTTCGGGACATCGAACGGGCGGCCCGCCTGTCGCGGCGGGTCGGCGCGCTGGCGCTGGCCGTCACGGTGGGCGGCCGTCTGGCGTGGGGCGCGGTCGCCCGGAGTCGGAGGGGGCAGGTATGAGGGGCGGGGGCCTGCTGGTCGCCGGGACGACGTCGGACGCCGGCAAGAGCGTCGTCACTGCGGGGATCTGCCGGTGGCTGGTGCGGCAGGGCGTGTCCGTGGCGCCGTTCAAGGCGCAGAACATGTCGCTCAACTCGTACGTGACCCGCGAGGGCGCCGAGATCGGCCGGGCCCAGGCGATGCAGGCCCAGGCGGCGCGCGTGGAGCCCTCGGCCCTGATGAACCCGGTGCTGCTCAAGCCCGGCGGGGACCGGACGAGCCAGGTCGTCCTGCTGGGCCGCCCCGTGGGCGAGATGAGCGCGCGCGGCTACCACAACGGGAGCCGCGCGGAACTGCTGCGCACCGTCACGGACTGCCTGGAGGAGCTGCGCGGCCGGCACGACGCGGTGATCTGCGAGGGCGCCGGCAGTCCGGCCGAGATCAACCTGCGGCAGGGCGACATCGTCAACATGGGCCTGGCGCGGGCCGCCCGGCTCCCGGTGGTCGTGGTCGGCGACATCGACCGGGGCGGGGTCTTCGCCTCCTTCTTCGGGACGACGGCGCTGCTCGCGCCCGAGGACCAGGAGCTGGTCTGCGGCTACCTGGTCAACAAGTTCCGCGGCGACGTGTCCCTGCTGGAGCCGGGGCTCGAGATGCTGCGCGCGCTGACCGGGCGGCGCTTCTACGGGGTGCTGCCGTTCCGGCACGGCCTGGGCATCGACGAGGAGGACGGGCTGCGCATCTCGCTGCGCGGCGCCGTGCGCGAGTCGGACACGGCGCCGCCGCACGGCGAGGACGTCCTGCGGGTCGCCGTGGCGGCCGTCCCGCTGATGTCGAACTTCACCGACGTGGACGCGCTCGCCGCCGAGCCCGGTGTCCTCGTCCGCTTCGCCGACCGGCCGGAGGAGCTCGCCGACGCCGACCTCGTGGTGCTGCCCGGCACCCGGGGCACGGTCCGCGCATTGGAGTGGCTGCGGCAGCGCGGCCTGGCCGACGCGATCCTCCGCCGGGCCGCCAAGGGCCGCCCGGTGCTGGGCGTGTGCGGGGGCTTCCAAATGCTGGCCGAGACGATCGAGGACGACGTCGAGTCGCGGGCGGGCACGGTCCCCGGGCTCGGGCTGCTGCCGGTGCGGGTCCGCTTCGCCGCGGAGAAGACCCTGGCCCGACCTTCCGGAAAGGCGTACGGCGAACCCGTCGAGGGGTACGAGATCCACCACGGCGTCGCCGATGTGCGGGGCGGCGACGAGCCCTTCCTGGACGGCTGCCGCACCGGCGCGGTCTGGGGCACCCACTGGCACGGTTCCCTGGAGAGCGACGGCTTCCGCCGTGCCTTCCTGCGCCGGGTCGCGCAGGCCGCGGGACGGCGCTTCGTCCCCGCGCCCGACACCTCCTTCGGCGCGCTCCGCGAGGAGCAGCTGGACAGGCTGGGCGATCTGATCGAGGAGCACGCCGACACCGGCGCCCTGCTCCGCCTGATCGAGCAGGGCCCCCCTGCCGGGCTGCCCTTCGTCCCCCCGGGGGCACCGTGAGCACCCCACCGCCGCCCCGGAGCCGGGCCGTCCGTGAGCACCGCCGCAATGTCCGTTCGACCCAGGAGGCCGCGTGAGCACCCCTTACCCCTTCACCGCGATCGTCGGGATGGCGGACCTGCGGCTGGCGCTGCTGCTGAACGCGGTCAGCCCCGCGGTGGGCGGTGTGCTGGTGCGGGGTGAGAAGGGCACCGCCAAGTCCACCGCCGTGCGGGCGCTGTCGGCGCTGCTGCCGGCCGTCGAGGTCGTCCCCGGCTGCCGCTTCGGCTGCGACCCGGCGGCAGCGGACCCGGCGTGCCCGGACGGGCCGCACGGCCCTGACGCGGGCTCCGAGAGCCGGCCGGCGCGCATGGTGGAGTTGCCGGTCGGCGCGTCCGAGGACCGTCTCGTCGGCGCCTTGGACATCGAACGGGCCCTGGCGGAGGGCGTGAAGGCCTTCGAGCCGGGACTGCTGGCCGACGCGCACCGCGGTGTGCTCTACGTGGACGAGGTCAACCTCCTCCATGACCACCTGGTGGACCTGCTGCTGGACGCGGCGGCCATGGGCGCCTCCTACGTGGAGCGGGAGGGCGTGTCGGTGCGTCACGCCGCGCGCTTCCTGCTCGTCGGCACCATGAACCCCGAGGAGGGCGAGCTGCGGCCGCAGTTGCTGGACCGCTTCGGCCTCACGGTGGAGGTCGCGGCGTCGCGGGAGACCGACGAGCGGGTGGAGGTCGTCCGGCGGCGCCTCGCCTACGACGCGGACCCGGCCGGCTTCGCCGCCGCCTGGCAGGCGGAGGAGCGGGAGCTGCGGCAGCGCATCGCGACGGCGCGCGCGCTGCTCCCGTCGGTCTCGCTGGGCGACGGCGCGCTCCGCCAGATCGCGGCGACGTGCGCGGCCTTCGAGGTGGACGGGATGCGCGCGGACATCGTCATGGCGCGCACGGCGACCGCGCTCGCTGCCTGGGGCGGGAGGTCCGCGGTGACCGACGCGGACGTGCGCCGGGCGGCGCTGCTCGCGCTGCCGCACCGGCGCCGCCGCAATCCCTTCGACGCCCCGGGACTGGACGAGGACAAGCTCGACGAGACCCTGGAGCGCAACCGCGGCCGGGACGACGACCCGGACCCGGGCCCGGACGGCGGCGGGCCTGACGGCGGTGGTCCTGGCGGCGGTGGTCCTGACGGGGGCGGTGGCGGCGGCGCCCCGGACGCCTCCCCCGACACCTCACCGGACATCGCACGGCCCCGGGAGCCCGCGGATCCCGGACCCCAGGCGGAGGGCGCGGACGCCGCACCCGGCGCAGGGGACCGGGCCGCGGCGCCCGCGGCCGAGCCGTTCACGGCCCGCGCCCTGACCGTGCCCGGCCTCGGGGAGGGCGCGGCCGGCCGCCGCTCCCGGGCCCGCACCGCGCACGGCAGGACGACCGGCGCCCGGCGCCCCCGAGGCGCCCTGTCCAAGCTCCATCTGGCGGCCACCGTGCACGCCGCGGCCCCGCACCAGCGGGCGCGGGGGCGCGGCGGCCCGGGCCTGGTGATCCGCCGGGACGACCTGCGCGAGGCGGTCCGCGAGGGCCGCGAGGGCAACCTCGTGCTCTTCGTCGTCGACGCCTCGGGATCGATGGCCGCCCGGCAGCGAATGAGCGCGGTCAAGGGCGCGGTGCTGTCGCTGCTGCTCGACGCCTACCAGCGGCGCGACAAGGTCGGCCTGATCACCTTCCGCGGCGCGACGGCGGAGCTGGCCCTGCCGCCGACCTCGTCGGTCGACGCGGGCGCGGCGCGCCTGGAGAAGCTGCCGACCGGCGGCCGCACCCCGCTGGCCGCCGGGCTGCTGAAGGCGCACGAGGTGCTGCGCGTGGAGCGGCTGCGGGACGCCTCGCGCCGCCCGCTGCTGGTCGTGGTCACCGACGGACGGGCGACCGGCGGCCCCGAGCCGGTCCGCACGGCCGGGCGCGCGGCGCGGCTGCTGGCGGCCGAGGGCACCGCCGCGGTGGTCGTCGACTGCGAGTCGGGGCCGGTGCGGCTGGGGCTCGCGGGCGAGCTGGCGCGCGAACTGCACGGTGCCGCCGTGACATTGGAGGAGCTGCGCGCGGACAGCGTCGCGGCACTGGTACGGGATGTACGGAGGGCCGCGTAATGCCACAGGGACAGCCGAGCGTCGTGCCGCAGGACGGCCTCACCACCCGTCAGCGCCGCAACCGGCCGCTGGTGATGGTGCACACCGGCACCGGCAAGGGGAAGTCCACCGCCGCCTTCGGTCTGGCGCTGCGGGCCTGGAACCAGGGCTGGCCTGTCGGGGTGTTCCAGTTCGTCAAGTCCGCCAAGTGGAAGGTCGGGGAGGAACGGGCGCTGCGCGTGCTCGGTGACTCCGGCGAGGGCGGCACCGTCGCCTGGCACAAGATGGGCGAGGGCTGGTCCTGGGTGCAGCGGGACATCTCCGAGAGCGAGGAGGCCGCGCGCGAGGGCTGGGAGCAGGTCAAGCGGGACCTTGCCGCCGAGACCTACCGGCTGTACGTGTTGGACGAGTTCGCCTACCCGCTGCACTGGGGGTGGATCGACACCGGCGAGGTGGTCTCGGTGCTCCGCGACCGGCCCGGCACCCAGCACGTCGTCATCACCGGACGCAACGCGCCGGCTCCGCTGCTGGACTTCGCGGACCTGGTCACCGAGATGGGCAAGGTCAAGCACCCGATGGACGCCGGCCAGAAGGGCCAGAAGGGCATCGAGTGGTAGCCCGGCTCGTCGTCGCGGCCCCTGCCTCGGGGAGCGGCAAGACCACCGTCGCGACGGGGCTGATGGCGGCCTTCGCCGAGGCCGGCCTCGCGGTCTCCCCGCACAAGATGGGCCCCGACTACATCGACCCCGGCTACCACGCCCTGGCCACCGGCCGCCCGGGCCGCAACCTGGACGCGTACATGTGCGGTCCGGAGCGGATCGCACCGCTGTTCCTGCACGGCGCGCGGGGCGCGGACGTGGCTGTCGTGGAGGGCGTGATGGGGCTCTTCGACGGCGCCTCGGGGATGGGGGAACTGGCCTCCACCGCGCATGTGGCGAAGCTGCTGCGGGCGCCGGTGGTCCTGGTGGTGGACGCCTCGTCGCAGTCCCGTTCGGTGGCGGCGCTGGTGCACGGCTTCGCCTCGTGGGACCCGCAGGTGCGGGTCGCCGGCGTCATCCTCAACAAGGTCGGCTCCGACCGGCACGAGGAGCTGCTGCGCGACGCCCTGGACGGCGCGGGCGTGCCCGTGCTGGGGGCCCTGCGGCGCGACGCGGCGGTCGGCACCCCGTCCCGTCACCTGGGTCTGGTCCCGGTCGCGGAGCGGCACGCGGACGCCGTCGAGGCCGTGCGGACGCTGGCCGCCCGGGTCCGGGCAGGCTGCGACCTGGAGGCACTGCTGGCGCTGGCGCGCAGCGCTCCCCCGCTCGCGGACGGGCCCTGGGACCCGGAGGAGGCGGCGGCCGGGGCTGCGCCGCCGGGCGCCCGGCCGGTGGTCGCGGTGGCGGGCGGGGCGGCGTTCACCTTCTCCTACACCGAACACGTCGAACTCCTCTCCTCGGCGGGGGCGGAGGTCGTCACCTTCGACCCGCTGCACGACGAGCGGCTGCCGGACGGAGCGTCGGGACTGGTCATAGGCGGCGGCTTCCCCGAGATGTACGCCCCCGAGCTGTCCGCCAACGCGCCGCTGCGCGAGGCTGTCGCCGCCTTCGCCGGGCCGGTGACCGCGGAGTGCGCGGGGCTGCTCTACCTCGGGCGGGAACTGGACGGACGTCCCATGTGCGGGGTGCTGGACACCACGGCCCGCATGGCGGACCGGTTGACCCTGGGCTACCGCGAGGCGGTCGCGATCGCCGACAACGCGCTGGCGGCCGCCGGGACCCGGGTGCGCGGCCACGAGTTCCACCGCACCGTCGTGGAGCCCGCCGCCGGGGCCACGCCGGCCTGGGGCGTCATCCGGCCGGAGCGGCGGGTGGAGGGTTTCGTGCAGGACGGCGTCCACGCGTCGTACCTGCACGTCCACTGGGCGGCCGAACCCGCACTGGCGCGGCGGTTCGTCGCTTCCTGCGCGGCCGGCGCGGGCGCGGCCCCGTGAGGGTCGTCGTCGGCGTCGGGGCGGGCCGCGGTGTGGCGGCGGCCGATGTGCTCGCGCTCCTCGGGTCGGTGCTCGACGAGGCCGGGGTACCGCGGTCCTGCGTCACGGCGCTGGCGAGCGTGGACGCCAAGGCGGGTGAGCCCGGCCTCCTCGAGGCGGCGGCGCGGCTGGGCGTCCCCCTGGTGACGTTCGACGCGTCCGCGCTGGCCGCGGTCGACGTGCCGAGTCCCTCGTCTGCGTCGCTGGCCGCGGTCGGCACGCCCTCCGTGGCGGAGGCGGCGGCGCTGGCCGCGACGGACGGCGGCGAACTGCTGGTGCCGAAGCGGACGTCCGGGCCCGGGGATGGCGCGGCGCGGGCGACGGCGGCGGTGGCGCGGCACCGCACGCCCGAACCCGGCGTACGCGGCGCACACGGCATGGACGGCACGACGCAGGAGACGGCACCATGCTGAGACCCCCACTCCCGCCCCCGGACGCACTCGAGCGGCGCGTCGACGCCGCGCTGGGCGGCGGCCCCGGCACACCGGCCGACCGGGCGGCGACCATGGTGCTGCTGGTCGGCGCCGGCTCGCCCGAGGCCGCGGACAACGCCGAAGTGGCCCGTATCGCACGGCTGCTGTGGGAGGGCGGCGGCTACGCGGGCGTGGAGGCGGCCTTCCTGACGACGGCGGCGCCGGACGTGCCTGCGGGCCTGGAACGCTGCGCGCGGCTCGGCGGCCGCCGGATCGTCGTGCTCACCTGCTTCCCCGCGGACGCAGGGGCCGAGGAGCAGACCTCGCGGCTGGTGGAGGACTGGGCGGGCGCCCGTCTTGAGGTCGAGGTACGGCACGCGCCGCCCGCCGGCGGCGAGAATCACGGCAGGCCCGCAGGCCCGGTGCCGGCCGATCACGCCGACGACCACGACCTACGGCACCATGGCGACGCCGAGGTCCGGGACGGCGGCGTCGGCCTCACCGACCTGGCCGTCAACGTGCGTGCCGGCACGCCCCCGCCGTGGCTCAAGCGACGCCTCGCCGCCACCCTCGACGGACTGGCCGGTTACCCCGACGACCGCGCCGCACACCGAGCGGTCGCCGCCCGCCATGGCCGCCGGGTGGATGAGGTGCTGCTCACGGCGGGTGCCGCGGAGGCGTTCGTCCTGCTGGCCCGCACCACCCGGGCCCGGCACGCGGTCGTCGTGCACCCGCAGTTCACCGAGCCCGAGGCGGCACTGCGCGACGCCGGGCATCCTGTCCACCGCGTCCTGCTGCGAGCGGAGGACGGCTTCCGACTCGACCCGGCTGCGGTCCCCGACGACGCCGATCTGGTGGTCGTCGGCAATCCGACCAACCCCACCTCGGTACTGCATCCCGCGGCGGACCTCGCCCGCCTGGCCAGGCCGGGCCGCACCCTCGTCGTCGACGAGGCGTTCATGGACGCGGTCCCCGGTGAACCCGAGAGTCTCGCCGCCCGCCGCGACCTTCCCGGTCTGGTGGTGCTGCGCAGCCTCACCAAGACCTGGGGGCTGGCCGGCCTGCGCGTCGGCTATGTCCTCGGGGACCGCGAACGGGTGGCGGCGCTGCGCCGCGCACAGCCCCTGTGGGCGGTCTCGACGCCCGGCCTCGCCGCAGCCGAGGCCTGCTGCGCTCCCGCGGCCCTCGCGGAGGCGGCGGAGGCGGCCCGCCGTGTCGCCGCCCACCGCGACCACCTGCTGCGCCGGCTCGCCAAGTTCGACGGCATCGAGGTCGCGGGCCCCGCACAGGGTCCCTTCGTACTGCTGCGCCTCCCCGAGGCGGCCTGCGTCCGCGACCGCCTGCGGGACCTCGGTTTCGCCGTCCGTCGCGCCGACACCTTCCCCGGTCTGTCCCCCGACTGGCTCCGCCTCGCCGTCCGGGATCCCGCCACGACCGACCGCTTCGCGACCGCCCTGTCGAAGGCGCTGTCGTAGGCATTGTCGTAGGCATTGTCGTAGGCGCTGGTAAGCCCGGCCGGTCGAGGCCCGAGCACGCCGTCGTGCCGTCGGCGGCGTCGGTGGCATCGGTGCCCTCGCCGGTCGTCCTGGGCGCCGCCCGCTCTCGTGGGCCGGCTCCGCCAGGCGCGTCCTGACGACCGGTCAGCACGTGGAGGGCGACTCCGGACACTTGGCCGCCCTCCACGTCCCCCTGACCCCGCCGCCGGGGGTCGCCCGGATTCGTCAGTCCCGGGTGCTCTCGGCCGCCGCCTTGCGACGGGTCGCGCGGACCGCGAGGAAGCCCGCGGCGAGCAGCAGCACCGAACCGCCCGCGAGATACGGGGTCATGGAGCTGCTGCCGGTCTCGGCGAGGTCGCCTGCGGTCGCGGGCGCGGCCTGCGGGGACTGGTCGGCGCGCGCGGACTCCGACGGCGCGGGCGACTCCGAGGGCTCGGTGGACGGCGAGGGCTGCTCGGACCCGCCGCCCGTCTGCGGCTCCTGACCGCTGCCGCCGCTGCCGGATCCGCCACCGCTGCTGCCGCCGTTGTCGCCGCCACCATGGTCGCCACCGCCACCGCCGTGCCCGCCCCGGCGGGGCGTCTCGCAGGTGGCCTCGGCGAGGGTGACGGTGCCGCTCACCTCGGCGACGCCGAGCTTGAGCGGGTTCACCTCCACCGACAGTTCCAGTGCGGTGGCGGCGGCGCCGCGCGAGGTGACGGTCCTCTCGGCGAGTTCGAGGCGGACCTCGCCCACGCCGGGCACCTCCACCCGGGTCGGGCCGCCTGCCGAGACGTCGACGCGCTTGCCGAGGACGACGACGTGGCCGGGCAGTTCGACGTCGGCGACCGGCCTGCGGCCGGCCTCGCACGTGGCGCGCGCGGAGATCAGGTCGGCCTTGATGAGCCCGAGGAGCGGCAGTCCGGGCAGATTGACGCGCGCCTTGACGAGCTTGGCGAAGCCCTCCGCCTTGCGGCGGTCGGCGGTGGCCCGGGCGGTGGCGACCTCGGCGCGCAGGACGCTGAACGGCCTGCCATGGTCGACCCCGTCGAGGGTGGCGGTGAGCGCGGTCTCGTCGGCGCTCGCCGGTGCGTGCACCTCGTTGAGCGTCAGGGTCAGCGGCACGTCGACGGACTTGCGGAGCAGCGAGACATCCAGGTCGGTGCGCAGGACGACCGCACCGGCCTTGCCGGACGAGCTGTTGGTCCCCCCGGTCGCGGCGGCCGGGGACGCGGGCCCCAGCGCGAGGGCGCCAGCCGCCATCGCGACGGCGGCTCCCAGCGCGGCGGCGGGACGGCGCGCGGGCATGCTGAAGGGAGAGCTGGACAAGTGGAAAACCCCCAAAATGGTCATGGAGTCGCCACAGCGCCGCTGAAGGGGACAGCGCGCTCGCCGGGCGACCTCGACCCCGTAATGATTTACGTACGGAGAGTGAACCGGTGCCCGCCCGGGCCCGGTTCACTCCAAAGGGTGGTTTTCGCCTCCGTATTCGACACCTGAGGCACACGCGTTCCCGCGCGTCACACCTGCGCTCGTGCGTACTCGAGCAGCTTGGCGAAGTCGAGCGCGCCGGGATCCCCATGGGAGTTGTGGCAAAGCAGCCCCCGCGCCACATAGGTGCGCGCCGAGGTCGACAGCGAGGCGATCGGCTGTTCCCCCAGGGGCTCGACCGCGAGCACCTGCGCCTCTCCCGTGGCGTCGGCGACCGCGGCGCCCTCCCAGGCGCCCGCCGCACCGGCCCGCCCGTCGGCGAGGGCGACGATCCGGTGCTTGAACGGGGTGAGTTCGCGACTGGTCATCCACGCGTCGCCGTGCGGCAGACGCACCAGCCACGGGTGGTCGGCCGTCGCGACGACCTCGCCCAGCGCCGTGGTCACCCGGTACGCGTCCTTGCGCGCCGGGTCGTTGCGGGTCACCACCCCGCGGCGGAGCCGCCGTCGCCCCTGAACGCCGGAGGTCTCCTCCTCGTCGAAGCACGCGATCTCGTCGCCGACTGACAGGTCGCCGGCACGGGACCAGCTCAGGTCGGCGCGGAGCACCGGGGTGTCCGGGTGCACGCAGTTCTCCGGCACGTGCTGGTGGCCGCAGATCCCGCGGAAGGCGTTCCACTCCCGTCCGGTCATCCGCTGGCCGCCCGCCGTCCCGTACGAGCGGGGGTAGGGCGGCCAGAGCTTCGGCCCCTTGAGCGGCACGCCGTGCTGGGTGTGCATCCAGGCCAGGAACTCGGCGAGTTCACGCAGCGCCCACCGGGGGGCCTTGGGCCAGTAGATGTGCCGGTTGGCCGTACCCCAGTTCTCGTGCCGGACGGGGTCGCAGGTGCCCACCAGCTCCACCTGGCACACGTTGAGAGTGTTGGTCTCCACCCCGCCGGGACGGTTGACCAGGGCGCGCGAGGAGATGTCGATGTCGAAGTGCTGGTACCAGACCAGCTTCTCGTCCTCGAAATCCGGTTTCGCCGTGAGGTTGGGCGCGCTGCTCCCGCCCCCGTACGTCGGCACGCTGCGGCCCTCGGTCGTGTGCAGCACGATGGCGTTGACCTCCATCGCGGCACCGCCGTAGTCGTCCTGATACCAGTATCTGCGTGAGGCCCCCGGGTACTTCTGCGGTCCTTGCCTGGTCATGGTGCTCCCCGTCCCGTTGCGGTGTCGGAAGGTACGACAATCGCAGCACGACGGAACGGGACAGATCGACTGTTGCCCTAAAGGATCACCCGAATCGGCGATCCTGCATCATTCCGGGCGCATTGGTGGTGACGGTTCGTCGGGCGACCGGCCCGTGTCCGCCGGGTCACCCCACCACGCGGCCGCGCAGCACGATGCGCCGGGGCGCGGCCAGCACACGCACGTCGGCGCGCGGGTCCTGCGGGTAGACGACCAGGTCCGCGGAAGCCCCCTCGGTGAGGCCCTCGCGGCCGAGCCACTCGCGGGCGGACCAGGTGGCGGCGGAGAGCGCGTCGAGAGCGGGCAGGCCGGCCGTGACGAGCTCGGCGACCTCGCCGGCGACCAGTCCGTGCGCGAGGGAGCCGCCGGCGTCGGTGCCGGCGAAGATCCGGATGCCCGCTTCGTACGCGGCGCGGACGGTGTCGTAGCGGCGGGCGTGCAGCCGGCGCATGTGGTCGGACCAGCGCGGGAACTTGGCCCGGCCGCCGTCCGCGAGGTCCGGGAAGGTCGCGATGTTGACCAGGGTGGGGACGATGGCCACCTGGTGCTCGGCGAAGAGCGGGATGGTGTCCTCGGTGAGCCCGGTGGCGTGCTCGACGCAGTCGATCCCGGCCTCGACCAGGTCCCGCAGGGAGTCCTCGGCGAAGCAGTGGGCGGTGACGCGGGCGCCCTCGTCGTGGGCGGCGGCGATGGCGGCCTCGAGCGCTTCGCGCGGCCAGCAGGCCGTGAGGTCGCCGGCCTCGCGGTCGATCCAGTCGCCCACCAGCTTGACCCATCCGTCGCCGCGCCGGGCCTCCCGGCGGACATGGGCGACCAGGTCCTCGGGCTCGATCTCCCAGGCGTAGTCGCGGATGTAGCGGCGGGTGCGGGCGATGTGCCGGCCGGCCCTGATGATCCGCGGGAGGTCCTCGCGGTCGTCGATCCAGCGCGTGTCGGAGGGCGAGCCGGCGTCGCGGAGCAGCAGGGCCCCCGCGTCGCGGTCGGTGAGGGCCTGCTTCTCGGAGGTGCCCGGGTCGACCGGGCCGTGCTGGTCGAGGCCGACGTGGCAGTGGGCGTCGACCAGTCCGGGCAGGACCCAGCCCTCGACGGAGGTGAGGTCGCGCAGGCCGGCGGGGCGCTCGTAGGTGACCCGGCCGCCGACCACCCAGAGTTCGTCCCGCACGTCCTGGGGCCCGGCCAGGATGCGGCCCTTGACGTGCAGCGCTTGCGGAGCCTCGCGATCAGCCATGTCTGCACTCTACGAGCCTGGGGATACGCTCGGGCCGTACACCCCTCGACGAAGGAAGCAGCGCCACCGTGTCCCACCCCCTGCTCGACCTGCCCCCGCTGACCGCCGAGCGCTTCGCCTCGATCGAGCGCCGAGTCGCCGCGCTGCTGCGCACCGAGCACGACGTCGTGATCACGCAGGGCGAGGCCCTGCTGCCGCTGGAGGGCTGCATCCGCGGCGGCGCGCGGCCGGGTTCGACGGCACTGAACGTGGTGACCGGGCCGTACGGCCAGACGTTCGGCAACTGGCTGCGGGACGCGGGCGCCGCCGTGGTCGACCTGGAGGCGCCCTTCCACGCCGCCGCGACCGCACGGGACGTCGAGCGGGCGCTGGCCGACCACCCGGAGATCGACTTCGTGTCGCTGGTGCACGCGGAGGCGGCCACCGGCAACACCAACCCGGTGGCGGAGATCGGCGAGGTCGTCCGGGCGCACGGCGCGCTGTTCATGGTCGACGCGGTCGCGTCGGTGGCGGCCGAGCCGCTGCTGGTCGACGCGTGGGGCGTGGACCTGTGCGTGATCGGCGCCCAGAAGGCGATGGGCGGGCCCGCCGGGGTGTCGGCGGTGTCGGTGAGTGAGCGCGCGTGGCAGCGGCTGGCGGACAACCCGGCGGCGCCGCGCCGCTCGTACCTGTCGCTGCTGGACTGGAAGGAACGCTGGATCGACGCCGGGCGCAGGGCCCTGCCGCACGCGCCCGCGCAGCTGGAGATGCTGGCGCTCGAGGCGTGCCTGGAGCGGATCGAGGAGTCGGGGCTCGACGCGGTGGTCGCCCGGCACCGCGCCGCCGCGGCGGCGACCCGGGCCGGCGCCGCGGCGCTGGCCGGCGCCGTCGAGCCCTATGTGCACCGGGACGAGGACGCCGCGCCGGTCGCGACGACACTGCGCACCCTGGACGGCATCGCCGCCGACGCCCTGGTCGCCGACGCCCTGGCGCTGGAGCCGGGGCTTCCGCTGGTCGCCGGCGGCGGGGCCCTGGCCAAGGAGATGATCCGGGTCAACCACTACGGCCGGGACGCCGACCCGGCTGCGGTCGTCCGCACCCTGCGCGCCCTGGCCGGCGCCCTGGGGGCGGACCCCGACCCGGCCGTGGCGGCGGCCGAGGCCGCCTGGCAGGGCTGACTCCACCGCTCCGCCGCCCTGGACCGCCTGGCGGTCCAGGGCTGTCCGGACGGCTACCGCGATCGCGATGCCGCCGTCGCGCTCCTCCGCGCCGGGCGCCTGGAAGCGCCGGGCCCCGGACGGCCGGTGGCGGTCGCGCTCGGGACCGAGGGTGGGGAAGCCGCCGGGTGCCCAGCGCGAAGACCTGAGGAGAAGGCGGGGGCACGCGCCCCCGCCGCCCGGCGCGAACGCCCCGCGCGCGGCGACCGGCACGGGCGCCGACAGCACCCCGGCAGCGGCCGCCGTGACACGCCTGTCCGCGCGGCACGGCGGCCCAGCCGAGGTCAGCCCTCGCGGCGCCCGTCGACGCGGCGCGGCACCCCTGACGGGTTCCCGTCCCGCAGCTCCGCCGGCAGCAGCGCCTGCGGCGCGTCCTGGTACACGACGGGCCGCAGCCACCGCTCGATCGCCGTCCCGCCGACCGACGTGGACGTCGAGGTCGTCGCCGGGTACGGCCCGCCGTGGTGCATCGCCGGGGCCACCGCGACTCCCGTGGGCCAGCCGTTCACCACGACACGCCCCGCCAGCGGCGTGAGCCGGCGCAGCAGTTCCGCGCCGGAGCCCCCGGCCTCCGCGCCCCCGTCGCCGCCGGACGCCTCGGCCTCGCTCATGTGCGCCGTCGCCGTGAGGTTCCCGGGCAGCCGCCCGAGTACCGCCTCGGCCTCCTCCTCACTGCCGTAGCGCGCGACGACCGTGACCGGCCCGAAGTGCTCCTCCAGCAGCGCGTCGTACGCACCGCCGGCGGCGAGCCGGGCCGCGTCGACGGAGACGAAGCCGGCCCGCACGAGGCGCTCACCCCCGTCGCCGGGCTCGACCGGCGCCTCCACCCCAGCCAGCTCGGTCAGTTCGCGCACGCCCGCGATGAAGTTGTCCCGCATGCGGGCGTCGAGGAGTGTGCCGGGGGCGACGTCGCCCACCGCGGCCGCCAGGGACTTCAGGAGGCGGTCGCCCGCCTCCCCCGCCGGGGCCAGCACAAGGCCGGGCTTGACGCAGAACTGGCCGACGCCGAGCGTCATGGATGCGGCGAGCCCCGAGCCGATCTGCTCGGCGCGCTCCTCGGCCGCGGCCCGGGTGATGACGACCGGGTTGAGACTGCCGAGTTCGCCGTGGAACGGGATGGGCGCCGGTCGCGCCGCGGCGGCGTCGAAGAGGGCGCGCCCGCCCCGCACGGAACCGGTGAAGCCGGCGGCGGAGACCAGCGGGTGCTTGATGAGGTCGATGCCGGCCTGGAACCCGTGCACCACCGAGACGACGTCCGCGGGCAGCCCGACCGCGACGGCCGCGCGGCGCAGCGCGTCCGCGCACAGCTCGCTCGTCGCCGGGTGGTCGGGGTGGGCCTTGACGACGACGGGGCAGCCCGCGGCGAGCGCGCTGGCGGTGTCGCCACCCGGCACGGAGAAGGCGAGCGGGAAGTTGCTGGCGGCGTACACGGCCACGACCCCGAGCGGGATCTTGTAGCGCCGCAGGTCGGGCCGGGGCGGGACGAGGGCGGCGTCGGCGTGGTCGATGATGACGTCGAGGAAGGCGCCCTCCTCGACGATCTCGGCGAAGGCCCGCAACTGATAGGTGGTGCGGCCGAGTTCGCCGGTGAGGCGGGCCGGCCCGAGGGCGGTCTCCGCGTCGGCGGCCTCCAGGATGCGGGGGCCGGCCTCCTCGAGGAAGTCGGCGGCGGTGCGCAGCAGCCGGGCCCGCACCGCGCGGTCGGCCAGTGCCGGGGAGGCCGCGGCGGCGGCGCGCACCGCGGCGTCGACCTCCTCGGCGGTGGCTTCGACGGCGACCTGCTCCCGCTGCTTCCCTGTCCGGGGATCGACGCTCCACACTGGTACGGCCACCGCGGTACCTCCAGGCCTTCCGTTCGATATGCTGAACAGCATCCACAATTGTGAATGCGTTCGGGAGCCTACTTGTGCGGATCCCGGCCGAACAAGAGGGGTCCACTCCAGATGGCTGCAGGTGAGGGCGGGGCGCAGGTCAAATCCGCGGTGCGGACGGTGGAGTTGCTGGAGTACTTCGCCGGCCGGCCCGGCATGCACAGCCTGGCCGCGGTCCAGGAGGCCGTCGGCTACCCCAAGTCCAGCCTGTACATGCTGCTGCGCACGCTCGTGGACCTGGGCTGGATCGAGACCGACGCCACTGGCACGCGCTACGGCATCGGCGTGCGCGCGCTGCTGGTCGGCACCTCCTACATCGACGGCGACGAGGTGGTCGCCGCGGCCCGCCCGACCCTGGACCGGCTCTCGGACGACACCAGCGAGACCATCCACCTGGCCCGCCTCGACGGCACCAGCGTGGTGTACCTGGCGACCCGCCAGTCGTCGCATTACCTGCGGCCGTTCACCCGGGTCGGACGCCGGCTGCCGGCCCACTCCACCTCGCTCGGCAAGGCGCTGCTCGCCACGTACACCGACGAGCAGGTCCGGGGGCTGCTGGCGGAGACGCTGGAGCCGCTCACCGAGCACACCCACACCGACCGCGAGAAGCTGATCGCCGAGCTGCACCAGATCCGCGAGCAGGGCTACGCCGTGGACCGCGAGGAGAACACGCTCGGCCTGCGCTGCTTCGGCGTGGCCGTGCCCTACCGCACCCCCGCCCGTGACGCGATCAGCTGCTCGGTGCCGGTGGCCCGGCTGACCCCGGGCCACGAACAGCTGATCAAGGACGCCCTCTTCGACGCGCGCGACCGCCTCACGCTGGCGACGCGCTGCTTGTGACCTCCCCCGTCACGACTCCTCATGGAGCACGCGGAAAGGGCCCGCGGACGCACCGACCGGCCGACCACCCGCCCGCCGGTGAGCAGTTCGGCGCCCGGCACGTCCAGGGGCGCCTTCGCCTCGGCCTGCGGCAAGAGCGCTTCTCCGAGGACCCGAACGTCAGCGTGCCGCTCAGCGGCTGCGTCCACGCGCCGGCCGCGCTCGACACACCGCTGCTGCCGATGATCGCGGGCGACGATCCCGAGCGGGGCGGACCACCCGCTACAACACCGCCGGGCACGTCGCGAGGGTGCTGCCGGCGTCCAGCCGCTCGGGCAACCCGGTCGCCGGGCGACTGGAGGAGACGGGCGTCCCGTCCGTCGCCCGCGGGGAGCCGCTGGGGCAGGGCGCCCGGGTCGCCCGCATGGCGGCGGACGAAGGGGGCGGCGCGCACCGGATGGTGCGGCCGCCGCTCGCCCGCATCGCGGTCGACGAGCCGTCCGCAGTGATCCTCCCTACGGAGCTGCTACAGCGCACTTCTCCATGAACATCCCCTAGGATCATGGTAGTTGGGGCGTCGAAGCCGCCGCCCCCCGACTTGGAGGACCGGTGCGTCTCCCCCGCTCCCTTTCCGGCTGGACCATGGCCGTCTTCGGCCTGCTCGCCGCCGCGCTCGGCATCGTCGGGATCGTCTCGCCCGCCGTACAGCTGTCCCTGCTCGGCTTCCAGCAGCCGGACCAGCGCGCGGCCGGCGACTACACCCTGGTGTTCCTCACCGCTTCCTCGATGGCGGCGCTCAACATGGGCGTCTACTACGTCCTGGCGGCCCTCGCCGACTGGCGCGCCTTCTTCCGCTGGACGGTCCCGTTCCGGCTGCTGACCTGCACCGTCTTCACCGGCGCCGTGGTGTTCGGCCGGGCGCCGTCCGGCTTTCTCGGCGTCGGCGCGTGGGAGGGGGTGGGCGCGCTGGTGACGGGCGCGGCCCTCTGGCACGAGGGCCGCGCGGCCCGGGCGGCCGCCGAGGGCGCCCAGGCGGCGTGATCGGGCCGCGGGCGGCCCTCCCGGGCCTCGCACCCGTGCGCACCCCGAGGACGGGCGGCCTCGCGGTGGGACGCGAAGGGCCCGCGCCCGCCGGCGGTCACCTGCGCAGGGCGCACTCGGCTCGGTCCCAGAGGCGGTCCGCCGCGATCGGGTCCACGGCGTGGGGCGCGACGCCGCCGGGGTACTCCTCGTCGCCGCCGACGACGGGCGCCTCCTGGTTGTCCTCGAAGTAGCGCCCGGTCACCCCGTCCAGCAGCGGTGAGGCCGCGAGCAGCACCGATGTGGCGGCGCCCTGCTCGACGGTCTTGTGGTACGGCTGCGGCACGATCTCGCCGTGGTCGTCCGTCACCCCCATCGCCCGCATGGTGGCGGCGTCGATGTGGCGCTTGAGGTTGGTGCTGAGGATCCACCCGGGGTTGAGCGCGTTGGCGGTGATGCCGTCGGCGGCCCACCGGCGGGCGCCGACGGCGAACAGGACGTCGGCGGTCTTGGACTGCCCGTAGGCCGTCCACGGGTCGTAGGGGCGCCGCTCGAAGTGCGGGTCGCCGAAGTCGAAGGCGGCGTCCTTGTGCGCGCCGGAGCTGACGATCACCAGGCGTGCCGACCCCGCCGCCCGCAGTTCGGGGTGGAGCGCCGTGGCGAGGGCGAAGTGCCCGAGGTGGTTGACGGCCAGTTGCAGCTCCCATCCCTGCTCGGTGACCTGGCGGTCGGGGAGGGCCATGACCCCGGCGTTGGCCACGAGGATGTCGAGGGGGCCGCTCCATTCGCGCGCGAAGTGCGCGACGGAGGCGAGGTCGGCCAGGTCGAGGGGGCGTACGTCGACCCGGTCGGCGCCGGCGGCCGTGGCGGCGAGCCCGTGCAGTGCGGGCGCAGCGGCGGCGGGGTCGCGTGTGGCGACGGTGACGTGCGCGCCGGCCTCGGCCAGGGCCCGGACCGTCTCCAGTCCGATGCCGGACGCGCCGCCGGTCACGAGGGCACGCCGGCCGGTGAGGTCGACTCCCTCGACGACCTCCAAGGCCGTGGCGTGGAAGGAGAAAGGTGTCTGCAGAAGGTGGTGGTCGAGCACAGGAGACCTCGAAGGGAAGGGAAGAACAGGTACTCACGTCAGGCTAGGGACAGCAGCGCGCATCCTCCATAATGAAGAGTCCGGAAAACTTGATTCATCGTCCAGGGTCTTCGGGAGGCACGCATGGATCCGCTCGAGGACGTCCTGGCCCTGCTGGAGACCAGGGCCCACCTGTCGACGGGCCTCGTGGCGGGCGGCGAGTGGGCCGTGCGCTTCGGGGCGCCGACCGGGGTGAAGTTCAACGCGGTCCGGCGGGGCGGGTGCCTCCTGGAGGTCGAGGGGACTCCCCGTCCGGTGGAACTGGCCGCGGGCGACTGCTTCCTGCTCACGCAGGCCCGTCCGTTCGTGCTGCGCAGCGCCCCCGGCGTGGCGCCGGTCGACGCGGAACCGGTGTTCGCCGCGGCGGAGGGCGGCTTCGCCAAGGTCGGCCGGGGCGACGAGGTGCTGCTCGTCGGCGGCCGCTTCTCCTTCGGCGACCGCGCGCGGAGCCTTCTGCTGGACGCGTTGCCGCCGGTCATCCATGTGCCCGCGGCGACCGAGCACGCCGAGACCGTGCGCTGGGCACTGGAGCAGATCGGGCAGGAACTGCTGCGACGGCCCTTCGCCGCCACCTTGGTGGCGGAGCACCTGGCCGTCGTCATGCTGGTCCATGTGCTGCGTCTGCACCTGGCGGCCGAGCCGCAAGGCGCGGGCTGGCCGGCGGGCCTTGCCGACCCCGTGGTGGCACCCGCGCTGGCAGCGCTGCACAGCGCGCCGGCGCACCCCTGGACGGTCGCCGAACTCGCCGGGGCCAGCGGGGTGTCGCGCTCCACGCTCGCCGCGCGGTTCAAGCGGACCGTGGGCTGCCCGCCGCTGGACTACCTCAGGCGGTGGCGCATCGAGCTCGCCGCGCAGCGCCTGCGCACGGGTACCGAGACCCTGGCCGTCATCGCCCACGCGGTCGGCTACGGCTCGGAGAGCGCGCTCAGCACGGCCTTCAAGGAGGTGACGGGGAGCTCTCCGCGCGCGTATAGGGGCGGCGCCGCGGCCTGACGGGTGCCGGACGCGGTGCGGTGGCGCGGTCAGGGCCGCACGGGCTGGCGCAGTCCGCAGCACGCGAGCACGCGGTGCAGGCGTTCCTCGCCCGCCGCGGCAAGGGGCGGGAGCAGGAGTGTCGCAAGGCCCGCCTCCACCGCCGCGCCGTCGTGACCGGAGCGGTCCCCGACCATCAGCGCTTCATCGGGGCCCACCCCCAGTTCGCGCAACGCGAGCCGGAAGACGGCGGGGTCGGGCTTGCAGACGCCGTGCTCGAAGGACAGCACGAACCGGTCGACATGGCCGTCCAGGCCCGCCGCCGCGAACCAGGGGCGGATGTCGAAGTGGATGTCGCTGACCACGGCCACCAGCAGGCCGGCGGCTTTCAGCGTCGCGAGCGTCCGCTCCACGTCCGCGGCGAAGAGGGCCACGTCCGGGTGGGCCAGTTCGGCGTACAGGGCGTCGGCCAGCGCCTCATCGATGCCTGCGGCCGAGGTCCAGCGCCGGAAACCGGCACGATAGGACGCGACGGACACGTCCGCGCCGCTCATAGCCCGCGCGACCTCGGGTTCCCTGACGGCCGCGTCAAGAGCCGCGCTGAGCCGTCGTACCTCTGGCGGCGCGACCTCCCGGGCGAGACGCCGCAACGCGCCCTCGATCCACGGCCCGCCCTTGGGACCGGCGTGGTCAGGACCCCATCTGGGGACGATGAGCGTCCCCACCCAGTCCAGCAGGACGGCCCTGAAAGCGGGCATGTTCCCCCCCGGCGAACCAGTTGACGATGCCGGGCAGTCTGCCACGCCGCACCGCCGCGGTCGGCGCCGCCCTTCGTGCCCCGGCGCGAACACGCGGCACGCGGCGCCGGCCCGCCCGCGCGCAATGCGCACGCCTCACCCCGCCCCCGTCAGGAACGCCCGGACGGCCGCAAGGTCCTCCGCGGACGCAAGTCCCGCGTGGTAGAGGCGCAGCTCCGTCGCCCCCGCGGCCCGCGCCCGGGCCGCGTCCGCGGCGAGCGTGCCGGGGCTGCCGCCCATCCCGGCGACCACGGGGACGTTGGCCGCCAGCACCGTCCCGGGTCGCGCGTGCGGCACGCAGGCGGCGACCAGGTCCGCGCCTGGGAGCACGAGTCCGTCGGCGTGGCCGAGGACGTGCCCCGGGTCGACGCCGGCGTTGGCCCCGCAGCGGTGCGCGTGCGGGTCGGCGTGCAGCAGCACCTGGAACCCCGGTGCCGCGGCCGCCCGTACGGCCTCCACCGCGGCCCGCTGCACATCCCGCGCGACGGAACCCCGCCACGTCATGGTCAGCCGCGCGCGGTCCGCCCCGAGCAGCGCCTCGACGTCGGCCCATTCGTCGTCTCCCGGCGTCCACTCCCCAGCCCACACCGGCGCGAGGGCCCCGCGCACGGCCGCCCGCAGCTCGGCCGGGTCGGCGCCCAGCCCGCGGTAACCCGCCTCGCACGCGGGGCAGAAGCACAGGGACATCAGGTACTGCGCGGCCCCGGTCAGCGGCACCCCGCCCGTCTTGTCGTGGGCGTGCAGGTGCGGGAAGCCGTACCAGCCGCACGATTCCAGTTCCGTGCCGCCCGTCCCGGTCCCCGGCCGCACCGCGGCCTCCGCGGCCAGGTCGACGACGTAGTCGCGCACGTCCGGCTGCGCGATGCACGGCGCCCAGGGGTAGCGGTCGCCGTAGGCGTTGCGCACGCTCACCCGTGGGTGTTCGTCCCCGAGGCGGGAGTTGTGGGCCAGCACGACCCAGGAGTGCACGGCCAGTCCCGCCGCGCGCAGGGCGCGGGCGGCCTCGCCGTAAGCGTCCTCGGCGCCCGCCCAGTCCTGGGTGTACGGGCGCAGGGCGCGTCCTGCCCAGCGGCGCTCGTCGGGCGGGTAGAGCACGGCCGCGTGGCGGGCCGTGACGACCCGGTGCCCGGGGTGGCGGGGGGTCAGCGCCCGCGTGGAGTGGTAGGCGGAGGCAAGGCTGACCTGGTGGACTCCGAGGCTCGCTATGCGCTCCGCCGCCCGCGGGTCGCCGACGACGTCCCAGGGGTAGACGAAGGTGGAGGCTCTCAAGGCGGCTCCTGGGTGTGTGGGTTGACGCGGGCACCACCGTACGGCGGTGCCGGTCTCAGTCCTCACCGACCAGGGCGAGGCCGCGGTCGATGAGCTCGGCGAGTTCCTTGATGTGCGCGGGGGAGGGCTCGGACAGCGGCGGGCGCACCTCTCCGACGTCGAGCCCGCGCAGCCGGACCCCGGCCTTGACCAGGGAGACGGCGTAACCGCGGCCCTGCCGGCGCAGTTCCACCAAGGGCCGGTAGAAGCCGTCGAGAAGGGCGTTGACGACGGCGTCGTCGCCGCCGGTCAGGGCGCGGTGGAAGGCGAGGGCGATCTCGGGCGCGAAGCAGAAGACGGCGGAGGAGTACAGGTGGACCCCGATGCCGCGGTAGGCGAGGCCGGTGAGCTCGGCGGTCGGGAGGCCGTTGAAGTAGCGGAAGTCGCGGTCGGGGACGGTGCTGCGGACGGCGCTGATTATGCGCTGCATCAGGTCGAGGTCGCCGACGCCGTCCTTGAGGCCGATGACGCGCGGGACGCGGGCGAGCCGGGCGACGGTCTCGGGGGTGAGGACGGCGTTGTCGCGCTGGTAGACGATGACGTCGAGCGAGGTGCCCTCGACGAGCGCCGCGTAGTGCCGCAGCAGTCCCGCCTGGTCGGCGACGACGAGGTAGGGGGGCATGGCGAGCAGCCCGTCGGCGCCCGCCTCCTCGGCGAGGCGCGCGAAGCGCAGAGCCAGTGCGGTGCCGTATCCGGCGCCGGCGACGACCGGGACCCGGCCCGCGGTCTCCTCGACGGCGGCGGCGACGCAGGCGCGGTACTCCTCGGGCGTCAGCGCGTGGAACTCGCCGGTGCCGCAGCAGGCGAAGACCGCCCCGGCTCCTGCCTCGACACCGCGGCGCACGTGTGTGCGGAACACGTCCAGGTCGAGGGAACCGTCCGGGCCGAAGGGCGTCACGGGGAAGAACAGCAGGCCGTCGAGGCGCGCGGAGAGTGAGGCCGCATCGGTCATCGGGTTCTCCCTGGAGACGGGCGCCTGTGCGCTCTTCTGATCGATGTCTATATGCATGAACGCGCTCACGCTAAGGCAGCGCATTAGGCACGGTCAAGGAAGACACCGCAAGGGGAGGGAGCTTGACGCTTCCGCAGGCACTCCCTAGCGTGTCTATGAATATGAATGATGTCCATGCACATGGACGTCTCTTCCGAGGAGGCCAGCGCATGCCCGCTCCCCGCACCGTCCTGCTCACCGGCGCCGCGGGCGGCGTGGGCACGCTGATGCGCGAGCTGCTGCCGGCGTACGGCTACGAGCTGCGCCTCCTCGACATGCTCCCCGTCGAGGGCGCTCCCGACGCGGTCACCGCGGACCTGGCGGACCGCGCCGCCCTGCGCGAGGCCGTGCGCGGTGTCGAAGCGATCATCCACCTCGCCGGCATCTCCGTGGAAGCCTCCTTCGAGAAGATCCTGCGCGCCAACATCGAGGGCTCTTACCACCTCTATGAGGCCGCCCGCGAGGAGGGCGTGCCGAGGATCGTCCTCGCCTCCAGCAACCACGCGGTCGGCTTCACCCCGCGTCCGGTCGGCGGCGACCCGCTCATCCCGATCGACACCCCGCGTCGCCCCGACACCTTCTACGGCCTGTCCAAGGGCTTCGGTGAGGACCTCGCCCAGCTCTACTGGGACCTGCACGGCCTGGAGACGGTGTCGATCCGCATCGGCTCCTGCTTCCCCGAGCCCACGTCGGTGCGCATGCTCTCCCTCTGGCTGAGCCCCGGGGACTGCGCGCGCCTGCTGCACGCGGCCCTCACCGCCGAGGGCGTCGGGCACACCGTGGTCTACGGCAGCTCCGCCAACACGCGGCTGTGGTGGGACCTGTCCTCCGCGCGGGCGCTGGGCTACGAGCCGCAGGACGATTCCGAGCCCTTCGCGGCCGGGCTCGTCGCCGAGCAGGGCGAACTCGACCCGGCGAACCCCGACCACGTCCACCTCGGCGGGCACTTCACCACGCACCCGCCCATCTGGCCCCACTGACCCCGCTCCCGCTCCCGGCCCGCAGCCGGCGCTCACGGGCCGGGTCACCGCGGTCCGCGCCGCCGCCGTCCGCGGGGGCCGGCACAGGTGCCACGCGGCACGGGAAAAGCGCGTTCGGTAATGGAACCGTAAACCCGGAACGCTCGTTAAGCCGAACATGACCGCAATGACACCAGGCTCGAACATCCCGCTCCCCGCGGCGCGCGTGGCCGTGGAGGTATCCGCGCCCGTGCGGCTGGATGTGTCGGGCCTCCTGATCGCCGCCGACGGCAAGGTGCGCTCCGACGACGACTTCGTCTTCTACAACCAGCCTGCGGGGCCGGGTGTGACCTACCGGTCCGGTGGCGGCGCCGCCCCCGACGCGATCACGGTCGACACGGCGGCCGTGCCCTCCGACATCGAGAAGATCGTCGTGACGGCCAGTCCCGACGCGCCCGGGGCCACCTTCGCCGGCACCGAGCCCACGGCGACCGTGCGGGACGCGGACAGCGGCGCCGTTCTCGCGACGTTCACCCCGCCCGCGCTGAGCAGCGAGACCGCGCTCGTCGTCGTCGAGATCTACCGCCGCGCGGGCGCCTGGAAGGCCCGCGCGGTCGGTCAGGGGTACGCGAACGGGCTGGCGGGCATCGCCACCGACTTCGGCGTCTCCGTCGACGAGCCCGCGGCCGCCGCGCCGCAGGTGCCGCCCATGGCACCGCCCATGGCATCCCCGCCGCCCGCCGCCATGACACCGCCTCCCGCTCCCCCGGCACCCCCGGCGCCCCCGGCCGCGCCTGCCCCGCCGGCCGGCACGGGCAAGATCAACCTGGACAAGGGCCGGGTCAATCTGCAGAAGAACCAGACGGTCTCCCTGGTCAAGGGCGGCAAGCCGCTGATGGCCTCGGTCCGCATGGGCCTCGGCTGGGAGCCCGCCTACCGCGGCAAGGACATCGACCTGGACGCCTCGGTCATCGCGTACGGGCCGCAGCGCAACCACATCGAGTCCTGCTACTTCGGCCGGCTCACGATCCTGAACGGCGCGATCCAGCACTCCGGCGACAACCTCACCGGCGAGGGCGCGGGCGACGACGAGGTCATCACCGTCCACCTCGGCGGGCTGCCGCCCGAGGTCACCGGCCTGGTCTTCACGGTGAACTCCTTCTCCGGCCAGAAGTTCAACCAGGTCGCCAAGGCCTACTGCAGGCTGATGGACGGCACGACGGGCGAGGAACTGGTGCGCTTCGACCTCACCGGCGCCGAACCCCGCACGGGCGTGATGATGGCGAAGTTCATCCGCCAGTTCTCCGGCGAGTGGGAGATGACGGCGATGGGCGACTTCGTCGACTCACGGACCGTCAAGGGCATGGTCAAGCCCGCCGCGCAGGCGCTCTGAGCGACACGACCGCGCCCGGTGGCCCGTGCGCAAGGCGCGGGAGGGGCCACCGGGCGCGGTCCGGGTGGTCGGGGCTCAGCAGGCTCCGCCGCGGCCCTGGCGGCGCCACGGGCCGGTGATGGCCAGCATGATGCCGGGCTCCTGGATGTTGGCGAACAGCGTCCTGCCGTCGGGCGAGAAGGTCACCCCGGTGAACTCGCTGTACTCCGGCTCCTCCTCGGTGCCGATGTTCAGCTCGTTGCGGGCGATCGGGTAGGTGCGGCCGTCGCCGAGCGCGCCGAACAGGTGCTGCACGCCCTCGCCGTCCTCGGCGATGACCAGGCCGCCGTAGGGCGAGACGGTGATGTTGTCCGGGCCGTCGAAGGCCCCGTCGGCCGACGGGTCGGGGTTGACGCCCAGGAGGACCTTGAGGGTCAGGGTGCGGCGCTTGGGCTCGTAGAACCACACGGCGCCGTCGTGCGCGGCGCCAGGGCTCTCCTCGCGGGCGTAGGAGGAGACGACGTACACCCCGCCGTCGCCCCACCACATGCCCTCCAGCTTGCGGGCCCGGGTCACCTCGCCGTCCGCGAACTGCTTGCGCACGGAGGTCGTCCTGGCGTCGCGGTCCGGGACGTCCACCCAGTCCACGCCGTAGACGGTGCCGATCGTGGTGGCGCGGGACAGGTCGTCCACGAACCTGCCGCCCGAGTCGAAGCACTTGAAGGCCTGCAGCACACCCGCGTCGTCGGGCAGGGCGCGCAGCTTGCCCCGGCCGTGGTGGAATCCGGCCGGCGGGGTCCAGCGGAAGAACAGGCCGTTGGGGTTGGAGGCGTCCTCGGTGAGGTAGAGCTGGCCGCGCTTGGGGTCGACGACGACGGCCTCGTGCGCGTAGCGGCCCAGGGCCTTGATCGGCTTGGGGTCGCGGTTGGCCCTGCGGTCGTAGGGGTCGACCTCGAAGACGTAGCCGTGGTCCTTCAGGAAGCCGTTCTTGCCGGCCTTGTCCTCGGTCTCCTCACAGGTCAGCCAGGTACCCCAAGGGGTGCTGCCGCCGGCGCAGTTGGTGGCGGTGCCGGCCACGCCGACCCACTCCGCGACGTGCCCGCCGTGCTCGGCGACCTCGACGACGGTCACACCGCCGGCCGCGCCGGAGTCGTAGACCAGGCCCTCGGTCAGCGGGACCGGGTACGGCCAGTCGGCGCGCGCGCCGGCCAGCTCGTGGTTGTTGGCGATCAGCGTGGCCCCGCGCAGGCCCTCGAAGGTGGCGGTGCCGTCGTGGTTGGAGGGGGTCCACTCGCCGGACTCCAGCCTGGTGACGCCGGTCCGGGTGATGACGCGGTACGAGAAGCCCTTGGGCAGGGCCAGAATGCCCTTGGGGTCCGGGACCAGCTCGCCGTAGCCCAGCCCGCCGTGGTGCCGCGACGCGCCCGCCTGCTCGGCGGTCGCCGGGGCCTCGGCGGCGAGGGCCCCGGGTGCGGTGGCGAGGACGTCGACGGTTCCGGCCAGTGCGACACCGGCACCGGTGATCGCCGTGCGCTTGGCGAAGTCTCTGCGGCTGAGAGGCATCGTTGTCTCCTGAGGGCAGGGGTGACTGCTCTTTCGCGGTCACGCTCCCGCCCCAGGGCGAACAGGAGTTGAATGGGACGGGACGATCGGCCGCCCATTCCTTGAGGCGTTCGCGCCCGCGCCGCCTCCGTCCGCGCCGCCTCCCGTCGCGCCCGTCCCGCCGCCCCGTCGGCGGTTCAGGACGAGGACGCCGCGGGCCCCGCCGAACGGGCCTTGAAGGCGGCCTTGCGCGCCTCCTTGGCCAGCCGCTTGTCGGGGTGGATGCGGCCCATGGCCTCCAGGACGTCGGCGGTCGCCGGGTGGTCCACCCTCCAGGCGGTGGCGAAGAACCCGTCATGCCGGGCGACGAGGTCGGTGACCAGCTCACGCAGCAGCTCGGGGTCGTCATCGGCGTCCAGCTGGGCGGCGATGGTGTCCACGGTGAGCCAGAAGATCATTTCCTCGTCGGGGGCCGGGACGTCGGCCGCCTCGCGTTCGGTCAGCCAGACCCGTGCCAGTCCGCCGAGTTGACGATCCGTCAGGACCTCGCGCAGGGCCGGTTCCGCCTCGTCGCCGAGCAGGCTCAGCGCCTGCTGGGCCACCAGCCTGCGGCCGGGTGCGCTGCGGTCCTCGCCGCGCGCCGCCTCCAGCAGCTCGCGCGCCGCGTCGTACGGCTTGCGGTTGCCGAGCCAGACGTCGGCCTCCCGGCGGGCGATCGGGTACGGGTAACGGAACAGTGCCTCCAGGAGGACGGCTGCGGGCTCCCCGGCGAGATCGCCGACGACCGGGGCGTCCATACCGGCGTCCACCATCCGGGATCGCACGCCGTACACGCCGAGCGGGGTCAGCCGCACCATGCCGTAGCGGGAGACCTCCTCGAGCCCGGGCTCCTCCCCGAAGTCCGCCGCGCCCTCGGCAGGGCCCGCCTCCTCCGACTCGACCTCCTCGATCAGGGCGTCGTCCAGGGGCTGGTACTCCAGCAGCCCGGTGGCCGTGAGCAGCCGGAAGTGCTCGTCGAGGCGCATCATCGCCTCGGTGACGTCCTCCAGCAGGGCGTCGTTCGGCTCCTCCACGTCCTCGGGGATGACGAGGGACGCGGCCAGGACCGGCAGCGGCACGGCGTCCCCGGTGTCGCCGCCGGAGTCCTCCACGGCGGTGAAGAGGTAGAGGTTGGCGAGCGCGCCGTCGAGGAACCCGGCCTCCTCCTCCAGGTCCCAGTCCAGGGTGTCCAGGTCCAGCTCGCCGTCCGGGCCCAGCTCCTCCACCAGGCCGTCGAGGTCGGGGGTCGCGGCCTCGGCCAGCGCCGTGTCCAGTGCGGCCAGCCACACCTCCAGCACCTCGCGCGACCCGCCCGCGTCCAGTCGCCGCAGCGCCTCGCCGGGCACGGCGCGTCCCGCCGGCTCGTCCAGGGCCACGGTCCCGGGGTCGCCCCCGTCGCTGTCGTCCTCGTCCGGGGCGTCCTCGTCCGGGGCGTCCTCGATGTCGAGGTCGACGAGTCCGGCGTCGACGGCCACACCCCAGGCCTGAGCCGCGTCCGCCGGACCGTCCGGCTGCCCCTCCAGGCCCAGCTCACGGACGGCGCGGAGCACGTCCTCCTCGGTCAGCTCCCCCATCGCGTCCACAGTGACGTGCGGCGCGCACCAGCGCGCCAGACGTACCGCGCGGTCGAGGAGCGGTACGGCGAGTGCGAACCGCGCCAGCTCCTCCTCGGGCAGCAGCCTCACGGGCGGCAGGTCGAGGCGGTCAGCGGCCATGGCGGGGTCTCCAATACAGCGGTGTCGGGGCGCTTGAACGCGCAGCACCAGCCTAGACGTGTGAGCGCCCGGCGGGCGCGCTTCTCCTTTCCGTCACCCGCCGTTACCGCGACGGTCGCGTGATCCGCCCGCGTCGCCGCCTCGGACGGGCCCGGGACATCCGTGACCACCGGTGGGGCGGAAGTGACGTGTCGGACGGGCGACCGCCCCGGGACCACCAGGCTCCACGCGCCCGGGCTCCTCGCGCCGACGGGCGCGCGGTGTCCCGGGCCGCGCGGTCCGCCGCGACGGCGCGGCGCTGCCCGGCGAGGCGGTCCAGGGGCCACCGCGGGGTGCGGCCGCGGAGGCTCACCGCCGGCGCCGGCAGCGCAGGTCCGTACGACCCCACCGTCCCGGGGCGGCGACGAACGGCGCCTGACGGGTCACACGGGAGCGGTGCCTGAACTGGTTCCCCCCAGGGGCCGGTATGACGATCCGACAACCTCCCTAGGATGTGCGGGTGACGACGGACACCGCTACGCCGGACCACACCGACGACGCCGGCGCCCCCCGGGAGGCGACCGCCGCCGACTGGCCGCTGCGACTGCGCCGGTTCGGCCACCGCCCGCGCCCCCGCACCGACGCCCGCGAGCGGCTGGTCCCGCCCTTTCCCGAACCGGGCACCCGCGCCTGGCAGGCCCTGGGTCTCGGGCCGGCACGGGCGTACCGCGCCGCACGGGCCATGGGCTGGCTCGGTCCCGTCCTGGTCGCCGTCTTCGCCGGCGTGCTGCGCTTCGTGAGCCTCGGCAGCCCGCACGCCATCGTGTTCGACGAGACCTTCTACGCCAAGGACGCCTGGTCCCTGCTCCAGCTCGGCTACGAGGGCGGCTGGGGGGACCGCAAGGTCTCGGACCCGCAGATCCTGGGAGACCCCCAGACCATCCCCCTCGACGCGACCGGCCAGTTCATGGCCCACCCGCCGATGGGCAAGTGGGTCATCGCGCTCGGCGAGTGGATGTTCGGCCTGAACCCGCTCGGCTGGCGCTTCATGGCGGCGGTGCTCGGCACGCTGTCGGTGCTGATGCTGTGCCGCATAGGCCGCCGCCTGTTCCGCTCCACGGCGCTGGGCTGCCTGGCCGGCGGGCTGATGGCGGTCGACGGGCTGCACTTCGTGCTGAGCCGTGTCGCCCTGCTCGACGTGGTCGTCATGTTCTTCGTCCTCGCGGCGTTCGGCTGCCTGCTGATCGACCGCGACCACGCGCGGGCCCGGCTCGCCGCGGCCCTCCCCCGAGACGGCGACGGCATCGCCGGCCCTGACCGGGACACCGGTGCCCGCGCGGGCACCGGACCGCGGCCCTGGCGGCTCGCGGCAGGCGCGCTGCTGGGCCTCGCCTCCGCCGTCAAGTGGAACGGCCTGTACTTCCTGGCGTTCTTCCTGCTGCTGACCGTGCTCTGGGACGTCGGCGCCCGGCGCCTGGCCGGGGCTCGCCGCCCCTACCGAGCGGTGCTCCGCCGCGACCTCCCCTGGTCGTTGCTGTCCGTCGTCCCGGTCGCGCTGGCGAGCTACCTGGTGACCTGGACCGGCTGGTTCCTCAGCGACGACGGCTACGGCCGGCACTGGGCGGACGGCCGCGGAGGCATGTGGTCGTGGATCCCCGCGCCGCTGCGCAGCTTCTGGCACTACGAGTACGCGGTCTACCAGTTCAACGTCGGCCTGGACGACCCGCACCCCTACGAGTCCAACCCGTGGAGCTGGCTCGTCCTGGGCCGGCCCGTGTCCTTCTTCTACGAGTCCCCCAAGCTGGGACAGGACGGCTGCGGCGTCGCCGACTGCTCACGGGAGATCCTCGCGCTCGGCACGCCCCTGCTGTGGTGGGCTGCGTGCTTCGCCCTCGCCTACCTGCTGTACCGCTGGGCGCTGCGCCGCGACTGGCGCGCCGGCGCCGTCCTGTGCGCGGTCGCCGCGGGCTACCTGCCGTGGTTCCACTACCAGGACCGCACCATCTTCTCCTTCTACGCCGTGGTCTTCCTGCCCTACCTCTGCCTCGCCCTCGCCATGATGCTGGGCGCACTGCTGGGCCGGGCCGGGGCGACCGAACGCCGCCGCGCCTTCGGCGCGGTGGCCGCGGGCGTGCTCGTCCTGCTGATCGTCTGGAACTTCATCTACTTCTTCCCGATCTACACCGGGCAGACGATCCCCTACAACGACTGGCACGCCCGGATGTGGCTGAGCACCTGGGTGTGAGCAGGACCGCCGCAAGCGTTCCCCGAGCGCGCCGCGGACCGCGGTCCGGCCGTGTGCGGATCGCACGGCCGTGCCCGGCGCGCCAGTCCCGCCCCGGCTCACCCGGGCCGCATACGCTGCGAAGACGTCCTGGCGTCCTCGGTGACGCGTGGCAGCAGGACACCGCCGGACGCGGGAAGGGTGTGGCATGGCAGCCCCAGACGTGCACCTTCGGGAGATCACCGACGCCGACCGGGAGGCCGTCCGCGCCCTGCGGGTCCGACGTGACCAGAAGCAGTTCGTCGCGTCCGTGTCCCTGTCGCTCAAGCAGGCCGCGAAGATGCCGGACGCCCACCCCTGGTACCGCGCCGTGTACCGCGGCGACGAGCCGGTCGGCTTTGTCATGCTCTCCTGGAGACCGCCGTCCGGCCCCTACCAGGACCGGCACTTCATCTGGCGACTTCTGGTCGACAAGCGGTACCAGGGGCGCGGCATCGGTCGTGAGGTGCTGACGCAGATCGCCGACCTGGTCCGTGCGGACGGCGGAACCGAACTGCTGACCAGCTACGAACCCGGGGACGGCGAGCCGTGGCCCTTCTACCGGAAGTTCGGCTTCGAGCCCACCGGGGACGTCGACGACGGCGAGATCGTGCTGCGGCTCCAACTCCCTCCCGGCCGCTCCGCGACGTGACCGGCGCCGGATGCGGCGGACCTCCTTCGGCGGGCCGGCGGCCGCTGGGCAGCGGTTCCGGGCCTGGGAACGACGCCCGCGTTCTGATCGCTGCCACCTCTCGCGCCTCCCCCCGCACACGACCGAAGAGCGGACCCCCCGGCCGCGGATTCCGCAGCGCTCCGGATTCCACAACGATCCCCGCCCGTGCCGGCCCTCAAGGACGTCGACGCACGAGGGCTGTTTCATGCGAATTCCGCGCGGCATCGGCCACCACCCGGGGAGGGGAGAAGAATCGTGCACCGCCCTCACGGAGATCCCACCAGCTCGCGACTCCTCTTTTCTCATTTTCTCGCGGCCGCTCCATGACGCGATCCGCAGGCACCGGCCTCCCCGGAGCGGACGATGGAAAAATGCGAATTCGCCAGAATCGGAGCAGACGGGAGGGAGCCGCCCGGCCACGGCCGGGCAGCCCCTCACCGAGATCTCCAGGGGTCTTCCCTCGTGCGGCGCCGCGTGGTTACGGCACAAGAACCACGGAATTGATGGGCGTCATGTCGTACGGGTCGTATTCGCCCGTACCACGGACGACGCTGCTGCAGTTGGTGCCGTTGTACCCCAGGCAGACCTGGAAGCCCGCGCCGCCGGTCTGGCTGTTGACCAGTACGCGGTATCCGAGGACGTTCGACAGGTTGTGGTAGCCGTAGCTGTAGAAGATGTTCCTGCTCAGGATGCTGCCGTTCGTCTCACGGATGCACACCGCTCCCGACGGGCACGGCGTCGCCGCGCTGGCGCCGGGCGCCATGGCGAGCCCACCCCCGACGGCCATGGTCAGTGCCGCGGCGATCGTCACGATCTTGCGCATAGCGCCATCCCCCTTGCGTCCTGACACCCCGATCCGAGGCACATCACAAGAGTGCAAGCAATGCCCCTCTGTCACCAGCGGCACTTCCGGCCATTCCTCCATCGCGCGGACGCATGGCCGTCGCGAGGTCGGGACGTCCGTTCCGGCGACGCACTGCCCATGTTCCGCTGGGCGCGCACAAAAATGGGCCTTGTTCCAGGAATCCTGAATCGAGTCAAGCACCTTACAAGCCAGGCTCCTCTACAACGCGCCATTCTTGCCCGGTCCGCCCCGGCGTGCGGGCGGGGTCGCATTAAGGGGCCGATTCAGCCATCCTCCCGCAGGCCGGCTCCATTTCGAGTGCCTGCTCAGCCCTCCCCCACTGCGAATAGCCGCAGGTCGGCAGAGTGTCCGATGGCGGCATCAATCAATCTCACCAAGTTTGCCAGTACATCGACAAACGGATCCCACTTCAGGCAAGGTGGCTCCCGTTCCACCCCGCGGATCAACGCAAAGGAGCACTGATGCGCAACACGCTGAAGCGTAAGGCGGCCATGGGACTGGCGGCTGTGGCGATGGCCGCAGGTGGCGTCGTCTTCTCCGGAGGCTCCGCCAGCGCCGAACCCCTGTGCAACTACATATCCGACTCGTCCCGGCCGACGATCTACCCCACGAACGTGAGCTCGGCAGTCAAGCAGATCCAGTGCCTGATCAACAACTACAGCAACTACCCGTACTGGCTCGATGTGGACGGCGAGTACGGGCCGGCGACCAAGGACGCCGTCGGCTACGTGCAGTCCTGCAACCGGACGTCCGGGGGCGTGGACTACATCGTGGGTTCCAGCACGTGGAACGCGCTGTACAACCCCATCGCGGCCTGTCGCCTGTAGTCGGGCACGCCGGAACGCGGCTGCCGCGTTTCCGGCCTCGAGAGACACGCTGGACGAGCACGGAGACCGCGAGCGCCCTCCCCGGCCGCCCTGGGTCGGGGAGGGCGCTCGCTCGCGCGGGCCGGCGCGGCCTCCGGTGCGGGGCCGGGCACGACACCCGGCCCGCAACTCGACGCTCCGTCAGTTGTGGCTGTGGAGCATCTCGTTGAGCCCACCCCACGAACCCTTGCGCTGGATCACCTCGACCGTGCCGGTGACGGAGTTGCGGCGGAAGAGGAGGTTGTCGGCGCCGGAGAGCTCCTTGGCCTTGACGATGGTCTCGTCGGGGAGGGTGACCCGGGTGCCCGCCGTGACGTAGAGCCCGGCCTCGACCACGCAGTCGTCGCCCAGGGAGATGCCGATACCGGCCTCCGCGCCGAGCAGGCAGCGCTCGCCGATGGAGATGACGGACGTGCCGCCGCCGGACAGGGTGCCCATGATCGAGGCGCCGCCACCGATGTCGGAGCCGTCGCCGACGATGACGCCCTGGCTGATGCGGCCCTCGACCATGGAGGTGCCCAGCGTGCCGGCGTTGAAGTTGCAGAAGCCCTCGTGCATCACGGTCGTACCGGACGCGAGGTGGGCGCCGAGGCGGACGCGGTCCGCGTCGGCGATGCGCACCCCGGCGGGGACGACGTAGTCCGTCATGCGCGGGAACTTGTCGACGCCGTACACCGACAGGTGCAGGCCCTCGGCCCGGGAGGCGAGGCGGGTGCGCTCGATGGCGCCGACGGGGACGGGACCGAGGGAGGTCCAGACGACGTTGGCCAGGAGACCGAAAATGCCGTCCAGGTTCTGCTCGTTGGGCTTCACCAGGCGGTGGCTCAGCAGGTGCAGGCGCAGGTAGGCGTCGTGGGCGTCGAGCGGCTTGTCGTCGATCGAGGCGATGACGGTGCGGACGGCGACGACCTCGACGCCACGACGGGGGTCCGGCCCCAGCGCCCTGGGGGCGGCGTCGCCCAGCAGTTCGGCGGCCTGGTCCGCGGTGAGCCGTTCGGTCCCGGCGGGCCCAGGCGCCGCCACGAGCTCGGGCGCGGGGAACCAGGTGTCGAGGACGGTGCCGTCGTCGGCGATCGTGGCGAGGCCTGCGGCGACGGCACCAGTGGCGCGAGAGGTGGCGGTCGTGTCAGTCATGAGTCGAACGCTAGTCGCTGCGCCCCGCGCTTGCCCAACCGGCCCGCCATCCGGAACGCCGCCGCGCCGCGGCCGACACGCCCCCGGCGGACTTCGCCGCGCCGGCCCCTCCCCCCGTACCGCGCCTCCACCGCGCGGCGGCCGCCAGCAGCACGATCCCGCTCGCCCCGGCCAGCGCCGCGCAGACCGGCCACAGCGCGCCGGGCGAGGCGTCGTAGAGGGCGCCGCCGAGGGGCGGGGCGAGAACGGTGCCGCTGGCGGAGGCCCCCGCGTACAAGGACTGGAAGCGGCCCTGCAGGTGCTCGGGGGCGCTGTCGGCCGCATAGGCGGTGGCCGTGGTCTTGTAGAGGATCTCCCCCGCTGTGAGGAGCACCATCATCGTCACCGCGGTGGCGAGGTATGCGCCGCCGACCAGGGCCGCGTATCCGGCGCCGACGAGGACGAGCCCGACGCTGATGATCGGCAAGGGCGGACGCCGGCGCAGAGCGATGGCGGCCGGGATCTCCAGGCAGAGGATGACGCCGCCGTTGACGGCGATCAGCAGGCCGTACACGTCCGTTCCGATGCCGTGGTCGGCGAGCCAGACGGGCAGGGTGGAGTACTGCTGCCGGTAGACGGTGTCGGTGACGAGGATCGTCGCCAGCAGTACCACGACGGCGGGCCGGGCGCGCAGCGCCGCCCACAGCCCGTCGGCGCGGGCTCGCGGCCCCGGCCGGCCCCGGCGGGCGCTTCCCGCCGGCAGCGCGAGGGCCGCGTAGCCGGCGAAGAGCAGCGTGCCGAGGCCGTCGGCGACGAAGAGCCAGGTGTACGAGGTGTGGGCGGCCAGCAGCGCGCCGAGCGGCGGCCCTACGGTGAAACCGGCGTTGGAGGCGAAGCGGAACACGGCGAAGCCCTGGCGGCGGGCTCCCTCGGGCATGGAGACGGCGACGAGCGCGGCGTTGGCGGCGCGCACCGTGCCGGCCGCGTACTGCGCCAGCAGCAGGACGGGCAGCAGCGCGGCGGTGGGAAGGGCGGGCAGCGCGACGAGTCCGGCGCCGGAGACGGCGGACCCTGCGAGCAGGACGCGGCGGTGCCCGAGGTGGTCGCCGAACCAGCCGCCCGTGAAGTTCCCGGCGACCAGGCCCACCCCGCCCGTACCGGCGATGAGCCCGGCCTGCGGGACGGGCAGGCCCCGCACCGAGGTCAGCCAGACGAACAGGTAGACGAACGTGAAGCTCACCACCGCGTTCGTGAAGACCCCCGCCGCCAGCGTCCAGACGACCCTGGGCACCTCGCGCATGCCCCGCACCCCCCCGTTGCGAGTAAGTTCCTTTTGGGAACTCACTTCCGGGTGGCAGGATAGCGGCATGGCCCGCCGCACAGACCTCGGTGACGCGAACTGCTCCGTCGCCCAGGCCCTCGACGTGGTCGGCGACTGGTGGACGCTACTGATCGTGCGGGACGCCGCCCGCGGCCTGGAGCGCTTCGACGACCTGCAGCGCGAACTCGGCGTCTCCCGCAAGGTGCTGACCGAACGACTGCGTCTGCTGGTGGACGCGGACGTGCTGGTCCGCGAGCCGTACCAGGAGCGCCCCGCGCGCTACGCGTATCGGCTCACCCCGCGCGGCAGGGCGCTGCTGCCGGTGCTGATCGCCCTGCAGGACTGGGGCGACCAGTGGGTGCTGGGCGACGGCGCGACCACCGGCACCGCCGCGGACGGCTCACGGGAGGCGGAGCGCATCCACGCGCTGACGGGTACCCGGGTGCCCCCCTTGCGGCTGCCCGCGGGCGCGGACGGCACACTGCGCGACCCCGTATCCGCGGACCACCCGTTCACCGTCGTGTACTGCTTCCCCGGCGCCTATGCGCGGCCCGCGTCCTATCCCCCGGGGTGGGGCGCGATCCCGGGAGCCGCGGGCTGCACGCTGGAGTCCTGCACCTACCGCGACCGGCTGGCGGAGTTCGCCGCGGCGGGCGCCGCCGTGCACGGGGTGAGCTCGCAGCGCCCGGACGAGCAGGCGGAGTTCGCCGAGCGGGAGCGGCTGGGCTTCCCGCTGCTGTCGGACGCGGAGCTCACCCTTGCTGCGGCGCTGCGGCTGCCGACGTTCCGGGCCGGCGGCACGGTGCGGTTGAAGCGGCTGACGCTCGTGGTCGGCGCGGACCGGGTCGTCCGGCGGGTGTTCTACCCGGTCACGGACATCACGGCGAGCGTGGCGGCGGCGCTGGACGCCGTCAGGAATGCGACGCGGCCCTGACCGCCTCGGGTTCGGCGGCAGCGTCCCGCACACCCGGCAGCCGCCCGGCGCCGAGCACGGCCGCGCCGGCCACGAGACCGAGGACGGCGCACAGCGGCCACAGCGCGCCCGGCGCGCTCTCGTAGAGCACGCCGCCGAGCGGGGCGGCCAGCACCACGCCGCTGATGGAGGCGCCGGCGTACATGCTCTGGAAACGGCCCTGCAGGTGGTCGGGGGCGCTGTCGGCGACATAGGCCGTGGACGGCGACTTGTAGAGGATGTCGCCGAGGGTCAGCAGGATCATCATGACGACGGCGGAGGCGATGTACCAGCGGCCCGTGGTCAGCGCGGCGAAGCCGAGCCCGACCAGGATCACGCCGCTGCCGATGATCGGCAGCGGGGCGCGCCGGCGCAGGGCGACGGTGACGGGCAGCTCGAAGAGGATGACCAGGGCGCCGTTGACGGCGATGAGGGCGCCGTAGACACCGGTGCCGACGCCGTGGTCCTGCAGGTACACGGGCAGGGTGGAGTACTGCTGGCGGTAGACGGTGTCGGCGACCAGGATCGCGCCGAGCAGCACCAGCACGGCGGGGCGGGCGCGCAGCGCCGTCCACAGACCGGGCGCGTCCGGGGAGGAGCCGCCCCGGGGCCGGTGGTTGCCGTTGGCCGGCAGGATGAAATGCGCGTAGACCCCGAAGAAGAGCATGCCGAGGCCATCGGCGACGAAGAGCCAGTCGTACGAGACCGTGGTGGCGATCAGCGCGCCGAGCGGCGGGCCCACGGTGACGCCGAGGTTCGCCATGAAGCGCAGCAGGGCGAAGCCCTGGCGCCTTGAGCCCTCGGGCACGGAGAAGGCGATGAGCGCGGAGTTGGAGGCCCGGGTGACCCCGGTGGCGTACTGGGCGACCGGGAAGACGACCGCGAGGGCGGCGGTCGGCGTCAGCGGCAGGGCGGCCAGGCCGAGACCGGAGACGACCATGCCGGCGATGAGGGTGCGGCGGTGCCCGAAGCGGTCGCCGAACCAGCCGCCGGTGAAGTTGCCCGCGACCATGCCGACGCCGCCCACACCGGCGATGAGGCCTGCCTGGGATGTGCTGAGCCCGCGCGGCCCCGTCAGGTAGACGAAGAGGTAGACGAAGGTGAAGCTCACCGCCGCCACGAAGAACATGCCGGTGGCGAGGAGCCACACCACCCGCGGTATGTCCTTCATCGCCTGTTTCATTTCCTGTCCTCCGATCGACCCCCTACAAGAATCGATCACGTGAAGGCGTGAATGCGGCGCGTGAGGATGCCGGATCAGGTCGCGACCGGTATAGGCCAGCAGTTCTCCCGGGGAGTACAGGTCAGCGGGCTCGCGCGGGCTCGCCCACGATCCGTGCGAAGACCTCGCGGGCCTCCTCCCGGTCGATGTCGCGGCCGGTCAGCAGGGCCTGCAGGCACATCCCGTCGGTGAGGGCGGCCAGTGCCCGGGCGGTGACGGGGTCGGTCCACCGGGTCAGGAGCCCGGTCATGCGGTCCACCCACTCCGCGGCGACAGGGCGCACGGCGGCGCGGCGGAGCGCGGCGAGATAGAGCTCGTACTCCAGCCGCGCGCGGGAGCGGTCCCGGGAGACCGCCTCCGCGACGAACCCGGCCAGTTCCGCGGCCAGGTCGGCGCCGGGCGAGCCGAGGAGGGCGCGTTCCTCGACCTCCCGGAAGTAGGCCTCGTTGCACTGCCGCAGGGCCGCCACCAGCAACTCGTCGAGGGTGGCGAAGTGGTACGTGGTCGAGCCGAGCGGAACGTCGGCCACCGCGGCCACCGTCCGGTGGCTGAGCCCGGCGATACCGCGCTCGCCGACCACGCGGATCGCCGCCTCGATGATGCGCTGCCGGCGGTCGGGGTCGTACCGCCGCGCCATCAGTGGGAGCCGCCGAGGTTGAGGACGACCACGCCGGCGACGACCAGGAGTATCCCCGTCAGCTTGGCGGCGGAGGCCGCCTCGCCGAGGAAGACCATGCCGATGGCGGCGATCGCGGCGGTGCCGACCCCGGCCCAGATCGCGTAGGCGGTGCCCACCGACATCGTCCTGAGGGTCTGCGCGAGCAGTGTGAAGGCGATCAGATAGCCGGCGGCGGTGCCGAGCGAGGGCCACAGCCGGGTGAAACCGTCGCTGTACTTCATGGAGGTCGTACCGAGCACTTCGGCGAGTATCGCCCCGCCCAGCAACACGTATGCCATGCGTACAAGCGTACCCATCGATGCGTACACCCGTACGCATACCGAACTCCTCACGACCGGCGCGACCACCACCGCTTCCGGGCGCCCTCGGGCGTCGCGGCCGGGGTCAGGCCCAGCGAACCGGTCAGGAAGAACTCCCCGTCCACCCAGTGCCCCGGGGCCGGAACCTCCGCCAACTCCCCACCGGCCACGGCGACGTCGACCTCGTGACCGCCGATGGTCCGCACCCGCAGCCGGTGAAGTGGCCGCCCCCGGCCTCGCCCACGTGGACCTCGGCGAGCAGCACCTCCCCGGCGAAGGCCGCATGCGCCGAGGGCACCCAGTCATCAGCCGCCGCCTCCGGCCTGAACAGGCCGTACGGAACGAGGTAGTCGGGTGCGAAGCCGATCTCCCGGCCCTCCTGCGCGGCGTCGTACGCCTCCTTGCCCCCGGTGTGGAGGGTGATGCGCTCGGCGAGCGCGGCGAGCCGCAGTTCGCCTCCGGAGGCCGTACCGCCCCGGGCCCGCAGCACGGCGCGATCCTCCAGCTCCACCGCGAGCGGGCACAGCATCGTCCCGCCGGGCGTGTCCAGCAGTTCGAGCCGCGTGGTCTCCGCGTCCACCATCTCGACCCGGGCCACCGGCACCGGCTCTGCGGCGGGCGCCAGGCACGGCAGCACCTGGGCGATCGACCGTTCCTGTGTCTCGATGACGACCCGGGCGCCGCCCGCGCCCGTCCACACGTGCTGCCTCAGCCCACCCTCGACCCGCTGTGTGTCGGCGCGTTCGAGGAGTCCGACGACAAGCGCGCGGAAGGATTCCCGGTCCGTCACGTCGAGTCCGATGGCGGCGAAATGACTGCTCATGCGGGGAAGACTCACGGAGCCAGGGGAACGCGCGCAAGCGAAAACACGACCG
>NZ_CBDRBL010000023.1:0-89565 GCF_965342175.1 Actinacidiphila sp. bgisy167
GGGCGATCCACTCCTCCAGGTGCGGAGCCTCTTCGCCGATGGTGGTGCTGTCGCCGTGGCCCGTGCGCACGACCGTATCCGGCGGCAGGGTCAGCAGCCGGTCGCGGATGGAGTCGATGATGGTCGGGAAATGCGAGAAGGACCGCCCCGTGGCGCCCGGGCCGCCCTGGAAGAGGGTGTCGCCGGTGAAGACGGTGCCGAGGGCGGGCGCGTACAGGCAGACCGCTCCCGGAGCGTGGCCCGGGGTGTGCAGCACGGTGAGCTCGGTGCCCGCCACCGAGATGGCCTGCCCGTCCGTCAGCTCTCCGTCCGGAGCGTGTTCGGGGTGGGTCTGCTTCCACAGCGGCAGGTCGGCGCCGTGCAGCAGGATCGGCGCGCCGGTGCGCGCCGCGAGCGCGGGCGCGGCGTCGATGTGGTCGTTGTGGGCGTGGGTGCTGACGATCGCGACGAGGCGGCGGCCGCCGAGCGCGTCGGCGATGGCGTCGGCGTCGTGCGCCGCGTCGATGACGATCGCCTCGGTCTCGTCGCCCACGATCCACACGTTGTTGTCGACGTCCCAGGTGCCGCCGTCCAGCGAGAAGGTCCCCGAGGTGACGAGGTGGTCGATCCGGGCGGCCATCAGAACACCACCACCGAGCGCAGCACGTCGCCGTGGTGCATCCGCTCGAACGCCTTCTCCACCTCGTCCAGGGCGATGGTCTCGGTGACGAAGGTGTCCAGGTCCAGCCGGCCCTGCAGGTGGAGGTCGATGAGCATGGGGAAGTCGCGGGAGGGGAGGCAGTCGCCGTACCAGGAGGACTTCAGCGCGCCGCCGCGCCCGAACACGTCCAGCAGCGGCAGCTCCAGCTTCATCTCGGGAGTGGGCACACCGACCAGGACGACGGTGCCGGCCAGGTCGCGGGCGTAGAACGCCTGCTTGTACGTCTCGGGCCGGCCGACCGCGTCGATGACGACATCGGCGCCGAAGCCGCCGGTCAGCTCGCGGACCGCCTCGACCGGGTCGGTCTCCTTGGAGTTGACGGTGTGCGTGGCGCCCAGCTTCTTCGCCGTCTCCAGCTTCCGCGGGTCGATGTCCACCGCGATGATCTTCGCGGCGCCGGCCAGCCGGGCGCCGGCGATCGCGGCGTCGCCGACCCCGCCGCAGCCGATCACGGCGACGGAGTCGCCGCGGCCGACGTTGCCGGTGTTGATGGCCGCGCCGATGCCCGCCATGACGCCGCAGCCGAGCAGCCCGGCGACGGCCGGACTCACGGACGGGTCCACCTTGGTGCACTGCCCGGCGTGGACGAGGGTCTTCTCGGCGAAGGCCCCGATACCGAGGGCCGGGGAGAGCTCGGTGCCGTCCAGCAGGGTCATCTTCTGCTCGGCGTTGTGGGTGTTGAAGCAGTACCAGGGGCGTCCGCGCAGGCAGGCACGGCACTGACCGCACACGGCGCGCCAGTTGAGGATGACGAAGTCGCCGGGGGCCACGTCGGTGACGCCCTCGCCGACCGACTCCACGATGCCGGCGGCCTCGTGGCCGAGCAGGAAGGGGAAGTCGTCGTTGATGCCGCCCTCGCGGTAGTGCAGGTCGGTGTGGCAGACCCCGCAGGCCTGGATCCGTACCAGCGCCTCCCCCGGCCCGGGGTCGGGCACGACGATCGTTTCCAGACTGACGGGGGAACCCTTCTCCCGGGCGACGACGGCGCGGACCTGGTGGGCCATGGGTACTCCTCGGCTGGTGCGGATCTCTGAGGCGGGTACGTCTCATTACGGCACATTCCACACATGCCGTAACGCAAGCATCGGCGACGGCCGACGACACGGTCAAGGACCGCGCGGCCGGTCCGGCCTGCCTCATTCTTACCGATGATCACGCCCGCGACTCCGCCCTGCGGCGGGGGTGCCGGCGCAGCTCCTTCACGGCGTGTTGAGCAGCATCCGCGGATCGCGCCCTCGCCGCACGGGACGCCGGCACGACCACGAGTCGGTCGAACAGCCGACCGGAGGCCGAGGCCCCACCTCGACGCCCACCGCCGCAGCAGCCAGGACGACCGCCAGGACGACCAGGCCCACACCGGCGACACGACCGCCACCCCCGCCGCCGAGTCAGACCCGCAGCCGGGCAGGCCCGCGGGCGCGTGAACGCGCACACCGCATCCGACGGCCGCGCAGCCTGCGCCCCGAGCTCACGGCGCGTTGAGCAGCATCCGCGGATTGCGGTCCCCCGCGGCACGCGACGCCGGCACGACCGATGCGGCCACCGCCACCGCCACGCACGCACCCACGATCAGGAGGAGCACACCCGTCGGCGGGGACTGCGCGATACCCGCACCGACACCGCTGGACATCCCCTGCAGATCGATCAGCCAGTCGGAGGCGAACACCCCCGCGGTGACCCCCACCGCCGCCGCGGCAAGGACGACCAGACCGACACCGGTGACCACGGTCGCCACGCTCTGCTGCGGGGTCAGGCCCAGGGCACGGTAGGCGCGCATGTCGCGCGCGTGGTCGCGGATGCCGCTGCCGACGGCCGTCGACACCTCGGCCAGGGCGATCAGCGCGAGTACGGTGACCAGTCCGATGATCACCCCGCGCACCGGGGAGACTTCGGCGCCGGGTCCGGTGACCTCGCGCACCTCCAGCGCCCCGCGCGAGGCGTCGGTGAGGGCGCCGTGCACCGCCGCGCGGTCGGCGCCGGGACGCAGCACCAGGCTGTAGTACGAGGGCCTGACGGACGCGTCCTGGGCCTGCAGGACGTCCAGCGGGGCCGAGATGACACGTCCGCCGTGTCCCGTCTCGATGCTGCGGCCGACGATGTGCAGGATGTGCGGGGTGCCGCCGACGGTGACCCGGACCCACTGGCCGACCTCGGCGTGGAGCGCGTCGAGCAGGCCCTGTCCGGCGAGCGCCTCGTCGGGCCCGGAGGGACGCCGGCCCTCCGCTACGGCGAAGGGGTAGGGGTCGGCGGTGCCGCCGATCCCCCGCAGCGTGACGGACTGCGACTGGCCGGGGGCGAGTGCGGCGAGTTCGACTCCCGGGTGGATCGCGGCGATCTCGGGCCGCCCGGCGAGGAGTCGCCGGACGGCGTCGTCGGTGAGGCCGTTGGGGCGGGCTGTGAGCGCGCCCGCCTGGCCGAGTTGCTCCGGGTGGTCCTCGAAGCGGTCGAGGGTGGCCCAGGTCCCCAGCGCCACAGTGATCATGAGGATCGGCAGCGCGAGCCGGGCCACCGCTGCCACCGAACGGGCGGGCCGGTGGAGCACGCCGCGGCAGCCGAGCACCAGGGCGGGCGGGGTGCGCAGACGCAGGGCGGCCCGGGCCGCGCCGGACATCCTGCGGCGTCCCGCTACGCCTCCCCGGGCTGCCGGGATCGGCGGCACCCGGCCGGCCCGCCAGGCGGCGAGCACCGTGGCCACGGCGATGACCAGCACGGTCGCCGCGGCCGTGCCGGGCAGGGCCCAGGTGTGCTGCGGCAGTTGCCGCCACAGCCCCACGGCGTCCCCCATGGGCCCGGGGATGCCCGGCGCGAGCGTCTCCGCGGCCACCGCGCCGAGCAGCACCCCGGCGGTGGCCAGCACGGCGTGCTGCACGAGGAACATCCGGACCACCTGGGCCGGGGTGAAGCCGACCGCCTTCAGGATCGCGATGTCACGCACATACGCCAGGACGCGGGTGGCGATGCCCCCGGTCACCGCGATCGCGGCGGCCAGGAGCGCGGCCAGCCCGAACAGGCCGAGCAGCAGCCCGAGTACATGGTTGTCGCCCTCGGCGTCGGCGCGGGCCTCGCGCCAGGTGGCGACGCTGGTGACCCGGTCCGATCCGATGGCGGTGACGGCGCGCTGGACGACGAAGGCAGTGTCCGCAGGGTCCCTCAACCGCAGTCCCACGGTCTGCCCCGGCCCCGTGCGGCCCTCGGCGAGGCCGTTCACCAGCGCGGGCGACGCCCAGGCGACGCCGGGGTTGTCCCCCGGGGCGTAGCGGGGTTCGGCGGTCCCCGCGACGCCCACCACCCGGACGGTGCCGTGCCGTCCGCCACGGGTCACGCTGATCTCGTCACCCGGCTCGGCCCACAGCGCAGACGCCACCGACCGCTCCAGCACGATGCCGTCGCCGGCCCCGCCGTCCAGCCAACTCCCGCGGTCCATCAGCGGCCGGCCCACCGCGGGCGGGGTCGGGCCCGCCGCCCGCAGATCGAGGGCGGCCTTCTCCTGGCCGTGCTGAGCGGTGACGGTGAGGGTGCGGAAGGGGCCGGAGACGGCGGTGACGCCGTCGATGCGGGACAGGGCCGCGGTGTCGGCGCCGCCGTCGGCGCGCAGCCACACGTGGGCGCCCTCGGTGGCGGTGAACATGCGCTGCCAGGGGTTGGCCGCGTAGACCAGGAGGGCGGCGGAGAGCAGCAGGGCCGCGGTGATGCCCGCGGTGGCCAGGACGATGGACAGGGCCTGGCTTCGGTGCGTGCGCAGGTCGGCGAGGGCCCAGCGGACGGTGGCGCGCACGGCGGTCAGCCCTGCAGCTTCACGACGTCGGCGGCGGCACGGGAGGGGCGTGAGGCGTACGGCGCGGCGTCGAGGCTGACGTCGTCGACGACGGTCCCGTCGAAGAGGCTGATCACCCGGTCCGCCGCGCTGGCCACCTTGGCGTCGTGCGTGACGAGCAGGATGGTCTGGCCGCGTTCGTGGCAGCGGGTCAGCAACCGCAGCACCTCGCGGCTGCCCTTGCTGTCGAGGCTGCCGGTGGGCTCGTCGGCCAGCAGCAGGGCGGGGCGGTTGACCAGGGCCCGGGCGAGGGCGACCCGCTGCTGCTCTCCGCCCGACAGGTCCGCGGGGGTGCTGTCCTCCTTGCCCGTCAGTCCGAGTTCGGCCAGCAGTTCTTGGCGGGTGGCGCGCACCTGGCGGGGGGAGCGGCCGGCCAGCAGGGCGGGCAGTTCGATGTTGTCCGCGACGGTGAGGGTGGAGACGAGGTTGAAGAACTGGAAGACGATGCCGACGTCGCGCCGCCGCAGCACCGCCCAGCGTGCCTCGCTGAGCTGGTCGACCCGCTGACCGTTCAGCCATATCCTTCCCCGGTCGGGGCGTTCGAGGCCGCCGAGCAGGTGCAGCAGGGTCGACTTGCCGGCACCGGACGGGCCGGTGACGGCGACGAACTCGCCGGGTCGCACCTCGAGGTCGACCCCGCGTACGGCCCGGACCTCGCCGCCGTCCACGCGGTGCGTCTTGACCAGGCCCTCGACCCGGAGCATGTGCGGCGCCGCGAGGGGCGGCTCGGCCCTTCTCATTCCAGCTCCTCCTGGCAGCGTTCCAGCCAGTCGAGGTCCGCCTGCAGGTGCAGCGTCGCGCCCTCGATCAGCAGCTGCGCGATGGTGTCGTCCCGGTCCTCGCCGGCGGCGAGCCGGGACATGGCGCGCATGAGGTTGAGGTAGTGGCGGCGCTGCTTGTTGATCAGGGAGACCTGGTCGGCCATGCCGGTGGCCGGGGCGAGGGCGAGCTTCATGAAGAACTCGTCGCGCACCCGCGGCTCACTGGACGGCTCCTCGAACCAGGCGGCGACCGCCTCCCGCCCGGCGTCGGTGAGTTCGTAGATCCGCTTGTTGGGCCGGCCTGACTGCGTCACGTCCTCGCCCCGGATCAGTCCCGACTTCTCCAGGCGCGCCAGCGTCACATAGATCTGGCCGATGTTCGGCTGAGGATAAGCAGCGCCGAAGAGCTTCTCAAGGGCCGTCTTCAGTTCGTAACCGTGGGCGGGCCCCTTAGCGAGGAGTGCCATGAGAGGAAGGCGCACGCTCGTCCTTCCTCCTCCTCGGTCGCCTGCCGGTCAGGGGTCGCTCGCCAGTCCGGTCGTCCGTGGGCAGGCCGTCCTGCACCGATGGCTAGTATCCCGCATGTCCACCAGGTATACAGGTCCCTCCGGACGACGCCGCCGTCGCCGGGCGGGAGACCTGGAGGATCATATGCGCTGGGCTCGGGCCGCGGGCCGGACCCTGCTCGTCGCTGCCCTGCTGCTGGCCGGACACGCCTCCGCGGGCACCCGCCCCGCCGGCGGCCCGCCCGGCACGACGGGCCGGGGCCCGGTGACCCTGGCGACCGGGCGTGATCTGACCGGCTACCTCCAGCACGTGCTGGACGGCTGGAACCGTGCCCACCCCCAGGAGAAGGCGACGCTCGTCGAACTGCCCGAGGCGGCCGACGAGGTGCGCGCGCAGATGGCCGACAGCCTGCGCTCGGGCAGCGACCGCTTCGACGTGCTCAACATCGACGTGGCCTGGACCTCCGAGTTCGCCGGCGCGGGCTGGATCGCGCCGGTCGACCCGCGCGGCCTGCCGCTGGACCGGCTGCTGACGTCGGTGCAGGAGACCGCCACCTTCCGCGGACGGCTGTACGCGGTCCCCTATGTCACCAACGCCGGGCTGCTCTACTACCGCAAGGACATCCTCGACCGGGAGCACCTGGACCCGCCGCGCACCTGGGCGGAGCTGGAGCGGCAGGCGCGGACCCTCGCCCCGAAGTACCGGATCGGCGGCTACGCGGGGCAGTTCCTGCCCTACGAGGGCCTGACGGTCAATGTCACCGAGGCGGTGCAGTCGGCCGGCGGCGGTTTCCTCGGCGAGGAGGGCAGCCGGGTCACCGTGGACTCGGCCGCGGCCCGGGAGGGGCTGGGCTTCCTGGTGCGCGGGGTGCGCGCGGGCTGGATCCCGCGCGAGGCGCTGAGCTTCAAGGAGGAGGAGTCGCGGCGGGCCTTCGAGAACGGCCGACTGCTCTTCCTGCGCAACTGGCCCTACGTGTACGAGTCCGCCTCGGCTCCCGGCTCGCGGATCGCGGGCCGCTTCGGCGTGGTGCCGCTGCCCGGCCCCGACGGGCCGGGCGCGAGCGTGCTGGGCGGGTCCAACCTCGCGGTCAACGCCCATTCACGGCATCCCCGGACGGCCGCCGACCTCATGGCCTACATGACGGGTGAGGCCGTGCAGCGGCAGGTGCTCACGGAGGGCTCGCTGCCGCCGGTGTGGGCCGACCTCTACCGGGATCCGGCGCTGGTGCGCCGCTACCCGTATCTGCCGGTGCTGGAGCAGAGCCTCAGGGCGGCCAGACCGCGCCCCAAGAGCGCCCGTTACGAGCAGGTGAGCCTGGCGGTGGCGGCGGTGAGCCGGAACGCGCTGGCGCTGCACACCCCGCCGGATCAGGCCGTCGCGCGACTGGACCGCGAGTTGCGGGAGATCGTGCAGGACCGCTGACCCAGCGGATTCACCGTGAGCACGAAACCCTGCATACATAGATGCATGTTAGGTAGACGCATCGCTCATTGCCTACCGCTCGCTGACTTCACCTGGGAACATACCTCTGCAAAAGGCCGCAAAAGGGCGGCATTTCTACTGGATTCTTGCCAACTTCATTGACACCTCCCTGACATCGCTACTTAACATGCATGCATAACGAGCCACCAGCGTTGCCGGTGCAGAGTCATGCCGAGGCACGCCCGCAGTCAGGAATGGTGACGGGTGTTCACAGCCCCTCTGGAGGACGGTTCCTCCACCGCCGCCGCCCCCTCCCCCCTACTCGCCGCCGTACGCCCCTGGTGGCGCGACGCGGTGGTCTACCAGGTCTATGTGCGCAGCTTCCTGGACAGCACCGGCGACGGTGTCGGGGACCTGGCCGGCGTCCGGGCCGGCCTGCCCTATCTGCGCAGGCTGGGCGTCGACGGGCTCTGGCTGAGCCCCTTCTACCCGTCGCCGCAGCACGACCACGGCTACGACGTGGCCGACTACACGGCCGTCGACCCCCTCTACGGCGACCTCGCCGAGTTCGACCGCCTCGTCGCCGACGCGCGCCGGCTGGGGCTGCGCACCGTCGTCGACATCGTGCCCAACCACTGCTCCAGCGCCCATCCGTGGTTCCGCGAGGCGCTGGCGGAGGGCCCGGGCGGCTCCTCCCGGTCGCTGTTCCACTTCGCCGACGGACGCGGCGAGCACGGCGAACTGCCGCCCAACAACTGGCGGGCGATGTTCGGCGGCCCCGCCTGGTCCCGGGTGACCGAACCGGACGGCACCCCGGGACAGTGGTATCTGCACCTGTTCACCCCGGAGCAGCCCGACCTCAACTGGCGCGATCCGCGGGTGGGCGACCACTTCGAGCACGTGCTGCGCTTCTGGCTGGACCGAGGAGTCGACGGCTTCCGCATCGACGTGGCTGCCGGCCTGTTCAAGCACCCCGCCCTGCCCGACTCCCCCGACCCCGCGGCCGACGAGCGGACCCGTGACTCCGTCAACCCGCTGGCCTGGAACCGTCCCGAGGTGCACGGGGTGTGGCGGCGGTGGCGCGCGATCTGCGAGGAGTACACCGCCCGCGACGGACGCGAACGCCTGCTGGTCGGCGAGGTCTCCGTCCCCACCCCGGCCGAACAAGCCCGCTACGTCCGGCCCGACGAGCTCCACCAGGCCTTCTTCTTCCACCTGTTGAGCGCGCCCTGGAGCGCGACGGCGTTCCGCACGGCCATCGCCGAGGCGCTGCGCGACATCGCCGGGACGGGGTCCACCGTCACCTGGGTGCTCAACAACCACGACCAGGTCAGGACCGTCACCCGTTACGCGGGCGGCTCCGCCGGGCACTTCGGCGCCGCCCGGGCGCGCGCCGCGGCGCTGCTGATGCTGGCGCTGCCCGGGGCCGCGTACATCTACCAGGGCGAGGAGCTGGGGCTGCCCGAGGTCGTCGACCTGCCGGACGAGGTCCTCACCGACCCCATCTTCCGCCGCACCGGCAGCCGCCGATTCGTCCGGGACGGCTGCCGGGTGCCGCTGCCCTGGTCCGGTCACTCCTCGCCGTTCGGCTTCACCGCCGCGGGCAGCACGGCCCGGCCGTGGCTGCCGCAGCCGGAGTGGTTCGCCGAGCACAGCGCCGACCGCGCGCTGCTGGACACCGGTTCCTTCTGGCACCTGTACCGGGAGGCGCTCGACCTGCGGGCCCGGCTGCCGCAGCTGGGCGAGGGGACGCTGCGCTGGCTGGAGGCGCCGCCCGGGGTGCTCGCCTTCGTCCGCGGAGAGGGCCTGGTCTGCGCCGTGAACTTCGGCGACGAACCGGTCCCCTCCCCCGTGCCGGGAGCGCCGCTGCTGTCCAGCGCCCCCTGCCCACCCGGGGTCCTCCCCGGCAACGCCGCCGCCTGGTGGGTCCACGAGCCCACGCACATCTGACCCGTCCGACAGCCCTCGTACCGCCTCGATGAAGCGCACCACCAGAAAGGACACGACCTTGATGAAACGCACCCTTGTCGCGGTCACCGCCATATGCGGTCTGGCCCTCGCGACCACCGCCTGCGGCGGTGACACCAAGACGGCCTCCGACTCCGCCCCGGCGGCCGGCGGCCAGAAGCTCAAGGGCCAGACGGTGACCGTCGCGGCCGTCTGGACCGGCGTCGAGCAGCAGAACTTCCAGAAGGTCCTGGACGGCTTCACCGCCAAGACCGGGGCGAAGGTGGCCTACATCTCCACCGGCGACAACTTCGCGACCGTTCTGGGCAGCAAGATCGAGGGCGGCGACTCGCCCGACGTCGCGATGGTGCCGCAGCCGGGAGTGCTCAAGGAGTTCGCGGGCAAGGGCTGGCTCCAGCCCCTGTCGCAGGACGTGAAGAGTGCCGCGGAGAAGAACTACGCCAAGATCTGGCAGACCTTCGGCACCGTCGACGGCACCTACTACGGCCTGTACTTCAAGACGTCCGACAAGTCGACGGTCTGGTACAGCCCGAAGGCGCTGGAGACGGCCGGTGTGCAGCCGCCGAAGACCTTCGCGGAGATGCTGGACGTCGCCCGCGCCGTGTCCGACTCGGGCCTGCCCGCCTTCGCCGTAGGCGGCTCGGACGGCTGGACGCTCACCGACTGGTTCGAGAACGTCTACCTCTCCCAGGCGGGCCCCGAGAACTACGACAAGCTGACCCGGCACGAGATCCCCTGGAGCGACCCCACCGTCGTCAAGGCGCTCAGCACCCTGTCCCAGCTGTTCGGCGAGGACGACCTGCTCGCCGGCGGCCGCAAGGGCGCCCTGGCCACCAGCTTCCCGGACTCCGTGGCGCACGTCTTCGGCAAGACCCCCAAGGCCGGCCTGGTCTACGAGGGCGACTTCGTCGGCGGGGTCATCTCGGGCGACCTGGGCGGCAAGGTCGGCGAGGACGCGAAGTTCTTCCCCTTCCCCTCGGTCGACGGAGGCCCGGCACCGGTGGTCGGCGGCGGCGAGGCCGCCGTGGCGCTGAAGTCCGGCAAGAACAGCAAGGCCGCCATGGAGCTGATCGCCTACCTGGCCACCCCGGAGGCGGCGGAGATCTGGGCGAAGGCGGGGGGCTTCCTCTCCCCCAACACCAAGCTCGACCCGGCCTCCTACGCGGACGACACCCTGCGCACCGCCGCCAAGTCCCTGGTCGACGCGGGCGACACGGTGCGCTTCGACATGTCCGACCAGACCCCGCCCGCCTTCGGCGGCACGCCCGGCAAGGGCGAGTGGAAGATCCTCCAGGACTTCCTGCGCGACCCGTCGAACCCGAAGGCCACCGCGGCGAAGCTCGAGGCCGCGGCTGCCAAGGCCTACAAGGGCTGAGGCCGGGACATGTCCGCCACCAACCGCAAGGCGCCGTCCGCTCCGGCGGGCGGCGCCGCCCCGGCCGCCGTCCTGCGGCGTTCACGCCGGCCCCGGATCACGGCGATCGCGTTCGCGCTCCCGGCGCTCGTCCTGCTCGGCGCCCTCGTCGGCTACCCCATCCTCTACTCGATCGGCCGCAGCCTGTTCGACGCGAGCGGCGACCGCTTCGTGGGCCTGGACAACTACCAGGAGATGTTCAGCGACCCGGCCACCCTGAAGGCCGTCCGCAACACCGCGATCTGGGTCGTGGCCGCGCCGGCCCTGCTCACCGGCGTCGGCCTGGTGCTGGCCGTGCTCACCGAGAAGATCCGCTGGGCCACCGCCTTCAAGCTGCTGATCTTCATGCCGATGGCGGTCTCCTTCCTCGCCGCGGGCATCACCTTCCGCCTGGTCTACGACCAGGACCCGCAGCGCGGCGTCATGAACGCGGTCGCCGTCGCCGTGCACGACGCCTTCAACGATTCCTCCGCCTATCCCGGCGCCCGCCCCCGCGGGACAGAGGTGCTGAAGCAGTCGGGCGACGGCTACCAGGCGGTCGCGAGCGTCGAGCCGGGCAAGGCCGTCACCCTCGGCCTGGTCGGCCTGCCGCCCGCGTCCCTTCCCGAGCAGGCCCGCCCGGCCGCGCCCGCGCAGGCCGCCGAGGACGCCGTCACCGGTGTGGTCTACCTGGACTTCGTCCCGGGCGGCGGGGGCACGCCCGGCGCCGTGGACCCCGAGGAGCGCGGCCTGCCGCACATGGCCGTCGAGTTGACCAAGGACGATGCCGTCGTGGCCACCACGACCACCGGCGACGACGGTTCCTTCCGCTTCCCGGACGCGAAGGACGGCCCGTACGGCGTCCGGCTGCCCGGGAAGAACTTCGCGAAGCCGTACGCGGGCATCGACTGGCTCGGGCCGACGCTGGTCACCCCCGCGATCATCGGCGCCTACCTGTGGATCTGGACCGGCTTCTCGATGGTGCTGATCGGCGCCGGGCTGTCCTCGCTGCCGCGGGAGACCCTGGAGGCCGCCCGGATGGACGGCGCGAGCGAGTGGCAGATCTTCCGCAGGATCACCGTGCCGCTGCTGGCGCCGGTCCTGGGTGTCGTCTTCGTGACGCTGGTGATCAACGTGATGAAGGTCTTCGACCTCGTCTACATCATCGCGCCGGGCCCGGTGCAGGAGGAGGCCAACGTCCTGGCGCTGCAGATGTGGCTGGTCTCCTTCGGCGGCGGCAACAACCAGGGCCTGGGCAGCGCGATCGGCGTCGTCCTGCTGCTGCTGGTGCTGCCCGCCATGGCCCTCAACATCCGACGCTTCCGCAGGAGCAACCGATGACCGTGCAGACCGCCGCTCCGCACCCGGCTCCGCCCTCCCCGCCCCGCGGGCCGGCCGGCCGGGTCCCCGGGCGTCCCTCCATGGCGGCCCGGCTGGTCTCGGTGCTGCGCGGCGGGCTCGTCCAGATCCTGCTGACCGTCGTCGCGTTGATCTGGCTCACCCCGACGGCCGGACTGTTCATCTCCTCGCTGCGCAGCACCGACGACAACGCCGGTTCGGGATGGTGGACCGCGCTGGCCCACCCCGGTTCGCTGACCTTGGGCAACTACTCCGCCATCCTGGGAGACGGCGGGATGACCCAGGCGTTCTGGAACACCGTATTGATCTCGGTGCCCGCCACGGTCGTCGTCGTGATCCTGGCCGCGCTGGCCGCCTACGCCTTCGCCTGGCTGGAGTTCCCGGGGCGCGACTGGGTCTTCCTGGTGGTCGTGGCGATGCTCGTGGTGCCGGTGCAGATCGGACTGCTGCCGGTGGCCCGGCTGTTCGGCGCGGTCGGGCTGTTCGGCACGACCGCGGGCGTGGTCCTCTTCCACGTGGCGTACGGGCTGCCGTTCGCGATCTTCCTGCTGCGCAACTACTTCGCCGAGATCCCGCGGGAGATGCTGGAGGCCGCCCGCATGGACGGCGGGTCGGAGTGGATGATCTTCCGCAGACTGGTGCTGCCGGTGGGTCGTCCGGCGATCGCGAGCCTGGCCATCTTCCAGTTCCTGTGGGTGTGGAACGACATGCTGGTGGCGCTCATCTTCGCCGACAGCGGTTCACAGCCGCTCACGGTCGCCCTGCAGTCCCAGATGCGGCAGTTCGGCACCAACATCGACGTGCTCGCGCCCGGGGCCTTCCTGTCGCTCATCGTGCCGCTGGTGGTCTTCTTCGCGTTCCAGCGGCACTTCGTGGAGGGGGTCATGGCCGGGTCCGTGAAGTAGCGGGCGGAATCCAGCGAGGACGGGTGCGGCGGCACTCCGGAGGTCTTCCCCGACGGTCGTCCCGACGACCCAGCGGCCCAGCGGCCGGGACGGGGTACAGGGATTCCTGCGCTGTGTCGCCGCACCCGTCGTCGTCCTCAGCGGGCTCGGGTCACGGACGTCGTGCCGACCCGTCGTCACTTCTGCGTCGCGAGGCCGGCACCAGCACGGCCACCACGGCAACGGCCCAGGCGATGCCCAGTGTCCACACGACAGGGGCAGAGACGAACTGGACGGCGCCCAGGGGGAGGGTCAGAACTCCCAGGACGGTCAGCCCCGGCCGAAGCGCTCCACGGCGATGTCGTGGCCGAGACCGCGGCGGTTGACGCGCGTCCTGGTGCCGTCCGGCACACGGCGGCTGTTGAGTGCCCACCCCAGAGCCTGGTCGAGCAGGCCCCCGACGAGAAGGCCCACCGCCATGCCGCCGAGCGGTACTCCGCCGTGGTCGATGCCGCCGCCTCCCTGCGCGGCGAGGTCCCACATGAGGACGGTCCCCTCGACGGCGTTGCCGAGCAGGCAGAGCCCCATGACGGGAAGCGCGAGGATGCCCCACCCGTACCACCTGACCACCGAGATCCTCTCCTTGTCCCGCCGGGCGGCCCTCCGCCGTCAGCGATCCGCAGTTTCCGTCACCGGTGATCCACCGTTCCACAACACTTATGGCCCCGACGGCGGTTGACGACTCCTCCGACGAGGGGGCGCCGACGCCGCCGATCCACGACGACACACGCTCCTGCCGGGCTCTCACACCGCGACGGGCGACGGCAGCGGTCGCCGAGGCGCCCCGGAAGCGGGCGCTGCCAAGGCCTCGCCGGTGTGGAATCGTCTGGCACCGGATCAGGCGCCGCCTCCCGCCTCCTCGGCACGGTGCACGCGCTCGCGCACACGCGCCGGGTACCACTCGGTGAAGCGGATCGCGAGGACGAGAAGGACGATCGGGATCACCCAGTTCAGCCAGTCGGCGCCGGCGGCGACCCGCAGGGCGACCAGTCCCAGGACGGCGGTGACCGCGAAGACCAGACCCCACACCAGCGTCAGCACCTGGTTGGTGCGCCGGAACGCGGGAGTCCCCCAGACCTCACGGGGAGTGGACTCACGGGCGTACTGCTCGGTGAAGGGCACGACCGCGAGCGACCCCAGGGCGACAAGGGCGATCACCCCGTTGGCCAGGACCTGCGCGTAGGTCTCCAGCCAGATCACGTCGTTCCGGTCGAGGACCAGGCCCAACAGGGTGATGGCGGTGAAGAAGGCGATGCCGGTGACATCGAGCAGCTTCACCGAGCCGCGGGCCGCGTCCGGGACGGTCAGCGCCACCGAGGCGACGAGACCCACGACAGCGGCGAGTTCCCAGGTGCTGGGCCCGGCGACGATGTCGAAGGCGATCCACGGAACGAAGGCGAAGAACACGTTGCCGCGACCGCGCGGCCGCCCGGCCGAGGGTGGCGTCTCCATCGGCACCTCCGAACGTGGAGCGGTGGGTCCGGTTCCGGTGCCCCCCATGCTGCGCCAGGAGGACCCGGCCCGCATCAGGACCGCGCCCGCGCGGTGGTAGGAGCAGCGCGGGCACCGGTCCCGGCCCGGCCCCGGCGTCTCGGCGGCGGCGGTCCGGTCCGCGCGCGGCGCCGGCCGGCACCCGCCTCTTCTGCCTCGCTCCGGACGCGGCGCCGCCGGCTCAGGCCGTGGACACCCCTGAGGCCGAAGGACCCCCGCTCCATGGGTGCGGGGGTGCTGCGAGCGCGGTGGGTGGCCGGGCCGGGAGCCGGGTCCTCCGGTGGCCCGTCGCGTTCAGCGGCCCTCGGCCGTCACCGCCGCGTAGCCCGGCAGGACGACGTCGCGGATGATCGCGTTCCGCTCGTCGAAGGGCAGGAACGCGCTCTTGAGCGCGTTGACCGTGACCTCGCGCAGGTCCTCCGCTCCCCAGCCCGCCTCCGTGACGAGCAGTCCCATCTCCCGCGTCATGGTGGTCGCCGAGACCAGGCGGTTGTCGGTGTTGAGGGTGACCCGGAAGCCCAGGTCGCGCAGGAGCGTGATGGGGTGCGCGGCGATGGAGTCCGCGGCGCCCGTCTGGAGGTTGGACGTCGGGCAGACCTCCAGCGCGATGCGGCGGTCGCGTATCCAGCCCGCGAGGCGGCCGAGCTTGCCGTCCACAATGTCCTCGGTGAGCCGGACGCCGTGGCCGATCCGCAGCGCGCCGCAGACCTGTACGGCCTGGTGGATGCTGGGCAGGCCGTGGGCCTCGCCCGCGTGGATGGTGAAGGGCATGTTCTCGCGGCGCAGGTACGCGAAGGCGGCGAGGTGGTCGGCGGGCGGGAAGCCGTCCTCGGCCCCCGCGATGTCGAAGCCGACGACGCCCGCGTCGCGGTGGGCGACGGCGAGGCCGGCCACCTCGCGGCTGCGGTCGGTCATGCGCATCGCGCACAGCAGGGTCCCCACGCGGACGGGGGTGCCCGCGGCTGCGGCCTTCGCCATGCCGGCGGCCAGGCCCTCCTGCACGGTCCCGACGACCTCGGCGAGGGTGAGGCCGCGGTGCACCAGCAACTCGGGGGCGTAGCGCACCTCGCCGTAGACGACGCCGTCGGCGGCCAGGTCCAGCACGTACTCCTCGGCGACGCGCAGCAGCCCCTCGCGGGTGCCCATCACGGCGATCGTGTGCTCGAAGGTGGCGATGTAGCGGACCAGGTCGCCGGAGTTCGCCGCGTCGTAGTACCAGGCGGCCAACTTCTGCGGGTCGGTGGCGGGCAGGGGGTGGCCGATCTCCGCGGCCAGTTCGACCAGGGTGTCCGGGCGCAGGCCGCCGTCGAGGTGGTCGTGGAGGACGGCCTTGGGGAGCCGGCGTATCAGGTCGGTGTCGAGGGCGGTCACGCGCTGCGCTCCTGGTCGGCGGTGTCGGTGGCGGCGGGCTGGAGAAGGTCCCAGCGGTTGCCGTAGGGGTCCTGGAAGACGGCGACCGAGCCGTACGCCTCGTGGCGCGGCTCCTCCAGGAAGACCACGCCCGCGGCGCGCATCCGCGCGTGGTCGGCCGCGAAGTCCTCGGTGTGCAGGAAGAAGCCGACCCGGCCCCCGGTCTGGTCGCCGACCCGCGAGAGCTCCGCGTCGTTCTTGGCACGGGCGAGCAGCAAGCCACTGCCCTCAGCACAGCCCGGCGGGCGCACGACGACCCAGCGGCTCCCGCCGGGGCGCGGGGCGTCCTCGACGAGCTCGAAGCCGAGGGCGCCGGTGTAGAAGGCGATGGCCTCGTCGTAGTCGGGGACGACGAGGGTGACCAGGGCGATGCGGGACATGCGCCAACGTTATACGTAACACCACGCCGCGGGCAAGAAAGTCCCTCCGGGGCGGGGAGCGCCGGGCATGGGCCGGAGCGGGATGCGGTGGAAGGGGGCGCGCTGCGGGCCGCACATGGACGCCTCCAGGGCGGCCCGGGCGGCCGGTGGCCGGGGCGCGGTGGCCGGGGCGTGGTGGCCGGTGGCCGGGGCGCGGTGGCCCGGGCGCGGTGGCCGGGGCGTGGCCCGGGCGCGGTGGCCGGGGCGTGGCCCGGGCGCGGTGGCCGGATTCGATGCGGTCGGGGCCACACCGTGTGCGGGGAGACCGCGAGACCGGCCTTCGCGAAGGCCGCCGTCAGCCCCGTCGCGACGGCGGCCTCGCCGCTCCCCGAGGAGGGGCGGCGACGAGGAGCCGGGCTCCCCCCGCGACGCCCGCCCGCCCCGGCGGCTTCCGCCGCACTACCGCGTGCCGCACATCACACGGGGCGGCTGGCGGGCCGGCGGCATGCACACGGTGGTTTCCACACCGTGGCTCACGGCCCGTCCCGGCCGGCCCGCACGGCTCTCGGGCACGGGGCGCGGTGACCGGGGCGTTCACCGCGCCCGTGCCCGTGGGCGGAGCCGGTCGGCCCATGCCCAGGTCCGTTCAGTCGGTCCAGTCGGCTCAGGTCCGTTCAGTCGGTCCAGTCGGCTCAGTCGGTCACGACGTGGCCGTCGCGCAGTTCGAGGACGCGGTCGGCGAGGGCGATGAGCGTCGGGTCGTGGGTGGCGACGAGGGCGGTGACGCCTTCGCTGTGGACGACGGCGCGCAGGAGTTCCATCACGGCGCGCCCGGTGTCGGCGTCGAGCTGGCCGGTGGGTTCGTCGGCGATGATCAGGGCGGGGCGGTTGGCCAGGGCGCGGGCGATGGCGACGCGCTGCTGCTGGCCGCCGGACATCTCACCGGGGCGCTGCTCGGCGTGCCCCTCGAGGCCGACGAGGGAGAGCAGCAGGGCGACGCGTTCCTCGCGTTCGCGGCGAGGGGTGTTGCGCAGCCGCAGGGGGACGCCGACGTTCTCGGCGGCGGTGAGGATGGGCAGCAGGCCGAAGGACTGGAAGATGAAGCCCATGCGGTCGCGGCGCAGCGCGAGCAGTTCGCGTTCGCCCAGGCCGTCCAGGACGGTGCCGTCGACCGTGACCCGGCCGGAGTCGGGGCGGTCCAGGCCGCCGACGATGTTCAGCAAGCTCGTCTTGCCCGAGCCCGAGCGGCCCTTGAGCGCCACCAGCTCCCCCCGGCCCACGCTCAGGGACACGCCCCGCAGCGCGCGCACGGCCGTGTCCCCCGTGCCGAATGTGCGCACCAGGTCCTCGACCACGACCATCGCATCGGAGGCCGCACCGTCGCCCACAGGGCCTTCAGGTCGCTCCAGCAGTCCCTCGCTCATGGCGGTCAGCATAGACGGCACCCGACGGCACCATCGTTCACATACCCGTAATAAAGTCATGCTTAGATCGTGATCAACATCTGACCGTCTGCCCCCCGCACCCCGCCTTCGGGTGACAATGGGACATCCGCGCGAATGCCGCACGGCGCCGGGCGTAGGCTTCAGTTCTTTTTCACACCTCATCACTCCGCGGTGAGGTAGCCCAACACTCGCAACACATCGTTACGGGCGTCGAGAACGGGGGGCATGGTGCCGGGCTTCGTCTTGCTGCGCCTGCGCGCGCACCGGCTGCTACTCGCTGCCGCACTGCTGTCGATCCTTCTGACCACCTGTGCGGTGGCCTCATTGGCGGCGTTCAGCGGCGCGGTGGGGGACGCCGGACTCCGGCGGGCGCTGCAGGGACCATCGGCCGGCAGGACCCTGATCGACGTCACGTCGGACGTGTCGGGCAAGGACATCCAGCAGGTGGACTCCCGCGTGCGGGCGGCCGTCGCGCAGGGCTACGACGGCCTGCCGGTGCGCGTCTGGTCGAGCACCCGCTCGGCTTCGTACGGCTTGCCGACACATCTGCGCCCGGCAGGGGCCCCGCGGTCGGGCGACCCGGACCTCACTCTGCTCGCCAGCCTCGAGCGTTCACGGGTGACGCTGGTGGAAGGCGCCTTCCCGGACGCCCCGCGCCACGCAAACCCCGTGCCGGTGGCGCTGCCGGCGACCGCCGCCCGTTCCCTCGGCTTGCGGCCAGGGGACCAGATCACACTGGCCGACCGGCTCGGCGGACCGCCGCTACGGGTCCGGCTGACGGGTACGTACCGGCCCACCGACCCGAACGCCCTGTACTGGCGGCTCGACCCGCTGGCAGGGCGCGGCGTGCGGACGCTGTCCTTCACGACCTACGGTCCGCTGCTGGTAGACCCGAAGGCCTTCACCACGGGCGTCGTTCCGCCGGCCGAGATGGCGTGGATGGCCCGAGCCGACTTCGGGGCCATGACCACCGCCCGCATCGACCAGGTCGGTCAGGACGTCCGTCGGACGGTGAAGCAGCTGAGCGCCATGGACTCCGGTGCTGTCTCCGCCAGCAGTGAGTTGCCAGGCCTGCTCGCCGACGTGAAGGGAGGGCTCCTGGTCAGCCGGTCGACCCTGCTGATCAGCACGCTGCAGCTGGTGTTGCTCGCCACGCTGTCCCTGCTGCTCGTCGCGTCGCTGCTGGCAGGAGAACGGGCGGGCGAGATTGCGCAGTTGCGGGTCCGCGGCGGTTCGCGCGCCCTGACCACCGCCCTCTCCGCCGCCGAGGCGCTGCTCCTGGTGGTGCCCGCCGCGGTGGCGGGACCGCTCCTGGCGGGCTGGTTGGTGCGGCTGCTGGCCGGGCATGGCGCGCTGCCCCGGGCCGAGGTGCGTCTCCAGCCCTCCTTCACCACAGCCGCCTGGGTGGCCGTGCTGACAGCGCTGGCCTGCGCGCTCGTCGTGCTGGCGCCGTCGTTGCGGCGTTCGGGCCCGTATGCCCGGGAGCAGGCGGCCGCAACGAGGCGACGTGCGCTGCCGGCCGCCCTGCAGGCGGGCGCGGACCTCTCCCTGGTGGTTCTGGCTGCTCTGGCGTACTGGCAGCTCTCCGGCCGCGAAGCCGGGACGGGAGTGCTGAGCGCCGACACGTCGGGGAAGCTGGGGCTCGACCCGGTGCTGGTGGCAGCGCCCGCACTCTGCCTGCTGGCGGGAGCCGTCATGGCACTGCGTCTGCTGCCCCTGGCCGCGCGGCTGGGCGAGCGGCGGGCGGCCAGGAGCTCCGGGCTGTACGCCTCCCTGGTGGGCTGGCAGTTGTCGAGGCGCCCGGGACGCGGCGCCGGGTCGGCGCTGCTGCTGGTCTTCGCCGTCTCGCTCAGCATGTTCGCGATCGCCGAGAACAGCAGCTGGTCGCTATCCCAGCGAGATCAAGCCGACTTCGCCGTCGGCGCGGACATCCGCGTGGACGGCTCGTCGACGCCGCCATTCGGGCAGGGCGGCGTCTACGACCGCCTGCCGGGCATCAAGGCCGTCACCCCGGCCGGGCGCTCCACCGTCTCCTTGCCTCAGGACCGGAACGCGACCCTGCTGACCATGGACGCGCCGACTGCGGCCCGCGTGATGAGGTTGCGCGACGACTTGTCCACCACTTCCCTGACGGAGCTCACGAAGCCACTGCGCACGGACGAGGCCGAGGAGGGGAAGGACGGCTTCGCCCTGCCCGCCGACACGTCCCGGCTTCGCGTGACCGCCCGCGTCCAGGCGTCCCGCCCCGGCGGCCAGGGGCACTGGAGCGAGGTGACCGACGAGCTGTACGCGACCGTCGTCGACCGCTACGGCGTCCCCTACACCATCGCCCTGGGGCTCGTTCGCGCCGACGGGCGGCTCCGCACGCTGGAGGCGGACCTGAGCACCGAGGCAGGAAGGGCCGCCGGCGCGACGCCGGCCGGCCCACTGTGGGTCACCTCCTTCCGGGCCCGCTATCTGGTTCCGCCACGCAACGAAAACCACCGGCTCACTGTCACCCTCGTGGCCGGAGTGACTGCCGCCGGGAAGGTGGAAGCGGTTCCCGCTCCCACCGGTGCGACATGGACCGAGAACGCGGCGATGCAGGACCCCGACTTCCCGACGAACCCGGAGAACGGCTACGTCCCCTCCTCTGCCGAGCCGCCGCGCTCCGACGCGCGCACCCCGCTGGCCGTCGACTACCGGACCGGCGAGGCGCCCTATGAGTCTCGTGGCGGCGGGGCCGAGGCATCCGTCACGCTGCGCGCCGGTCCGCCACCACCGCAAGCACTCCCCGCGGTCGCCACGGACGCCTTCCTCCGGGCCGTCGACGCCGAAGTCGGCGCCGAGATGCCGCTGGAGGTGGCAGGCGTGCAGCTGAGGGTCAAGATCACCGGCGCGGTCCGCGCGCTCCCCACTACCGGGGACGGGTCCGCGGGCAACGGCGGAGGTGCGCTTCTCATGGACCTGGCAAGTATCGACCAGGCGCTGTCCTCCCAGAACGCAACGCCGCTGGAGCCGTCCGAGTGGTGGCTCGCGACGGAGCCGGGCGCCGCCGGGCAAGTGGCGAAGACGCTCCGCGACCGCGGGGACGTCACCTCCGTGCTGGTGCGCGAGGAGGCGCGGGCGGAGTTGGGCCGCGACCCGCTGGGCGCGGGTCCGCTGTCAGCGCTGCCGGCCACGGTGGTGGCCGCCACGGTGCTGGCGGCCGTCGGTTTCGCGGTGGCCTCGGTCGGCGCGGTCCGCGAGCGCTCCACGGAGTTCGCGGTGCTGCGGGCACTGGGCGTCAGGCAGCGATCGCTGGCCCGGGTGATCGCGGCGGAGCAGGGAATCGTGGTCGCGGTCGCGGTGGCGGTCGGCGTGGTGCTCGGCGGGTTCCTGACCCGGCTGATCGTTCCGTTGATCGTGCTGACCTCCGGGGCGCAGACGCCGGTCCCGGCCGTACGGGTGGAGTTGCCGGCCGGACCGCTCCTGCCGCTGATCGCCGCAGTGGCCGTGCTGCCATTGCTCGCAGTGGTCCTGACGGCGGTACGAGCGGAAGATCCGGCGCGGGCTCTGCGCCGGCAGGGAGGTGAGTGACGTGACCGCATCCCGAGTGCGCCGTCAGGAATCATGGACATGGGCCCGCCTGCGGGCCGCGCCCGGCGGGGCGCTCGCGCTGGCCGCGCTGGTGCTGGTCACCGCGTTCCTGGCTGCCGCGCTGCCGCGCACCGTCGACGCCTACGAGGACGCCGCGCTGCACGACATGCTCCGCCAGGCGTCCCTGCCCGACCGAAGCGTCAACGCCACCGTTGAGGTGCAGGTTCCCCCCGGGGTCGACGAGAACCCGTTCCCGGAGCGCGACCTGGCCGCCACGGAGAACGCGTTCGTCCACGCCGTGCGGCCGCCGCTGACGCTGGACGCCTCACAGGGGGTACACGGGGTCCGCAACGCCGACCCCGCGCGCGCCTCCGCCCCGGAACTGCCTCGTCCCAGCCGGAAGTACGACCCGCGCATGACGCTGGTGGCCCAGCCCCGCCTCCACGAAGCCGCGCGGCTCGTCTCCGGGCGTCTGCCGGGCACGGCGAAGCGTGCCGGAGACGTGGAGGCCGTGCTGACGGCGGACACCGCGAAGAGACTCGGTGTGCGTACGGGATCCACCATCCAGCTCCCGACGACCAACGGCGGCCTGCTCACCGTGCGGGTGACCGGGATCGTCGCCCCCCGTGACGCCGGCGCGGCCTTCTGGAACGCCGAGCCGGACCTGCGCTCCCCGACGCTCGTCACCGTCCCCGGGTCGTCGCGCAGCGACCCCGAGCACTACTGGCACTTCAGCGCGCTCATCTCGACGGACGCCTCGGCGAAGGTCCTCGAGCTGACCGGCGGTGCCCTGCTGTACTGGCACCAGCCGGTCGACGTCACCGAGCTCGCCGCCCACGACGTTCCGGCCCTGCTCGACCGCCTGACCTCCTTGACCGGCGGTCCCGACGCGCAACGGCTGCGCGACGTCACGGGGACACCGGGCTTCACCGTCGCGCCGGACGGCCTGGCCTCGCTACTGGCGCCGTTCGACCGCGAGCGGGCTGCGGCGTCCCCCCTGGTCCTGGTGGCCACATTGGGAGTCGGGTCCGTGGCGGGCGTGGTCCTGCTGATGGCAGGCGGCCTGATGGCGGCGCGCCGCCGCACCGAGGTCCAGCTGCTGCGGGTGCGGGGCGGCGGGCGCGCCGCGCTGGCCCTGCGTCTGCTCGGGGAGAACGCGCTGATCGTGCTGCCCTGCGCGGTCGCCGGGACGGCGCTCGCCCTGGTGCTGGTGCCCGCCGGCCGCTCCGGTATGGCGATCGCGGCAGGCGCGGTAGTAACAATGGTCGCCACACTCGCCTCGCCCGTAAGGACGATGGCGCTGTCCGGACGCTTCGGCCTTCCCGAGCGGGAGGACCTCGCCGAGGCACGCCCCTCACGCCGCCGTACGGTGGCCGAACTGACCATAGCTGTAATCGTGATCGCCACTGTGGTGGCGCTGCGACGCCGGGGCACAGCGGCCGGAGAAGCGGACCCGTTCACGGCAGCGGCGCCGGTTCTGGTGGCGGTGCTCGCCGCGCTGGTCCTGCTGCGTCTGTATCCGCTGCCGCTGCGGATGCTGGCCCGGCCGGCGGCCCGGCTGCGGGGTCCGGTGCTGCACTTGGGGCTGGCGCGAGCGGGCCGGACGTCCTCCTCGGCGGCGCTGCCGCTGCTGGCGCTGCTGGTGGCGCTCGCGGTGACGTCGTTCGGCGGCTCGGTGCTCGCCGGTGTGGAGGCCGGACGGGACCACGCCGCCATGCGGGCGGTCGGTGCCGACGCACGCATCGACTCGGTCAACGTCCTCCCGGCCGGCCTCGCGGAACGCGTGCGGAAGGTGAGGGGCGTGCGCCACATCACCTCGGTACGCGTCGAGACGGGGCTGTCGACGGTCCCGGCCGGCACGTCGTACTCTCTGGTCATCGTCGATCCCGTGGCATATGGCGAGCTTGTCTCTGCCACGGGGCTCGGCGCGCCCTTCCCGGCGAGGGCGCTCGCCGGTGGCGACGACGGGGTTCTGCCCGCTGTCGTCTCGCCCCGACTGGCAACGGAGTTCCGCAGAGCCGACGCGACGGTGCTCGCGTACGCGGGTGCGACAAAGGTTCGCGCGGTCGCTGTCCAGGACGAGACACCGGCCGTCTCCGGCGGCGAGTTCGTCATCGTCTCGGCGCCCGCCATGGCGCGGGCCCACGCGGACAAGCCCGCCGCTCTCCTGGACCCGACGACACTGTTCGCGACCGGACCGACGCTGGACGGGCGAGGCCTCAGCGCCCTCGCGCGGCAGAAGGACGCGGGGCTCACTGTGGCACTGCGGGCGCAGGAGCGGGCCCGGTTCGGCGGCTCGGCCCTGCAGTCCGGTGCGCGCGACGTCTACCTGGCAGCGGTGGCGGGCGCCGCCGGCTACAGCGTGCTCGCCCTTCTCCTGTCGCTGCTGCATCACGCGCCACAGCGCAAGGCGCTGCTGGCGCGCTTGCGGACCATGGGGATGACAGGCCCTGGACGGCAGTGGCTTGCGGTCCTGGACATGCTGCCGCAGGTTCTGCTGGGCGCGATCGGTGGCATCCTGGTCAGTCTGGCCACGGTGTCCCTGCTGCGTCCCTCCGTCGACCTGACCGCCCTGGCGTTCAACTCCCGCGCGACGAACGCGGACATATCGGGCGCGGTGCTGCGTATCGACACGGCCTCGCTACTGCTGCCGGCGGCCTTTTTGGTGCTGCTGGCCTGTGTGGTGCTGGCCGTTCAGGCCTGGCTGACGGGACGACGGGGAGAAGCCACCGAACTCCGGATAGGGGAACGATCATGAGTCAGGACACAACCGTGGGCGCCGAGCGCGACCGCGTCACGCTGGCGGAGCTGGAACGACGGGTCAACGAGAGCCGGGAGCAGCCCGCGTACGGGCACGACGCCCTGATCGTCTGCGACCGGCTGGTGCGGATCTTCACCGCGCAGGGCGTGGAGGTGCAGGCCCTGCAGGGACTGGACCTGCTGGTGCAGCAAGGCGAACTGATGGCCCTGGTCGGGGCGTCGGGCAGCGGGAAGTCCACCCTGCTGAACGTCCTGGCCGGGCTGGACACCCCCACCGCGGGGGCGGCCTCCGTGGCCGGCTTCGACCTGCTCGCCATGGACGCCCGCTCGCGCCTGCGCTACCAACGCGAGGTCGTCGGCTTTGTGTGGCAGCAGACCTCGCGCAACCTGCTGCCCTACCTGACGGCCCTGCAGAACGTCCTCCTGCCCATGCGTCTGTCCGGCCGGGTCAAGGGCCGCAAGGCACGCGTCGACCGCGCCACCGAACTGCTGGACATGATGGGCGTCGCCTACTGCGCCGACCGCCGCCCCCAGCAGATGTCCGGCGGCGAACAGCAGCGCACCGCCATCGCCGTCGCCCTGGCCAACCACCCGTCCCTGGTGCTGGCCGACGAGCCCACCGGGCAGCTGGACTCGGCCGCCTCCGAGCAGGTCTTCGGCGCGTTCCGCACCGCCAACAGGGAACTCGGCACCACGATCGTCGTCGTCACGCACGACCAGGCCGTGGCCGAGGCGGTCGACCGCACCGTCGCCATCCGCGACGGCCGCACCGCCTCCGAGGTCGTCCGCCGCACCAGCACCGACGATGAGGGCCGCACCACCGTGCACGCCAGCGAGTACGCCACCGTGGACCGCTCCGGCCGCCTCCAGCTGCCGCGCGACTTCACCCAGGCTCTCGAGATCCGCAACCGCGTCATGCTGGAGCTCGAACCCGACCACATCGCCGTCCGCCCCGACCGCCCCGTCGAGGACTGACGGTCCCCAGGGCGCCCACGCGTCCGGGGCCGCCCGCACCGCTCGCCGACCGCACCATGGTCTGCGGCGCCCGGGCGGCCCCGGACGCATATCCCGTTGCGCCCAGAGCGTGATCGCCCATGCCGGGCCGCGCGAGCGGGCACAGTGGCCGGTATGAGACTGCTGACGCTGGGTGGTACGGATTTCGTGGGACGCGCCGTCGTCGAGGCCGCACTCGAACGGGGCTGGGAGGTGACGGTGTTCCACCGCGGCAAGCACCAGGCTCCGCCCGGCGCCACCGCCCTGCTCGGGGAGCGCGGTGCCGAGGGCGGTCTCGCCGCCCTCGCGGACGGCGAGTGGGACGCCGTCGTGGACACCTGGTCGGGCGCACCCGCCGCCGTGCGGGAGACGGCCCGTCTGCTGGCCGGCCGTGCCCGGACGTACGCCTACATCTCCAGCCGCTCCGTGTACACCTATCCCGCGGCGGCCGGACTCGACGAGGACGGTCCCGTCGTGGACGCCTCCCCCGGCGACGGAGCCGACGTCGACTACGCCCGTGCCAAGCGCGGCGGCGAACTCGCGGCCGCCGAGTCCTTCGGCGAGCACGCCCTCCTGGTGCGCGCGGGCCTCATCCTGGGGCCCTACGAGAACATCGGCCGCCTGCCCTGGTGGCTCACCCGCATCGCCCGCGGCGGCCCCGTCCTCGCCCCCGGCCCGCGCGACCTGCCCCTGCAGTACATCGACGCCCGCGACCTGGCCGCCTGGGTCCTGGACGCCGCGCGGTCCGGCCTGGGCGGCCCCTACAACCTCGTCAGCCCGCCCGGGCACACCACCACCGGCGAACTCCTCGACGCCTGCGTCGCGGTGACCGGCTCGGACGCCGAACTGCGCTGGACCGCACCCGAGGCGGTGCTGTCCGCGGGAATCGAACCCTGGACCGAGCTTCCGGTGTGGCTCCCGCCGGGCGAGCTCCACGACACGCTGCACACCGGCGACGTCTCCCGCGCCCTGGCCACGGGCCTGCGCTGCCGGCCCGCCGCCGAGACCGTCGCCGACACGTGGGAGTGGATGCGTTCCCTGAACGGCGCGGCACCCCTGCGCCCCGACCGGCCGGCCGTCGGCCTCGACCCGGCGAAGGAGGCCGAGGCGCTCGGCCTGTGAGCGACGCCGGCCGGGGGGCGCCGGCCGGTCAGGGGCGCCGGCCGGTCAGGGGGCGGTCAGTCAGGAGCAGGTCGGTTCGGGGCGGGTCGGTCCGAGGCGGGTCTGGGCCGGGGCGACCAGGACTTCTTTCAGACGGGCGAGTTCGGCCGCCGTCAGGCCGCGGTCGCGCAACCAGCGGCCCGCGCCGCCGTGGGCGGTGTGAAGGGTGCTGAGGAAGCGGCGCATGACGCCCGGCTCGGAGGCCATGTAGGCATGCTCCACCGCGGGGAGGTCGCGATAGGAGGGGAAGCGGGTCAGGCGGGCCCGGAGGCGGACGACGCGCTGCGCGGTGAGCGCGTAGTCCGCGGCGATGGCCGTTGCGGAGACCCCCACCGCGTCGAGCAGCAGGGCCGCGAGCACGCCGGTGCGGTCCTTGCCCGCGGCGCAGTGGAAGACGACGGCGTGGTGGTCGGTGTCGGCGACGACGCGGGCCGCCGCGACCAGCGAATCGCCGCTGCCGTCGAGCAGTCCGAGGTAGAAGCCGGTCGTGTCGCCGTCGTCCTCGGTCATCGCGGGGACCGCGTCGGTCACCAGCGCCTGCACCCTGCTGACCGGCAGGTTCATCCGGCGCACAGCGGTGTCCGCCAGCAGGCCGTGCCCCTCGCAGGCGGCCTCGTCGGGGGCGCGCAGGTCGAGAACGGTACGCAACCCGTAGCGGCCGAGGAGTACTTCGACGTCCTGCGCCGTGGCCTCCTGGAGGGTACTGGCCCGGAAGACGACGCCGCGCCGGGTCGTGCCCCCGCCCCGCACGGGCAGACCGCCCAGATCACGGATGTTGTCGACCTCCGCCAGCTGAACCCAGCGCGGCAGCTCGTCGGTGACGTCGTCCTGCTCGGCCTCCACGGCGCCCTCCTCGTACGGTCCCTGGCACATCGTGCCGTGCGGCGGCCGCCCGGTCCACCGGCCGGACCCGCCGGCGTGGGGCGTGGCGGTATCGTCGGCTGGTCCCCGCGACCGCACGGGACGACCACCGACCGGAGGGTGCCCGCCATGGCCCGGCCCGAGCTGTCCGGGGAGCCGCCGGTGCGCACGGAGCGGCACGGCCGGGTGCTGCTCATCCGGATGTGCCGCGCGCACAAGCGCAACGCCGTGGACCGGCAGCTGGCCGGGGCGCTCGACACGGCGTTCAACACCCTGGAGGACGATCCGGAGCTATGGGCCGGTGTCCTCACCGGCTCCGGCGGCGTCTTCAGCGCGGGCAGCGACCTGGGCGCCATCGGCGACTACGTCACCGAGCGCGGCGGCGAGTACGGGCTGATCCGCCGTCACCGGCGCAAGCCGCTGCTGGCCGCCGTGGAGGGCGCCGCGCTGGGCGGCGGGATGGAACTGGTCCTCGCCTGCGACCTGGTGGTGGCCGCGTCGACCGCCCGCTTCGGGCTGCCGGAGGTGCGCCTCGGCCTCGTCCCCACCTGCGCGGGACTGTTCCGCGGCCCGCGCGCCCCGCCCGTCAACCTGGCCAGGGAGATGGTGCTGACCGGCGACTGTGTCGACGCCGCGCGAGCGCACGCCGCCGGCCTGGTCAACCGCGTCACCCCCGAGGGCGAGGCGCTCGAGGGCGCCCTCGCGCTCGCGGCGCGGATCTGCGAGAACGCCCCGGTCGCCGTCCAGGCGAGCCTGACGGCGATGGACGCCTGGCTGTCGGGATCCGACGAACTGGGCTGGCGGGCCACCGAGGAGGCGACCCGCACCGTGCTGGCCTCCGCGGACGCGCGCGAAGGCATCACCGCGTTCCGCGAGCGGCGCCCGCCCCGCTGGACCGGCCGATGAGCCACCGGTAACCGGCGGGTACACGCACCCGGGTGACTCCGGCGTGCGCCGCGCCGGGGGCCGGGCTTATCTGGAAGCCGTGACCGGTGTCGTCCGGAGCGGTCCGCCGCGCAGGAGGCGCCCCGAGTGAGGAGCTTCCTCTTGGCACGCAGGATTCCGCCGACCACCGCGGTCGCCGTGGTGTTCGTCGCCGCGCTGTTCATGGCGATCATGGACACCACCATCGTCAACGTCGCCGTGCCGGCCATCGGTGAGGACTTCGGCGTGCCCGCCTCGGGGCTGGGCGGCGTCAACATCGGCTATCTGGTCAGCCTGGCCGTGTTCATCCCCGTCGCCGGATGGCTCTCCGACCGGTACGGCACCCGCCGGGTGTTCCTGGCCGCGCTGGTCGCCTTCACCGGCGCGTCGGCGCTGTGCGCCATGTCGACCAGCCTGGAACAGCTCACCCTGTACCGGATCCTGCAGGGCGCCGGCGGCGGCCTGCTCGTCCCGGTCGGCCAGACGATGCTCTTCCGGGCCTACCCGCCCGCCGAGCGGATCAAGGCGCAGCGCGCGCTGATGGTGCCGACCGCGATCGCCCCGGCCGTCGGCCCGGTGCTGGGCGGCTGGCTGTGCGACGCCGTGTCCTGGCACTGGGTCTTCCTGGTCAACCTGCCCGTGGGGGCGGCGGCCGTCGTCTTCGGCCTCCTCTTCCTGCCGGACTACCGGCTGGACCGCCCCGGGCGCTTCGACCTCCTCGGCTTCCTGCTGGCCGGTGGCGGCCTCTCGCTGACGCTGTACGCGCTGGCCAACGGCGCCGGCGACGGCTGGGGCACGACGGGCATCCTCGTGCCGCTGCTCCTGGGCGTCGCGGCGCTGGGCGCCATGGTGCTGGTGGAACGGCGGATCCGCATGCCCATGCTCGACCTGGAGCTCTTCAGGGACCGGCTGTTCCGGGCCAACACCATCGTGATGTTCCCGCTCAGCGCCGTCTTCCTCGGCACGGTGTGGCTCTACCCGATGTTCCTTCAGGAGGCGCTGGGTTTTGACGCCTTCGAGAGCGGCCTGGCGACCTGGCCGGAGGCGGTGGGCGTGATGGCCGCCGCGCAGATCGCCCCGCGCCTGTACCGGCGGATCGGGCCGCGCTGGCTCATGGTGGGCGGTTCGGCCGGGATGGGCGTCTGCGTGGCGGTGATGACCGGGTTCACCACGGCCACGTCGCCCTGGGTGCTGCGCGGGGTGCTCTTCGTCCTCGGCTACTGCATCGGGCACGTCATGATGTCGGCGCAGAACGCCGCCTTCGCCACCATCCCCGGCCCCTCGACCGGCCGGGCCGCGACCGTGTTCAACATGCAGCGGCAACTGGGAGGTGCCTTCGGGACGGCCCTCATCGCCACGCTCCTCACGGCGGTCGGCACGACGACCGTGACGGCGGGCGCCACCACGGCCAACCTGAGCGCCTACTACGCCGGTTTCGTGCTCTGCACGGGCCTGGCCCTCGTCTCCGCGGTCGCCGCCCTCTTCGTCTCCGACAAGGACGCGCTGGGCGTCGAGAGGCCCGGCCGGGGCCGCCACGCCCGCACCGGCAAGGCCGCGGCCTCGCCCGCCTCGTGAGGAGCGACCGGTCCGGTTCACTTGCTCAGCAGGGACCGAGCGGTCTCCTCGACCTGCCGGGCCTGGTCGTCCGTCAGGGGTACAGCTCGGCGGGCAGCGCTGCAGCGTGGGCGGCCGCCCCGTCGGGCGGCGGGACATCGGACGGCGGCTCGGCACCGGTCAGGACGGCCAGGTCCACGACGGGGATGCCGAGCACGGCCGCGAACCCGCCGAGCGGTTTCCGGGGTCAGCTCCTCGCGTCCGTGCCCCACCGCACCGCTCGTGGACGCCGTGAGGCACAGGCCCTTTACTGATCGTTTCAGAATGAGGTTCAGCAGGCGGCGGAGCATGTGAGGGGCAGGCCAGTTCGAGCAGCACGTGGTGGAGGTCGACGCGTTGTTCGTAGCGGGTGCGGAGCCGTTTGAACTGGTGCAGCCAGGCGAAGGCGCGCTCGACCACCCAGCGCACCTTGCCCAGTCCTGAGCCGTGGACGACACCGCGTCGGGCGATCATGGGCTTGATGCCGCGCTTCCACAGCATGCGGCGGTACTTGTCGAAGTCGTAGCCCCGGTCGGCGTACATACGCCGGGGCTTGCGGCGGGGACGTCCGCGCAGACCCCGGATCGGTGGGACCGCGTCCCGCAGTGGCAGAAGCCCCCGGGACGCCGGCCCAGCGTCAGCGCCGGCCGCCGCGGCGCGGCCGTTTCGGGCGCCACGGGACCGCACTCGACGCCGCCGAGGCCGAGGCCGTGGTGGCGCATCAGCCGTGCCATCGGCGCGCCGACATGCGAGGGACCCGTCATACGGGCAGCCTCCGCGGCCTGCCATCGAGGCATGCCCCGACTCGAACGCCTCCGCCCCGACCACGCCCCCGCGCTCCTGAAGTTCGAAGAGGAGAACCGGGCGTACTTCGCCGCGTCGATACCCGACCGGGGCGACGCCTACTTCGCGCACTTCGACGAGCGGCACCGGGCGCTGCTCGCCGAGCAGGAGGCCGGGCTCTGCCACTTTCACGTCCTGGTTGACGCCGTAAGGCGACGGCGACGGCGACGGCGACGGCGACGGCGGGATCCTGGGCCGGGTCAACCTGGTCGACGTGGCGGACGGGGCGGCCGAACTGGGCTACCGGATCGCCGAGAGCGCGGCCGGACGGGGCCTCGCCACCCACGGGGTTCACGAGGTGTGCGCCCGAGCCGCCGGGGAGTACGGGCTGACCGCGCTGTGGGCGGCGGCCACGCTCGACAACGCCGACTCGCGCGCCGTGCTGACCCGTCCCGGGTTCGTCTCCGTCGGGACGGTCGAACTGGACGGCAGGCCCTGGCTCCGGTTCGTCCGCGATCTGGGCAGCGGGACGGCGCCCTCCGCCGCCGGCTGACAGCGGGAGGCCAGGGCGCGCAGGGCCGGAAGGGCCGGCACGGCGATGCCGGGGAGGCTCGAGACGAGGATGAGCACGCCGTACACGACGGCGGTCCGCAGGCCCTGTTCGGCGCCCAGGCCCGCGGCGCCGAACGCCAGCGTCGCCGCCGCCTCCCGAGGGCCCCAGCCACCGATGTTGACGGGGAGTCCCATCACCAGCAGAGCCAGGACCAGCGGCGGTACGAGCGCGTCGACCGGCGCCGACGAGCCCGCGACGCGGGCCGCGACGACGAACAGGGCGACGTGGCCGGCGAGTCCCGCCGCGGACAGCGTGAGGACGCCGGGCCAGGTGCCGCGGTCGAGCAGCGCGCAGCGGACGTCGGCGAGCCCGGCGGTCAGCGCCCGCCGCCCCTGGGCGCCGCGCCGCCACAGCAGCCACCCGCCGAGGACCGCCAGCACCGCGAGCGCGGCGGCCGCGGCCTTCGCGGCGTCCCAGCCCGGCATGAGGTCCCCGGCGACGGCCTCGAGCAGGGAGGTGTGGGTCAGCAGGACCACGCCGCCGACGGCCATGACGACGACCTGGCCGCCGGCCCGCTCCAGGACCACGGCCCGTACGCCGCGGCCGACGTCGCCGGAGTGCCGGCCGTGCCGGACGGCCCGCTCGACGTCGCCGAGCACACCCGCCGGGAGCACCGCGTTGAGCAGCAGCGCACGGTAGTAGTCGGCCACGGCCCTGGACAGGCGGAGCCGCAGGCCCAGTCGGCGGGCGACCAGGCACCAGCGCCAGGCGCTGCACACGGTGGTGAACAGGCCGATGGCGAGGGCCGCGAGCACGGCGGGGCCGTCCACGACCCGCAGGCCGTCGACGAACGCGCCGGCGCCGAGCCGCCACACGAGCGCGGCGAGGATGCCCGCGCCGGTCAGCAGCCGCAGCCAGGCCCACAGCCGCCGCTTCACCGGCCCTCCCCTGCGGGCAGGGCGAGCAGGTCGCCGTGGCGGACGACGGCGGTCAGCCGTCCGGCCGCGCAGTCCGCGAGCCGGCGGCGCAGGTAGGGCTCCGCGGCGCCGGCCAGGCCGGGCTCCTGCTCGACTGCGGCGCCGACCCAGCCGCGCAGCCACTGCGCGGTGAGTGCGGACCGGTCCGCGCCGAGCCGCCAGGGGCTGGGCCGGGTCGTGACGGCGGCGCCGTACCGGGTGAACGCCCGGGTGGCGGCGGCGAGGGCGTCGGGACCGAGCAGTGCCCGGCCGCCGGCGCTTCGCCGCTGGTGCGCGTTGAAGGCGGCGGCGATGGCCGCGTCAAGCGGGTCGGGCGGCCCGAGTTCCACCTCGCCGACCACGCTGAGGCCGAAGAGCACGGGGACCCCGGCGGCGGTGCAGGTCGCGGCGAGCGCGTCGACCTCGTCGGCGGTGAGCAGGTCCAGCAGCGCGGAGGCGGTGACGAGCGACGTCCCGGCCAGGTCGTCCGCCGTGAGCCTCGTGAGGTCGCCCTCGTGCGTCTCGGCCGTGACGGGACTTCCTCCCGCCGTGCGGCCGGTGAGGCTCGCCGCCGCCAGGGCGAGCAGAGCGGGGTCGTGGTCGTGGAGGATCCAGTGCTGCGGTCCGGGCAGCCGTCCGCTGAGCCAGCGGCCCATGGAGCCGGTGCCGCAGCCGAGGTCGCGCAGGACGAGCGGGCCGCTGCCGCGGGACGTGCCCGCGAGGTGCTCGCGCAGCGGCCCGAGGAGGTCCGCGGCACGCGCCGCGGCGTCGGCGCCCTCGCGCAGGGCGAGCCAGTGCGGAGGGAAGGCGGCGGTCTCGGACGGGGTCATCGGGTTCCCTCCCGCAGCAGTTCCAGCACCGTGGCCATCTCCCGAGCGGCATGCTCCCAGCCGCGCAGCGTCGCACGCCGCAGGCGTGCCGCCGCCCGCAACCGGCCGCGCGCCCCGGCGTCGTCCAGCCAGCGGCGCAGCGCCGCGGCGAGCGCGGCGGCGTCCCCCGGCGGGACGAGGACCCCGGGTGGTGTGCCGTCCGGCGCCAGGCCCAGAGCGTCGGGCACTCCCCCGGCGGTGGTGGCCAGGACCGGGGTGCCCCGCATCAGGGCCTCGGTGACGACCATGCCGTACGTCTCGGCGCGGGAGGGCAGGACGAGCAGGTCGGCGGCGGCGTACTCCGCCGCGAGGGACTCGCCGGTGAGCGGGCCGGTGAGGTGCACGCGGTCGCCGAGGCCGTACCGGCCGATCAGTTCGCGCACCCGGGCGAGGTGTTCGCCGCTCCGGCCGTACGGGCCCACGCAGCGGCAGGTCCAGGGCCGGTCGGCGACCGCGGCCAGGGCCTCGGCCAGGACGTCGTGCCCCTTGCGCGGGGTCAGCGAGGCGACGCACAGCAGCCGCGTCCCGCCGTCGGTGCCGGAGGCGAGCGGCGCGGGGTCGGTGCAGGGCACGACGGTGTGCACCCGGCCCGCCGGCAGCGCGTGCCGTTCGGCGATGCGCCGGGCCGCCCAGGGACTGGTGGTGACGACGGCGGCCGCGGCACGCAGGGTCCGGCGTTCCAGGGCGTCGAGTGCGCGGGCCGCCGCGGGGTCGAGGCCGGTCTCGTCGGCGAGCGGCAGGTGCACCAGGACGGCGGTGCGCAGCCGGTGCGTGTGCGGGACGACGACCTCGGGGACGCCGCAGGCCACGAGCCCGTCGAGGAGGACGGCGGCGCCGTCCGGCACCGCCGCGAGCGCCCTTGCCAGTGCCTGCCGTGACGCGCTGTCCGGATACGGCCACGCACCGCGCACGGCCAGTTCCCGCAGCGGCCGGCCCGCCGCGGCCAGGCTCTGGCTCAGGCGGCGGTCGTAGACGTTGCCGCCGCTGGGCGTGGTGGCGTCGTCGACGTCGCCCGGGAGAACGGCGTACGCGGGGGCGGCCCCCGCCGGAGCGGGGGCGGCCGGGCGTGCGGGGCCGCTCACAGGGAACGCTCGTAGCTCGCCCAGGCGACGTGCGACTCGTGCAGGGTGACGCTGATGCCGGTCAGGCCGTGTGCGCCCGCCCCGAGCCTGCCCGCGGCCACGCGGTCGGCCAGGCGGTCGGCGATGACCTTGGCGAGGAACTCGGTGGAGGTGTTGATCCCGGTGAAGTCCGGATCGTCGTCGAGGTTGCGGTAGTTGAGCGCGGCCAGGACCGCCTTCAGCTCCTGGGTCGCCAGGCCGATGTCCACGACGATGTTGTCGGCGTCGAGTTCCGGGCGGCGGAAGGTGGCGTCCACCAGGAAGGTGGCGCCGTGCAACCGCTGGGCGGGACCGAAGACCTCGCCTCGGAAGCTGTGGGCGATCATGACGTGGTCGCGGACGGTGAGACTGAACACGCGGGGACACCCTTCGCCGAAGGACTAACCGGTTCGGTAGGCAATACGGTGGCAGAGCCCGGAGCGTTCACCGCCCGCGATCCGCCGCATCAGCGCGGGCAGTTCCTCGAAGTCGCTCTCGTCTGTGACGAGGGCGTCGTAGAGCGGGTCGGCGAGCAGGCGCAGGGCCAGTGCCATCCGGTCCGCGTAGGTGCGCCGGGTGCGCCGCGAGGGTGAGACGGTGCCGACCTGGCTGCTGCGCACGACCAGGCGGCGGGAGTGGAAGGCCTCGCCCAGCGGCAGGCCGACCCGCCGGTCGCCGTACCAGCTGAGCTCGACGACGGTGCCCTCCGGTTCCAGCAGTTCCAGGCAGCGGGCGAGCCCCGCCTCGGTGGCGCTGGCGTGGACGACCAGGTCGCAGCCGCCCTCCGCCGTGTCGGGGTGGGCGAAGCCGACGCCGAGCGCCTCCGCGACGGCGGCACGGGAGGGGTCGACGTCCACGAGCTGCACGCGCGCGCCGGGCACGCCCGCGAGGACGGCGGCGACGCTGGAGCCGACCATGCCGGCGCCGACCACGGCGATCCGGTCCCCGATCTGCGGCGCCGCGTCCCAGACCGCGTTGACCGCGGTCTCCACGGTGCCGGCCAGCACCGCGCGGCCCGCCGGGACGTCGCCGGGCACGGGCGTCACGGCGGTGGCCGGGACGACGTAGCGGGTCTGGTGCGGGTAGAGGCAGAACACGGTGCGGCCGAACAGCGCGGGCGGCCCCTGCTCGACCACCCCCACGTTGAGGTAGCCGTACTTCACCGGCCCCGGGAACTCGCCTTCCTGGAACGGCGCCCGCATCGCCCGGCGCTGACTCACGGGCACCCCGCCGCGGAAGACCAGGGTCTCGGTGCCGCGGCTCACCCCGGAGTACAGGGTGCGCACCAGCACCTCCTCCGGGCCGGGCTGCGCCAGGGCGACCTCCCGGATCTCGCCCTCACCCGGTTCGCGAAGCCAGAACGCACGCGCCGAACGCTCCACCGCTTTCCTCCGTACTCCATGCCGGGCGATTGGTACCCGCCGTCCGGGTGGGCCGGGCCCGTACCGTACGCGGCTGTGCCGCCCGGGCGACAGGTAGGGACGTCTCATGGCCCTGATGACCGTTGGATCGCAGTTCCGCGGGGGCACCGCCGGCCGGGGGCAGGCCGGGGCGGCGGCGGCGCAGCTGGCGCTGCTCGCGGCGCTGTGGGCCGCCGTGGGCCTGGACGCCGCCGGGTGGCTCGCCGGGATGGGCTGCGCGGCGGGCACCTTCGCGCTGCTGACCGCGGGCCTGCGGCGGGCGGGACGGCGCTCGCTGGGCCCGGCCGACCAGGTCACCCTGACCCGTGCCGTCCTCGTCGGTGGTGTGACAGCCATGGTGGCGGGAGGTGTGCCGGACGGCGCGCCGCTGCTCACCGGGCTGACCGCGGTGGCGCTGGCGCTCGACGCGGTGGACGGCAAGGTCGCCCGGCGCACGGGCACGGCTTCCGCCCTGGGCGCGCGCTTCGACATGGAGGTCGACGCCTTCCTGATCCTCGTGCTCAGCGCACGGCTCGCCCTCACGCTGGGCCCGTGGGTGCTGGTGATCGGTGCGATGCGCTACGCCTTCGTCGCGGCGGCGTGGGTGCTGCCGTGGCTCGGGGCGCCCCTGCCGCCGAGCCTCGCGCGCAAGACGGTGGCGGCGCTGCAGGGCGTCGTCCTGCTCGTGGCCTGCTCGGGGCTCGTGCCCGGCGGCGTCTCGGCGGCCCTGACGGTGCTCGCGCTGGCCTCGCTGATGTGGTCGTTCGGCCGCGACGTGTGCTGGCTGCGGCGCCACCGCCCGGGCCCGCGGTGCGCCGAGGGCGGCACTGCGGCCGCGGCCGGCGGCGCGGCGGAGGAGCCTCGTGCGCCGGCGCCCTCGTCCACGGGCGGCCGGGACCCCCGCCGACCTGGCCACCGCCGTCAGGCTTCCTGCCGCGGCAGGTAGCGCAGCAGCACCACATCGCCGATCTGCCGGGTCTCGGCGAGCGTCATCCGCCGCCGGGGGTTCTGCGGGAAGGCCGCGGGGTGCACCATGCGCGGGGCGCCGGCCTGGCCGACGAAGAACGGCGCGTACACCAGGTGCAGTTCGTCGACGACTCCGGCGCTGAGGAACATGGTGTGGACGACTCCCCCGCCCTCGACCATGAGCCGCTCGACGCCGCGCCGGGCGAGGTCCGCGAGCAGGATCCGGACGTCCAGCGGCTCGCCGGCGCCGACGACGGTGCAGACGCGGCCCAGGCGTCCGCTCACGCGGTCGCGCGCGCCGGAGGTCGTGTAGACGACCTTCTCGCACTCCCCCGTGGTGAAGAACCGGGCGCCCGGGTCCAGCTTGCCGCTCTGCGTGACCGTGGCCTTGACCGGTGTCGGTGACAGTCCCGCGCGGACCCGCCGCCGGCGGCGCTCGGCGGAGCAGACCAGGAGCCTCGGGTCGTCCGACCGTATGGTGTTGGCCCCCACGAGGATGGCGTCCACTCCCGCGCGCACCTCGTCGATGCGGTCGAAGTCCTCGGCGTTGGAGAGCAGCAGCCGGGTCGTGCTCGTGTCGTCCAGGTATCCGTCCAGCGAGGAGGCCGCGGACAGCAGTACGTACGGGCGCGATCGCATGGGACCACAGTGCCGCACAAATGCGTTCGCGGAATCCGGAGGTTCCGTAAGTCGCACGGTGGCTTCCGGATCGGCGAAGGGTCCCGCCGGTCATCGTGCGGCCTGGCCGGTCGGCCGTCGGCCCCGTCGGTTCGTCACACCACCGAGGGGCCGTCGGAGCCGTCGGACGTCGTCTCCGGCCGAGGGCGAGGTCGTCGGCCCGCGGGCACGCACACGGTCGGGAGCCCCGTCCTCACCCGCCGGCGGCCGGGGCCGGGCCGGCCGCCTCGGCGAGCCGCGGGGGCGCGGCCTGCTGCCAGGAGTCGGCGACGATGTCCCGCAGCTCGTCCATGTCGTCGAGGGTGGCGAGCCGGACCCGCACCCAGTTCGACCCGGCCTCGTGCGGCGGCACCCAGAACTTCTCCGGTTCGGCCGCGATCAGCTCGCCCCGCTCGTGCGCGGGGCAGCGCACCGCGAAGGACGACTCGTCGTCGGGCAGCGTCAGGAACATCTTCCCGGCGACCCGGAACGTGGGCATGCTCCAGGCCTCCTTCTCCACCGTCTCGGGCAGCGAGAGGGCGATGCGTCGGACGTCTTCGGAATCGGGCATGCGCCTACGGTAACCACCGCCTCCGACAACGGCCGGGGCGCTCCTCTCCTGGGCGGAGGGCTGGATAGTAAGAGGAAACCTAGGTGTACACTGTCCTTCCGCCACGACGCGGACGCAGCGACGTGGCCCAGCGGTGAGCGCATCGTTCAGGAGGTGGTGAGCGGACATGGCACGCCAGGTGTCCGGCCCCGAGGAGGACCAGCCGGCCTGCTCCATCGAACGAAGCCTGCAGGTCCTCGGTGAGCGCTGGTCCCTGCTGGTGCTGCGCGAGATCTTCGCCGGACGGCACCGCTTCGCCGAGATCCAGGCCTCACTCGGGATCGCGCCCAACCTCCTCAGCACCCGGCTCAAACTCCTCGTCGAGGCCGATGTGCTGTGCACCCGCACGTACCAGGAGCCGGGCAGCCGGCAGCGGCAGAGCTACCACCTGACGGACGCGGGGCGGGAACTCGACATCGTCATGGCCTCCCTGCAGCAGTGGGGCGACCGGCACCGGCCGCGTCCGTCCGGCCCGTCCGTGCGCCGGCGTACGCACTCCACCGGTCAGGCCGTCCGTGTCGGCTTCCTCACCGACGACGGGCGCGAGGTGCCCCGCTCGGACGTGCTCGTGACCGCGATGCGGCCCTCCGGGGCCGCCTGACCGGCTGGTGCTGCACGGGTGACCGGCGGGCCCGGTCACCCGGCTTGGTTCCCCGGCCTGGTTCAGCGCAGGTCGGCCCGTTCGGCTGTGTCGTCGAGGAAGCCGCCCGACTGGTGCTGCCACAGCTTGGCGTAGGCGCCGTCCACCGCGAGCAGCTCCTGGTGGGTGCCCTGCTCGACGATGCGCCCGCGGTCCAGGACCACCAGTCGGTCCATGCCGGCGACGGTGCTCAGCCGGTGCGCCACCACGAGTGCCGTGCGCCCCTCCATCAGCCGCCACAGCGCCTCCTGGACGAGGATCTCGCTCTCCGAGTCCAAGGCGCTGGTCGCCTCGTCAAGCAGCAGGACCGGCGCGTCGCGCAGGATCGCCCGGGCGAGCGCGACCCTCTGCCGCTGTCCGCCCGAGAGCTTGATCCCGCGCTCGCCGACCATGGTGTCGAAGCCTTCGGGCAGCGCGTCGGCGAACTCCGTGACGTGGGCGGCCTGGGCCGCGCGGCGGATCTCGCCCTCGGTGGCGTCCGGGCGGGCGAAGGCGATGTTGTCCCGCAGTGAGCGGTGGAACATCGCCGGGTCCTGCGGTACGTAGGAGATCAGGCTCCGCAGATCGGCCTGGCGCAGTCGGCTGATGTCCTGCCCGCCGATCAGGATCCGGCCGCCGTCGATGTCGTTCATCCGCAGGAGCAGCCGAGTGAGCGTGGTCTTGCCACCGCCCGACCGGCCCACCAGCCCGACCCTGGCGCCGCTGGGCACGGACAGGTCGAGCTTCTCGAAGAGCGGCTCCGCGCCGCCGTGGGCGAAGGTCACGTGCTCGAAGCGGATGTCGGCGCTCCCGGACCGCAGCGGCTCCGGGGCAGGCGGGTCGAGCACGGTGGGCGGCTCCAGCAGCAGCTCGGTGAACTGCGCGGCCTCCGTCATCGAGCTCTCCAGACGGCGGTAGATCTGGTTGAACTCGAACATGATCCGCGTCGCGTTGGAGTAGTAGGTGAAGGCGACCACGACCGCCTCGACACCGTGTGTGCCCGCGCCGAGAGTGACGGCGAGCAGCAGGCCGAGCGCGTTGGTGAGCACGGACAGCGGCGCGACCAGGGTGTCGATGCGGAGGTTGCCGTAGTCCCACGACGTGAGCGTGAGCCTGCGCGACTCGGCGACACGCGAGCGGTGCTCGGCGGCCTCGCGATCCTCCGCGGCGAACGCCCGGACGGTGTCCATGTTCATCAGGCTGTCGGCGACGTGCCCGGACACCCGGGCGATCGCCTCCTCGCGCCGGCGGACGAGCGCCTGACGCCGGCGGATGAGAGGCGCCACGCACAGCGCGGTCACCGCGATCATCGCCAAGAGGCCGACCACCAGCAGCGGTTCGTAGGCCCACAGCACGACCGACCCGAAAAGCAGGGGGACGAAGCTGCCCAGGACGTTGAAGGTCAACGTGTCGACGAACTCCTCGAAGCGCGAGGCGAAACTCAGCACCCGCTTGGTGAGGGACCCGGCGAAGTTGTCGTGGAAGAACGCCGCGTCCTTGGCGAAGAGCTCGTCCATGCCGACGACGTACAGGTGCTCGATGCCGAGGGCGTCGACGCGGTTGAGACAGTGCAGGCCGATCCGCCACAGCGTCTCGGCGACCAGCAGGACGCCCGCGAAGGCCAGGACGTAGGGCAGGGTCGAACCCAGTCCGGGGGCGGTGCCGTCGACGAAGCCGCCGACGAGCTTCGCGACGACCAGCGGCGCGAGGTAGTTGATGCCGATGTTGCCGAGGGCCGGCAGCAGCATCGCCGGCAGCGTCAGCCACCGCAGCCGGGCCAGCTCCCTCCCGTAGTGGCGAAGTGCCAGGAGCACCGGGCCCCTGGGCGACCGGAACCTGCGAGTTTCAGGCGATCCCATGTCCACCCTGCGCGGTCGTGCGGCGCACTGCCGCGAACGTCTCGGAAACGGCCGCTGCCGCCCTCCGCGGCGCGGCGCCGTGTCGGGCCGGCTGCCCTCGCGGCTCTCGACGGCGCCGGCGTGCGGTGAGCGGGCGGTCCGAAGCTCGCAGTGTCCCGCGTCCGCGCGCACCGAGTCCAAGCGTTTTCCGGTCGGACGGCACGGCGCACAGGGGCTTGTCCGGCGCACGGGCCAGGCCCTCGGCGGGCGGCGGAGGTGGTGCGGCAGCGCCCGGGGCGGCCGGTCGGCGCGGACAGGCCCGCCCGCGCCCCTCATGGGGCCTCGACGGCACAAACGCAACCGGCGGGTTTGTCCTCATAGGACAAACCCGCCGGTCAGCACCGTCGGGACGACAGGATTTGAACCTGCGACCCCTTGACCCCCAGTCAAGTGCGCTACCAAGCTGCGCCACGTCCCGGTGCCGGATCGTCCCGGGCTTGTCACCCGGCCGACCGCGCACGAGAACAATACCGCACGTCGCCGGGTGCTCGCTCGCACCCTTTCTCCCCGCGCGAGCCTCCTCCGCCGGGGGTGCCCCGGACCGGGATGAGTAGCCGTACTCATGTGGCAGCGGAGACGACAGGCGATGCTTCGGGACATGGCGAATCCGATCCAGCAGCAGACCACCGCGGCCTACTCCGCACAGGCCGCCCTATCGTTCGCCGTCGCCCTCGGGGCGATGGTCGCGGGCATCGCCTACCTGCCGGTCGGCCCGTGGGTGCGGGCCTTCCTGGCGGTGGGGCTGCTCTACGTCGTGACCTCCGCGTTCACACTCGCCAAGGTCATCCGCGACCGGCAGGAGGCCGGCCAGATGACCAGCCGGGTCGACCAGGCCCGACTCGACAAGCTGCTCGCCGAACACGACCCCTTCAAGGTCGACGGGACATAGCCGACCCGCCGCCCCACACCGCGCCCTCGGGGCGATGGTCGCGGGCATCGTCCACCCGCCGGTCGGCCCGTGGGTGCGGGCCTTCCTGGCGGTGGGGCTGCTCTACGTCGTGACCTCCGCGTTCACACTCGCCAAGGTCATCCGCGACCGGCAGGAGGCCGGCCAGATGACCAGCCGGGTCGACCAGGCCCGACTCGACAAGCTGCTCGCCGAACACGACCCCTTCAAGGTCGACGGGACATAGCCGACCCGCCGCCCATCAGGTAGCGCGCGCCGGGGCCCTGCGCCGCAGCGGTGTCGTCCGGGTTGTACAGCGTGCACTTGCGCAAGGACAGGCAGCCGCAGCCGATGCAGCCGGTGAGATTGCCCTTGAGTCGTTCCAGCTCCGCGATCCGCTCGTCGATGCGGCGGGTCCAGGTGCGGGCAACGGCGCTCCACTCGGCCGCGCTGGGGGCGCGGTCCCCGGGCAGCCGGGCGAGGGCCGCACCGGCCTCCTCCAGCGACAGGCCGACGCGCTGGGCCGCCCGGATGAAGGCGACGCGGCGCAGCGTGGCGCGGGCGTAGCGGCGCTGCCCGCCGGCGGTGCGCTCGGAGCTGATCAGGCCCAGTTCCTCGTAGTAGCGCAGGGCCGAGGCGGCGACGCCGCTGCGGGCGGCGAGCTCGCCGATGGCCAGACGGTCGCGGCGCGGTACGGGGTCGCTCATGAGCCCGAGAGTACCGCTTGACTTCAAGTCGGCTTGAGGTCGCACCCTCGACACCATGACTGCGACCAGCACGGACATCGCGTACACGTACGAAGATCTCGGGCGGCTGCTGTCGCTCATGACCGGCGACGAGAAGCACGGCCCCGCCGCCACCTCCACCCTCGACGTGCTGTGGGTGCTCTACGACCGGGTGTTGCGGGTCTCCCCCGAGACGGCGGAGGACCCCGGCCGGGACCGCTTCCTGCTCTCCAAGGGCCACGGGCCGATGGCCTACTACGCGGTGCTCGCCGCCAAGGGCTTCGTCCCGCCCGAGTGGCTGCCGGACTTCGGCTCCTTCGGCTCGCCGCTGGGTCACCACCCGGACCGCGTGCTCGTGCCGGGCGCCGAGATCGGCTCGGGTTCGCTCGGCCACGGACTGCCGATCGCGGTGGGCAGCGCCCTGGGACTGCGGGCGCAGGGCCTGACCGACGCGCGGGTGTGGGTGCTGGTCGGCGACGCCGAACTGGACGAGGGCAGCAACCATGAGGCCGTCGCCTTCGCCGCAGCCGTCGGCCTGGAGAGCCTGCACGTCGTCGCCGTCGACAACGCCTCGGCGACCTACCGGCGCCCCGGGGGCCCCGCCTCGCTCTTCGCGGGCGAGGGATGGTCCGCGACGGACGTCGACGGCCGCGACCACGAGGCGCTGTACGCGGCGTTCACCGCACCGCACCCAGGACGGCCGCACGCCGTCGTCGCCCGCGTCGAGCCCGCATTCTGACCACCGCCCTGACGAGCCGAGGAGAACCCCCTCATGGACACCATGCGTGACCGCTTCACCGCCGTCGCCTCCCGCCTGCTGGACGAGGACCCCCGGCTGGCCGTCGTGCTGGCGGTCATCTCCGGGGAGCGCTTCGCGGACGCGGCCCGCGACCACCCCGACCGGGTGATCGACGTGGGCATCCGCGAGCAGTTGCTGGTCAGCGTGGCCGGCGGGCTGGCGCTGACCGGGCTGCGGCCGATCGTCCACACGTTCGCCGGCTTCCTCGTGGAGCGCCCCTTCGAGCAGATCAAGCTGGACCTCGGCCACCAGGACACCGGCGCGGTGCTCGTCAGCTCGGGCGCCTCGTATGACATCGCCGCGGGCGGCCGCACCCACCAGGCCCCAGGTGACGTCGCCCTGCTGGACACCCTCGACGGGTGGACCGTGCATGTGCCGGGCCACCCCGACGAGGCCGAGGCCCTGCTCCGGCACGCCGCGGCCGACGACGACCACCGGGTCTACGTACGGCTCAGCGAGCAGTGCAACCGTACCGCGCACCTGGTCTCACCGGGCCGGTTCCAAGTGCTGCGCGAGGGCCGCGCGGGCGTGGTCGTCGCCGTGGGCCCGTTGCTGGACGCCGCGCTGGCGGCGGTCGCGGACATGGACGTGACGGTGCTGTATGCCTCCACGGTGCGCCCCTTCGACGCGGCCGGGCTGCGGGCCGCCGTCGAGGGCACGGACGCGGCCGATGTGGTGCTCGTCGAGCCGTACCTGGCGGGCGCCTCGGCGCCCTTCGCCGCCGAGGCGCTGGTCGACCTGCCGCACCGCGTCCTCGCCCTGGGCACCGCCCGCCAGGAGCTGCGCCGCTACGGCACCTGGCAGGAGCACGTGGCGGCGCACGGTCTGGACGCCCCGGCACTACGCGCCCGCATCGGCGCCTTCCTGACAAGCTCCCTCCATCCGGCCGGCGCCGTCGGCTCGGGCGTCCGTTAGAGGAGTCATGACGATCTTGGCCGAGGGGCTGTCCGGCCGCGGGCGATGTCCGGGGACGGCCCCTCGGCCTGTGCCGCGGCCCGGAACGGCCGTTCGACGGTCAGAAGTCCCGCGGGAGGTGTCGGCGCGGCGGGACGCCGTCCCGCACCCCCGATGTCGCGCGAACGCTCGCGACCTGGCACGCCGTCGGCGGCACACCGGGCGGGGACGGCCTGCCGCGTGGGCGCTCGCCGGCACGTGGCGCACCGGACGACGGCTCAAGGCGAGGTGTTCGCTGATCCGCCAGGACGGATGCAAAGTACGGTCGACGTGCCTCCGCCCGGCGGCGAGCCGGGCGGAGGCCCCTGCGTGCGGTCCGTGTGCCTCAGAGGCCGCGCGGATAGGCGGGCCGGCGTCGCGGGTCGATGGCTCTCGCCTGGCGGCGTTGTCGTCGGTCGCCGCAGCTCCGCTGCGTCTCCCTTCTCCGCCTTGCCGGACTCGGCCCTCGACCCGCTCCTTTCTTATCCGCGCGACCTCTCAGCCGTCGTTCTCCGCCGACGGGATGTAGGCGCCCGGTACGTCGTCCGGAGCGAAGAGCTGCTCCTCGCCGGGGTACGGCTTCGTCCATCCGTGCGTCTGGTACCAGGTGAAGTGGTTCATCTGGGCGGGGTTGGCGAAGTCCGGCCTGGCGTCGGGGCCGGTCAAGCGCTGCTTGGACCGCCAGTCCTCCCACTTCGCCGCGAGAGTCCTCTGGCCCGCCGGAACCTTCGTGGACGGGACGGTCGCGGCGCTCGGGTCCTGCGGGGCCGGAGTGTCAAGGCCGCAGGCGGGCGCGGTCTTGAGGCCGTCGGTGAGCGGGATGCGGTTGGGCAGCGCGGCGAACGGCGTGTAGTCGGCCTTCTCGGTGAACGCGCCGAACATCGGGGTGGCCGCGCTGTCCTTCTGGTTCATCGGGTGGATTCCGAGGATCTGCTCAATGGTGCGGATCATCGTGATCTGCGAGTAGTAGCGGCTGTCGACGGTGCCGTGCCGGGCCCAGGGGCTGATGATCTGGATCGGGGCACGGTGGCCGTCGACGTGGTCGAGGCCGGCCTGAGAGTCGTCCTCGACCACGAAGATCGCGGAGTCCTTCCAGTACCTGCTGTGCGAGATCTCGTCGACGATCCGGCCGACGGCGAGGTCGTTGTCGGCGACCTGGGCGGCGGGGCCCGCCGTTCCGCCGGTGTGGTCGCTGGAGAGCCAGAACATGTTCAGGTTCGCCGGACCGTTCTTCTCGAAGTCCCGCTTCCAGATCTCGGCGCGGTAGACGTCGGGGACGCTGGTGTCGAACTTCGGGAAGCCGGGCACCGAGACGCTGTTCAGTGAGGGGATCGGCGACGACGACACCAGGTCGTAGGCGGTGTCCTGCCCGGTGGCCCGCATGTTCCTGGCGTCGCAGTACAGGTTCTGCCAGGTCGCGCCGGACGGCTTGGTCAGGAACTGGTGGAACTCGCCGAAGTTCCGCACGCTCTTGCCCGAGGCCTGCGCGCCGCTCCAGATGAAACCGGTGCGCTGGTGGCCGAGGGCGTCGTCCTCGGTGTCGTAGCTGCGCGCGTACTCACCGGCCGAGGACTCGGTGTACTCCGGGTTGTCGGCCTGCATCAGCCAGTTGTGGCCCTCGGCGGAGTTCGTGCCGATGTCGTACGTGTTGTCGTACAGACCGAACTGCCGGGTGAGCGCGTGCTGGTTCGGCGTCACGTTCTCGCCGAACTCCGCGAGGGACGGGTCGCCGTTGCCCTGCGCGATGTCACCGAAGAGCTGGTCGTAGGTCCGGTTCTCCTTGACGATCAGGAAGACGTGCTTGATCACGGAGGGGTCGCCGAGCCGCTGCGGGACGGCCACCGGCTCCTTGTGGCCCTTGCCCTTGTCGTCCTTCGCGAGCTTGACCGAGCCCTTGGTCCACCCGTTCTGCTGGAAGACCTCGGCCGTCTCCGACTTGATGACCTTCTCGCTCGGCAGCGTGAACCGCTGCACGCTCGAGGTGGTGTCGTGCGTGCCGTGCGCGGTGCCGGCGGTGGAACGGCGGGCGTCGACACCTCGGGTGTTGGAGACCACGACCTGCTTGCCGACGGAGGCGATCTCGGCGGGGAAGTAGTCCGTCGGAAGGAGGCCGACGTAGCTGACCGGCTCCTGCGGGGACGTGTAGCGGTAGACGGCGACCGCGTTGGCGCGGCCCAGCGTCACCAGCAGGTGGCCGTCGTCGGTGAGCGTGACGGCGTTGGGCTCGTACCCCACCGTCGACTCCGGCCACGGCTGGGTGGCGATGGTCTGCACGACCTTGTTCTTGCGGGTGTCGATGACGGAGACGTCGTCGGTGGCGGTGTCCGTGACGAACAGCGCCCCGTTCTTGGCATACAGGGCGGTCGGGTGCAGACCCACGTCGATGCTCGCGACGGCGGCCGCCGGGTCCGCCAGATCGATGACGCTGACCGTGCCGGTGGTGGTGGCACCGGTCTTCGGGTCGGCCGGCACCTGCGTGCCGTAGGAGTTGATCGTGGTCTCGCCGGGCTTCGCCGGCCGTCCGCCCTCGTTGCTGACGTACAGCTTGGAGCCGACGACCACCATGTCGCGCGGGGCGTTGCCCACGGCCCAGCTCTGCTTGAGGGTCCCGGTCGCCGTGTCGATGGCCACCACGCGGTTCTGGCCGTTGACGGCGGCGTACGCGGTCGAGCCGTCGGCGGAGAACACCGGCTCGCCCACCAGGGCGTGCTTGGAGCCGTCCGCCGGGATGGTGACGGACGTCGGGTCGGCCAGGCTGCCGTCGGGGTTCACCGTGAACCGGGTGTAGCCGTCGGTCTGGCCCAGCCACAGCTGCGAACCGTCGGGCGAGTACGTGGGCCCCTCCTGCCCCACGCTGTTGCTGCTGATGCGCAGGTCGGCGGACGCGGAGTTGCCGACGAGCTGCTGGACCTTCCAGTCCTTCAGGTTCACCACGGCCAGCGCCACGCCGCCGTCGGTGACCGAGGCCGCCAAGTGGGAGCCGTCCGGGCTGACCGAGGACGACATGATCTTGCCGTTGTCGATGACGAGGCGCTCACCGTACGGGGCGATGTACTGGTCGCTGGAGACGACCTGGCCCCGGCCGGTGACCTGGCCGACCTGCTCGTGGCCGAACTGGGTGGTCTGGGCGAAGCCGATCCCGGTGCCGGTGGCGAGGACGACGGCGGTCGCGGCAGCCAGCGTGAGGCTTCTGCGGCTGCCGAACCGACTGCCGAGGAGGGCATGGGCCCGCCTCCGGGCGATCGCGCGGCGGCGACGTGTGACCTGCATGGTGAGTTATCCCTTCGGGGAGGTGGCGAGCAGTTCGACGTTGCCGTCGAACTGCCAGAGCGGGTTCGGCGCGTCCCCCACCGGGGTCCGCACCAGGAAGTAGCCGTTGACTTCCTTCGGCCCGTCGCCGTCGGCGACGTACCGCCCGTCCGGAGTGATGTCGAGCTGGTATATGGCCTGGCCCGTGGTCGCGACGCCGGGGAGGTGCCAGGAGACGACGCAGCGCCAGTCGTTGCCGGGGCCCTCGGCGTGGTCCGGGACACCGCCCTTGGTGCACGCCGCCGTGGCCGCGAGCTGTGCCTCGGCGACGGCGGGGCGGTTGAGCTGGTCGGTCTGCATGCGGTACAGATGGGCGAAGGCCACGGCCACCGAGCGCTGCACCTTGTCCTGCTCGATCCCGGAGCCCGTGGCCGTGGTCGTCGCGGTGAGGACGGCCACCGTCGCGGCGAGCAGCCCGGCCAGCGGCAGGGCGCCGGCGATGAGTGCGCGGCGCGGCGAACTGTCGTCGGTCAGGTTGGTGAAGTCCCGCCGCAGGAAGAGCAGACGGGCCAGGACCGTCGCGGTGACGGCCCACACCAGGCTGACCGCGATGCCGATGAGCAGTGGTGCGAGCTGCTGGGGGCCGGTGAAGAGCCCGTTCCAGGAGATGAAGGCGTAGCCGGGCAGGGCCACGCGCACGGGAACGGGGAGCGGCATCAGCTGCGCGAGCTGCATCGCGAGTGCGACCAGTGCGGGCAGCAGCAGCCCCATCGGGGACCGCCCGAGGGCGACGGAGCCGAGCAGGCCGATCCCCGCCAGGGCCAGGGTCGGGGCGAGTGCGCAGGCCCAGGCGAGGAAGACCTGCCCGGCGGCGTCGGACGGCGTCAGCAGGTGGCCGTCGAGACCGACCAGCGGCTGGTTGCCGACCGCCAGGACCCCGCCGACCGCGCTCGAGCAGGCCATCCCGGCCATGAGCAGCAGCAGGACGGTGAGGCTGGCCAGCGCCTTCGCCGCGAAGATGCACCGGGGGGAGCGGACCGCCACCAGCAGGTGGCGCCAGGTGCCCAGCCGGTCCTCCGAGGCGAACACGTCGCCCGCGACCAGCGAGGTCAGCAGCGGAAGTGCCCAGGTGCCCGCGAAGCCGAGCACCACCAGGGGCCCGGCCCACCCGGTGGCGTGCATCCAGCGGCCGAAGAGGGTGTCGACGGGGAGCGTGCCCTGCCCGCTGACCGCGGCGACGAAGAGCGCCGGTGCGATCCAGCAGGCCAGGACCAGCAGGCGGATCCGCCACTGCGAGACCAGCTTGACCAGCTCGAAACGGTAGGCGCGCGACACCGGGACGCGGTGGACGGGGACAACGTTGTCGACGACGAGGGTCGCGGCGCTCATCGGCCGGCCTCCTGCTGCTGGGTGAGGGCGAGGAACGCCGCCTCGAGCGGGGAGACGACGGGTGCGAGTTCGCGCAGCGCGATGCCCGCCCGTACGAGGCCCACCACGAGTTCGTCGAGGGCGGGCACCGGCGCGCGCACGACGAGCACATCGGTGTCGCTCCGCGGGCCGGCGTCGTCGACGATGCGGACGCGGTCCGTGGAGAGGGCCAGTCGGCGGGCGGCGTGCACGTCGGAGGTGATCAACCGGTAGTCGAGTTCACGGTTCTCGGCGGCCAGTTCGGCCAGCGGGCCCGAGAAGACGACCCGCCCGGTGGCGAGGATGGTGACTTCGGAGCACAGCGCCTCGAGGTCGTCCATGCGGTGACTCGACAGCACGACGGCGGTCCCCTCGTCCGCGAGCCGGGTGAGGACCGCGTGCACGTGATTCTTGCCCATCGGGTCCAGGCCGTTGGAGGGTTCGTCGAGCACCAGCAGCCGGGGCCTGGTGAGCAGGGCGGCGGCGAGCCCGAGCCGCTGGCGCATGCCGAGGGAGAATCCACGGGCCCGGTCGTCGGCGACGTCCGTGAGTCCCACCTGGGCCAACGCGTCGTCGATCCCAGCCGCCCGGGCGTCCTGCCCGCGCACCGCGGCGAGCGCGGCGAGGTTCTGCCGGGCGGTGAGCGACGGGTAGAGGCCGGGGCCGTCCACGAAGCCGGCGACGCCGCCGGGCGCGTCGAGGGCCCGCGCGACCGGCGTGCCCAGAATCTCGAGGTCACCGTCGTCGGCGCCGGCCAGGCCCAGGAGGAGGCCGAGCAACGTCGTCTTGCCGGCGCCGTTCGGTCCTACCAGACCGTGGATCTGTCCCTGCGTCACGTCCAGGTCGACACCGTCGAGTGCGACGACGTCCCTGAAGCACTTGGTGATTCCGCGAGCACGGACTGCGAGGAGTGTATCCATGAGTCCCTTCTTCCTTGGCACTCGCGGACCTTACGGAGAGCACACAGACCCGCCAGGGACGCCCAATTGAATGGCCGTGGAACGTATCGTCAAGACGTGGGCAAGTCCGGATGCTCGAAGCGGGCTTCATCAGGCGGGACTTGGGCAGAACCGGGCGCAAGGTGGGGGCGGCTGGCGGCGTCTCGCCGGCCGGGGCCTGAGGGCCTCTCCCGCCGGCCGTCCTCCCGGGGACCTTGCTGATCGGTCAGCCTGTGGACGAGACGCTGATCGGTGTCCTGCCCGGCCGCTCCGCAGGGGTGACGGCCACCGATCGAAGGCTCGCGCTGGAGGGTGATGGCGCGGCGCATGAAGTATTCGTCGTCACGTCCCGCGGCCGTGGGCTTCCCGCAGGCAGGCGGCGAGTTTCCGGAGGGACCAGCGGTGCAGGGCCGGCCCAGTCGGCCGGGCGGGGGTGGCCGTCTGGGATGACGAAGTCCTCGTCCTCAGGGCTGAGCAGGCGGGGACGGCCTCCCGCCCACGGAGGGTCCAGGCAGGGCAGGCCGATCTCGTCGAACCGGTGGCTCACATCCCGGACGGTGTCCTCGTCGGCCGGGACCAGCCGCGCGCTCGCGGCATCCGCCGCCGAAGCCGGCAGCGACATCGCGCGCCGGTGGCGCACCGAACGGGTACGGCCCCCGGCGCGCGATCTACTGCAGCTTCTGCCCCTCCTGATCGATCAGTCTGCGCACCCACGCAGCCTCGGTCTCCGCAACTCCGGCAGTCGGCTCGACCGCGAGCCGGTGGGGCCCCGGCGACGCGGGCGCCGGGCGACCAGGCGAGGCAGCCCAGCACCTGCGCGGCGCAGGCCTCGTGCGGCTCGATGCCGGCGAGGCCGCCGCAGCCCTCGCCTGCCTTGCGCCTGGCCGGTGCCTTGCCGATCGCGGACGCGCCGGCGATCCGACTGGTGACGGCGGCGGGCGGCCTCCCGGCAGGCCGCCGCACTAGCTCCACGGCAGTCGCGAGCGGTGCCGCCAGTACGCCGGGGCCGGTTCCGCCAGGGCGGTGAGCCGTGCCAGCTGCTCCGCGTCGAGCGCGACGGAGGCGGCCCGGGCGTTGGCGGTGACCTGGCCGGTCGTGGCGGCGCCGGAGAGCACGATGCCGGCCCAGGGGCGGCGCAGGACCGCGGCGAGGGCCACCGCGTCGGGCGTGGCGCCGGTCAGGTCGGCCACCTCGGCGAGGGGGGACTCCCGATCGGCCGTCGCCAGGCGGCCGTTGGCCATGGCCTCCTTGACGATCACGGTCAGCCCCGCCTCGTGCGCCTCCGCCAGGGCGGGCCCGGCGGAGGGCTCCAGCAGGTTGTAGGTGGCCTGCACGCAGGAGAACAGCCGCCGCCCGTCCACTGTCGCCTTCAGCGCCGCGCGGATCGCCTCGGCCTGCAGAGGACCGCTGGTGGACAGGCCCACGGCCACCCCGTCGGCCGCCAGCCGGGCGAGCCGTGCGTGCAGCTCCCGGTCGGTGAGAGCCGGGCTGTCCGGGGTGACGGAGTGGATCTGGTAGACGTCGAGCCGGTCGCCGAGCAGTGCGCGGGACTCGGCGATCTGGCGGTCGTACGTGGCGGTGCCGTGGTCCTTGACCTCGTGCACCGTGGCGTCGACCCGCCAGTCCGCCGTGTAGGTGTAGCCCCACTTGCTGCCGACAACCACGTCGGTGGCCTCGGGGTGGGCGTCCAGCCAGCTCGCGAGGAACTCCTCGGCCCGGCCGTAGGAGCGGGCCGCGTCGATATAGCGGATGCCGACCGCGTAGGCGGCGTCGAGGACCGCGTGGGCGCGGTCCCGCATCGCCTCGACGCTGCGTTCGGCGGGCAGGTCGGCGGCACGGCCGAGGTCGATGTAGGCGGGACGGCCGACGGCGGCCAGGCCGATGCCCAGCCGGGGCAGGGGCGCGGTGAGAAGTCGTTCGAAGGGCACGGTCGCCACCGTACTCCCGGTGGAGTACGCCGATCCGGTGCCTGAGGCGGACGTCGCGGGTGATCACCGGAATGCATAGTGGGATCGTCACGCCCATCGTCCCCGTCCGAGGATCACGTATGCGATTCGCCCTACCCGGGAAATGGCGCTCAAGGCGGCGGCTCGCGGCCGGCGCGGCCGCCATCGCCCTGCTCGCCGGAGGCGGCGCCGTCACCCTCGCGACGGCCGACTCACCCGCACCCGTGCGACGCCAGGACCGGGTCTTCTCGCTGCCCGAGGCTCCGGGGAGCACCGCGACGGTGCGCATCGACACCTCCTACTTCACCTCCGGCGGCTCGGCGCCGCGCCCGGCGGTGCTGCTCGCGCACGGATTCGGCGGCAGCAAGGACGACATGAGGGCTCAGGCGGAGTCCCTCGCCCGCAGCGGCTACGCCGTGCTGACCTGGTCCGCGCGGGGCTTCGGAGCCTCCGGCGGCCGGATCGGGCTCAACAGCCCCGACGCCGAGGTCGCCGACGTCTCGCGCCTCGTCGACTGGCTGGGCCGCCGGCCGGAGGTGCTGCGCGACGGCCGGGACGACCCGCGGGTCGGCATCGCGGGGTCCTCCTACGGTGGGGCCATCTCGCTGCTCGCCGCCGGCCACGACCGGCGCGTGGACGCCATCGCGCCCGCGATCACCTGGTGGGATCTGGGCCAGGCGCTCTTCCCGCAGGGCGTGTTCAAGAAGCTGTGGGCGGGGGTCTTCTTCTCCACGGGCTCGCGCGGCGCCGCGTGCCGCTTCACCGCCGAGCTGTGCGCGATGTACGACCGGTCGGCGGTCGCCGGCCGCCCGGACGCCGCGACGCTGCGGCTGCTGACGCGCTCCAGTCCCTCGTCGGTGGCCGGGCGCATCAAGGTGCCGACCCTGGTGGTGCAGGGCCAGAACGACTCCCTCTTCCCGCTCGACCAGGGCGACGCCATCGCGCGCGCCGTCGCCGCGAACGGCGCGCCCGTGGCCGTCGACTGGTTCTCCGGCGGGCACGACGGCGGCGACCAGGAGACGTCCCGGATCCAGGCGCGCACGACGGCCTGGTTCGACCGCTGGCTGAAGCGCGACCGGAGTGCCGACACCGGACCCGCGTTCCGCGTCACCCGGACCGGCGGCGTCGACTCCACCGACGGCCGGGCGGTACGGCGGGGCGCGGAGGCCGGTGCCTACCCGGGGCTGGAGGGCACCCGTACCCAGACGGTCCCGCTCGGCGGGCGCGCGCAGACGGTGGCCAATCCCGCGGGCGGCAGCCCGCCCGCGATCTCGGCGGTGCCCGGTGTGGGCGGCGCGCTCTCCCAGCTCTCGGACCTCGGCCAGGGGCTGTCGCTGGACTTCCCCGGTCAGCGCGCAGCGTTCGACTCGGTGCCGCTGACCTCGGCGCTGCGGCTGACGGGCGCGCCGAGCACACGGATCACCGTCACCACCGAAGCGGCGGCCGGCGCGGTGCTCTTCGCGAAGCTGTACGACGTCGCCCCGGACGGCAAGGAGACGCTGCCGCACCAACTGGTCGCACCGCTGCGGGTCGCGCAGGACGGCACGGTCCCCGTGCGGCTGCCCGCCGTGGACCACGAGTTCGCCGCCGGCCACCGGCTGCGGCTGGTGCTGTCCACCACCGACCTCGGCTACGCCTCCCCGGTCTCGGCCGCCACCTATCGGGTGTCGCTGCCGCAGGGCGCCGCGCTGACCGTGCCGACGGACCCCGGACTGACTCTGGGCCAGGGCGCGACGCCCGCCTGGGTGTGGCTGCTTCCGGTCGGCGCGCTCGCGCTGGCGGCGGCGCTGCTGCTGACCGGCCGCCGCCGGTCGGGCGCGGTGCGGCAGGCGCCCGACCCGGACCTCGCGGACGTCCCCCTGGAGATCTCCGGGCTGTCCAAGCGCTACCACGGCGCGGCGGACCGCTACGCCGTGCGGGAGCTGTCGTTCCGGGTGGAGCGTGGACAGGTCCTGGGCCTGCTCGGCCCCAACGGGGCGGGCAAAACGACGACGATGCGCATGATGATGGGCCTCATCCGGCCCGACACGGGCGGCATCCGCGTGTTCGGCCACCCGATCCGGCCGGGTGCGGCCGTGCTGTCCCGGGTGGGGGCCTTCGTGGAGGGCGCGGGCTTCCTTCCGCACCTGACGGGGCGGGCCAATCTGGAGCTGTACTGGCGGGCCACGGGCCGGCCGGCGACCGACGCCCACATCGAGGAGGCCCTGGAGATCGCGGGCCTCGGCGAAGCGCTGCAGCGCCCCGTCCGCACGTACTCGCAGGGCATGCGGCAGCGGCTCGCCATCGCGCAGGCCATGCTCGGCCTGCCCGACCTGCTCATCCTCGACGAGCCGACCAACGGGCTCGACCCACCGCAGATCCGGGAGATGCGCGACGTGGTGCGCCGCTACGCGGCCGCCGGGCGTACCGTCCTCGTCTCCAGCCACCTTCTGTCGGAGGTCGAGCAGAGCTGCACGCACCTGGTCGTGATGGACAAGGGGCGGCTCGTCGCGGCCGGTCCCGTCGGTGAGATCGCCGGCAGCGGACAGACCCTCTTCGTCGGCGCGCCGGGCATGGCCGACGAGGCCCGGGAGGCGGTCGCCGCGAAGCTGTCGGCGCTGCCGGGCGTCGAGGCGGCGGAGCCCGCGGACGGCGGGCTGCTGGTGCGGCCCGGCGTGATGAGCGTGCCCGAGCTGCTGTCCGAGCTCCTGCGGCTGGACGTTCCGGTGGAGCGCGTCGGCCCGCACCGCCGGCTGGAGGACGCCTTCCTGACCCTGATCGGAGGTCCCGCGTGACCGAGACCCTGGAACCGGCCGCGGGGTACCGCCCGGGCCGCACCCTGCCGCTGCGGGTCGAGGCGGTACGGCAGTTGCTGCGGCGCCGTACGCTCGTCGCGTTCGGCGTCGTGCTCGGCCTGCCCGTGGTCGTGTGGGCCGCCTTCGCCGTCGGCGGCACCCCCGGGGGGCGGGACTCCCGACCGTCGATGATGGACGTGGCGACCGCTTCCGGCGTCAACTTCTCGCTCGCGGTGCTCTTCGTCTCCTCCGGCTTCCTGCTGACGATCCCGGTCGCGCTCTTCTTCGGCGACACGGTCGCCTCGGAGGCCAACTGGTCCTCCCTGCGCTACCTGCTGGCCGCCCCGGTGCCCCGTGCCAGGCTGCTCGCCTCCAAGGCGCTGGTGTCCCTGGTCTTCAGCGCCGCCGCCGTGCTGGCGCTGCCGACGGTCGCGCTCGGCGTCGGCACGCTCGCCTACGGCTGGGGGGATCTGGAGCTCACCACGGCGGGCTCGCTGCCCCCGGCCACCGCGACCGGCCGGCTCGCGATCGCGGCCCTCTACGTCTTCGTGGGCCAACTGGCCGTCGCGGGCTTCGCCTTCTGGCTCTCCACGCTCACCGACGCGCCGCTGGGGGCGGTCGGCGGCGCCGTGGGCGTCGCGATCCTCTCCAACATCCTGGACGCGATCACGGCACTGGGCTCGTTGCGGGACGTCCTTCCGACGCACTGGCAGTTCGCCTGGATCGACGCGCTGCAGCCCCGCCCGGAGTGGGCTGGCATGCTCAAGGGCACCTCGGTGTCGCTGTCCCTCGCGGTGGTGTTCTTCGCGCTGGCCTTCCGCGGCTTCCGGGGGAAGGACATCGTGTCCTGAGGGGCGCGGAGCGGGAGCAGGGGCGGCAAGGGGAGCCGGGGTACGGCGTGCTGCTCGCCAGGGCCGTGCGGGGAGGCGGACCGCAGAGTGCCGGGCGGCCGGGTTCCCGACAGGGGCTCCGGGCCGGGCAGGCCGACGCGCCGCTCGCCCTGCCCACCTGACCCGGCCCTCTTCGGCGCGATCCGCCCCGTGCATCGCGCAAAGCCGCGCCATCGAGGAGTTGGCGAATCGTCACGCCCGTCCGCGCTTGACGATCTCCGGTCGCGGAATTCTCCTTGAGAGCACACGAATGGGATGCGGCGAGGTGGCTGGGCACGCTGGGCCGGTTGTGGGGCGGGCCCGACTGGGGGCTGCGCCGCCTGCTCTGTGCCGACCACCGTGCCGGCGCTGACCACGCCGGCGGGGGCGCCCCCCGCCGGGCGCGCATCGCCGGGTCCGCGCCCCGTCACCGCGGTTCCAACCGGGCCGCCGCCAGATATTTCGTGAACTACAACGCCGCCTGCTTCCTCAGCCTGGCGCCGGCGGCGCGGCCCCCCGTCGGTTCCGCCGCCTGGACGGACGACGCATGGCGCGAGGACTGTGCCCGGGCGGCCGTCGTCCAGCTCAACACCAGTCTCCGGGCGACCCGCAGCCAGTCCTCCGCGGCGTGGGCGGAACGCGACACCGACCTGCTCCCGCCTTTCACCGGCCGCCTGGGCGGCGGTCCGGTGGCGGCTGGGGCGAGATCGGCCGCAACTGGGCCCGGGTCACGGGCATCGACGTGGCCGAGGAGGCGACCGCCGCGCACCGCTGAGGCACCCGCCGCGGCGCGGACGGCGGTGCGGCGGGCTCCGCCGTCGCCCGCGCCGTGCTCCCGGACACCGTGGGCCGCAGGTTGCGAGAGCGAGCGGCGGCGCGGCGCCCGGTGCACACGGAGAGCACACGCTTCCCGGGGCGGAGTGGAAAGGGGCGGGCGCTGGGCGCGCCCGCCCCCCGCCCGCTCACGCCGGGGCGCTGTCGGGCTGTGTCGCGGCCGACCGCGCGTCGTCGCTGAGGGTGGGCCAGGTGCGCGCGGCGGCACCGTGCGCGATCGGCCGCCACCAGGGGACGAGCGGCAACCCGTTCGCGGGCTCGAAGGGCTCGCCGGGTCGCGGCACGGCGATGCGGGCGCCGGCGGCGAGCGCCGCGGTGGCGGTGCCCTCCGCGGGCTCCTCCCACGGGTGCGGGGCGAGGTTGAACGTGCCCCAGTGGATGGGGAGCATGACCTCGCCGCGCAGGTCCTGGTGGGCGCGGACGCCCTCCTCGGGGGTCATGTGGATGTCCGGCCAGAATTCGCTGTAGGCCCCGATCTGCACCATGGTGGCGTCGAACGGGCCGTACGCCTCGCCGATCTCGGCGAATCCGGGGAAGTAGCCGGTGTCGCCGCTGTGGTAGACGCGGTGCTCCGGTCCCGCGACGACCCAGGACGCCCACAGGGTGTGCTGGGTGTTGCGGATCGCCCGGCCGCAGAAGTGCCGCGCGGGGGTCGCGGTGAGGGTGAGGCCCGCGACCCGCGTCGACTCGTGCCAGTCCAGCTCGGTCATACGGTCCGCGGGGACGCCCCAGCGTTCCAGGTGGGCTCCGACGCCCAGCGGCACGACGAACCGGGTGCCCGAACCGGCCAGGGCCTTGATCGTGGGCATGTCGAGGTGGTCGTAGTGGTCGTGGGAGATGACGACCACATCGGCCTCGCCCGCGTCCTTCAGCGCGACCGGGGGCCGGTGGAGGCGCTTGGGCCCGACGAAGGAGAAGGGGGAGCACCGCTCGCCCCACACGGGGTCGAACAGGACGCGGCGGCCGTCGATCTCGCCCAGGACGGTGGAGTGGCCCATCCAGGTGAGCCGCAGTCCCGAGATCGGTGGAACGGTCAGCTCGGCGAGGGTCGCGGTGTGCAGCGGGATCTCCCCGGCCGGGGCCCTGCGCAACCGCGCCTCCTTGCGGAAGTACGTCCGGGCGAACCGCAGCATCGAGCCGGAGGGCGCCGTACGCGCGCCGACGGGGTTGGTGAAGACCCCGTCGGCGAAGTTCGGCGACCGCCGGATGCGCTCCATCCTCTCCCCGGAGGGGTTGTCCCCGAAAGCGGGGATGAGGCTGGAGAGCAGGGAACGCCTCGGACTGGGGCCGGACACGGTTCCTCCCGTTGGTCGGCGGTCACGAACGTGCCGTGAGCCGTCCGGCCCCGGCAGAACCAGTATGTACAGCGACAACTCCTACACCGGTCATTCCGGTTCCGCGCTCCTTCGCCGAATTCGGCGGCCGCGCCTGCGGCACGTCGCTGACCAGCCTGTTCGCATGGGCGACGGTGGCGCCGACCTGCGTTCTCGATGGTGCCACCGTCGCGGGCCGGTCGCCGCCCGCCCCTGCCCGGCGCGCGGCCGGGACCGCCCGCGCCGGGCTACGCGGGGCGGGGCTGGCCGTACACGCGTTCGACGTTGAACTTCAGCACGAGGCGCTTGTCCTCGACCATGGCGCGGCGGTAGTCCTCCCAGTCGGGGTGCTCGCCCTGGATGGCCCGGTACAGGTCGATGAGCTCCTCGACGGTGGCGTCGCCGCGCTCCGCGGCGACGGGGGTGAGCTCGGCCGTGCCCTCCGCGACGGTCCAGGCCCAGCGGTCGGGCGTGGTCACGTGGTAGCTCGCCCGGGGGTCGCGGCGCAGATTGCGGGTCTTGGCCCGGTCGTCGGTGAGGGAGACCCGCAGCACCCTCGTGTCCGGGTCGTAGTGGTGGTTGACGTTGGACAGCTGGGGGCGGCCGTCGCGCTTGAGGGTGACGAGCACGCCGTCGCGGGTGTCGGCGAGCAGCCGGAGGAGGGCTTCGTTGTCGCTCATGACTGCCTCAACGACCGCCGGGGAGCCAGGATTCCGGGAACGCCTCGTGGCGGGCACTGCCGCGTGGGACGCGGGGCGGCCCTTCCGCGTTGCGCGCGAGCGGCCCTCGGTCGCCTCGCCGGGCCGCACGCGCCGCGGGCGCCTGCGCACGGCGCACCCGCGCGGCACGTCCGCTTGTTCCCGGCGCCGCGAGCCGGCCGGCCTCGATGCCTCCGGCCTCCGCACCGGAACCACGCGGCGCCCCGCCCTCCGGCTCCGTCCCCGACGTCCCTCTTGCGCCCCCGGGACCCGGCGGACGGCGCGGCGGACGGCGCGGCGGCGGTATCCGGCTCTCGTCACCCGCCGGCTGCCGCCGGCCGGGCCGGTGGCGACGTGTCGCGCCCCAGGTATGTCAGAGGGCCGGGGTCCGGAACGGGAAGCTCACGGAAACCCAGCCGGTCATAGAAGGTGCGGGCGGCGGTGTTGGCGGTCACCATGCCGAGGTGCACGGCGCCGACGCCGCGGGCCGCGAGGGCGGCGAGGAAACGCGCCATCAGCTCCCGCCCGTAGCCGCGCCTCTGGTGATCGGGCAGCAGGTCGATGTGCAGGTGCGCGGGGTGGTCGGCGAGTTCGGGCACGATCATGCGCTCGGGGCGGTGCAGCAGGGCCGCCAGTTCGCCGTCCGGGGTGACCGGGGTCCCGGACGGCTTCGGGTGGCGGTGCCCGAGCCGCGGGAGCCACTCGAGGCGGTAGCGCCGCACAAAGGCGGCGGTGTCCGCGGTGCCGACGATGTAGCCGACGGCGCGCGTACCGTCGTCCACGACGAAGGCGAGTTCGGGCTCGAGGTGGACATAGGGCCCCGCGAAGACGTCCGGCAGCAGGTCGTGGTCCGCGTAGAGGTGCCGCGCGTCGCCGCCTTCGTGGCCGGTGCGTACGCAGACGTCGTAGACGGCGGCACGGTCCGCCGGGCGGTAGGGGCGGATCAGCGGGGGTGGGGTCGTGCGGACGGATGCGGCCATGCGGGGCATGATGCCGCATGGGAGCGCTCCCACGCCCTTTGGCGGGCCCCCGCGCTCCGGACCTCGTCGACGGGCGGCTCCGGGACACCGGACCACGGCGCCACCACGTCGGCCGCGGGCCGGTCGGAGTGACACTGGAAGGAGGAGTCATGAACGGTTCGATCCAGGTCGGGCGCGTGTTCGGGGTCCCGCTCCGCATGCACTGGAGCGTCCCCGTTCTCGTCGTGCTGCTCGCCTACGGGCTCGGCCGCGAGACCCTTCCCGCCTGGGTCCCGGGCCTGTCGGGGACCCTGTACACCGTCGCGGCGGCCGCGGGCGCGGTCCTGCTGATGGCGAGCCTGCTCGCGCACGAGGTCGCCCACGCGGCCACGGCCCGCCGTGAGCACCTGTCGGTGGAGGACGTCACCTTGTGGGCCATGGGCGGCATGACGCGCATGGGACGGCCGAGCTCCGCGGGCGTGGCCTTCCTGGTGGCGGTCAGCGGCCCGGTGACCAGCCTGGTCATCGGGGGCGCCGCCCTCGGCGCAGGCATCGGTGTGGATGCGGCGGCCTCCCATTCGCTGCCGGGAGCACTCCTGATCTGGCTCGGCTGGGCGAATCTGCTGCTCGGCGTCTTCAATCTGCTGCCCGCCGCACCCCTGGACGGCGGCCGGGTGCTGCAGGCCCTGCTGTGGTGGCGCACCGGGGACCGCGACCGCGCCGACCGGGTCGCCGGGCGCGGTGGGCAGGTCCTCGGGTTCTTCTTCGTCGCGGCCGGCTGGCTCGCCTTCGCCCGCGGCGCGCCCAGCGGTCTGTGGCTCGCCCTCGTGGGGATCTTCATGGCGCTCACGGCGGGCGCCGAGCGCCGGCGCGCGGTCATCAGCGCCGCCCTGCGCGGCGTGCGGCTCGGGGACGCCATGTCCGCTCCCGTCGTGACGGCCCCCGACTGGCTGCCGGTGAACCGCTTCATCGACGAGGTCGCGGTCGCCTCCCGGCACTCCACCCTGCCCCTGGTCGACTTCGACGGCCGTCTCAGCGGAGTGCTGCTACTGCGCCGGCTCACGTCCGTCCCGGCGGAGCGCCGCGCCGACGTGCGGGTCCGCGACATCGCCGTCCCGCTGTCGCAGACCGCCACCGGCGCGCCGGACGAGTTCGTCGACGACGCCCTCGAGCGCCTCAGGCCCGGCGCGGGCGGTGTGCACGTCGTCGTCGTCGACGGGGGCCGGCCGGTGGGCATCGTGACCGGGAGCGACATCTCCCGGCTGGTCCGGAACCGCCGCATCGCGGGGGGCCCGCGGCCGCTGTGACAGGCGCGCCCGCTGCGCGCACGGCAGGGGTGGTCCAGGATGGTGCCATGCTGCTCGCGGAGCTCGCCCGGACGTCCCGGGAGGTGGCGGCCACGACCGCCCGGTCGGAGAAGGTGGCGGCGCTGGCCCGGCTGCTGCGTGCCGCGGAGCCCGACGAGGCGCCGGTGGTGATCACGTACCTGGCGGGCCGGCTGCCCCAGCGCCGTACCGGGGTCGGCTGGAGCACCCTGCGGGAGCGGACGGAGCCGGCGGCGGCGCCCCGGCTGACCGTGCGCGAGGTCGACGGGGCGCTGGACCGGATAGCGGCGGTCACCGGCAAGGGGGCGACAGCGGAACGCAGGCGTCTGGTGGCGGAGCTGATGGGGGCGGCCACCCGGCAGGAGCAGACGTTCCTGCTCGGGCTGATCGGAGGGGAGCTGCGCCAGGGCGCGCTCGACGCGCTCGCGGTCGAGGGACTCGCCGCGGCCGCGGACGCGCCCCCGCAGGAGGTGCGGCGCGCGGTGATGCTCGGCGGTTCTCTCGGCGCCGTGGCGCGGGCGTTGCTGGCCGGCGGCCCGCAGGCGCTGGCGGCGTTCCGTCTGGAGGTGGGCCGGCCGGTGCAGCCGATGCTCGCCCAGACAGCCAAGGACGTGGACGAGGCCCTGGACCGGCTGGGCCCGTGCGCGCTGGAGGAGAAGCTGGACGGCATCCGCGTCCAGGTGCACCGCAAGGGCGAGGACGTACGCGTGTACACCCGCACACTCGACGAGATCACCGGCCGACTTCCCGAAGTCGTGGCAGCAGCAAGGGAGTTGGAGGTGGATGAAGCCGTGCTCGACGGTGAGGTCATCTCCTTCGGAGAGGACGGCCGTCCGCGCGCCTTCCAGGAGACCTCCTCCCGGGTGGGCTCGCGCCTGGACGTCACGGCCGCCCGGGCGTCACTGCCTGTGGCACCCGTCTTCTTCGACCTGCTGGCGGTCGACGGCCGCGACCTGCTGGACCTGTCCACGGCCGAGCGCCACGAGCAGCTGGCCCGGGTGGCCCCCGCGCCGCGCAGGGTGCGCCGGCTGGTGGCCGCCGACCCGGGCGATCCGGCCGTCCGGCAGGCGGCCCGCGACTTCGCGGAGGGCGTGCTGGAGCGGGGCCACGAGGGGGTCGTGGCCAAGGCTCTCGACGCCCCGTACAGCGCCGGGCGGCGCGGCGCGGCCTGGCTCAAGGTGAAGCCCGTGCACACCCTCGACCTGGTCGTCCTCGCCGCCGAGTGGGGCCACGGCCGGCGCACCGGCAGGCTGTCCAACCTCCACCTCGGGGCCCGCCGGCCCGACGGCACTTTCGCGATGCTGGGCAAGACATTCAAGGGCCTGACCGACGCCATGCTCGCCTGGCAGACCGAGCGCCTGCGGGAACTGGCCGTCAGCGACGACGGATGGGTGGTCCGGGTCCGCCCGGAGCTGGTCGTGGAGATCGCTTTCGACGGCCTCCAGCGCTCCAGCCGCTACCCGGCGGGCGTCACGCTCCGCTTCGCCCGCGTCCTGCGCTACCGCGAGGACAAGACGGCCGCCGAGGCGGACACCGTCGACACGGTGCTGGCACTGCGGCGTTGACCCGCCTGATCCCGGGCGGCCACCGCGTGCCCCGCTGCCGCGGAACCGAGTGCCCGCGGTGTGCGGCGTCGTCGATGCCGGCCGTGGATGTCATGGCCTTCTGATCCGCAGCCATGGCCAGGTCGGTCAGCGGGGGCCGGCCCATCGAGATCAGGAGCGCCGGCCAGCCGACGCCGCGGGCCGCGCGGGCGCGCTTCGGGGGCAGCCGCTCGACGGACTCGATGGCGATGCCGACATGTGGTTACGCGGCCTCGCCGGAGGCCGGTCCGCCCGTCTTCGCGGTCCCGGCCATCGCGGGCCCCGGTCGCGCCGCCGCGGCGGTGGGACCAGCTCCGCTGCTCGGAGGCGGGATCCGGCTTGTCCCGCGTGGCCCGTATCAGCAAGCACCTCGCCCCGACAGCAAGCACCTCGGCTCGACGCCAGGGCCTGAGCGGCGGCGGTCGTGGCACCGCCCAGGCCGCGCTCGTCGGCGACCTGGCGCTGCTCCCGCTCCTCCTGCCGCAGTCCGCGCGGCGCCCGGCGGTGCGGCTCGGCCCCCCGCGCCTGCTCCTCCGGGGCGTACAGGCACCCGTCTGGCCGTCAAGAGGGTCCGCCAGGAAGGGCTTGCGGCGCTTCGACGATGCTTCCGGACGGTCGGCTCCACACCACTACCCCGGTCGGCCACCCGGGACGTATGGCGGCAGTCGCCTTTGAGGACAGGACAGAGCCCGACCCAGCCAGAGACAGAAATAATCAAACGGGTTACAGTTCTTTCATCCATGAGCCATCGGTCGTCCGACCGATCGGTGGGGCCGAGGTGAGGAACGAGTCATGCGCGCGATCGAATACGACCGGTTCGGCGGCTATGAGGTACTGGAACTGCGGGAGAGGAACCTGCCGGTGCCCACCGAGGGGCAGGTCCTCGTCAGGATGTCGGTGGCCGGGGTGAACCCGCTGGACGAGACGGTGCGGTCGGGAAAGCTCGCACCCACCCTGCACAAGCCGCTGCCGATCCGGCCGGGTGGCTTCGGTGTGGGACGGGTCGAGGAGCCCGGCGCCTCGGGACTGGCTGCGGGTGACCGCGTCGTGCTGAGCGGAGGACGGTACGGGGTGAGCGCCGACGGTTCGTGGGCCGACTACATCGCGGTCGACGCGGCCCACCTGCTGCCGATCCCGGACGGCGTCGACGACGAGACCGCCGCCGCGCTGACCACCGGCGCCGGCTACCTGACCGCCTACCTGGCGCTGAAGGAGCTGGCGGGCTTCCGCAGCGGCCAGAGCGTGCTGGCGCCGGGCGTCGGCGGTGCGGTCGGTCAGGGCGGCGTCGAGGTCGCCCGCGTCCTGGGCGCCTCGCAGGCCATCACCACGGCCACCACCACCGAGAAGGCGGAGCTGGGCCGGTCCGCGGGGTACGAGGTCATCGACCTCACGCAGGAGTCGCTGCGTGAAGGGGTGGCGCGGCTGACCGACGGCAAGGGCGTGGACGTCGTGCTCGACGGCGTCGGGGGTTCGGTCACCGGGGAGGCACTCGGCTCGTTGGCCGTGGACGGCACCCTCGTCAGCATCGGTTACGCGGCCGGAGTGCGTGCCGATATCAATGTGACCGACCTTATATGGAAGAACGCCCACGTCCACGGGTTCAGGTTCGCCTTGTTCACGCCCGAGCAGGTCAACGCCGCCAATGCGGTCCTGCTCGACCTGGTCTCGCAGGGTGAGCTCCAGCCGAAGGTGGCGGAGGTCCTCCCGCTGGAGAAGGCTGCCGAGGCGCAACGCCTGCTGGCCGAGGGCGGCCCCTTCGGCCGCATCCTGCTCGCTCTGTGACCCGGCCCGCCGCGACACGTTGACACGGGGCATCTGCCACAGCGCCAAGGGGGTCCTGACGGGCACGTCGGCAGTGCGGACGTGTCCGTTAGGATCCGCTGGCACACCGTGTCGGTACTGCGTGCGCCAGGGGAATTCGTTTCCCGGAGAGAGGGATACGCCATGACGTGGTCGGCCACGGATCGCTACGCCTTGGAGCCTGCTCCCGGCGGTCTCGCGTTCGTCCAGGAACTGCTCAACACCACGTCCGCCGGCAGGCCGCGTCATGCAGACTGGCTCGACGACCCCACCACCGCGCAGACGTGGCTGAGCGAGGCGCTCGCCCGGTGGAGCACGGCTTCCGGTCGGCCCGCTCCTGCTGTGGACCTCACTGATCGCGACTGCGAGGCACTGCGGGGCCTGAGACGGGCTCTGCGCGAGCTTCTCTCCGATCAGAGCGACGGCGCCGAGGCCGTGTCCGAAGAGGTACAGGCCGCCCTTCCCCCACTGTCCGTCTCGATGCAGGTCGACGAACACGGCACCGTCATCGCAGAACCTTCGGGTCATGGATGGCGGAGGGTCGCATCGCTCGCGCTGATCGAATGCCTCCAGGCCCAGCAGACCGGCCAGCGGCGGCGGCTGAAGATATGCCGCAACGAGCGCTGCCAGTGTGCGTTCTACGACCGTTCACGCAACAACAGCGGCGTCTGGCACGACGTGCGGGTCTGCGGCAACGCCGCAAACCTGCGGGCCTACCGCGCCCGCCAGCGAGAACAGGCCGCCTCCGGCCAGTGAATCTCACGCCACGCCCTGCCACACGGTGGGCGTGACTCGACGGCTGGGGAAGCGGCCCGCCGGATACCAGGCGGACGGCGGGCCGACGAACGGTGCGGGGGCCAGAGCGTTGCCCGGTTCGGCCGGGAGAGGATCTCCGGTCCGCCAGAGGGATCCGGTGGGCCTCGACGGGGGTCCGGGGCCGCGGAGGCGCTTCGCCGGCGGCCGACCGTCAGCCCAACTGCGCCGCGAACGCCTCGTAGGCCCGCTCGTCGAAGAGTACGAACCTGACCTCTTCGACAGCGGTGACGGCTCCACACACCGCCTCGACGGCGACACGCGCGGCGCCGTCCAGCGGCCAGCCGTAAGCGCCGGCCGAGATCGCCGGAAAGGCGACGGTCCGCGCTCCGAGATCGTCGGCGACGCGTAGGGACTCCGCATAGCAGGACGCCAGCAGGGACGGGTCGGCGGCGGACGCCTGGTACACCGGACCGACGGTGTGGATCACCCAGCGGGCGGGAAGCCGGCCGGCCGTGGTGGCGACGGCCTGCCCGGTGGGCAGGCCGCGCCCGTACCGCGAGGCGCGCAGCGCACGGCACTCCTCGAGGATCTGCGGGCCGCCGCGGCGGTGGATGGCGCCGTCGACGCCGCCGCCCCCGAGCAGCGAGGAGTTGGCGGCGTTGACGACGGCGTCCACGGACTGCTGAGTGATGTCCCCCCGGACGAGGGTGATGCGTGCCATGCCGTGGATCCTGCCACCGCCGGGGCCCCGCCGCCCGGGCGTTTCCGCGACGGTCACCAGTCGCAGGGCACCCGCAGGTCGAGCAGCGAGTCGCAGAACTCGGCAGGGCGCTCCGGCCAGCCCTCGCGGTGCCAGTGCGCGATGCGCCAGCCCAGCCGTTTGGGCCACAGCGGCAGGCTCCGCAGATCCTCCACGGGGACCCAGACGGGCTCGGCGGCCTTCTCGAGGTCCAGACAGGCGCGCGGGGCGATCTCGCCGTGCGCCTCGACGAGGAAGTAGTACCCCGGGCGCGAGCCGTGGTGGACCCGGTTCACCCGGGCGATCTCCCGCCTGATGGTGCCGCTCATCCCCGTCTCCTCGGCCAGTTCGCGCAGCACGGCCGCCTGCGGGGTCTCCCCCGGCTCGACCCCGCCGCCGGGTATCTCGTAGTACTCGCCGCGGCGGTGGCGGTAGCGGATGAGCAGCGCGCGGCCGCCCCGGATGATCACCGCTCCGGCCCGTGTCCGCTTGGGCGGCCGGCCGAGCGGGTCCTCCAGCACGAGACGGCCCCACCACCAGGGCGGTCCGTCCCAGGAGCGCAGGATGGCCTCCCACGCCGTCCAGGGCGCGAGGGACAGGTGCAGGGCCTCGTCCCGGCCGAGCAGCCGGGCGGGCGGGGGGCCGGAGTCCGGCGGCACGGCGGCCCGGTAGTACAGATGGGTGCCATCGGACGCGCGCACCTCCAGACAGGGCCGAGGGTCGGTGCGGACCGCGACGCCGAGAATGTCGCGGGCCGCCTCGCGGGCACTCCCCGCGGGGTCCGCGCGTGGCGGTACGGGGGCCTCGGGCAGGCTCAAGTCGCTGCGCACGGCAAGGCGTCGGTCGTGGAAGAGGATCACTCCCGCATGCAGTGAGGACATCCCGCCGACGCTAGCAGCGCCCGCCCCCGGTGCCCCAGGCCTCTACCGGCTCATCTGCCCGGCGGGAGGGCCACGGGCGGCCGTCTGGTGGTCGGCCTCCGCCCGTCGCACTCTGGAAGGGAGGAGGCGAGCTGACATGACACGTCCGGTCGGTATTGACCTCGGCACCACCAATTCGGTGGTCTGCGCGTTGGAGGGCGGCGAGCCCAGCGTCATCACCAACACGGAGGGAGCGCGGACCACGCCTTCGGTGGTGGCCTTCAGCAAGGGCGGCGAGGTTCTCGTAGGCGAGATCGCCAAGCGCCAGGCCGTGACCAACGTGGAGCGCACCGCGCGTTCCGTGAAGCGGCACATGGGCGACCCCGACTGGCGGTTCCCCGAGTCCGGCACCATCGACGGCAAGCGCTACACGGCCCAGGAGATCTCCGCGCGCGTGCTGCAGAAACTCAAGCGCGACGCGGAGGCGTACCTCGGGGAGGACGTGACGGACGCGGTGATCACGGTGCCGGCGTACTTCAACGACGTCCAGCGCACCGCGACCAAGGAGGCCGGGGAGATCGCGGGCCTGAAGGTGCTGCGGATCATCAACGAGCCCACGGCGGCGGCCCTGGCGTACGGCCTGGACAAGGAGAACGACCAGACGATCCTCGTCTTCGACCTGGGCGGCGGCACCTTCGACGTCTCCCTGCTGGACATCGGTGAGGGCGTGCTGGAGGTCAAGGCCACCAACGGCGACACCGGGCTGGGCGGCGACGACTGGGACCAGCGGATCGTCGACCACCTCGTGGAGCGCTTCAAGAGCTCCTACGGGCTGGACCTGTCCAAGGACAAGATGGCACTGCAGCGGCTGCGCGAGGCCGCCGAGCGGGCCAAGATCGAGCTGTCCTCGTCCACCGAGACGACGATCAACCTGCCCTACATCACGGCGTCCGCCGAGGGCCCACTGCACCTGGACGAGAAGCTCACCCGCGCCCAGTTCCAGCAGCTGACCGCGGACCTCCTGGAGCGCTGCAAGGGCCCCTTCCACCAGGCGGTGAAGGACGCTCGGATCAACGTCGCCGACATCGACCACGTCATCCTGGTGGGCGGGTCGACCCGGATGCCGGCGGTCGCGGAGCTGGTGAGGGAGCTGACCGGCAAGGAGCCGCACAAGGGCGTGAACCCGGACGAGGTCGTCGCGGTCGGCGCCGCGCTGCAGGCCGGTGTGCTCAAGGGCGAGGTCAAGGACGTCCTGCTGCTGGACGTCACCCCGCTGTCCCTGGGGATCGAGACCAAGGGCGGCATCATGACCAAGCTGATCGAGCGCAACACGACCATTCCCACGAGGCGCTCGGAGATCTTCACCACGGCCGAGGACAACCAGCCGTCGGTGCAGATCCAGGTCTACCAGGGCGAGCGCGAGATCGCGGCGTACAACAAGAAGCTCGGTGTGTTCGAGCTGACCGGGCTGCCCCCGGCGCCGCGCGGCATCCCGCAGATCGAGGTCTCCTTCGACATCGACGCCAACGGGATCATGCACGTCACGGCCAAGGACCTCGGCACGGGCAAGGAGCAGAAGATGACCGTGACCGGCGGCTCGGGGCTGCCGAAGGCGGACATCGACCGCATGATGCGCGAGGCCGAGCAGCACGCCGAGGAGGACCGCGAGCGCCGCGAGGAGGCCGAGACGCGCAACAACGCGGAGAGCCTGGTCTACTCCACCGAGAAGCTGCTGCGGGACAACCCCGACAAGGTCCCGGGCGATCTGAAGTCGGAGGTCGAGTCGGCGGTGGGGGAGCTGAAGGAGCAGCTCAAGGGCACGGACGCGGCCGGCATCCGCCAGGCGACCGAGCGGCTGACCGCCTCGGCCCAGAAGATCGGCACCGCGATGTACGCCCAGGCCCAGGCGGCACAGTCCCAGGCGGGCGGGGGCGGGGCCTCGCACACGGCGCCGCCGACGGGCGACGACGACGTGGTGGACGCCGAGATCGTCGACGACGACAAGCGGGAGTGAGGGGCGGCGTGGACCGCGCCGGGCGGCCCCCCGGGGTGAGCCGCGGTTCGGCGGCTCACCCGACGCGTGCGGGCCCGCGCCGACGGCGGCCACGTCGCGCGGTCCCCGCTGCTCAGGACGGCCAGGTGCTCTGCGCGGAGGGGAGCCACTCCGTCGGTGTCGAGCGCATCGTCGCGGAGGCGCAGGTCGCGCGAGCGGCGTTCTGCCGCCGCTTCCCCGGCAAGGAGGACCTCGTCGTCGCGTACCGGGACGAGGCGGACCGCGCCCTGCGCGCCCGGGCCCGCGCGGCGGTCGCGGCAGGGCTCCCGGCCGCCGACACGCTCCGGGCCATCGGCGCGGCCATCGCCCATGACATCCGGTCCCCCGGCTTCCGCGGGTGCGCCTTTTTCACGCCGTCGGCCGAGTACCCCGACGCCGATCACCCCGTACACCTGGCCGTCCTCGGCACCGCCAGTGGTTCCTCGGCACCGTCACGGCGCTTATGGCCGAGGCCGCGGTCCGGGAGCCTTCGGCCGAAGCCGCCGCCCGCCACTTCATGATGACGCGCGACGGGGCGATGGCCGCCGGGCGTCTCTTCGACCCGGCGCTGGTGTGTGGGACCTTCCTGCACGGTGTCGAAGGACTCCTCGAGGCCCACGGCCGTACCCCCTGACACCGGGCCGGCGCGCACCGTGTGGCCGCGCAGGCGGTGGCCGGCGGGGGACTGCGGAGGCAGCGGCCCGGGTGCACCCTGGAGGCATGGAGACAACCCACAAGGTCGATGTGGCGCCGTTCGCGGCAGACCACCGCTACCGCCGGGTGCACATCCAGGGCGTGGGGTGGCAGGAGTTGGAGCGGGAGGAGTTCGAGCCGCGGGTGCGGGGCGCCTTCCCGGACATCGACGTGTCGGACCCGGAGCAGGTGCATTGGGCCGACCACCCCGGCGAGTGGCCGCGGTGGCAGCCGGGCGAGGCCTGAGCGCGGCGGTCCGCGGGGCTTGCGGGCCCGGACGCGGCGGTCCGCGGGGCTTGCGGGCCCGGGCCTGGCGGGCCCGGGCCTGGCGGGGTCCGAGCACGGCAACCGGGCCTGGCGGGATCCCGGCACAGCGGTCTGCCGCGGAACAGCGCGGGAAGCCGTCCTGCGGGCGTCAGCCGGCGCCGTGCTCCAGCAGTGCGGCGATCCGCTCGACGGCGAACGCGTAGCCCTGCACCCCGCACCCCGCGATCACGGCGTCGGCGCGTGCCGAGACATAGCTGTGGTGCCGGAAGGCCTCGCGCCGGTGGATGTTGGAGATGTGCACTTCCACGACGGGGAGGCCGTCGCAGGCGTTGAGAGCGTCCAGGATCGCCACCGAGGTGTGGGAGTAGGCGCCCGGGTTGATCACGATGCCCGCGTGGCGTTCGCGGGCCTCGTGGATCCAGTCGATCAACTGCCCCTCGTGGTTGCTCTGCCGGCAGTCGGCGCTCCCCCCGTATCGCTCCGCCGTCGCGGCGCACAGCGCCTCGACGTCGGCGAGGGTCTCGGAACCGTAGATCTCGGGCTGCCGCCGACCGAGCAGGTTGAGGTTGGGACCGTTGAGGACCATGATCGGCGCGCTCGCGAGGGTACGGGTCATGTCCCCAAGGTCTACCACGATCACCCGAAGGTGATGGCGGCGTCCATCTCCCAGACCAGCACCTCGGCGCCCTCGGCGCCGGCCGTGATCCGCTGGCCCTCGGCTCCTGTGACGCGTACGGCGTCGCCCTTGGCGAGGAGTCCGGCGCCCTCCAGGGCGACCTCGCCCTTGGCGACGTACAGGTGCACAAAAGGCGCGGTGGGCAGAGCGAGGGTCTGCTGCGGGGTCATGCGCGCGGCCTGCAGGGCGGCGTGCTTCTGCCGGATGGAGATGGCGCGCTCGCCGCGGTCGCGGTCCCTCCCGGAGGCGACGGTGACCCAGCCGCCGCGGGCGAGCTCGTCGTTGATGTCGAGCTGTTCGTAACCGGGCTTGATCCCCTGCTCGTCGGGGAAGACCCACATCTGCACGAAGTGGACGGGCTCCTTGTGCTCGGGCGCGCCGGTCAGCTTCCAGCTGTCGTTCTTCTCGCTGTGCAGGATGCCGGTGCCCGCGCTCATCCGCTGGGCGAGGCCCGGGTAGATGACGCCGTTGTGCCCCTCGGAGTCCTGGTGCACCAGGCCGCCCTCGAGCACCCAGGTGACGATCTCCATGTCCCGGTGCGGGTGCGTGTCGAAGCCTGTGCCGGGGGCGACGACGTCGTCGTTGGACACCAGCAGCAACCCGAAGTGGGTGTTCTTCGGGTCGTAGTGGTGGCTGAAGGAGAAGCAGTGGTGCGAGTCGAGCCAGCCGGCGCGGGTGTGGAACCGCTGGCCGGCGCGGCGGACATCCAGCTCGGTGGCCATCGGGATTCTCCTTCTGCGGTGTGCGGGCGCTGTCAGCCAACCTAACATGTTGAATCTCGAACTATATTCCCTGATGCCACGCTCCGGCGCGAGCCTCGAGGATCACGTCTTCTCCGGCCCGGGGCAGGTTCCCCGGCGGCAACCCCTACCCCGCCGCGCACGGCCTCCGGGGCGCCCTCCGCACCCGTCGGCTCGTCCGGCACGGGTTACCGCTCCCGGTCGGGACGCGCCGCCGCGTGCACGTATGCGCTCACGCTCCGGCGCCGCCGGTCGTCCGGGTGTCGGCCTGGATCGTCCCACCTCGCAACCGAACACCGATGCGACTTTCGGCTGCACGGGCGAGCACCTTTCCCGCATTCGCCCGGGTTCCCCACCGACGCCCCCGCGTCCGCCGGAACACGGAATCCCCCTCAGCCCGGACGCCCCGGTTCCCGGTCCGGCACCCGGGGCGGGCCGCCGCCGTAGTCGAGCCGTTCCGCCGTCCTGACCAGCCGGTCCAGTGCGGCACCGTCCCGCGGCCCGCCGTGCAGAGCACGGCAGGCCCGTCCCACAACGCCGTACAGACGAACGGAAAACAGACGTTTCGCGCTCCAAAACGCCATTTCCCGCCACCCCTTCCGCCGGTTAGAAATATCTACCAGGGTCGAGCGTAGGAGAAATGCGCCTTCGAAACCGGCAATGGAGTGGCGGCCCGCCGCCGCGGCGGATCCGCGAGCGTGAAGCGGGCACGGGAACACGGCGAGAGCGGGACGGCCCTGCTCCCCGCCGAGCGCCTCCGGGACGTGCTCAGCGTGCCCGAGGACCCCGGCCTGCGGATCCCGGCGTCCTGCTGCAGACCCTCGCGAAGCCCGACAACCACGGAGGCCGACCCGCCCTCGCCGACACGGCCGCCCGCAGTCGGGCGGGCCATGGGATCCGCTGCGTAAGAGGTCGCGCGGATAGGCGGGGTGGAGAAAGGAGCGGGTCGAGGGCCGAGTCCGGCAAGGCGGAGAAGGGAGACGCAGCGGAGCTGCGGCGACCGACGACAACGCCGCCAGGCGAGAGCCATCGACCCGCGACGCCGGCCCGCCTATCACAGCCGAGCAGCACACTTAAAGATCAAGCTAAGCCGAGGCGCGCGCATCGCCGTCCTGCCCCGCACCGGGCCGCGGGGGATGGACAACCGGGACGGGCGCCTCCGCTCACCTACATCGAGGGAACCGGCCCCGCCCCAGGCAGCTGTGGCGGCAGATGGCCGGCGCTGAACCCGGTCGCGTGCGGTACGTCGCCCCGCGCGGGGGGTCCGGGGACGGCACGCCCGCGGGCCCGCCAGTCGGCCAGGAGTTCCGTGTAGATCGGCGGGTCCATCCAGTAGGCGCCCGTCAGTTCCGCGAAGGTCCGGTGGTGCTCCAGGTGGCCCAAGGGAAGGGATCCGAGGAGCGAGGATGTGCTGCTGTCCATGTCCCCTTGCAACGCGGCTCATGCGCCGCTGGTACGTCCGGGGCAGCAGGGCCACTGGAACGAGTGAGCGCGCCACCCTCGTTGGGGTTCTTCCGCCCCCTACCCCTTCACTGTCCGGCCGCAGTGGGGTACATACGGCGTCTCCCGGCTGCGCTTCAGGGGCTCATCTCGCGGGGAGAGGGCCAGTAGAGAACCCGCGGCCTCCTGCGTTGCGGTCATGTGACGGCCGCGGGACTCCGGTGCACTTCCGGGCCCTGCCTGTGAAGCAACGATTCGCAGCTCGTGCCCCCCGCCCCCGGTCGGCGTCCGTACTCGGGGGAAGTTCGGCATGCGTTCGTACGGGAACCTCGTCGCAGCCGAGGATGCGCTGCTCTTCGTCAACGTGGCGGTCACCTCGACCGGCCGGCGTCCACAGGACGCGGACGAACAGCGGATGTCCCTGGACCCTCCGCGCCTACGTGCTGGCAATCATCGACAAGGCCCAGCTGGGACTGCGGCTGGAATCCGCCGGTTTCGGTTTCCTGCTCCGCGAGGACGTCCTGGACGGATACCGGCGCGGGAGCGCCCGCGCTGATCGCGCGCCCGGGGGCCACCACCGGCCGTAGCATGGCGCCGGGTGGTGAAGGAGGTGCGCATGACAGCGCGAGAGCCGGCATACGACGTGCTCGTTGTCGGGGGTTCAGGCGTGGATACCGTGGTGCGGGTGGACGGCCTTCCCATACCGCTCGTGGACTCCCTGGGAGTGGGGCCGGTCCTGGAGTGGCCCGGCCAGACCGGCGGCAACGTGGCGCTGGGCTGCCGCACGCTCGGCATGACCGTGAAATTCCTCGACTTCGTCGGCGAGGACTGGGCCGGCACGCTGCTCCGGGAGCGTCTGGCTCACGGCGGCGTCGACTTCGATCCGCTGATCTCCCCCGCGGGCACCCGCCGGGCCGTCAACCTCGTGGACGCCACGGGCCGCCGGACGTCCTTCTACGACGGACGCGACCCGGCCGACCTGCGGATGCCGCGCGAGTTCTATCAGCCGCACCTGCGCCGGGCCCGGCATGTGCATCTGTCCATCTCGCACTTCACCCGCTTCCTCTACGACGACATCATGGAACTCGGTCTGCCCGTCTCGGCCGATCTGCACGACTGGGACGGCCTGACGGAACACCACAGGGAGTTCGCCCACCGCTCCGACCTGGTCTTCCTCAGCGCCGCGGGCACGGCAGGACGCATCGCGGACGTGATGCGCGGCATCCTCCGCGACGGCCGCGCCCAGGCCGTGGTCGCCACCGCGGGCGCTGACGGCGCCTACCTGCTCGCGCGCGACGGGGACGGCACCCTCCAGCACATCCCGGCCGTCGCCCCGCCCGGCCCGGTGGTGGACTCCAACGGCGCGGGCGACGCCTTCCTCTGCGGCTTCCTCTACGGGCACATGCGCGGCCTGGACCTCGTGTCCTGTGCCCGCCTCGGCGCGACGGCCGGTGCGTACGCCTGCACGGCGGACGGCAACCTGGCCCTCATCGACGCCGCGACGCTGGAATCCGCTCAGGTCTCCCGCTGCGGCTCGTAGTCGGCCTCCTCCAGACCGAACGTCCAGGCGACCCCCTCGCGAGCCGTCCGGGTCCGCGGCGGCACCCGCAGCCAGTAGGTGCGGTGGGTGCCGTCCGGTTCCGGCGTGGAGTTGACGACCTCGACCATCACCAGCGGCTCGTCACCCTCCAGTTCGATCCGCCACAGCAGCCCGGCCGCGTCCCTCTGCACGGGCTCCGCCCCGGACTCCTCCAGGAAGCGCTCGTAGCCGTAGTGCTCCAGCATCACCCGGCGCAGTTCGGCGTTCCCCTCCTCGCGTATCCGGCGCGGGGTCAGCCCGGTGAGCCCGTCGAGGAACTCGGCGGGGACCGGCATGCCGCGCCAGGCGTGCAAGGCGAAGCCGTCCGCGAAGGCCAGCGCGGGGCCGTCGCCGCGGTCCAGCCGGCCGGCCTCGTCCCGGTGCAGTTCGAGGGGGCGTTCGGCGACGACCGCAGTCCGCTCGTACGGCCACCACCAGCCGGCGTTCCTGGCGACCGCGGCGATGCCGTCGAGCTCCCGTGTGTCCTCCATGCCGTCGAAGGCGGCCAGCCAGGCCGCGTCGTGCTGCCCGAACACGGCGTCGAGCAGGGCGAGCCGTACGGCCTGCCCGCCCCCGGGCACCGCGGGCGCGGCATCGGCCACGGCGGTCCGTATCCGTTCGGTCAGCAGCACCGTCGTGTCCCACAACTGGGCACCGGTGACGGCCCAGTGATCCGCCCAGCCGGCCGGCCCGAGCCGGTCGGCCGACCGTCGGCGCGCGGCGGCCCACGGACGCGTGCGCACCGCGTCGCGGACGCTGCCACCCGCCGTTCCGTCCGCCGTCAGGCGCACAACCAGGCCCACCGCCTCCAGCGGCGACGCCGCCCACACGATCCTTTCCGGCACCGGCAGGCCGGCCAGCCGGTAGGCCAGGCGCACACCCTCCTCCGCCGCCGCCCGGTCCGCAGGTCCGGTCGCCGCGACGACCCCACGCCACAGCGCCGTCGCGTCCGCGACCCCGGCCGATTCCGCCGCCGCCCCGCTCGCGTCCCCCGCCCCGCTCGCGTCCGCAACCCCGGCCGTGCTCCTCGCCGCCACCGTCGTCACCGCTGTCGTCATCGCTCGTTCCCCCGTCCTCGTCAGTCCGCCACGACGCGCACCGCGCCGGGCACGTACTCGCGCTGCCGCACCACCCGGTACCAGCCCTTGGGCAGCGGTATCGCCGCGTGCTCCTCGTGCACCACCCGCCCGCCGTCCGGGAGATGCAGGTACGCCGCACCGAACGGACCCGCCTCGCGCACCAGCGTCCCCGGCCCGACCACCGCGTGGGCGTGCCCGGTCACCTCCCCGAGGGCCAGCACGATCCTGCCCCGCGCGTCCCGCGGCTGCCGCGGCAGCCGATCCGTGCCCGGCGGCACGGCCGCCTCCTCGACGGGCACGATCAGGACGTCCCCCTGCCGGTACATGCGCGTCTCCCTTCGCCGTCGGCGCCCGCCGACCCGATGTCCACGACGCTACGCGGGGGGTGTGACAACGCTCCCCCTGCGGCCTGTGCACAGCCCGCGGCAGCCGCTGTCCGTGCGGCTTGGTAGAACTCTTGGCAAGTACAAGGCACCACCGCCTCTCGGCAGTGGCAGCCCCGCCCGAAGCGGCCGCCGCACGGCTCCGCGTCCGTCCACCCCGGGAGACCATCGATGGACTACGTCGAACATCTGCAGGAACTGAATGGCCTGCCGGCCTTCGACTTCCCTCCTCCCGACGCCCGGCAGGAGCTGCTGCCGGCTGCCGGCGCGGTGGCATGGCGACTGGCCGTCAACCCCTGGGACGACGACGCGAAGGAGACCTTCGCGCAGCTGTGGGACCGCTTCCTGGAGACGGTGGAGCCCGCCGGGGTGCGGGCCGTGGTCGCGGGTCAGTGGGGCGAGCCGTACGACAACGACTCCGGTGCCGTCGTGCGGCTGCTCGTGGACGCCCGGGAGCGGCTGACCGCGCTGGAGGCCGTGTTCATCGGCGATCTCGAGTCGGAGGAGGCCGAGATCTCCTGGATCGAGCAGTCCGACGTGACGCCGGTGCTCGAGGCCTACCCGAAGCTGGAGGTGCTGGGCGTCCGCGGCGGCACGGGGCTGCGCTTCCCCGCCGTCCGCCACCAGCGGCTGCGCACGCTCCGCTTCGAGGCGGGAGGTCTGCCCGGCGAGGTCGTCCGCGGGGTCGCCGCGAGCGAGCTCCCCGCGCTGGAGCACTTGGAGCTCTGGCTCGGCGTGGAGGAGTACGGGGGCGACGCCACCGTCGCCGACCTGGCACCGGTCCTCGCCGGCGGCCGCTTCCCCGCCCTGCGCCACCTCGGCCTGCGCAACAGCGAGATCCAGGACGAGATCGCCGCCGCCGTCGCCGCGGCTCCCGTCGTGGCCCAGCTCTCCTCGCTCGACCTGTCCCTGGGCGTGCTCACCGACGAGGGTGTGACCGCCCTGCTCGCCGGCCAGCCGCTGACCCATCTGGACTGGCTCGACCTCCACCACAACTTCGTCACCGAGCCCATCGCCGAGCGCGTTCGGGCCGCCCTCGAACCCTCGGGCGTCGAGGTCGACCTCTCGGACCCCGGCGACGAGGACGAGTGGGACGGCGAGGTCCACCGCTACACCGCCGTCGCGGAGTGAGGCCTTCATGACTGTCGCACACCATCTGGAAACCCTTTACGGTCTCCCCGTGTACACCCTGCCCGAGGCCGGCACCGCCGAACTGCCCGAGCCGGATGCCGTGGCCTGGCGGCTGGACTGCTTCGAGGCCGGCGACATCCCCTTCTCCCGGGTGTGGGCCCACTTCACCACGGCGGTCGACACCACGCGGGTGCGCGCCCTCGTCATCGGGCCGTGGTGGGACGACGACGAGTACTCCGAACTGCGTCCCGCGCTGGAGCTGGTGCTGGCGGACGCGGAGGGCTTCCCCGCGCTGCGCGCGCTGTTCCTGGCCGATGTGATCGGCGAGGAGTGCGAGATCTCCTGGCTGCAGATGACCGACGTCACGCCCGTTCTCGAGCACTTCCCGCGGCTGGAGGAGTTCGGTGTGCGCGGCGGCGACTCCGAGGGCATCGGCGAGGAGCCGCTGTCGCTGCGCCCGGTCCGCCATGAGGCGCTGCGCGTGCTGCGCTTCGAGTCCGGCGGGCTGCCCGGGGCGGTGGTGCGGGCGATCGGCGCCAGTGAACTGCCCGCGCTGGAGCACCTGGAGCTGTGGCTCGGCGTGCCGCAGTACGGAGGCGACGCCGCGGTGGCCGACCTGGCGCCGGTCCTCGCCGGCGGCTGCTTCCCCGCCCTGCGCCACCTCGGCCTGCAGGACAGCGAGATCCAGGACGAGATAGCGGCGGCAGTGGCCTCGGCGCCCGTCGTGGCGCAACTGGAGAGCCTGAGCCTGTCCATGGGGATCCTCACCGACACCGGTGCCGAGGCGCTGCTGGGCGGCCAGCCGCTCACCCATCTCAAGCGGCTCGACCTGCATCACCACTTCCTGAGCGAGTCCCTGGCCGACCGGCTGCGCGCGACCGTGGAATCCGCGGGCACCGAGATCGACCTGTCGGAGCACCGCGAGCCGCGCCGCTGGCAGGACCAGGAGTGGCGTTATGTCGCCGTCTCCGAGTAGCGGCACCGGCGGCGTGCTCGACGTCACCGTGGTGGGCAACCCCGGCAACCGCAGGACGACGCTGTTCGCTGCGGCGGTGCGGGCAGCGGGGCATCCCGCGCCGCGCGTGCTGGCGTGGCGCGACGTGCTGCGCGGAGAGTACGCCTTCGCGCCCGGCGAGTTCGTGCGCCTCGACTCCCCCGGAGAGGACGCCGAGGTCGACCGGCTGCTGCGGGGCGCCGACGACCCGGCCCGGGTCGAGGGCACCGCGCTGTGGTACCGCCGGTTCACCGCCGCCGTGCGGGAGGTGACGGTTTCGGCCCGCCGGGCCGGCGCGGTGCCGTCCGCCGACGCAGGGGAGATCGCCGTCCTGTTCGACAAGCGCCGCTGCCACGCCCGGCTCGCAGCGGCGGGCGTCCCGGTGCCGCCCGCTCTCGACGGGCCACCGGTTCGCGGTTGGGCGGAGCTCAAGGAGCGCCTGCGGGCCGCAAGGATCTCCCGGGCGTTCCTCAAGCCCGCCCATGGCTCCTCCGCCTCGGGTGTGGTGGCGCTGGCGACGGCGGGTCCCGACCGGGTCAAGGCGAGGACCTCGGTGGAGACTACCGGCGACGGACGCCTGTTCAACTCGCTGCGGGTGCGCGAATACCGCACGGAAGCGGAGGTGGCCGCCCTCGTGGACGCGCTGGCCCCGGACGGGCTGCACGTCGAGCGCTGGGTGCCGAAGGCGTCCCAGCACGGCCGGGCGGCCGACTTGCGGGTGGTGGTGGTCGCCGGCCGTGCCACGCACGCCGTCGTCCGCACGAGCCCGCACCCGATGACGAATCTGCACCTCGGCGGTGCCCGCGGCGACCTGGACACGGCGCGCGCGGCGATCCGCGCGGCGGGCGGCGACTTCACTGACGTGCTGGGGACCGCCGAACGGGCTGCCGCGTGCTTCCCCGGCACGCTCTGCGTCGGCGTGGACATCCTGCCCGCGAGAGGCTGGCGGCGCTTCGCCGTCGGCGAGGTCAACGCCTTCGGGGATCTGCTGCCCCGGCTCACCGGCCTGCCGGGCACGGCAGCCGAGGGCCTGGACACCTACGCCGCCCAGGTGGCCGCCGTACCGGCGACGCTGGAGCGCGCGCGACGCGAGGAGCACCACCATGACGCCACCGCTTGACATGAACCAGATCGTGGGCAACCACGACATCCTGCTGGTCACGCTGGACACCCTCCGCCACGACGTGGCGGAGGAGTTGGCCGCGGCCGGCCGCATCCCCCACCTGGCCCGCCATCTGCCCGGCGGCAGGTGGGAGCGCCGGCACGCACCCGGCAGCTTCACCTACGCCTCCCACCAGGCCATCTTCGCGGGCTTCCTGCCGACGCCCACCGCCCCCGGACCCCACCCGCGGCTGTTCGCGGCGCGCTTCGCGGGCAGTGAGAGCACCGCGGACGGCACCTTCGTGTACGACACCCCGGATCTGGTTTCGGGCCTGGCCGCGGCGGGCTACCGCACGGTGTGCATCGGCGGCGTCGGTTTCTTCAACAAGCAGGCGCCGCTGGGGTCGGTGCTGCCCGGGCTCTTCCAGGAGAGCCACTGGGAGCTGGAGTTCGGCGTCGCCTCGCCCACCTCCTTCGAGGCACAGGTGATCCGTGCCGAGGAGGTCGTCGCGGCCCTGCCGCCGGAGCGGCGGCTGTTCCTCTTCGTGAACGTGTCGGCACTGCACCAGCCCAACTGGTTCCACCTGCCGGGCGCCACCCGGGAGGCGGGCGACTCGCGCGCCACGCACGCCGCCGCCCTCGAGTACGTCGACCGCCATATCGGCAGGCTCTTCGCCGCCGCCTCGAGCCGCCGTCCGTGCCTGGCCGTCGTGTGCTCCGACCACGGCACGGCCTACGGCGAGGACGGCCACACCGGCCACCGCATCGGCCACGAGGTCGTGTGGACGGTGCCCTATGCCCACTTCCTCCTCGACGGGGCCGCCCGATGACCTCCACCGACGTGACGCTGTCCCCGACGCCCTCGGCCGCGGCCTCGCCGCGACCGTACCGGCACTACGTGTACGCCTATCCGCACAAGACGGCCTACCGCGCGCTCCCCCGCGAGCAGGCCCGGTTGCGGGATCTGTGGGCGGACGAGCCGAAGAACGCGCTGTCCCTCTACTTCCACATCCCGTTCTGCGAGGTCCGCTGCGGATTCTGCAACCTCTTCACCCGGATCGGCGCGCCCGACGGCCTGGCCACCGCCTACCTGGATGCTCTGGAGCGCCAGGCCGCGGCGGTGCGGGAGGCCCTGGGCGAGGGCGCGCGGTTCGCCAACGCGGCCTTCGGCGGCGGCACTCCCACGTATCTGTCGGCCACCGAGCTGGAGCGGCTCTGCGACCTCGCCGAAGGCGGCCTGGGCGCCGATCTGCGCGCCATACCGCTCTCCGTGGAGGCCTCGCCGGCCACCGCGACGGCCGACCGGCTCAGGGTGCTCGCGGAGCGCGGCACGACGCGGCTGAGCCTGGGCGTGCAGAGCTTCGTCGAGGCCGAGGCCCGCGCGGCCGTCCGCCCCCAGCGCCGGGGCGACGTCGAGGCGGCGCTGGGCAGGATCAGGGAGGCGGGCATCCCCGTCCTCAACATCGACCTGATCTACGGCATCGACGGCCAGACCGAGCGGTCCTGGACGCAGTCGCTGGACGCCGCGCTCGCCTGGCGTCCCGAGGAGCTGTATCTGTACCCGCTGTACGTGCGCCCGCTCACCGGCCTCGGCCGGCACAGCACCGCTACCACCGGCGCCGCCGGCAGCGACCGGAGCGAGGCGGCGTGGGACGAGCAGCGGTTGCGGCTCTACCGCCACGGCCGCGACCATCTGCTGGCACACGGCTACGAGCAGGTGTCGATGCGCATGTTCCGCCGTACGGGCGCCCCGGCCGCCGGCGGCGGGGACTACGCCTGCCAGACCGACGGCATGGTGGGCCTCGGCTGCGGGGCCCGCTCGTACACCTCCACGCTGCACTACTCCTTCGACTACGCCGTCGACATGCACCGCATCCGCGGCATCATCGACGCCTACACGGCGCGCACCACGCGGGAATTCGGCCACGCCGACTTCGGCTGGGCAATGGACGACGAGGAGGCCCGCCGCCGGCACCTGCTGCAGTCCCTGCTGCAGGCCGAAGGGCTGCCCGTCGCCGAGTACCGGGCCCGGTTCGGCACCTCTCCCGGGGAGGACTTCGCCGAGGAACTGGAGCACTTCGCCGACCGGGGCTGGCTGGACGCGGCCGCGGGGCCGGAGGTGCTGCGGCTGTCGCCCGAGGGCCTCGCCCATTCCGACGCGGCCGGTCCCGAGCTGTTCTCCACCGCCGTGCGCCGGCGCATGGCCGCCTACGAACCCAAGTGAGGCCCCCGCCATGGACCTGACGATCCTCTACCGCGGCCCGCTGGCCTCGTGCGACTACGACTGCCCGTACTGCCCCTTCGCCAAGCGCCGTGACAGCCGTGCCCAGCTGACCGCCGACCGCGCCGCCCTCGAACGCTTCGCCGGATGGGCGGCCGGGCAGGACGGCGACCGGCTCTCCCTGCTGTTCACCCCGTGGGGCGAGGGCCTGGTGCGGTCCTGGTACCGGCGCACTCTGGTGGAGCTCAGCCGGCTGCCGCATGTGCGCCGCGTGGCGATCCAGACCAACCTCAGCTGCCGCACCCAGTGGCTGGAAGAGGCCGACCTGGACACGCTCGCCCTGTGGTGCACCTTCCATCCCGGCCAGACGCCCTATGACCGGTTCCTGGCCAAGTGCCGCGACCTGGCCGCCCGCGGCGTCCGGCACAGCGTGGGCGTCGTCGGCCTGCCGGAGCACCTGGAGCAGGCCCGGCGGCTGCGCGCCGACCTTCCGGACGACGTCTACCTGTGGGTCAACGCCGCCGAGGGCCACACATATACCGACGCCGAGGCGGAGCGGTGGACCGCGCTGGACCCGCTGTTCCCGTACAGCCGGCATCCGCACCGCAGCGCGGGTCTGCCGTGCCGCACGGGCGAGTCGGTCATATCGGTGGACGGCGAGGGCACGGTGCGCCGCTGCCACTTCGTCCGCGAGGAGCTGGGCAACCTCTACGACGGCTCCTACCGCGCGGCGCTGCGCCAGCGGGCATGCCCGCTGGCCGTCTGCGACTGCCACATCGGCTATGTCCACCTTGAGACGCTGCCACTCTACGACGTGTTCGCGGGCGGGGTCCTGGAGCGGATCCCCGCCGCGCCGCCGCCGGGCCGGACTCCGTTGCGCCTGCTGACGCCGACGTCCCCGTAGCGAGCGGCCCGGCGGGGCCGCGGAGAGCCGTGTCAGCCCTTGCGGCCGACGCCTCCCCAGAAGGCGATGCGGACGTGCTCGCCCTCCTCCGGGAGCGGGCTGTCCGGGCGCCACCGCGGCACCTGCACGAGTCCAGGCTCGACCAGCGGGAAGCCGTCGAAGAAGGGCTCGATCTCCGACTTGCTGCGCAGCGTGAGGGTGGAGGTGGCGTTCTTGTAGGCCTCGGCGGCGTCGGCGTCCACGTCCTGGTGGAAGTCGGTCGTGCCGTGGCTGAGGATCAGCGCGCTGCCGGCCGCCAGGTTCTTGGTGAGGGCGCGCACGATCCCGGCCGGGTCCTCGTCGTCGCGGACGAAGTGCAGGAGCGCGACGAGCATCAGGGCCACGGGCTCGTCGAAGTCGATCAGCTCCCGGATGGTGGCGTGCTCCAGGATGCTCTCGGGCTCGCGGACGTCGCCGAGGAAGAAGCCGGCGTTGCCGGTGTTGGTGAGCCGCGCGCCGGCGTGGGCCGCCACGATGGGGTCGTTGTCGACGTAGGCGACCCGGGCGTCGGGCAGGACCGGGCGGGCCACCTCGTGCGTGTTGGGCGAGGTGGGGATGCCGGTGCCGATGTCGATGAACTGCCGGATGCCCTGCCCAGCCGCGTAGCGCACCGCGCGCTGCATGAACTCCCGGTTGGCGCGCGCGCTGGGGCGCGCGTCGGGGGTCATGCGGATCACCATCTCGGCCGCCTCGCGGTCGGCCTCGTAGTTGTCCTTGCCGCCGAGGTAGTAGTCGTACATCCGGGCCGGGTGCGGCCGGCTGGTGTCGATCTCCTCCGCGGGGAAGCCCTTGTCGGTCAACGCCCTGCTCCGTTCGGATTCCGATGGCCCCTGAGGGGCCGGTGAGTGCTGCGGTCGATGCTCTTCCGGCCCGTCCCGCCGTTCGCGGCGGCGGGACGTCGGCACGCGCGGACGGGCCGTGGCGCCGCCCGGGCCGTCGTCCTTGGTGGGGGCGCGACCACGGACGCACGAGCCGCCGTCGCCCCCGATCCACGGCTTGCTCCGGCCCGCGCCCCGAGGCTCCCGGTGGGCACGCCGTCGCGGATCCGCTCCATGCTCACGTCTCCTCGTGGATGCGGGCGAGGATCCGCTCGGTGCCGGCGGCCGGCGCGGCCTGGGCGCACATCCGGTCCAGGGCTTCCAGGAAGGTCGAGACGTCGTCGCGGTCGTCGAAGTAGACGCCGCCGACCAGGCTTTCCGAGTAGACGACGTCCGGGAGCTCGTGCGTCTCGAAGCGGAAGATGTGGAACGGCCCGTACATGGCCGGGTGCGGTCCGGCCGTGAACGGCATGATCTGCAGGCGTACGGCGGGCAGGGCGCAGGAGTCGATCAGCTTGGCGATCTGGGCGCGCATGACCGCCGGACGGCCTATGGGTCTGCGCAGGACCGTCTCGTCCATGACGACCCAGAGCAGGGGCGCGTCCTCACGGGTCAGCAGCGCCTGGCGTTCCATGCGCAGGGCGATCCCCCGTTCGATCTCCGCCTCACCGGCGCGCGGATTCCCCGCCCGCAGCACCTCGCGCGCGTAGTCCTCGGTCTGCAGGAGTCCGGGCACATAGTGCGGCTCGTAGGCGCGGATGACGCGGGCCTCGCCCTCCAGGCTCACGAAGGCGCTGAACCAGTCCGGCAGGACGTCCCGGTAACGGTGCCACCAGCCGGGCTGGTTGGCCTCCCGGGCCAGCGCGAGGAACTCCTCGAGCTCCTCCGGGGCGGTGACCCCGTAGGTGAGCAGCAGCTTCTCGACGTAGGGGATCTTCAGGCCGACTTCGGCCTTCTCCATGCGGCGGATCGTGGCGTGGGTGACGTCCAGGGCCCGGCCGGCGTCCTCGTAGGAGAGTCCGGCCCTCTCGCGCAGGTGCTGGAGCCGCTTGCCGAGCACCACCCGGAGGACGGTGGGAGCACCGCCCGACCGCGTGTCCATCACGACCACTTCCCCAACTCCCCTCTGACGCAAGCAGTGTGTCATGCCGTCATCAGGAGCCGACAGTGCGCACCCGTCGTTCTGTAAATTACAGATCGCATCTTGCCAACAGTTCCGGCGGGACCGCATAGTTAGCGACGTGGCCTCCTCACCAGTCGCTCTGCGGTTAGAGCGCCGCGGCACCCCCGACGCCCCTCACTGCCAGGACCTGTTCCGTCTGCCCGCCCGCGGGTCCTCGGTCGCCGACGCGCGCCATCGCGTGCGGGCACGGCTGCGGGAGTGGGACGCGGACGAGGGGCTGTGCGACGACGCGGAGGTGATCGTCTCCGAGCTCTTCACCAACGCCGTCATGCACACCGGCAGTGAGTGCGTCACCTGCGGCATGCGCTTCGACGGCGCCCGGCTGCGGCTCGAGGTCAGCGACCAGGGACGCGCGCCGACCGCGCCCCGGCCGCGGGCCGCTGGTGTGGACGAGGAGGGCGGACGCGGCCTGCTGCTGGTGGGCGCGCTCTCGCAGGCCTGGGGAGTCCGGCCCACCGACGACGGTGGCGGCCGTGTCGTGTGGGCCGAACTCGCCTCCGGGACGCAGCCTTACTGACGCGGCCTCCTGGAGCCCCCACCCCGCCGGGCAGCCGTCTACAGCGGCAGCAGGTCGGGGCGCTTGGGCGTCACATTGTCGCCGGAGGACTCCCCGCGCAGCCGCCGGCCGATCCAGGGCACGAGGTGCTCGCGGGCCCATTGGATGTTGTCCCGCCGGACCTCGGCGGGCGCACGGAAGGGTTCCGGCGGCCATGCCTGGTCGGGGTCGGCCGGCACCTCGAGCCCCAGCACCTGTGCGGCGCGCAGGGCGACCCGGGTGTGCCCCTCGGGCGACAGGTGGAGTCGGTCGGCGTCCCAGGCCCTGCGGTCCTGGATCGACCGGAGCGACCATAGGTCCAGCACCGGGGAGTCGTACCGGTCGGCGATCGCGCGCACATGCGCGGTGTAGGTGGCGATCTTGCCGCGCAGATGCCGCAGCACGGGGATGCCGCGGGTGTCGAAGCCCGTGCACAGCACGACGGTGCCGACGGCGGCGGCGAGGCGGGCGACCGCCGCCTCGTAGCGCTCGGCGACGTCGTCCGGGTCGCTGCCGGGCCGCAGGATGTCGTTGCCGCCGGCGCAGAAGGTCACGAGGTCGGGCGCGAGTTCCACGGCCCGCGGAACCTGCTCCTCGACGATCCGGTCGAGGAGGCGGCCGCGCACCGCGAGGTTGGCGTACCGGAAGTCGTGTCCGGGCCGGCGGTCGGAGAGGAGCACCGCCAGCCGGTCGGCCCAGCCGATGAACGTCCCGTCGGGACCCGGATCGCCGACACCTTCCGTGAAGCTGTCCCCCACGGCTGTGTACGACCCGATGGCGTCACTGTTGTTTTTCGAATCGTCTGGCACGTCCGCACATACTTCACCTCCTCGAGTGACCTACGCCACCGTAACCAGGGGTTGACGGGAGGTGATCTATCCCACCCGACTTGATGCGCCCCACGCGGAATACGGCGGTGTCCGGCGGCGCCCACCGGCCCGCGACGGCGATCGCATACCGACCGGTACGGGCGGCGCCCGGTGTGCCGTAGGGTCGGCAGTGGTCCGCCCGCCGGTGACCCGCACCGCGCGGTCCGTGAACGTACCCGTGAGCGAAGGAGCACCGGTGACAGAGCAGACGCCGCAGACCGCCCCCACGGAGCCCGAGCTGACCGGTGTGCGCAACTTCCGCGACGTCGGGGGCCTCCCGACGGCCGACGGCCGACGGGTGCGCTACGGGCGGCTCTTCCGCAGCGGGCACCTGGCGCACGCCACCGCCGAGGACGCCGGCTACCTCTCCTCCCTCGGCCTGCACACGGTCTTCGACTTCCGCAACGCCGCCGACATGAAGCTGGAGGGCCCGGACGTCGAGCTGCCCGGCGTGCGACAGGTGAACCTGCCGCTGAGCGACCCCGCCCGGGGCGCCGAGTTCTGGACCACGGTCCGCGACGGCGACGTCTCGGCGCTCCGCGAGATCCTCGGCGAGGGCCGCGGCACCGCGCGCATGGTCGCGGCCTACCGCCGCATCGTGCTGGAGCGCACCGCCGAGCACACCCGCATGCTGGAGTTGCTCGCCGAGGACGAGTCGGTGCCGGCACTACTGCACTGCGCGGCGGGCAAGGACCGGGCCGGCACCTCGATCGCCGTGATCCTGCTCGCCCTGGGGGTCGAACGCGCCGCGATCATGGAGGACTACCTCAAGAGCAACGAGGCCCACCGCCGCTACCGCATCAGGCGGGGCGCGCACGCCGAACCGGCGAGCACCCCCGAGGTCATGGAGCTGCTCGGCCCGCTCTTCGACGCGCGCAAGGAGTACCTGGATGCCGCCTTCGACACCATCGAGGAGCACTGGGGCTCGGTGGGCCGCTACCTGGAGAAGGGACTCGGCCTCACCCTCGCGCGCCGCGAGCGGCTGCGCGCGCTCTTCCTGGACGGCGCGCGGCCGGCCTGACCCGCGGCGTTCTCCGCCTTCGGGCGCGGCCTACTTGGCCCCCGCCAAGTGGAAGACCAGGAAGAAGAACGCGGCGATGACGTGCACCCCCACCAGGTAGATGAAGGTGCGCACCTTGAAGCCCATGGGGGCCTTGTCCCGGGAGTCGCCGGACATGGTCAGTCCTCTCGTCATGCGCCGTGGGGGCGCGGGGAACGGCCGTCGCCCAGGCACAGCTCCGCCACGGAACTCCGCAGCAGCGTGTGGACGAACAGCAGATCGACACCGGCCGGCGAGGCCGCCGCGATGCGGTGCGGGGTGAGCGAGTCGAAGTGGGCGCTGTCACCGGGCACCAGCCGGTGCACGGCCTCCCCGAGGGTGAGCCGCAGCTCGCCCCCGAGGACGTACAGCCACTCCTCGCCGGCGTGGACGCGCACCAGCCCCTCCTGGGGGCCGGGAGGCACGTGCAGCCGCAGCGCCTGCATGGCCCGCCCGGGGTTTCCGGCCGGCCAGTACGTCCAGCCGCCGGCTTCCGCGGGCGGCACGGCGCCGCCCCGGACGACGGGGTCGCGCTCGGGTGAGGTCTCGCCGAGCAGGTCCGACACGGTGGTGCCGTAGGTGCGGGCGAGCGTCAGCAGCATGGGCAGGGAAGGCTGCCGCTGGCCGGTCTCCAACCGGGACAGGTGCGCCGGCGACAGCCCGGCACGGGCGGCGGCCGCCTCCAGGGTCAGCCCGCCCCTGAGGCGCAGGGCGCCACCGTGGCCCGGGTGATGTGCCAGTCGGGGGGCGACGTCCGGCAGGGGCGCCTCGCCCGCCGAGGGTGTGGTCATGCCTCAGGTATAGACACCGTTCACCCCGGAGGCAAGAAACTTGCCTCCGGGGCAACAGTTGGCGGGGCCATCAAGCGTGGGCCGGGCGGCGGGCCCGGATCAGCGAACCGCGACCGCCTGCTTCACCAGTGTCCGCCCGAACTCCCACATCAGGCCACCGCCGCTGTGCGCGTCGTCCATCACGGCGGTGAACGCCGCCACGAAGCGGTCCACCTCCCGCTCCCCGATGATCAGCGGCGGGATCAGCTTGATCACCTCCAGGTGGTCCCCGGAGACCTGGGTGAGGATACGGTGCCGCTGCAGCAGCGGCACGACCACCATCTGGGCGAACAGGCCCTTGCGGGCCGCCTGCAGCATCATCCAGCGGCTGCGCAGCCCCAGCGACTTCGGCCTGCCGAACTCGATGCCGATCATCAGGCCCCGGCCGCGGACCTCGTGCAGCAACTCGTAGCGGTCGACGAGGGCGGTGAGGCGGTCGCGGAGCAGCTCTCCGGTGACCCGGGCGTTGTCGACGACCTTCTCGTCCTCCATCACCGCGAGGGTGGCCAGCCCCGCGGCCATGGCCTGCGCGTTGGAGCCGAAACTCGCGGAGTGCACCAGCACCCGGTCCATGGAGGAGTAGACCTTCTTGAAGATCCACTCCTTGCCGAGGGTGGCGCCCACCGGCACATAGCCGCCCGACAGGGCCTTGGCGACGCACACCAGGTCCGGCTCGACGCCCTCCTCGTGCTGGTAGGCGAAGAAGTCGCCGGTGCGGCCGAGGCCGGTCTGCACCTCGTCGGCGATGAGCAGCGCCTTGTGCCGGTGCAGCAGCTCCCGCGCCGCCCGCAGATAACCCGGCGGTGCCGGGTGCACGCCCTTGCCCTGGATCGGTTCGACGATCAGCGCGGCCACGTCGCCCTTGACCAGCTCCCGCTCCAGTGCCGCGAGATCGCCAAGCGGCACGGGGGTGTCGGGGAGCAGCGGGTCGAAACCCTCGCGGAAACCGCTCTCCCCGCCCACGGACAGCGACCCCGTGGTGAGCCCGTGGAACGCGTGGTCGCAGAAGAGCACGCGGGGCCGGCCGGTGGCGTAGCGGGCGAACTTCAGGGCCGTCTCGACCGCCTCGGTACCGCTGTTGCCGAAGAACACCCGGTCCAGGCCCGGCGCGTGCGAGAGCAGCTTCTCCGCGAGCAGCCCGGGCAGCGGCTGGCAGTCGAAGCGGGTCAGGTCCGCCAGCCCGGCGTCCAGCACATCGTGCAGCGCCTTGCGCACGACCGGATGGTGGCGGCCCAGGCCCATCACCCCGAAGCCGGCGAGCATGTCGAGGTGGTCCCGGCCCTCGTCGTCCCAGAAGTACGCGCCCTCGGCCCGCTCGTAGACCTTGTCGAAGCCGATGGTGTGCAGCATGCGCGGCAACTGGTGGTTGAGGTACCTGGCGTGCAGGTCGTAGCGCTCGGCGCCGCGCTCGGCCAGCAGGGTCACCAGGTCGAACCCCTTGGGCTCGGGATCGGGCGGTGTCATCGCTCACGGGCCTCTCGTCCGGGTGCCTCTCGTCGGGGTGCCGGCCGTCCGGGCGCATGTCGTCCGGACGCCGCCTCTCGGTGCTTCTCGTGCGCCCGCTTCCCGCTCGGGTGCACTCCGTCCTGGTCCTTCCCGCTCGGGTCCTTCCCGCTCGGGTCCTTCCCGTCCATGCCCTTCCCGCCCGGGTGCCCCCCGTCCGACGCGAGACGGTGCAGGGTGGCCCCGATCCGCCCGGCGATCTCAGCGGGGGTGAGACCGATGTCGGCCAGCACCTCGCCGCGCCTGGCGTGCGGCAGGAACTGCTGCGGGATGCCGAAGTCGCGGACCGGCACATCGGTCTCCGCGTCCCGGAGGGCCTGTGCGACGGCCGAACCGACGCCCCCGGCCCGCCCGTTGTCCTCGATCACGGCGACCATGCGGTGCCGGGCGGCGAGCGCGGGCAGCTCCGCGTCGAGCGGCTTGACCCAGCGGGGGTCGACGACCGTGACGCCGACGCCGCGTTCGCGCAGCAGGGCGGCGGCGGCCAGGGACACCGCGCCGAGGGCGCCCACGGACACCATCAGCACATCCGGCCGGTCGCCGCGGTGCAGGACGTCCATGCCGCCGACCCGGCCGATGGCCGGCAGGGCCTCGCCGACGGTCTCCTTGGGGAAGCGGACGACGGTGGGCGCGTCGTCGACGTCGATCGCCTCGCGGAGCTGGGCGCGCAGCTGGTCGGCGTCGCGCGGCGCGGCGATCCGCAGGCCGGGGACGACCTGCAGGATCGACATGTCCCACATGCCGTTGTGGGAGGCGCCGTCGTCGCCGGTGACGCCCGCCCGGTCGAGCACGAAGGTGACGCCGCACTGGTGCAGCGCCACGTCCATCAGGACCTGGTCGAAGGCGCGGTTGAGGAAGGTCGCGTACACGGCGACCACCGGATGCAGGCCGCCCGTCGCCAGGCCCGCCGCCGAGACGGCCGCGTGCTGCTCGGCGATCCCGACGTCGTACACGCGGCGCGGGAAGGCCCTGGCGAACTTCTCCAGCCCGACCGGCTGGAGCATGGCCGCCGTGATCGCTACGACGTCCGGGCGCTCGGCGCCGATCCTGACCATCTCCTCGGCGAAGACCGACGTCCACTTCGGGCCGCTCGACGGGGTGAGCGGCTCGCAGGTGAGCGGGTCCATGGCGCCGACGGCGTGGAAGCGGTCGGCCTCGTCGCGCTCGGCGAAGGCGTAGCCGCGGCCCTTCTCGGTGAGGCAGTGGACGAGGACGGGTCCGTGGAAGCGCCGGGCCCGGCGCAGCGCGGACTCGACGGCGGCGATGTCATGGCCGTCGATCGGGCCGAGGTACTTCAGGCCCAGGTCCTCGAACATGCCCTGCGGGGCGAAGGCGTCCTTGAACCCCTTCTTGGCGCCGTGCAGGGACTCGTAGAGCGGCTTGCCGACGACGGGCGTCTGCTGCAGCCTCTGCTTGCCCCAGGCGAGGAAGCGTTCGTAGCCGTCGGTGGTGCGCAGGGTGGCCAGATGATTGGCGAGCCCGCCGATGGTCGGGGCGTAGGAGCGCTCGTTGTCGTTGACGACGATGATCAGCGGGCGGTCCTTGGCGGCCGCGATGTTGTTCAGCGCCTCCCAGGCCATGCCCCCGGTGAGCGCGCCGTCACCGGTGACGGCCACGACGTGGTCGCGCCGGCCCAGCACCTGGTTGGCCTTGGCCAGGCCGTCGGCCCAGCCGAGCACCGTGGAGGCGTGGCTGTTCTCGACGACGTCGTGCTCGGACTCGGCGCGCGAGGGATAGCCGGACAGGCCGCCCTTCCCCCGCAGCTTGGAAAAATCCTGACGTCCCGTCAGTATTTTGTGCACATAGGACTGGTGACCCGTGTCCCACAGGATACGGTCGGCCGGCGAGTCGAAGACCCGGTGCAGGGCGATCGTCAACTCGACCACGCCGAGATTGGGTCCCAGGTGCCCCCCGGTCCTGGCCACGGCTTGGACCAGGAATTCACGGATCTCCCCCGCGAGTTCGCCCAGCCGCTCCGGCGGAAGGGCCTTCAGATCGCGCGGACCACGGATGTTCTCGAGCAGCGACACTTTCCCACCTCGCTCCCCTCCAGGGGACTGTTTCGCTTGAGAGGCCGTGCGGACAGACGGGTCGGCGTCGCGGGTCGACGGCTCTCGCCTGGCGGCGTTGCCCTCGGTCGCCGCAGCTCCGCTGCGTCTCCCATCTCCGCCGTGCCGGACTCGGCCCTCGACCCGCTGCTTGCTCCACACCGCCTATCCGCGCGGCCTCTCAGCTGACACTGATCTCGGGTTCTCCAGGCGGCACTCCGTCGGCCTCCATCC
>NZ_CBDRBL010000024.1:0-84464 GCF_965342175.1 Actinacidiphila sp. bgisy167
CCCCCTTCCGGCCGGGGTCCCACCCTCGGTCATGAGCGAGCGGCGCTGCGCGCTAGTTGTGGCCGAACTTCTTCTGCCGCTTGGGCGAGGTGTGCGGTTCGGCACCCGGGGCCGTCATCGCCATCGGCTCGCGTCCGCCCGCGCTCTTCGCGTGCTCTTCGGTGGTCGCGGCGCTGCGGTCGTGCTGCCGGCCGGTACGTTCGCCCCGGTTCTTGTTCTTGCCCACGATTCCTCCTTGGGGGAAATCACGGATGATGGGCCGCACCCAGGCTTGCACGTGAGTACGAAGGTCGCATTTCGGGCAGTTGCCTCAGTGTGGCGCGCCGGTGATCGCGTAACCGGTCACAACGCCCCGGAGTTCGGGCAGACTCGGGGCGACAGCGTCGCCAGGGGGACGGACGGCAGGACTTTCGGAGAAGAGGGTGAGACCGATGGACCGCTGCGTCGTCCTCGTGGACGCCGGCTACCTGCTCGGAGCCGCCGCGAGCCTCCTCGCCGGAGAGCCCTCCCGGTCCCGGATCACCGTCGACCACTCCGAGATCGTCACGGGTCTGCGGGAGCGCGCCGAGCAGGAGACCGGGCGGCCGCTGCTGCGGATCTACTGGTTCGACGGCGCCCCCGACCGCGTCCCCCAACCGGAGCACCGCAGGTTGCGCGTGATGCCCCGGGTGACGGTCCGCCTCGGCGCGCTGACCCGCACCGACGGGCGCTGGGCGCAGAAGGGCGTCGACGCGGCCATGCACGCCGAGCTGTCGGAGCTGGCCCGCAACCGGGCGTGCTCCGACGTCGTGCTGGTCACCGGCGACGGCGATCTCCTGCCCGGCATGATGACGGCGAAGGAGCACGGCGTCGCCGTCCACCTGTGGGCCGTGCAGGCCGCGGACGGTGACTTCAACCAGTCCGAGGACCTGGTGGCCGAGGCCGACGAGCGGCGCGTGCTGGACCGGGAGTGGATCACCCGGGCCATCCGTGTGCGCGAGCCCGCCGGGGTCTGCGCGCCCCTCACCCCGCGGCCCGAGATCGCCGCCATCCTCTCCGCGCCGCTGCCCGAGACCGCTCAGGGGGCCGAGCCGCAGCCCGCGGCCGACCAGCCCGCGGAGCCGGGCGCCGCAGCGCCCCAGGTCGCCACCGCCGACCGCAACGGCAACCGGGCGAAGCCCGGGTCGCCCGCGGCCGCCTCGGGCAAGGCAGTGGTGCCCACCCCCAAGGACGTCGCCGGCCTCGTCCACCGCGGGCACTCCGCCGCGCATCCCGCCTCCCAGGCCACCGCCTCCCCGGCCGGTGCCGGCGCGACCCTGCGCTGGTCCTCCGACCGGGGGCTGGTCGGCGGCGCCGAGGCCGCCGACCCGGGCCTGCCCACTCTGGCCCAGCTCACCAGCCCCGAACAGCGCTGGGCGGACCGCGAGGAGGACATCACGGCCGTCAGCGGCGACCCGTACGAGGTCGGCCAGGTCTTCGCCCGCCGCTGGATCGGCCGGCTCACCGACCCGTCCCACCTGCAGGAGCTCTCCGCCGAGTACCCTCGCGTCCCGCACCGCATCGACGGCGAGCTGCTGCGCTACGCCGCCCGGTTCGGGCTCCTGGCCCACAAGGACGACCAGATCGACGAGCACGACCGTTACGCCATCCGGGCGGGCTTCTGGCGCGAGATCGACGCCCGCGCGGCCCCCGCGGGAGCTCCGGCGGGGGAGTGAGCGCGCCGGACCCACCCTGCGGCGCCTTCCGGCCTGGACGCAGCGTAGGCTCGATCCTCGTGAGTACGGGCACGGAACAGGACGCCACCGCGCGGGCGGTGGTGGTGACCGTGCGCGGGCTCGTGAAGAGCTACCCGGCCGGGCGGGGCAGGCGCGGCGCCGGGAGCCCCCCGGTGCGTGCCAACGACGGCATCGACCTGGACATCCGGGGCGGCGAGATCTTCGGGCTGCTCGGCCCCAACGGCGCCGGCAAGACCACCCTCGTGCGCCAGTTGACGGGACTGCTGCGCCCCGACGCGGGCAGCGTGCAACTGCTCGGGCACGACCTCGTACGGCACCCTGAGCGCGCGGCGCGACTGGTGGGCTACCTCGGCCAGGAGTCGAGCGCGCTGGACGAGCTGACCGTCGCCCTCGCCGCCGAGACCACCGGACGGCTGCGCGGCCTCGACGCCGGGTCCGCGCGCGCCGAACGCGACGCGGTCCTGGAGGAACTGGAACTCACCGCCCTCGCCTCCCGGCCGCTCAAGCGCCTGTCGGGCGGCGAGCGCCGGCTCGCCTGCTTCGCCGCCGCCCTGGTGGGCGAGCGGCCGGTGCTCGTCCTGGACGAGCCGACCACCGCCATGGACCCGGTGGCCCGGCGCGCGGTGTGGGCGGCGGTCGACCGGCGGCGCGCCGCACACGGCACCACGGTGCTGCTGGTCACCCACAACGTGATCGAGGCCGAGACCGTGCTCGACCGGGTCGCGGTCATCGACGAGGGCCGGGTGATCGCCTGCGACACCCCTGCTGGGCTCAAGGCGCTGGTCGCCGACGAGGTACGGCTGGACCTCGTGTGGCGGGACGAGCCCCCGCTGGCCGTGCCGGCGGTGGCGGCCCTGCGGGAGACCGCCGGTGTCACCGGGCGCCGCTGGACGCTGCGGCTGCCGCAGCAGCGGGCCCGTGCCCTGGTCGCCGAGCTGACCGGTGGCCCCGCCTTCACCGCACTCGACGACTTCACCCTGACGGCGCCGAGCCTGGAGGATGTCTACCTGGCGCTCGGCGGCCGGGGGAAGGGACTGGTCAAGGCGTGAACGGCGGCAACGGCAGCGGCGACAGCCGGAATGGCGTCAACCCCGGCGGCATGACCATGACCTCGGACGTGGACCGGAACGTGAACCTGGACATGGCGCGCGGCACCGCGCAGCAGGGCGGTACGCAGTGACCATCATCTCCACGGGAGCCGCCACCCCGACGGCGGCTCCGGCGGCGCCCGTCACCCCCCTCGGCGCGGAGGCCGCGACGCTCGCCCCGCGCGCCCGGCTGCTGCCGGCGATGGCCGCGGTGTACCGGGCGCAGCTGTCCCGGGCGCGCATCGCCCGGATCCCGCTGCTGTTCGTGGCGACCTTCCAGTCGGTCGGCATCATGATCATGATGCGGGGTGTCGTCGACGGCGGTCCGGCCGCGCGCGCGGTGGTCGCCGGGTCGAGCGTGCTGGTCGTCGCCTTCGTGGCGCTCAACCTGCTGGCCCAGTACTTCGGGCAGCTGCGCGCCTCCGGCGGGCTCGACCACTACGCGACCCTTCCGGTGCCGCCGGCCGCGGTGGTGCTGGGTGTGGCGGGCGCGTACGCCTCCTTCACCGTGCCCGGGACGCTCGTGACGGCGGGCATCGGCTGTGCGCTGTTCCAGCTGCCCGTGGCGAACCTGTGGGTGCTCGCCGCGGTGATCCCGCTGGCGGGGGCCGCGCTCTCCGGGCTGGGGGCGGCGCTCGGACTGCTCGCGCCGCGCCAGGAGCTGGCCACCCTGGCCGGGCAGCTCGGCATGTCGGCCGCGCTGCTGCTGGGGGTGCTGCCGGCCGGCAACCTCCCCGAGCCCATCCGCTACGTACGGGATCTGCTGCCCTCCACCTACGGCGTGGAGGCCCTCATCCGCAGCTTCGACGCCCGCCCCCACTGGCTGGGCGTGGTGGCCGACCTGTCGGTGTGCGCGGCCGTCGGCCTGGTGTCACTGGCAGTGGCCACCTGGGCCTACCGCCGCGCGGCCTGCCGGTGACCTTCGGGCATGGGGCTGCCGAGGTGCCGGTGACGCGTGTCGTGGACGGACCTGGCACGATGGCAGGGTGACCGCGCTTTCGACCTCGCATGAGCCATGGCCGCCCGCGCCGCTGCCGCCGTCCTCGGAGCAGGAGGGCCGCATGGACCCCGTCCGGGAGCTCAAGAGCGGCGCGTTGACGGCGGTGCTCGTGGCCGTGACGGGCGTGCTCCTCGGCCTGCTGTGGCTGTGGCTCGCGCCGCGGATCCCGCTGGTCTCCGACGGCAAGGCGGTCTACCTCAAGGACACCGAAGGGGAGCAGGCGATCGGCGCCGACGGCACCTTCGTCCTCCTCGGACTCTGCATCGGGGTGCTCACCGGCGCGCTCGTCTACTGGCGGAACCGGCGCGGCGGCGTCGGAGTCGTCCTCGGCATGGCCGTGGGCGGCGTACTGGGCTCCCTGCTGGCCTGGCGGCTGGGCAGCTGGCTCGGCCCCACGAGCGACCTGATCGCGCACGCCAGGGCGGTCGGCGCGAAGAAGGTGTTCGACGGTCCGCTCGAGCTCCAGGCCAAGGGCGCGCTTCTGGCGTGGCCCATCGGGGCCGTCCTCACGCACCTGGCGCTCACCACGGCCTTCACATCGCGCGACGAGCAACCCCCCGCCGCGCAGCCGCCGCCTCCCGCGGGCGGCTGACCGGCCGGACGCCGGAGCCCGCGAGGTCGTGCCGGGGCGCCTGCCGGGCCCTTGGCCGTGGACACAGCGCCGTCGGCCGACGCAGTGCGCGGGGTCGAGCACACTGTTCAGCCGCCCACGACGACACCCTCGCCCTTGGGATTCACGGGGTTCACCGCACGAAGAGGACGCGGTGAGAGTCTTTGTCGAGGTAGAAGGCGGCGGTGTAGAGGTCACGCGTGATGGATTTGTCCAGGCGGGTGCTGCTGAGCCATCGCGAGACCGGCGAAACCCCGGCAGCTTCGGCAACGGGGCCAGGAATGCCCTTGGGCCTGCGCAGCTCGAAGTGCCACCCAGGATGTTTCAGGAGCGCGGCGCCCGGGGTCAGGCACGTGCGATCGGCGCGACGACCGCGTCCGTGAGCCGCACCAGGTCCTGGGGCGCCAGCTCGACCTCCAGGCCGCGCTTGCCGGCCGAGACGAAGACCGTCGTGTGCTCCAGCGCGGAGGCGTCCACCACGGTGCGCAGCCGCTTGCGCTGGCCCAGCGGGGAGATGCCGCCCCTGACATAGCCCGTGGTCCGCTCGGCGGCGGCCGGGTCCGCCATGCCGGCCCGCTTGCCCCCGGCCGCGGAGGCGAGCGCCTTCAGGTCCAGGGAGCCCGCGACGGGGACGACGGCGACCGTGAGCGCCCCGTCCACGTCCGCGACGAGGGTCTTGAACACCCGGTCGGGGGAGGTGCCCAGCGCCTGCGCGGCCTCCTGGCCGTAGCCGAGCTCCGAGGCGGGGTCGTGGGCGTACGCGTGCACAGTGAAGGCGGCGTTCGCCTTCTCCAAGGCGACGGTGGCGGGCGTGCCGCCGGAGGACGACTGCTTCTTCTTGGCCATGGCGCTCAGAGAATACGTCAGTTGGGGCTCGGGACCTGCCGGGTCAGGTCCACTGCGGGCAGAACGCGCAGCTTGTCGATGACGGCGGCCTCGTGACGCAGCAGCCGCAACTCCTGCTCCAGCCGCGCCGCGGTGTCCGGCGCCTCCAGCAGCGCCTGCTTCGCCGGGGTCCCGACGACGGTCGCGGCCGCCACCAGGTACGACAGCACGGTCGGGTCGTCCGGCAGTTCCTGGTGCCCGGCCAGACTCCGCTCGCGTGCCCCGGCCAGCCGCTTGCGGTAGATCCGGAAGGCGCGCGCCACGTCGGACGCCAGCGCCCCCGAACCGATGCCCGGTTCCTCCGCGACCTCCTCCACCTCACCGACGAGGTACGGCCCCGAGGCGTCCACCGACAGCAGCCTGAAGCGCGTGGTGCCGGTGGCCACGACGTCGAAGCCGCCGTCACCGCGTTCCCCGATGGTCGTCGCGTCCGCGACGCAGCCGACGGGATACAGCGCCTCGGACAGATCCGCCGCGTATCCGGCCGCCGCGTCCTTCGCCCCGGCGGGGGCGACCTCGTGGCCGTCCTTGATCGCCACCACGCCGAACCGGCGCGGAGTGTCCTCCGGCACGGCCAGCAATTCGCGGAAGAGGGCGCGGTAGCGCTCCTCGAAGACGTTCAGCGGCAGCACGAGCCCCGGGAAGAGGACGGAGCCGAGCGGGAAGAGCGGAAGGCGAGCGGTCACGGGCAGCAAGCCTAGGGCCTGCGGCGCCCGCCCCTTGCCGTCTCGTCCCGTGCCGCCCGTTTTCGCCTCCTGGCGGGGCGGGGCGCACCGGGCGGCGCTCGCCCGCCGCCGCGGGTCGGCGGCTCGGCGTCGGGATGCGGCCGGCCGTACGGGGCGGCCGCGGGCGTACGACGCTGGGGCGGCCTCCGAGCACGGGCACTGCGCGGCCGCCCGCCCGGGTGAGCTCCGGGGTGCTGTCGGGCGGCCGGTGGCCTCGTCCGGCGTTCGCACCTCGCCGGGGCGGTCGGCCCTTCGCGTCCGCGCGTCCCGGCGGCAGCTGCAGGGCAGAGGAGGCGGGGGCGTGTCGTCGGCGGTGAGGAATCCAGCCGAGTACGGTGCGGGCCGCGGCGGTCTCTCTGGCCTGCCGGCGGCATGCCTGCCGGGGTGCCGGTCGCGGCCCGCGCACCCGGCCCCCAGCGCGCTCGGTGGGCGCGCGGGTGTCAGCCGCGGCGAAGGAGGCGGGACGCGCCGGCGGCGACGGTGGTGGCGAGGATCCATCCGAGCATGGTGAGGGCCGCGGCGGCCCACTGAGCGCTGCCGTCGAGGCGCCAGGCGTTGTCCTGTCCGAGGTTGATGACCGGCAGGAGCAGGTCGAGGGCGAACAGCGGGGCGCTCCAGTGGGGGAAGGCGCCGCCGTCGACGGGCTGGGGCTCGCCGTGGGCGGAGAAGAAGACCGCGCCGAGCGCCCACAGCAGGGCCATCCATATGGCGGCCCGGCCCGCGCGGTAGCCGTAGCCGACGGTCACGTCCTGCAGGTATCCCCACAGCTTGCCGGCGAGCGGCAGGGTCTCCCGGCGGCGGCGGTGCTTGGCCAGCAGCACCTCGCGGGCGTCGGCGTCCTCACCGCTCGCGCGCAGGGCGGCCGCCAGGTGCTCGTAGGGCTCGGGGCTGTACTCCGGCGTGGCGGCGGCCAGCCAGTCGATCCGGGCGCGCAGGGGGAAGGCGCCCTCTGGGCTGAGGGAGCCGTAGGCGAAGCCGACCAGGTCGAGGCCGCCGGCCTCGGGCCAGCAGGTGCGGTTGTCGGTGAGGTTGCCCACGCGCGCGCCGGCCAGCGAGATCGTCCCGGTCGGCGGCTGCTCGAGGGTCAGCCGCAGTTCGGGGGTCTGGACCCGGCGCAGCGACAGCTGCTGCCCGGCGGAGAGCCGGAACCGCGCCTGGTGGATGATCACCGCGTTGCCGAACCGCCCGTCGTCCAGCCGCACCCCGCCGTCCGCGCTGAAACGCCGGGTGCGCACGCCCAGCGGCGGCGTGCCGCCGCCGGAGCCGCCCGTGCCGACGTAGCCCGCGCTGAGGTAGAGCGTGTGCTCCACGGTGACCCGGGCCGCGTTGAGCGCGTAGCGCCCGTACGGGTTCTGCAGCCGGCTGCCGCGCAGGCTGAGGCGACCGCCGATGCGGGCACTGCGCAGACTGATCTCGCCGGTCGCCTCGATCAGCTCGGCCTCGACGTCCTGGGCGACGACGAGCCCGTCGGCCGCCAGCGCCCGGCCGTGCCGGTCCTTGCGCAGGGTGATCTGGTTGAGCAGCAGGTCCGTGCCGATGTGGGCGTCGGTGAGCCGGATCCCGCCCTCGATCGTGCACTGCGGCAGGTGCAGGTCGCCCGAGGTGTGCAGCCGGGCCGCCTCCAGCCGCGGTATCGCGCAGCGCACCAGGCGCAGCGTCGTGAAGGTGCACTCCGCCAGCAGCACCTGCTGCTCGAAGCGGCAGTCGTGCAGCTCCACATACGGGACCACGGTGCCGCCCGACACATTGAGCTGCCCGCTGATCTGGGCCCCGGACAGCTTCACGCACGACACGCGTCCCGAGGCGGCCTGCGGCCCGTCGAGCAGCAGCTTGGCGATCACCTCGGCCCGCACTGTGCGGTCCGGGCCCCAGAAGCGGTCGGCGGCGGGGTCGTCGCGCTCCGGGATGCCGGTGCGCAGGTCGTACAGCTCCCCCCGGCGGAACGCGTCCCACAGGCCCTGCTCCACAGCGGTCCAGTCGTGCGGCGGCGCGACATCCGACGGCTCGGTCACCGGTTCCCCTCCCGTGGCTCTCCGCGACGACGGCAACGCTAGCGGGGGAGATCACCGTGCGGGGCCGGTACGCGTATCACGGACTGATACTCGGCGAAGCCCCCAGGGGCGGTTCTCTACACTTGAGAGAGTGATCTCCCGTATCGATCTGCGCGGCGACGCCTTCCCGGCGGACGGTGTCGACCGCGACCTGCTGCCCCGTGCCGAGCTCGATGTCGAGGCCGCGCTGGAGAAGGTGCGCCCGATCTGCGAGGACGTGAGGCATCGCGGCACCGCGGCACTGATCGAGTACGCGGAGAGGTTCGACGGCGTCGCCATCGACCGGGTACGCGTCCCGGCCGAGGCGCTGACCCGGGCACTGGAGGAGCTGGACCCCAAGGTGCGGACCGCGCTGGAGGAGTCCGTCCGCCGCGCCCGGCTCGTCCACGGCGAGCAGCGCCGCACCGACCACACCACGCAGGTCGTGCCCGGCGGCACGGTCACCGAGCGGTGGGTGCCGGTGGAGCGGGTGGGCCTGTACGTGCCCGGCGGCCGCTCGGTCTACCCGTCCTCCGTTGTGATGAATGTCGTGCCCGCGCAGGAGGCCCAGGTCGGCTCGATGGCCGTCGCCTCGCCCCCGCAGAAGGAGTTCGGCGGGCTCCCGCACCCGACGATCCTCGCCGCGTGCGCCCTGCTCGGCGTCGACGAGGTGTACGCCGCGGGCGGCGCCCAGGCCGTCGCCATGTTCGCGTACGGCACCGAGGAGTGCCGTCCGGTGAACATGGTCACCGGCCCCGGCAACATCTGGGTCGCCGCCGCCAAGCGCCTGCTCAAGGGCAGGATCGGCATCGACGCGGAGGCGGGCCCGACCGAGATCGCCGTCCTCGCCGACGCCACGGCCGACCCGGTGCACGTGGCCGCCGACCTGATCAGCCAGGCCGAGCACGACCCGCTGGCCGCCGCCGTCCTGGTCACCGACTCCGTGGACCTCGCCGAGGCGGTGGAGAAGGAGCTGGAGCGGCAGGTCGCCGCCACCCGGCACGTGGCGGACCGGATCGCGCCCGCGCTGTCCGGCCGGCAGTCCGGGATCGTCCTGGTCGACGGGATCGAGCAGGGCCTGCAGGTGGTGAACGCGTACGCGGCCGAGCACCTGGAGATCCAGACCGAGGACGCCGCCGCCGTCGCCGCCCGGGTGCGCAACGCGGGGGCGGTCTTCGTCGGCGCCTACGCCCCGGTCTCGCTGGGCGACTACGCCGCGGGCTCCAACCACGTCCTGCCCACCGGCGGTTGCGCCTGCCACTCCTCGGGCCTGTCGGTGCAGTCCTTCCTGCGCGGCATCCACGTCGTGGACTACACGCGAGAGGCGCTCGCGGAGATCGCCCCGCACGTGGTGACCCTGGCCGACGCCGAGGACCTGCCCGCGCACGGCGCCGCGGTCCGCGCCCGATTCGATTGGACGGTTCCGGGTTCGTGACCGGCATCGACGACCTGCCCATCCGGGACGAACTGCGCGGCATGTCCCCCTACGGCGCCCCGCAACTCGACGTGCCCGTACGCCTGAACACCAACGAGAACCCGTACCCGCTGCCCGAGCCGCTGGTCGAGCGGATCGCCGAGCGGGTCCGCGAGGCCGCCCGCGACCTCAACCGCTACCCCGACCGGGACGCGGTGGAACTGCGCACGGAACTGGCGAAGTACCTGACCCGCACCGCCGGGCACGAGGTGGGCCTCGCCAACGTGTGGGCCGCCAACGGCTCCAACGAGGTCATCCAGCAGCTGCTGCAGACCTTCGGCGGCCCCGGGCGCACCGCGATCGGCTTCGAACCCTCGTACTCCATGCACGCCCTGATCTCCCGCGGCACCGGCACCGGCTGGATCGCCGGCCCGCGCCGCGAGGACTTCACCATCGACGCGGCCGCCGCCGAGCAGGCCATCGCCGAGCGGCGGCCGAACGTGGTGTTCGTCACCTCGCCCAACAACCCCACGGGCACCGCCGTCGAACCCGGCACCGTCGTGGCGCTGTACGAGGCCGCCCAGGCCGCCGGACCCTCCCTGGTGGTCGTCGACGAGGCGTACGGCGAGTTCAGCCACCGCCCCTCCCTGCTGCCGCTGATCGAGGGCCGCCCGAACCTGGTGGTCAGCCGCACCATGTCGAAGGCCTTCGGCGCGGCCGGCCTGCGGCTGGGCTACCTCGCCGCCGACCCCGCGGTCGTGGACGCCGTCCAGCTGGTGCGGCTGCCGTACCACCTGTCGGCCGTCACCCAGGCCACCGCGCTCGCCGCCCTGGAGCACACCGATACGCTGCTGGGGTACGTCGGGCAGCTGAAGGCCGAGCGGGACCGCCTGGTCGCCGAGCTGAGGGCGATCGGCTACGAGGTCACCGACTCCGACGCCAACTTCGTGCAGTTCGGCCGCTTCGAGGACAGCCACCGCGCCTGGCAGGCGATCCTCGACCGCGGCGTGCTCGTCCGCGACAACGGCGTACCGGGGCGGCTGCGGGTCACCGCGGGCACCCCGGCAGAGAACGACGCGTTCCTCGAAGCGGTACGCGAGCTGAAGAAGGAGCACTGACCACATGACACGCGTCGGCCGCGTGGAGCGCACGACCAAGGAGACCTCCGTCGTCGTCGAGCTCGACCTCGACGGCACCGGCAGGACCGAGATCTCCACCGGCGTCGGCTTCTACGACCACATGCTCGACCAGCTCGGACGCCACGGCCTGTTCGACCTCACCGTCAAGACCGAGGGCGACCTGCACATCGACACCCACCACACCATCGAGGACACCGCCCTCGCGCTGGGCGCCGCCTTCAAGCAGGCGCTCGGCGACAAGGTCGGCATCTACCGCTTCGGCAACTGCACCGTCCCGCTGGACGAGTCCCTCGCCCAGGTGACCGTCGACCTGTCGGGCCGCCCGTACCTGGTGCACACCGAACCCGAGAACATGGCGCCGATGATCGGCTCCTACGACACGACGATGACCCGGCACATCCTGGAGTCCTTCGTCGCCCAGGCCCAGATCGCCCTGCACGTCCACGTCCCGTACGGGCGCAACGCCCACCACATCGTGGAGTGCCAGTTCAAGGCGCTGGCCCGGGCCCTGCGCTACGCCTCCGAGCGCGACCCGCGCGCGGCCGGCATCCTCCCCTCGACGAAGGGCGCCCTCTGATGAGCAAGGCCGCGGTCCTCTTCATCCTGCTCGGTCTCTTCCTGGCCGGCGGGGTGTACTCCTTCTGGAAGCAGAAGATGCCCAAGAGCGTCGTCGTGCTGCTCGGTGTCGGCTCCGCCATGTCGCTGGCGGCCGGCCTGCTGCGGCTGTAGGGGGTTGGCGTCAGATGAGCAAGGCCGCCAGGAAGGTCGTAATCCTCGACTACGGCTTCGGCAACGTACGGTCCGCCGAACGCGCGCTCGCCCGGGTCGGCGCGGACGTGGAGATCACCGCCGACTTCGACGAGGCGATGAACGCCGACGGGCTCCTCGTCCCCGGGGTCGGGGCCTTCGCGGCCTGCATGGCCGGGCTGACGGCGGTGCGCGGTGAGTGGATCATCGGGCGCCGGCTGTCGGGCGGCAGGCCCGTGATGGGCGTCTGCGTCGGCATGCAGATCCTCTTCGAGAAGGGCGTCGAGCACGGCGTCACCACCGAGGGCCTCGACGAGTGGCCCGGCACCGTCGAGCCGCTGCAGGCGCCGGTCGTGCCGCACATGGGCTGGAACACCGTCGAGGCCCCCGAGGACTCCCGGATGTTCGCCGGCATGGACGCCGGCACCCGCTTCTACTTCGTGCACTCGTACGCGGTGCGCGCCTGGGAGCTGGAGACCGCCAACCCCACCATCCGGGCCCCCAGGGTCGCCTGGGCCACGCACGGCGAGCCCTTCGTCGCCGCGGTGGAGAACGGCCCGCTGTGGGCCACCCAGTTCCACCCCGAGAAGTCCGGCGACGCCGGCGCCCAACTGCTGGCCAACTGGCTCGACACCTTCAAGGACTAGGACGCACGCCGCCATGAGCACGACGCACCGCCTCGAACTCCTGCCCGCCGTCGACGTCCGCGACGGCCAGGCCGTCCGCCTCGTCCACGGCGAGTCCGGCTCCGAGACGTCCTACGGCGACCCGATGGCCGCCGCCCTGGCCTGGCAGCAGGCGGGCGCCGAATGGCTGCACCTGGTCGACCTGGACGCCGCCTTCGGCACCGGGGACAACCGCGGGCAGATCGCCGAGGTCGCCCGCTCCATGGACATCAAGGTCGAGCTCTCCGGAGGCATCCGCGACGACGAGACGCTGGCCGCGGCCCTCGCCACCGGATGCACCCGGGTCAACCTCGGCACCGCCGCCCTGGAGTCCCCGGAGTGGGTCGCCAAGGTCATCGCCGAGCACGGCGACCGGATCGCGGTCGGCCTCGACGTCCGCGGCACCACCCTGCGCGGCCGCGGCTGGACCCGCGACGGCGGCGACCTCTACGAGACGCTGGCACGCCTGGACGCGGAGGGCTGCGCCCGCTACGTCGTCACCGACATCAACAAGGACGGCACCCTCCAGGGCCCCAACCTGGAGCTGCTGCGGAACGTCTGCGCCGCCACCGACCGCCCGGTCGTCGCCTCCGGAGGCGTCTCCTCCCTCGACGATCTGCGGGCCATCGCCGGCCTGGTCCCCGAAGGAGTCGAAGGCGCCATCGTGGGTAAGGCCCTGTACGCCAAGGCTTTCACCTTGGAGGAGGCTCTGGAGGCCGTGTCGCGATGACCCACACCCCCGCCGTACGGCGTGTGCGCGGCGACGGCCCCTTCGAGGAACAGTTCGGTTCCGCACGCGGCGTCGCGGCGGGGGACCTGGTCCTGGTGGGCGGCACGATGCCGTTCGTCGGCCCGGTGCTGTACGGCGAGGGAGACCCTTACGAGCAGGCCAGGACGGCGTTCGCCAACGCGCTCGCCACGCTCGGGGAGTTCGGCCTCGGCGCCGAATCGGTCGTCCGTACTCGCGTGTACCTCACCCACACCCGCGACGTGGACGCGGTGGGCCGGGCCCACAAGGAGGTCTTCGACGCCGTGCGCCCCGCCGCCACGGTGGTCGTCGTCTCCGGGTTCGCGGACCCCCGGGTCCTGGTCGAAGTCGAACTGGAAGCGTTCCGAGGAGCTTGAGCAGCATGACCCTGGCGGTCCGAGTCATCCCCTGCCTGGACGTGGACGGCGGCCGGGTCGTCAAGGGCGTCAACTTCCGCGACCTGCGGGACGCCGGCGATCCCGTCGAGATGGCCAGGCTCTACGACGCCGAGGGCGCCGACGAGCTGACCTTCCTCGACATCACCGCCTCCTCGGGCGACCGTGAGACCACCTACGACGTGGTGCGGCGCACCGCCGAGCAGATCTTCATCCCGCTCACCGTCGGCGGCGGCGTGCGGTCGGCCGACGACGTCGACAGGCTGCTGCGCGCCGGGGCCGACAAGGTGGGCGTCAACACCGCCGCGATCGCCCGCCCCGATCTGCTGCGCGAGATCGCCGAGCGGTTCGGCCGGCAGGTGCTGGTGCTGTCCGTGGACGCCCGCCGCACCAACGCCGGGACCCCGTCCGGTTACGAGGTCACCACCCACGGCGGCCGGCAGGGCACCGGCATCGACGCGGTCGAGTGGGCGCACCGCGCCGCCGAACTGGGCGCCGGCGAGATCCTGCTCAATTCGATGGACGCCGACGGGACCAAGGACGGCTACGACACCGAGATGATCGCCGCCGTCCGCAAGCACGTCACCGTCCCCGTCATCGCCTCCGGCGGCGCGGGCCGCGCCGCCGACTTCCCCCCGGCCGTCGCCGCCGGCGCCGACGCCGTCCTCGCGGCCTCCGTCTTCCACTTCGGCGACCTCAGCATCGGCGAGGTCAAGCGGACGCTGCGCGACGCCGGGCACCCGGTGCGCTGAGGCGGGCGCCCGGCCGCCCCGGCTCCGAGGCGCGGTTCACCGCTCGCGCAGCAGCTCCGCACGCCACTGGAACGGGCTGCGCGCCACCGCCTTCGGCACCTCCTCGTTCCACCGCTCGGCCAGTTCGTCCACCGAGCGCACCAGAGCGCGCCGCATCCACGGCCGGGCGAGCCGCAGGACGACGGCCCCCACCGGCCGCAGCAGCCACCGGCCCCGCACGGACACCGTCACGCGGACCTGCCACCCGCCTTCCGCCGGACGGGGCGCCACGGTGAGCTCCGCCCGTGCCAGGCGATGGACCAGGTGCGCGCGGGCGGGGCCGCCGCGCGCGGGGACCCCGGTGTCCGCCGCCGTCCACCAGGCGTCGAAGTCCACCCGGGCGCTGCCGGCCGCCCGCGCCAGCCACGGCCGCGCGCTCTCGCCCTGTGCGGTCCCGTCCACCTGGACCAGCCGGGGCTGCCGGGCGTCCTTCAGCACGCCCACCAGGCGGAGGCGGCCGTCCGGTACGGTCGTCACCTGCTCCAGGCGCACCATCCCGCGCCGGTTCCAGTCGCGGACCGTGAGCCGGACCTCGGCTTCCTCGTCCGAGGCGTCGTACACCGCCCCGGGCCGCACATGCCGTCCGGTGACCAGCGTGACGTCCGGCACGACACGCCCCCCGGGCAGCAGCACCCGCCCGCCGTCGGTCCGGGACTGCTCCGCGACCTCCGCGAGCATGCCGACCATGCCCGTGAACCAGGCACGGGGCACCGGCGCGACGTGCACGGCATGACTGACGATGCGAACCACGGCGCCAGCATGAAGGCGGCGCGGCCGCGGCGACAGACGGCGGACACGGCAGTCGCACGCCCCTCGAACCTGCCGGGAGCGGGCACCGGGGCGCCCGCGCGGCCTACCCGGCGGGCTGGAGGGCGGCGCGGCGGGCCAGGAAGGGGCGCGCGGCGGCCAGGGTGAGGGCGGAGAGGGTGGCACCGCTCGCGGCGCTGACGGCGGCCGCCCGCAGCGAGCCGTCGGCGAGGACCAGGCCGCTGACCGCGGAGCCGCCCGCGATGCCGGTGGTGACGAGGGTGACCAGCCAGGCGAACGCCTCGGTGACGGTGCCCGCCGGGGCGAGCTCACCCGTGAGGCGGAAGACCACGGTGAGCAGCGGTGCGAAGAACACCCCGCTGAGCAGGGCGGCAAGCGCCATCGGCAGCGGGCCGGGGAGCAGGGTGAAGGGCCAGAAGGTGAGGGCCATACCGGCGCCGGTGACGGCCGCCTTGGCGGCGGCGTCCGCCCGCCAGGGCAGGGCCGCGATGAGCAGGGCGCCGATCAGCGCCCCGGTGGAGTTCAGCGCGAGCAGGGCGCCCGCGCCGCCGGGCAGCGGGTGCCGCTCCGCGTAGGCGACGGCGAAGACGTTGAACGTGCCCAGGGCCCAGCCGCAGCCGGTCAGCGCGCACAGCAGCACCACCAGGGCCCGGCTGCGCAGCGGGCCCAGCCAGTGGACCGAACGGGCGGCGGAGACCCAGGCACGGGAGGGCGCGGAGGTCGCGACGCAGATCGCGCCCGCCACCCCGAGGGCGGCCGCGACCAGCAGCGCCATCCGGGCCGGGCCTGCCACGGCCAGCCCGCCGACGAGCAGCGGGCCGCCGATGAAGACCAGTTCCTGCGCGCCGGCGTCCACGGCGTACGCCGACTCCAGTTCGCCGGGCTCCACCAGATCGGGCCACAGCGCCCGCAGGCACGGCTCCAGCGGAGGCGAGGCCGCCCCGGCGACGGCCGGACCGAGCACCGCCACCGCCGTACTGCCCGGCGCGGCGGCCAGCGCGGCGAAGCCGGCGGCCGACACCAGCGACGAGACGACCAGCACGCCCGGCTGGCCCAGCCGGTCCACCCACCGTCCGAGCAGCGGCCCGCCGATCGCTCCGGACACCGCGTAGACGCCCCCCGCGGCGCCGACCAGCCGGTAGTCGGCGCCCGCGGCGCGCAGCGTCAGCGCGATGGCGAGGGCCGCCATGGCGGTGGGCAGCCGCCCGACGAGCGAACCGGCGAGCAGCCGGCCCACATGGGGCCGGCGGAGCAGCTTCAGATACGGCACAGGTCACCCACGGAGGTCCAGCGCTGCGCCGATCACTGCGTGCACCAGGGTCTCACCCGGCGCGCGGTTCTCCTTCAGCCGTTCGAGGTCCTGCGGACCGAACCAGCCGTACGCCGTGTGCTTGCCGGGCTCCAGGCGCGGCCGCGTGAGGTCGCCGTCGACGTCGACGACGAAGTCCGCCTCGTGGCGCAGGCCTTGTCCGTCGTCGCCCTCCCAGGTGGACACCCCGATCAGCCGCCGTACCGCGCGCAGCCGCCAGCCGGTCTCTTCCTCCACCTCGCGGGCGAGGGCCGCCAGGAGGGTCTCGCCGGGCTCCACATGGCCGCCGACGATGTCCCAGCAGTCCGGGAAGAGCCGGCGGCCGGGGGAGCGGCGCTGGGCGAAGGCCCTGCCCTGCGCGTCGAGGATCACCCCCCCCGACGGCCCAGGTCTCACCCGGACGCGGCACCGGCATCCCGATCCCCGTCACCTCGACGCCCGTTCTTGTCCCGCCCCGGTCCGTGTCCATGGCCGCAGAGCGTAGCTCCGATACGCCGCGCACCGGGCCGGTACGGAACCGCTGCCCGGTCGGGCGGCGGCCGCTGGGGGCCGTCGTGAGGGTCGCCGCGCCGGCGCCGCGGCGGTCGGAACGCGCCCGCCGCGGCCCCTGGGCGCGTCAGCCGGTGATCCCCAGCCTGGCGTCATACAGCCGGGCCACCGCGTCCTTGTCGCCCTCCGTCTCCACCCGGGCCGAGTTCTGCCGGCCGAAGGCGAACAGCAGCAGTTCGCCGGGCTCCCCGGTGACCGTGACGACCGGGGCGCCGCGGTGCGCCACCGCGGTCTGGCCGTCCGGACGGCGCAGCACCACGCCCACCGGGGACTTGCGGCCCAGCAGCCGGGCGGTGCGTTCCAGCCGGGACCAGAGGAGGTCGGCGAAGACCGGGTCCAGCTCGCGCGGCGACCAGTCCGGCTGGGCCCGGCGCACGTCCTCGGCGTGGACGTAGAACTCGACGGTGTTGGCCGCCTCGTCGATCTGTTTGAGGGCGAACGGCGACATCCGCGGCGGCCCGCTGCGGATCAGCCGGATCAGTTCCTGGTAGGGGCGTTCGGCGAACTCCTTGCGCACACGCTCCGACCGGTCCGCGAGGAAGGGGATGACCAGGCCGGCCGAGGCGTCACTGCGGCGCTCGCGCACCACGATGTGGGCGGCGAGGTCGCGGGTGGTCCAGCCCTCGCAGAGGGTTGGCGCCTCGGGGCCGGCACTCTCCAGCAGGTCGGCGAGGAGCAGACGTTCACGCTGGGCATGAGTCGACATGCCGTCAGCCTACGTCCGTCCACCGCCGGTGGGCAGTAGCTACGTCAGCGGTTCGGTCAGCTTCTCGCCGTCGAGCTTGTTGCTGAGCGTCAGGGAGCAGGAGACGGTGTTCATGCCCTGGACCTGGTAGCCCGTGAGCTTCGGGTACAGCGCGTAGTAGAAGTAACCGGGGTTGTCCTCGAGGTCCTTCAGGCGCTTGGCGGCGTCGGCCTCGCACAGCTTCAGGACCTTCGCCTTGAGCTCGGCCTCGGTGGCGAAGCTGCCCGTGATGGTCTCGTTGGCGATGACCTCGGCGTCGTGCGGGCCGTCGCAGGAGACGGTGGTGACCTCGGTGACGCCGCTGTCCAGGCCCGGGTCGTCGAAGCACTGGCCGGGCCTCAGCACGACGTACTTGCGGAAGGTCTCCGAGGGGTCCGGCTGCGTGGACGCGACGGCCGTGTCGCGGTCGGTGGGAGTCGAGGTGGTGGGGCTGCTGCTGGTGGATCCGGTAGCGCCCTTGTCGTCGTCCCCGCCGCCGAGGGCGACCGCCAGGCCGCCGACGACGACCGCCGCCAGGACGACCGCGCCGATGGCGAGTGCGGCCACCTTGGCGCCGCCACGGCCGCGCGGCGGGGGCGGCGGGGGCGGGTAGCCGTAACCGCCGCCCTGCTGCGGGGGCGGGTAGCCGTGACCGCCGCCCTGCTGCGGGGGCGGGTAGCCGTGACCGCCGCCCTGCTGCGGGGGCGGGTAGCCGTAACCGCCGCCCTGCTGCGGGGGTATCGGGAACTGCTGCTGGTTCTGGTACGGCGGCGACGGCTGCGGCTGGTACTGCGGCTGCGGCTGGTACTGCGGCGGGCCGAAACCCCCCGGAGGCGGCCCAAAACCGCCGCCCTGTCCGGAGCGCGGCTCGTCGGGCGGCGACGTCGGAGGAAAACTCATGGACGAAGCATGCCCCATACGGGTGAGGCCAGTGAGCGCCGGAGCCGAAGTCCCACCGCCGGGAGCGGGCAGAATGGTGCTATGGAATCCCCGCTCGACCCAGCCGTCGCCGCCCGTCTCAAGCGCACCCCCGATGGCCTCGTGCCCGCTGTCGCGCAGCAGTACGACACCGGCGAGGTCCTCATGCTCGGATGGATGGACGACGAGGCGCTGCACCGCACCCTCACCACCGGCCGCTGCACCTACTGGAGCCGCAGCCGCCAGGAGTACTGGGTCAAGGGCGACACCTCCGGTCACGTCCAGCACGTGAAGTCGGTGGCCCTGGACTGCGACGGCGACACGATCCTGGTCAAGGTCGACCAGGTCGGCGCGGCCTGCCACACCGGCGACCGCACCTGCTTCGACGCCGGCGACCTGCCGCTGTCCTGAACGGGCCGCGCCCGGGCATTAGGCTGCGGACCATGACCACGGGCACCGTCACCCCCGACCTCGAGACCTTCCGCAAGCTGGCGCGGGACCGCCGCGTCATCCCGGTCAGCAGGAAGCTGCTGGCCGACGGGGACACCCCGGTCGCTCTGTACCGGAAGCTCGCCGCGGAACGGACCGGCACCTTCCTGCTGGAGTCCGCGGAGAACGGCCGGTCGTGGTCCCGGTACTCCTTCGTCGGCGTCCGCAGCGCCGCCACCTTGACCGAGCGCGACGGCCGGGCCCACTGGACGGGCACACCCCCGGTCGGGGTGCCGGCCGACGGCGACCCGCTGGAGGCGCTGCGGGCCACGATCGAGGCCCTGCACACCCCGCGCGACCTGCACGACGACGCCGGGCTTCCGCCGTTCACCGGGGGCATGGTCGGCTACCTCGGCTACGACGTCGTACGCCGGCTGGAGCGCATCGGCGACCACGCCCGCGACGACCTGGGGCTGCCCGAGCTGACCATGCTGCTCACCTCGGACCTGGCGGTGCTCGACCACTGGGACGGCTCGGTGCTGCTGATCGCCAACGCGATCAACCACAACGACCTGGAGACCGGGGTCGACGAGGCCCACGCCGAGGCCGTGCGGCGCCTCGACGCCATGACCGCCGACCTGGCCCGCCCCGTGGACTCCGCGCCCGCCGAACTGCCGCCCTCCCGGCTGCCGGAGGAGGTCGTCTCGCGCTTCGGCGGCCCCGCGTACCAGGCCGCGGTGGAGACGGCCAAGGAGTACATCCGGGCCGGCGACGCCTTCCAGGTCGTGCCCTCGCAGCGCTTCGAGACGCCCTGCTCGGCGAGCGCGCTCGACGTCTACCGCGTACTGCGGGCGACCAACCCCTCCCCGTACATGTACCTGCTGCGCTTCGACGGCTTCGACGTCGTCGGCTCCAGTCCGGAGGCGCTGGTGAAGGTCGAGGACGGCCGGGCCATGGTGCACCCCATCGCGGGCACCCGGCCGCGAGGCGCGACGCCCCGGGAGGACCAGGCGCTCGCCGACGAACTGCTCGCCGACCCCAAGGAGCGCGCCGAGCACCTGATGCTGGTGGACCTCGGCCGCAACGACCTCGGCAGGGTCTGCGAGCCGGGCAGCGTCGAGGTCGTCGACTTCATGTCGATCGAGCGCTACAGCCACGTCATGCACATCGTCTCCACCGTCACCGGCAGCCTCGGCGCCGGCCGCACGGCCTTCGACGTCCTGACCGCCTGCTTCCCCGCGGGCACCCTGTCGGGCGCGCCCAAGCCCCGCGCGATGCAGATCATCGACGAACTGGAGCCCACCCGGCGCGGCCTGTACGGGGGAGCCGTGGGATACCTGGACTTCGCCGGGGACTCCGACACCGCGATCGCCATCCGCACAGCGGTGCTGCGCGACGGAACCGCCTACGTGCAGGCCGGCGCCGGCGTCGTCGCCGACTCGGACCCCGTCAGCGAGGACACCGAGTGCCGGAACAAGGCCGCCGCGGTGCTCCGCGCCGTCGCCACGGCGAACCGGATGCGCCCGGGGGCGTGACCCGTCCGGACGGACGCCCACGGGCACCGGACGGACGCGGGGCGGGCCCCGCGTGCCGGGGCTGCGCGGCGACGGGGGATAGTGGACGGGTGAGCAGCCCCGTACCCCAGCCCAGCACCCTCGCAGAGCCGGCCGCCGAGTCCACGTCGCGCCGGCGCTCGGCCGGCCGCGGCAGCCTCCTCCTCGCCCTGGCGAGCGGTGTGCTCGGTGCCGCGGTCGTGCTCCTGGCCTCGGGCAAGACCTGGCAGGAAGGCAGCGCCCCGTTCGCCGCCGGCGGAATGCCGGTCGAAGTCTCCGGCCAGCAGGTCACCGGCGTGCCGGGCGCGCTCGCGCTGGTGGGCCTCGCCGCCCTCGTCGCGGTCTTCGCCGTCCGCGGAGCCGCCCGGCTGCTCGTCGGCGGGCTGATCGCGCTGTGCGGGGCCGGGGCCCTGGCGGCGGCACTGCTGTCGCTGGGCGACACCTCGGCCCTGGACGCGGCCGCGGCGACCGCCAGCGGTCTGTCCCGTACCACCGTCACCGGGGCCTCCACCAGTGCCTGGCCGGGCGTCTGCGCGGCCGGCGCCGGGCTCCTGCTGCTCGCCGGCGCCGTCGCCCTGCTCCGCGCGCGGACCTGGCCCGGTATGTCGAACCGGTACGGCCGCGCCACCCCGAACGGCGCCCGCTCCACCCGCCCCACCCGTGCCGCCGCGTCAAGTGCGGGCGAGGGGCGCCCCGAAGACCTGTGGAAGGCGCTCGACCGCGGTGAGGACCCCACCGAGGCACCCTGACGCGCCGGGCCACCCCCGCGCGCGAGGCGTGAGCGCAACGGGGGACAATGTCGGGTGACCCGTGCCGTCGCGCGGGCGGACGAACTGACGACCTTTTCTCGAAGAACGACTTGGGAGCACTCATGGCGGGCAACAGCCACGGACACACCCCTGCCGCCTGGACCGGCGTGACCATCGCCTTCATCGGCTTCTGCGTCGCGGCTGCCTTCGTCGTCCTGGCGGAGCCGATCGGTATGTTCGCGGGCCTGGCGGTGGCGGCGCTGGGCGGTCTGGTCGGTCTCGGCATGCGTGCCGCGGGGCTCGGCCAGCAGCGGCCGGAGAAGCAGCGCGCCTGATCCGTGTGAGGGGCTGTGGAGCCGCTGCCGGTGGGTTCGCCGGTGGCGGCTCGGCGTTTTCCGGCCACCCCGGCTGTTCCGGGCGGGCACGGAGCGGCACAATCACGGGGTGACCGAGACCGCCGCCAGGCCCAAGCCGAGTGCCCTCGCCGCCCCTCTGGGCGTCCTCGGCGGTGTCGCCGCCGCCTTCGCGTACGTCGGCACCTTCGACCCGAACGAGGCCGGGCACTATCCCGTGTGCCCCCTGCTGCACTACACGGGCCTGTACTGCCCGGGCTGCGGCGGGCTGCGCAGCGCCTACGCGGTCGTGCACGGGGACTTCGGCACCGCGTTCGGCCTCAACGCGCTCGCCGTGGCGGGCTATCTGCTCTTCGCCGTGCTGTGGACGGTCTGGTTCACCAGGACGCTGCGCGGGCAGCCGTTCGCCCTCGCTCCGCGGGCCGTCCACTGGTGGGCGATCGTGGGCGTCGTGGCCCTCTTCACCGTCGTCCGCAACCTCCCGTTCGGAGCCGCGCTGGCTCCCTGACCTGCTCCGCGACAGGGTCCGTACGGTCCGCCGGCGGGCGGCGGCACCGCCGGATGCGGGTGCTCCGCCCACCGGCGGTTACCATCGCAGTGCCGGTGGAACATCTCACTGGCTTGATCGTTTCGGTGTGGAAGGGGTCCGGTCGCGTGAGTGTGCTCGACGAGATCATCGACGGAGTCCGCGAGGACCTCGCCGAGCGGCAGGCCCGAACCTCCCTCGAGGAGCTCAAGGAGCGGGCGGCGAAGGCGCGCGACGCGAAGGACGGCGTGGCAGCCCTGCGCGGGGACAGCGTCAAGGTCATCTGCGAGGTCAAGCGGTCCAGCCCCTCCAAAGGCGCCCTCGCGGCCATCGCCGACCCCGCGGGCTTGGCCGCCGACTACGAGGCGGGCGGCGCCGCCGTCATCTCGGTCCTCACCGAGCAGCGCCGCTTCGGCGGCTCGCTTGCCGACCTGGAGGCCGTCCGCGGCAAGGTGGACGTCCCCGTGCTGCGCAAAGACTTCATCGTCACCGCCTACCAGCTCTGGGAGGCCCGCGCCTACGGGGCCGACCTGGCGCTGCTGATCGTCGCGGCCCTGGAGCAGGACGCGCTGGTCTCCCTCATCGAGCGGGCCGAGTCCATCGGGCTCACCCCGCTGGTCGAGGTGCACGACGAGGAGGAGGTCGCGCGGGCCGTCGACGCCGGCGCCCGCGTCATCGGCGTCAACGCTCGCAACCTCAAGACCCTCGAGGTCGACCGCGGCACCTTCGCCCGGGTCGCCCCGGAGATCCCGGACCACATCGTCAAGGTGGCCGAGTCCGGCGTCCGCGGCCCGCACGACCTCATCGCCTACGCCAACGAGGGCGCCGACGCGGTGCTCGTCGGCGAGTCCCTGGTGACCGGCCGCGACCCCAAGGCGGCCGTCGCCGACCTGGTCGCCGCCGGCGCGCACCCCGCGCTGCGCCACGGACGGGGCTGACCGGCGCCATGACGGCTTACGCGCGACTGGCCCGGGGCTGTCGGCCCCGTGGCTGCCGCGCGCCCGCGCGGCGCGTCCTCGGTCGCCGCGTGCGCTACCACATCGGCTGCGAGCCGGGTCAGATCAACGGGCGCCGATGGCGCTGAGGGCGGCGCCCGCCCACTGATCCGGGCGCGGCCGTGCCCACCGGCGTCCCGCCGGTGGCCGTCCGGCCGTGCCCTCCGGTGGCGGACGCGCGCCCATGCCGCCGGCGGCGCCCGCCGTGCCGCCGCGCCGTGACGAGACCACTGGTACGCGAGACCACGGGGGCCCGTGCCCGCGCCCCCGAAGGAGCCGAGAACGTCATGTCCGCAGACTTCTTCATCCCCGACCCCGAGGGCCGGGTTCCCAGCGCCGAGGGCTACTTCGGCCGGTTCGGCGGCAAGTTCATCCCGGAGGCGCTGGTCGCCGCCGTGGACGAGGTCGCCGTGGAGTACGACAAGGCGAAGTCCGATCCCGCCTTCGCCGCGGAGCTGAACGACCTGCTGGTGCACTACACCGGCCGTCCCAGCCCGCTCACGGAGGTGCCGCGGTTCGCGGAGCACGCCGGCGGGGCACGGGTATTCCTCAAGCGGGAGGACCTCAACCACACCGGCTCACACAAGATCAACAACGTGCTGGGCCAGGCGCTGCTCACCAAGCGCATGGGCAAGACCCGGGTCATCGCCGAGACCGGCGCCGGCCAGCACGGCGTGGCCACCGCCACCGCCTGCGCCCTGTTCGGCCTGGAGTGCACCATCTACATGGGCGAGGTCGACACCGAGCGCCAGGCGCTCAACGTGGCCCGCATGCGCATCCTCGGCGCCGAGGTCGTCCCCGTGAAGTCCGGCAGCCGCACCCTGAAGGACGCGATCAACGAGGCGTTCCGCGACTGGGTCGCCAACGTCGACCGCACCCACTACCTGTTCGGCACGGTGGCGGGTCCGCACCCGTTCCCGGCGATGGTGCGCGACTTCCACCGCGTCATCGGCGTCGAGGCGCGCCGCCAGATCCTCGAGCGCGCCGGCAGGCTGCCGGACGTGGTCGCCGCGTGCGTGGGCGGCGGCTCCAACGCGATCGGCCTCTTCCACGCCTTCCTCCCGGACGAGGGCGTGCGCCTGCTGGGACTGGAGGCGGCCGGCCACGGTGTGGAGACCGGCGAGCACGCGGCGACGCTGACCGTCGGGGAGCCCGGCATCCTGCACGGCTCCCGCAGTTACGTCCTGCAGGACGACGAGGGCCAGATCACCGAGCCGTACTCGATCTCGGCCGGGCTGGACTACCCCGGCATCGGGCCAGAACACGCCTATCTGAAGGAGACCGGACGCGCGGAGTACCGCCCGGTCACCGACGACGAGGCGATGCAGGCGCTGCGGCTGCTCTCCCGCACGGAGGGCGTCATCCCGGCCATCGAGAGCGCCCACGCCCTCGCGGGCGCTCTGCACGCCGGCCGGGAACTCGGCGAGAAGGGCCTGGTGCTGGTCAACCTCTCCGGGCGCGGCGACAAGGACATGGACACGGCCGCCCGCTACTTCGGGCTGTACGACGAGGCTGAAGGAGCACAGCGGTGAGCGGGCAGCTCGAGTTGCTGGACCGGACCCTGGCCGGGGCCAGGGCCGAGGGACGCGCCGCCCTGGTGGCCTACCTCCCGGCGGGCTTCCCGACCGTGGAGGGCGGCATCGAGGCGGCGAAGGCCGCCCTGGAGGGCGGCGCCGACGTCGTCGAGATCGGCCTGCCGCACAGCGACCCCGTGCTGGACGGCCCGGTCATCCAGACGGCGGACGACATCGCCCTGCGCGGCGGCGTGCGGATCAAGGACGTACTGCGCACGGTGCGCGAGGCACACGCCGCGACCGGGAAGCCGATCCTGGTCATGACCTACTGGAACCCGGTCGACCGCTACGGCGCCGAGCGCTTCGCGGCCGGGCTCGCGGAGGCCGGAGGCGCGGGCTGCATCCTGCCGGACCTGCCGGTGGAGGAGTCCGAGGCGTGGCGGAAGGCCGCCGAGCAGCACGGCCTCGCCACCGTGTTCGTGGTCGCCCCGAGCAGCCGCGACGAGCGGCTGGCCAAGATCACGGCGGCGGGCACGGGCTTCGTCTACGCGGCCTCGCTCATGGGGGTCACCGGCACCCGCGAGAGCGTCGGCGCCGAGGCGGCCGACCTGGTGCGGCGCACCCGCGCGCAGACCGAACTGCCGGTCTGCGTGGGCCTCGGCGTCTCCAACGCCGCCCAGGCGGCCGAGGTGGCCGGCTTCGCGGACGGGGTGATCGTCGGCTCGGCGTTCGTCAAGCGGCTGCTGGACGCGCCGGACCTGGAGCAGGGCCTCGCCGGCGTACGCGAACTGGCGGCGGACCTCGCCCGGGGCGTCCGCCGGTAGCGCTACCTCACTCTTCCGGGGGAAACATGGGCCGGGGGTACGCGCGAGCGTGCCCCCGGTTCGTTGTCCCTGGGTGTGAGCGAGAAGAACCGTGAAGGAAAGCGCACTGCCCGGGAACGGCTGCAGGAGCAGCGCGCCCACGACCAGCGCCGGCAGAAGCGCAAGAGGACGCTGATCGTCGCGGGCTCCGTCGTGGGCGTCCTGGCGATCGGAGCGGTCATCGGAGTGGTCGTGTCGGGCAGCGACGGCGGCAGCGGTGCGGGAGCCCCGGCCGTCACCCCGGCGGGCGCGACCGGCAAGGACAAGCTGGCCCTTCCCAACGGCGCGAGCGACGCGCCGTCCACCCTGACCGTGTACGAGGACTTCCGCTGCCCGGCCTGCGCGGCCTACGAGAAGGAGCTCCGCGACACCGTCCACGGCCTCCAGGACGACGGGCAGCTCAAGGTCGAATACCACCTCGTCCGGCTCATCGACGGGAACCTGGGCGGCAAGGGCTCGCTCAACGCCGCCAACGCCGCGGCCTGCGCGCAGGACGAGGGCAAGTTCCGCGCCTTCCACGACGTCCTGTACGAGAACCAGCCGGAGGAGACCGACGACCGCTTCGCGGACAAGAACTTCCTGCTGGAACTGGCGGGCAAGGTGCCGGGCCTCAAGAACTCCGCCTTCACCACCTGCGTGAAGGACGGCACGTACGACGACTGGGTGAACGCCAACAACGAGGCCTTCGGAGCCGCCGGCTTCAACTCCACGCCCACCATCCTGCTGGGCGGCACCAACCTCCTCGCCCAGGGGCAGCCCAACCTGACCGCGGACCGGCTCAAGCAGCTGGTCACCGAGGCCAACAAGGGCAAGAAGCCCGGCACCGAGACCCAGGGCGCCACCCCGCCGAGCGCCTCGGACTCGCCGGGATAGGCGAGCGGCCCGGCCGCCGCCGGGGGCCCGCCGTGGCCCCGCGGACCGGCTGAGAGCGCCGCCTGTTATCCAGCCGTTGCCGGGCGGGTCCCCGCCGCAGCCGCCCGGCACGGTAGCGTCGGAGGTGCCATGGAACTCGAACTCGCATTCATTCCCAGCCCGTCGCGTGGGGTCATCCACCTGGGCCCCATCCCTCTGCGCGGCTACGCCTTCTGCATCATCATCGGTGTCTTCGTGGCCGTGTGGCTCGGAGGCAGGCGATGGGCCGCCCGCGGCGGACTGAAGACCACGGTCGCGGACATCGCCGTCTGGGCGGTTCCGTTCGGCCTGGTCGGAGGCCGCCTCTACCACGTGATCACCAGTTACGAGCTCTATTTCGGCGAGGGCAAGGACTGGGTCGGCGCGTTCAAGGTCTGGGAGGGCGGCCTCGGCATCTGGGGCGCCATCGCCCTGGGCGCCCTCGGCGCCTGGATCGCGTGCCGGCGCCGCGGCATCTCGCTGCCCGCGTACGCCGACGCAGTGGCGCCCGGCATCGCTTTCGCCCAGGCCATCGGCCGCTGGGGCAACTGGTTCAACCAGGAGCTCTACGGGCGTCCCACCGATCTGCCCTGGGCGCTGAAGATCGACAGCGTCCACCGGCCGGCCGACAGCCTGGACGTCGCGACCTACCATCCGACCTTCCTGTACGAGTCGCTGTGGTGCGTCGGCGTCGCCCTGCTGGTCATCTGGGCCGACCGGCGCTTCAAGCTGGGCCACGGCCGCGCCTTCGCGCTCTATGTCGCGGCCTACACCGTCGGGCGCTTCTGGATCGAGTACCTGCGCGTCGACGACGCACACCATGTGCTCGGCCTTCGGCTGAACGACTGGACGTCGATCCTGGTCTTCGTCGCCGCCGTGGCCTACATCGTGGTCTCGGCGAAGCTGCGACCGGGGCGTGAGGAGGTCGTCGAGCCCGCGGCCGTCGCTGCGGGCGGGGCCTCCGGGGAGGACGCGGGCCCCGACGAGGCCGACGCCGAGGTGGACGACGCCAAGGTGGCCGACGCCGAGGTGGCCGACGCCAAGGTGGCCGACGCCGAGGTGGACGACGCAGAGAAGGTCGTCGCCAGGGTGGCCGACGCCGAGGTGGACGACGCCGAGGACGCGGGCGGGAAGGACGGCAAGGACGCCGCTCCCGTCCCCGTCGACGCCGAGGCCAAGCCCGCCAAGAACCTCTGACGCCCGCGTGGCGCGTTCCGCGGCCGCCGTCACCGCCTGGTGGCCGCGGCCGCGGCGTTTCCCGCCGACGGCGTTTTCGCAGGTAAGGCAGGCTTTCCTTGCTGGAAACGCAGGAAATTCGAGCGTACGGTCGAGGCGTTCGGGGGAGCGGGGCGGGGAGCGCCGTCCCCGGAAAGGAGCGTCTCGACCATGTCGTCAGCCGTGGAGCACACCGCACTGGGCACCTCCCCTGAGCGGAAGCCGGGGGAGGACGACCAGGCCGCGCCGTACCATGTGGCGCACCACACCCACCGGGACGTGAACGGCTGCTGGCTGAGGCCGGCCGTGTTCGGGGCGATGGACGGTCTGGTGTCGAACCTGGCGCTGATGACCGGCGTCGCCGGCGGCAACATGGCCCCCTCCGCCATCGTGGTCACCGGATTGGCGGGGCTCGCGGCGGGTGCCTTCTCGATGGCCGCGGGCGAGTACACCTCGGTCGCCTCCCAGCGGGAGCTGGTCCAGGCGGAGCTGGCCGTCGAGCGGCTGGAGCTGCGCCGCAACCCCCAGGACGAGCTGCGCGAACTGGCCGCGCTGTACGTCGCCCGGGGCGTCGAGCCGGAGCTGGCCGAAGAGGTGGCCCGGCAGATGTCCCGTGATCCGGAGCAGGCCCTCGAGATCCACGCCCGCGAGGAGCTGGGCGTCGACCCGACCGACCTGCCCTCGCCGCTGGTCGCGGCCGGTTCCTCGTTCCTGTCCTTCGGCATGGGCGCCCTGCTGCCGGTGCTCCCGTACCTGTTCGGTGCGACGGTGGTCTGGCCCGCGGTGCTCGTCGCCCTGGCCGGCCTCTTCCTCTGCGGGGCCGCTGTGGCGCGTGTGACGGCGCGCAGCTGGTGGTTCAGCGGACTGCGGCAGCTCGTCTTGGGCGGAGCCGCCGCCGGGGTTACCTTCGTTCTGGGCGCGTTGTTCGGCACCGCCGTCGGCTGAGCAGCCGGCCGGACGAACAGCCGCCCGTCGCAAGCCACGTGTTAACCGCTCGTTTCAGCGCGACTGATTAAGGGCATCAGTCTGTGGCCGCGGGCAGTGTCGCCTGCGTCTCACGTGAGCGATGCTGGCCCTGAACTGCCTGCTCGTAGCGTTGCTTAGTCCACATGATGGAACTGGCTATCCACTTTTCGGCCATCCGGCCATCATGTAACCTGCACGAAATCGCAGAGGGCCAACGTCGTCCCTAGTGCGCATGTCATATGCCAGATGACGACGACGGGAGAGCCGATGCGTTCCGCGTCCACGCACCCCCAGGCCACCGGCTCCGGTTCCGGACGGTCGCGCATGGACGGGCGTCCCGCCCCCCAGGGGATGTACGACCCCCGCAACGAGCACGACGCCTGCGGCGTCGGCTTCGTGGCCACCCTCACAGGCGAGGCGGACCACGCGCTCGTGAAGCAGGCGCTGACCGTGCTGCGCAACCTGGAGCACCGGGGAGCCACGGGCTCCGAGCCGGACTCCGGCGACGGCGCGGGCATCCTGATGCAGGTCCCGGACGCGTTCCTGAGGGCGGTCGCCGACTTCGACCTGCCCGCCGCCGGCGCGTACGCGGTCGGCACGGCCTTCCTGCCCGTCGAGGACGAGGACCGCCGCAAGGCCGTCGAGTCCATCGAGCGGCTGGCCGTCGAGGAGGGCCTCGCCGTCCTCGGCTGGCGCGAGGTGCCGACATGCCCCGACGATCTCGGCGCCACGGCGCGCTCGACGATGCCGCGCTTCGCCCAGCTCTTCGTCGCGGACGCGGAGGGCACGCGCTCCGGCATCGACCTCGACCGCCCGGCCTTCGTGCTGCGCAAGCGCGCCGAGCGCGAGGCGGACGTCTACTTCCCGTCGCTGTCGGCGCGCACGCTCGTCTACAAGGGCATGCTCACCACCGGACAGCTCGAGCCCTTCTTCCCGGACCTGTCCGACGAGCGCATCGCCACCGCGATCGCCCTGGTGCACTCCCGGTTCTCCACCAACACCTTCCCCAGCTGGCCGCTGGCCCACCCCTACCGCTTCGTCGCCCACAACGGTGAGATCAACACCGTCAAGGGCAACCGCAACTGGATGCGGGCCCGCGAGTCGCAGCTCGCCTCGAAGCTCCTGGGCGGGGACCTGGAGCGGATCTTCCCGGTGTGCACCCCGGACGCCTCCGACACGGCGACCTTCGACGAGGTGCTGGAGCTGCTCCACCTGGGTGGGCGCTCGCTGCCGCACAGCGTGCTGATGATGATCCCCGAGGCGTGGGAGAACCACGACTCCATGGACCCGGCCCGCCGCGCCTTCTACCAGTACCACTCCACGCTGATGGAGCCCTGGGACGGCCCGGCCTGCGTGACCTTCACCGACGGCTCCGTCGTCGGAGCCGTCCTGGACCGCAACGGCCTGCGCCCCGGTCGCTACTGGGTCACCGACGACGGCCTGGTCGTGCTCGCCTCCGAGTCCGGCGTGCTGGACGACGTCGCCCCGGACCGGGTCGTGCGCAAGGGCCGGCTGCAGCCCGGGAAGATGTTCCTGGTCGACACGGCCCGGCACCGGATCATCGAGGACGACGAGATCAAGGCGCAGCTCGCCGCCGAGCACCCCTACGAGGAGTGGCTGGACGCGGGCCTGATCCACCTCAACGACCTGCCCGAGCGCGAGCACATCGTGCACACCCACGCCTCGGTCACCCGCCGCCAGCAGACCTTCGGGTACACCGAGGAGGAGCTGCGGATCATCCTGGCGCCCATGGCCAAGACCGGCGGTGAGCCGCTGGGGTCCATGGGCACCGACTCGCCGATCGCGGCGCTGTCCGAGCGCCCCCGGCTGCTCTTCGACTACTTCACCCAGCTGTTCGCGCAGGTCACCAACCCGCCGCTGGACGCCATCCGCGAGGAGCTGGTCACCTCCCTGATCAGCGCCGTCGGCCCGTCCGGCAACTTGCTGGAGCCCTCGCCGGCCTCCTGCCGCAACATCACCCTGCCGTTCCCGGTGATCGACAACGACGAGCTGGCCAAGCTCATCCACATCAACGCCGACGGCGACCTGCCCGGCCTCAAGGCCGCGACCCTGTCCGGCCTGTACCGGGTCTCCGGCGGCGGCGAGGCGCTGGCCGCGCGGCTCGCCGAGATCTGCGCGGAGGCGGACGACGCCATAGAGGACGGCGCCCGGCTGATCGTGCTCTCCGACCGGCACTCGGACGCCGAGCACGCGCCGATCCCGTCGCTGCTGCTGACCTCCGCCGTCCACCACCACCTCATCCGCACCAAGCAGCGCACCCAGGTGGGCCTGCTGGTCGAGGCCGGCGACGTGCGCGAGGTGCACCACGTCGCGCTGCTCATCGGCTACGGCGCCGCGGCGGTCAACCCCTACCTCGCGATGGAGTCGGTCGAGGACCTGCTGCGCGCGGGCACCTTCATCTCGGGCCTCGAGCCCGAGGTCGCCATCAGGAACCTGATCAAGGCGCTGGGCAAGGGCGTGCTGAAGGTGATGTCCAAGATGGGCATCTCCACCGTCGCCTCCTACCGCGGCGCGCAGGTCTTCGAGGCCATCGGCCTGGACGCCGACTTCGTCGACACCTACTTCCACGGCACCACCACCAAGATCGGCGGCGCCGGGATCGACGTGATCGCCAAGGAGGTCGCGGCCCGGCACGCCAAGGCCTACCCCGCCTCCGGCATCGCCCCGGCGCACCGCCGCCTGGAGATCGGCGGCGAGTACCAGTGGCGCCGCGAGGGCGAGCCGCACCTGTTCGACCCGGAGACGGTCTTCCGGCTGCAGCACGCCACCCGCTCGCGCCGCTACGACATCTTCAAGCAGTACACGGACCGGGTGAACGAGCAGTCCGAGCGTCTGATGACGCTGCGCGGCCTGTTCCGGCTCAAGGACGGCGAGCGCGCCCCGATCCCGGTCGACGAGGTCGAGCCGGTCTCCGAGATCGTCAAGCGCTTCTCCACCGGCGCCATGTCGTACGGCTCCATCTCGCGTGAGGCGCACGAGACGCTGGCCATCGCGATGAACCAGCTGGGTGGCAAGTCCAACACCGGCGAGGGCGGCGAGGACCCGGACCGCCTGTACGACCCAGCGCGCCGCTCCGCGATCAAGCAGGTGGCCTCCGGCCGCTTCGGCGTCACCTCGGAGTACCTGGTCAACGCCGACGACATCCAGATCAAGATGGCCCAGGGCGCCAAGCCCGGCGAGGGCGGCCAGCTGCCCGGCCACAAGGTCTACCCGTGGGTGGCCAGGACCCGGCACAGCACCCCCGGCGTCGGCCTGATCTCGCCGCCGCCGCACCACGACATCTACTCCATCGAGGACCTCGCGCAGCTCATCCACGACCTGAAGAACGCCAACCCGCGGGCCCGCATCCACGTGAAGCTGGTCTCCGAGGTCGGCGTCGGCACGGTCGCGGCGGGCGTCTCCAAGGCGCACGCGGACGTCGTGCTGATCTCCGGCCACGACGGCGGCACCGGCGCCTCCCCGCTGACCTCGCTGAAGCACGCGGGCGGCCCCTGGGAGCTGGGCCTGGCCGAGACCCAGCAGACGCTGCTGCTCAACGGGCTGCGCGACCGCATCGTGGTGCAGACCGACGGCCAGCTGAAGACCGGCCGCGACGTCGTCATCGCCGCCCTGCTGGGAGCCGAGGAGTTCGGCTTTGCGACCGCCCCGCTGGTCGTCTCCGGCTGCGTGATGATGCGGGTGTGCCACCTGGACACCTGTCCGGTCGGCATCGCCACCCAGAACCCGGTGCTGCGCGAGCGCTTCTCCGGCAAGGCCGAGTACGTGGTGAACTTCTTCGAGTTCATCGCCCAGGAGGTCCGCGAGCTCCTCGCCGAGCTGGGCTTCCGCTCGATCGAGGAGGCCGTCGGCCACGCCGAGCTGATCGACGCCACCGCCGCGGTCGACCACTGGAAGGCCCAGGGCCTGGACCTGGCCCCGCTCCTGCACGTGCCCGAGCTGCCCGAGGGCGCGGCCCTGCACCGCACCACCGACCAGGACCACGGCCTGGAGAAGGCGCTCGACAACGAGCTCATCGCGCTCGCCGAGGACGCCCTGGTGGGCGGCGACCCCGTCCGCGCCCAGGTCAAGGTCCGCAACGTCAACCGCACGGTCGGCACCATGCTCGGCCACGAGGTGACCAAGAGGTACGGCGGCGCGGGCCTGCCCGACGACACCATCGACATCACCCTGACCGGCTCGGCCGGCCAGTCCTTCGGCGCTTTCCTTCCCAGGGGCATCACGCTCCGCCTGGAGGGCGATGCCAACGACTACGTCGGCAAGGGCCTGTCCGGCGGCCGGGTGATCATCCGTCCCGACCGGGGCGCCGACCACCTGGCCGAGTACTCGACCATCGCCGGCAACACCATCGCCTACGGCGCCACCGGCGGTGAGCTGTTCCTGCGCGGCACCACCGGCGAGCGCTTCTGCGTCCGCAACTCCGGCGCCACCGTCGTGTCCGAGGGCGTGGGCGACCACGGCTGCGAGTACATGACCGGCGGCCGCGCGGTCGTCCTCGGCCCGACGGGCCGCAACTTCGCGGCCGGCATGTCCGGCGGCATCGCGTACGTCCTCGACCTCGACCCGCGCAACGTCAACACCGGAATGGTGCAGGTCGAGGAACTGGACGCCGACGACATCAAGTGGCTGCACGACGTGGTGCGCCGCCACCAGGAGGAGACCGGCTCCACCGTCGCCGAGCGCCTGCTCGCCGACTGGGGCCGCACCCTCACCCGCTTCGGCAAGGTCATGCCGAGGGACTACAAGGCAGTGCTCGCCGCCAAGTACGCCGCCGAGCAAGCCGGGCTCTCCGAGTCCGAGACCGTCGCGAAGATGATGGAGGCGGCACATGGCTGACCCGAAGGGCTTCCTCACCACGCCCCGCGAGACCGCTCCGACCCGTCCGGTCGAGGAGCGCAAGCAGGACTGGAACGAGGTCTACGTTCCGGGCGGGCTGCTGCCGATCATCACCAAGCAGGCCGGACGCTGCATGGACTGCGGCATCCCCTTCTGCCACAACGGCTGCCCGCTGGGGAACCTGATCCCCGAGTGGAACGACTACGCCTACCGCGAGGACTGGAAGGCCGCCAGCGAGCGCCTGCACGCGACCAACAACTTCCCGGAGTTCACCGGCCGCCTCTGCCCGGCGCCGTGCGAGTCGGCCTGCGTGCTCGGCATCAACCAGCCCGCGGTGACCATCAAGAACGTCGAGGTCACCATCATCGACAAGGCCTGGGACCACGGGGACGTCACCCCGCAGCCCCCGGACCGGCTCTCCGGCAAGACCGTCGCCGTCATCGGCTCCGGGCCCGCGGGCCTGGCCGCCGCCCAGCAGCTGACCCGGGCGGGCCACACGGTCGCGGTGTACGAGCGGGCCGACCGCATCGGCGGTCTGCTGCGCTACGGCATCCCCGAGTTCAAGATGGAGAAGCGGCACATCAACCGCCGCATCGAGCAGATGCGCGCGGAGGGCACCAAGTTCCGCACCGGTGTCGAGATCGGCCGCGACCTGGACGGCGCCACGCTGCGCAAGCGGTACGACGCCGTCGTCATCGCCGCCGGCGCCACCCAGTGGCGCGACCTGCCGGTCGAGGGACGCGACCTCAAGGGCGTCTACCAGGCCATGGAGTACCTGCCGCTGGCCAACAAGGTGCAGGAGGGGGACTACGTCGCCCCGCCGGTCTCCGCCGAGGGCAAGCACGTGGTCGTCATCGGCGGCGGCGACACCGGCGCCGACTGCGTCGGCACCGCGCACCGCCAGGGCGCTCGCTCGGTCACCCAGCTGGAGATCATGCCGCGTCCGTCGGACGACCGCCCGGCGCACCAGCCTTGGCCGACCATGCCGATGACCTACAAGGTCACCTCCGCCCACGAGGAGGGCGGCGAGCGGGTCTACGCCGTCAACACCGTGCGGTTCGAGGGCGACGAGGACGGCAACGTCAAGGCGCTGCACCTGGTCGAGGTCGAGTTCCAGGACGGGAAGTTCGTGCCGCAGGCCGGCACGGAGAAGGTCATCCCGGCCGAACTGGTCACCCTCGCCATGGGGTTCACCGGCACCGACCAGAAGAACGGCCTGGTCGAGCAGCTGGGCCTGGAGCTCGACGCACGCGGCAACATCGCCCGCGACAAGGACTTCGCCACCAACGTGGACGGCGTCTTCGCCGCCGGTGACGCGGGCCGCGGCCAGTCGTTGATCGTGTGGGCCATCGCCGAGGGCCGTTCCGCCGCCCGCGCGGTGGACCACTACCTCACCGGCGCGAGCGTCCTGCCGGCCCCGATCCGCCCGACGGATCGCCCGCTGACGGTCTGACCCCGTCACCTCGCAGACGTCCCGTACAACGGCGTACGGAACGGAACGCGGCGCCCGCCCCCACCCGACCGGGGGCGGGCGCCGCAGTGCGTTCCGCCCGGAACCGTGCTCCCTCCGCCGACCGACGGGGTTCCTGGGCGTGCTCCGCGGCATCGCACCGCCGCGCCCGGATTCGGCCTGGGAGTCGGTCACAAAACGATCACGGTCGCGGTGATGATCTCCCGCAGGCCCGGGCCGCACGTGAAGCTTGATCCCCTCCGGGCGCAGGGCCACGAGGGGCCGGCGAGGCCGACCGGGTCTGCACACCGGTTCGAGCATCGGGGACTGATTCTGCTCACGGAAATCGACAGCAGATGTTCAGCGATGTGGACAGCACCCTGGCGCGCTTCTTGTTCGATAGACGCCAGGCCCGAGTCCCGACTTCTGGCCGAGGCAGCAGCCGACGCCGAGCGGTGGCGCCGGGCGAGCGGGTCAGGACGTCCAGCAGGTGGAGGTGAACCAGGTCTGGACCTCGTCGGCGGACAGCACACCAGTCAGTTCGGCCGTCCCGGGGAGCATCGGGAAGAACCGGTCGGCGTTCCAACTGCGCGGATACATCGGCTCGTCCAGCACGAGTAGGCGGCGTCCCTCCACAACGGGGATGTCGTCGGGTAGTCCCTCGTTCCAGATCCGCTCTCCGTCCGGGGCGAGGAGTTCAAAGGCCCCGGTCGCGACGGTCCCGGTGCGCCCCTGGGCGGGCTCGGGGTCCGTGGCCAGGCGGACGCTCTCTGCCGACGGTGCGGTGCCGGGTACGTGACCGCCGCCGACGAGCACGTGGGCGAGCAGCGTGTGCAACTGGAAGTTGTCCCCGATGCCGCTGATGCGCACTTCGAACCCGGTTCCGGTGGGCCGGTGCAGCACCACCAGGGGCTCGTCGTCCAGGATCGCCAGCGCGTAGGCCAGGCACTTGAGGTCGTGCCGCTCCAGGGCCGCCAGGTTGCGACAGGCGGGGAGGAGCGTGGATGCGTGCCGACGGCGCACCTCGGTGCTGCGGCACAGCACGGCCAGCGCGGGGGGTTGCCACTGCTCGACCGAGCACCAGGCCAGCGCCAACCGCAACGCCTCGTGCGCCTCACCACCCAGCCGGGCCATCAGCGCGTCGTCGATGATCTTCTCGTCGGCCTCTGGCAGTTCGTCCCCGGCACCGCCGGCGGCGGCCCAGCGGCGGGCGAACTCCAGGGCATCGAGCAGGTCCCGATGGGTGCCATCGAGGACCGGCTCCGCACAGGCCACCGGATCGGCACCCCGTTCCACGCAGAAGCCGGCCATCGTCGCCAGCGTCGGGCGCGGACCGGTGGGCGGAAAGGCGGGGAGTAGCGCGGCCAACCGGGGTCCCACCGCCACGCATTCAGTGTCCGTCGCCGACTGCAGACCACTCGCTGCCGCGTTGAACGCACGTTCGGTGCGGCCACCGTCGCGAGCGGCCACTGCCTGCTCCAGCTCTGAGATGACGGCGGCCAGGTCTGCGGCGTTCTGCTTCCTTCTGAAGATCACCGGCACACCTTAGGCGCGAGGCCTGATAGGTGTCATCAGGCCAACGGCGTTCGAAGATTCCGGACCGCTCCGTGCTATCGAAACTGGTGAACATGTGCTGCCGGTTCTCGTGGACAAAGTCCCCGTGCCGATGGTGGCGGCACCGGACTCCTCGCGGCTGTGCTGGTCAGTGCGGAGATCGGCCGCTGGCGTCGCGCCCGCGTGGTGCGGATCGGCGCCGCAGCAGTGGCATCCCTGATCGTCGTGGGCGTCTGCACGGTCTCGGCCGTGCCGCCCGGGACTGACTGGAAAGGCGACCCGCTGCTGCGAGCCCGTACGGACCCGCCCGGGACGGTGAAGGCGGGAAGGGGGGAACCGCGCCGCTGGTGGCGCACCTGAACGTGACAATTCAGGCGGAACGCTGACATTGTGTCGTCATGACGGCTCTCGCACCCGGCGCACCCGAGGACACGACGGACTTCGCCGATGCCGACCGGGGATTCCTCGGCGCCCTCACCCCCGGCCGTGTCACCGACAGCGACGGCCGGGTCGTCTGGGACGGTGACGCCTACTCCTTCCTCCAGGGCCCGTGCCCCGACACGGCGCACCCCGGCCTGTGGCGGCAGAGCCGGCTCGCCTCCAAGCAGGGTCTGTTCGAGGTCGTCGAGGGCGTCTACCAGGTGCGCGGCCTGGACCTGTCGAACATGACCCTGGTCGAGGGCGACCGCGGCGTCATCGTCATCGACCCCCTGCGCTCCGCCGAGTGCGCCGCCGCCGCCCTCGCCCTCTACCGCGAGCACCGGGGGGACCGGCCGGTCACCGCCCTCATCTACAGCCACTCGCACGTCGACCACTTCGGCGGCGCCCGCGGCGTCCTGCCCTACGGGCACGACCCGGTGCCCGTCCTCGCCCCGGCCGGCTTCCTGGAGCACGCCGCCGGCGAGAGCGTCGACGCCGGGGTCGCGATGACCCGCCGCGCCGTGTACATGTACGGCTCCGAACTGCCCAAGGGCCCCGCCGGGCAGATCGGCTGCGGCCTCGGCCAGACCGCCTCCACCGGCACCGTCACCCTGATCCCGCCGACCGTGCACGTCACCCGCACCGGCCAGGACGAGACGATCGACGGCGTCCGGATGATCTTCCAGCTCACCCCGGGGGCCGAGGCGCCCGCCGAGATGAACTTCCACCTCCCCGCCAAGCGGGTGCTGTGCATGGCGGAGAACGCCACCCACACCATGCACAACGTCCTGACCCTGCGCGGCGCGCAGGTACGCGACGCCCGGCTGTGGGCGCACTACCTCAACGAGGCCCTCGTCCTCTTCGGCAACGCCTCCGACGTCGTCATCGCCTCCCACCACTGGCCGACCTGGGGGCGCGAGGGCATCCACCGACTCCTGTCGTGCCAGCGCGACCTGTACGCCTACCTCCACGACCAGACCCTGCGGCTGATCAACCGCGGCCTCACCGGCACCGAGATCGCCGAGGAGCTGACCCTGCCCCCCGCCCTGGAACGGCTGAGCTCCAACCGCGGGTACTACGGCTCCCTCAGCCACAATGTGAAGGCCGTCTACCAGCGCTACATGGGCTGGTTCGACGGCAACCCGGCCCACCTGTGGCAGCACCCCCCGGTGGCGGAGGCCCGCCGCTACGTGGACTGCCTCGGCGGCACCGACGCCACCGTCGCCAAGGCCAGACAGTACGCCGAGTCGGGCGACCCGCGGTTCGCCGTCACCCTGCTGAACCACGCCGTCTTCGCCGACCCCGGGCACGCCTCCGCGGCGGAGGAACTGGCCCTGCTCTACGAGCGCCTGGGACACGGCTGCGAGAACGGCCCCTGGCGCAACTTCTACCTGATGGGCGCCCAGGAACTGCGGCAGGGCGTCACCCGGACCGCCGTTCTCATCGCCAACCCGGACGTGATGGCCGCCCTCAGCGTCGACCAGCTCATCGACGCCCTCGCCATCCGTGTCAACGGCCCCAAGGCGTGGGACGTCCACCTCACCATCGACTGGCGGCTCATCGACGAGCACCGCACCTGGCACCTGACCCTCTCCAACGGCGCCCTCACCTACTTCTCCACCCAGGACGGGCGCCCCGCCGTCCGGCACGCCGACCTGACGCTCACCCTCACCCGGCCCGAGCTGCACCGGCTCCTCGCGGGGGGCCGTCTCGAGGGCGTCGAGCACGAGGGGGACCTGAAGGTCGTCGCGACCCTCGTCGGGCTGCTGGACACCGCCGACCAGAATTTCCCGATCGTCACACCGTGACGATCGGTGAACGGGCCGCACAAGAAGGTGCGGTGCTCCGTTCGGAGTGATCCGTGCGCGGCCGGCTCCTTCCCCCGGCGCGTGCCCCTAGGGTGACCGCCATGGTGGAACACCGCACGGTCGAAGCGAACGGAATCCGGCTGCATGTCGCGGAGGAGGGCGAGGGCCCGCTCGTGCTGCTGCTGCACGGCTTCCCCGAGTGCTGGTACTCCTGGCGCCACCAGTTCGCGCCGCTCGCCGCCGCGGGCTACCGGGTGGTCGCCCCCGACCAGCGCGGCTACGGCCGCAGCGAACGGCCCGCGGCCGTCGACGCGTACACCATCCTCGACCTCGTCGGCGACGTCATCGGCCTCGTGCACGCGCTCGGCGAGAGCCAGGCCGTCGTCGTCGGGCACGACTGGGGCGCCCCCGTCGCCTGGCACACCGCGCTGCTGCGGCCCGACGTCGTCCGCGCCGTCGCCGGCCTCAGCGTCCCGCCGACCCCGCGCAGCGGCGACGCGCCTCCGCTGCGGTCCATGCGGGAGCTGTACGACGGCCGCTTCTACTGGAACTACTTCGAGCGGCCCGGGGTCGCCGACGCCGAGTTCGCCGCCGACCCGCGCCGCACCTTCCGCCACGTCCTCTACGGCGCCTCCGGCGACAACCCCGCCAACGACCCGGTCCCGGCGCAGCCCCTCGTCCCGCCCGGCGGCGGCTTCCTCGACATGGGCGAGGACCCCGGCGAGCTCCCCGGGTGGCTCACCGAGGAGGACCTGGACGCCTACACCGCCGAGTACGCCGAGGCGGGCTTCACCGGAGGGCTCAACTGGTACCGCAACCTCGACCTCAACTGGCGGCTGACCGCCCCCTGGGCCGGTGCCGCCCTGCGGGTGCCGGCGCTCTACGTCACCGGCGACCGCGACCTCGTCTACGGATTCCCGGGGATGTCCGAGCTGATCCCGGCGTTGCGGAAGCTCCACCCCACGCTGCGCGAACCGGTGGTGCTGCCCGGGTGCGGCCACTGGACCCAGCAGGAGCGCCCGGCGGAGGTCGACGCCGCGCTGCTGGACTTCCTGCGGGAGGCGGCGCCGGCCACGGGCTGACGAGCCATCCACGGGCCGACCACGGGCTGATCACGAGCCCGGCGCGCGGGGCGGAGGCGTGCGGAGCAGGGGTCCGGGGGCCCGCGCAGGTGTGCCGGATCAGGTGTCGCACTCCAGCACCGTGCGGCACAGCCCGCACCGCGCCCTCAGCCGTCCCCGCACCGGGACCCGGATCCGCTGCCGGCACGTGGGGCAGGGGAAGGAGACCCGCTGGGGCTCACCGCCCTCGAAGGCGTATCCGGCCGCCGGATACGCGCCGCCGCGCCGCCGGTCGTGGGCGTACCGGCGGTGCTCCGCCCAGCCGCAGCCGGCCATCGGCGGATGACGAAGGTCGGCTGCGGCGACGCGCAGGCCGGCCCGGTAGGCCTCCCGGGCCCACGGGCTGGTGAGCCACGGCTCGATGTCGTCGCCGAAGGCCTGTGCCCGCTTGGCCAGGACGTAGCCGAACTCCTCTGGTGTGAGATAGCCCAGTTTGGAGGCGGTAGTGGTCAGCCGCTCCCCGCGCAGCGCCGGCTGTTCGCGGTAGGAGTCCAGCAGCAGCCAGCCCGCGCCCAGGTAGGTCGTGGCGGTGTCCGTCAGGATCTCGTTCTCCCGCGCCCCGGGGCACTCCAGGCCGAGCCGGTGCAGATAGACGTGCATGACCTCGTGCGCCAGCACCGCGCCCACGTCGCGCCGGTCCTCCCGGAAGCGGGCGTGCAACTCCACGAAGTATTCCGGCCCCGCGGCCAGTTCAACACTGCCCGCGTGCACCATCTCGCGGAAGCTGACCACCATGCGGGCCTGCGGCAACCGGAAGTGCTCCACGATGGCCCGGGCCACCCGCTGGGCTCCCAGGTGCAGGTCCTCGTCCGCGGGGAACGCCACCGCCTCCGGGCGGACGCTCGCCGGGAAGCGGCTCACCGTGTCGTACGACAGCCGCCGGTAGAGCGCGGTCAGGGCGCCCCGCACCTGCTCCAGGTGCGGGAAGCCGTGCTCGACCGGAAGGGACGACGGCTCGGTCACGGCGCCTCCCCGAGCGCAGATGACGCGTACGACCCTTCGAGCCTACGCGTCGACCCAGGCCGTTGTCGCCGTGCGCTCCGGCCCCGTGCCGCTCGCCGCACCGGCCACCGGCACGCCCAGCGCGGCCAGCCGCTCGGCGGCGGTCGGCGCATTGCCGCCCTCCGCCTGGTAGACGCTGAGCAGCAGCCGCCCGCCCGGCTCCACCAATTCCGCCAGCAGCCTGCCGACCAGGTCGCCCAGCCGGTGCCCGGGCACGCAGTCGGCGAGGGCGTGCACGAAGGTGAACCGGCTGCCGTCCGCAGGCCGCCAGTCCAGCGCGTTGCCCACCGATACCCGGTCCGCCCACCGGGGTAGCCGGCACCGCGCCACCTCCACCAGCCGCGGTGCGAAGTCCACACCGTAGGGCTCGACCACCCGTCCCCGCTCGGCCGCCCACCGCCGAACCGACTCCATCAGCAACCCGTTGGCGCAGCCCACGTCCAGGAAGGTGCCGTCCTTGTGCAGCGCGTCGACCACCATCGAGCGCCGCGCCCGCCACTGGCCCGGCCCCCCGCCGAAGCCCGATCCGCCCTCGGGCGTGGTCGCGCGCAGGTAGGCGGGCTCCAGCAGGCGCAGGGTGCCGGCGAAGTACGAGGAGTCGTCCTGCTCCCGGAAGGAGCGTGCCGCGTCCCGCACGGCACGCCGCTCCGGGCCGTGGGGGAGCAGACCCGCGATCGTCTCGGCGTCGGCCACGACCAGGTCGGCGTCGGCGGCGTGCGGCCGCCGGCCCCGGTAGCGGTCGCCGTCCAACCAGGCGAAGAGCCGCTGACGCTCCGCGTCCCAGGCGAAGGGGTGCACACGCTGCCGGTAGTAGCCGGCGGTCTCGAGCGGGACCCGGGCGGCGGTGTCGAGGCCCCAGTCCTCACCCGGCAGCACCTCGCCGGACGGCAGGCGTACCACCCCGTCCCGGCCGCGCACCGCGCCGACCCCGCCGCCCGGCAGGAACGGCACGAAAGTGACGTGGCGCACCGACGCGGGGTCCGGGTCCCGCTCAAGCAACTCGTACGCCGTCCGCCCCGCGTCCATGCCGGCCCCCTTCGGTCGTGATCGATCGCGCAGGCCCGATCCGGACGGCTCGCGACGCCGTCGCTTCGGGCGCCGGCATGCGACCCACCGTACAAGTGGCCACCGACAACGGGCTGCGGCCTTCCTCCGGGGCCGGCCGATCCTCCCCCCGACCGGCGGCCCCGCGAGAGGGCCGCGAGAGGGCCGCGCGGGAGCCGGCGCGGACCCCGCCGGCCGCCGCTCATCCCGCGACGGCCGGCTCCGCACTCTGCCCGTAGCAGAGGCAGAACGGGTGCCCGGCCGGGTCGGCGAAGACCCGGAAGCCGCTGCGCTTGCCGCCGCTGTCGTGCAGGAAGGTGGCGCCGAGGGCCAGGACCTCCTCGTGGGCCCGCTCCACATCGGCGCGGGTGGGGACCTCGAAGTCCAGGTGGACCTGCTGGGGGTGCTCCGGGTCGGGCCAGCGCGGCGGCCGGTGGACGGGCACCTGCTGGAAGGCGATCCGGGTCCCGTCCGGGGTCCGCAAATCCACCCACGAGGGGTCAGCGGTGTCCAGGTCCCCGCCGAGGATGCCGTGGTAGAAGGCGCCCAGTGTGGACGGGTCAAGGCAGTCGATCACAGTGCACTGCAGGGTGGCGATCATCCGCCGAGCCTGCCCGGTCTCCCCCTCCGGCGGCAAGGACCGGCTCCGGAACCCCTCCTTCCGGTCGACACCAAGCCGCTCTGGCGCAGGGGACCGGCATATCGGACAGCGGTAGCCCCGCACTGGCAACGCCAACTCCGGCACCCCGGCTTCGTACGGCGGGGACACGCGACCGGCGTCGCCGTCCGCCGCTCGACGCGCGCGGGGCGTCCGCGCCCCCCACGCGAGACACCCTGGCCCGTTCGACTCCGCCGGCGGCGCCCACGGACCCACCCCGGCCCGGCTGCGCGCCATCCCCAGCCGCCTGCTCGCGGGGCTGCGGTCGTCGATGCGGAGCCCCCCGTACGCCGGGGGAGGGAGATGAGGCAGCATGAGCGCATGCCTGCTCTCACCCGTGCCGAGGCCGAGATCCGCGCACGCCGGATCTCCGTACAGCACTACACCGTCGACCTGGACCTCACCCGTGGCGACGAGGTGTTCGGATCGACCACCGTCATCCGCTTCACCGCCCTGACCGACGGCGACACCTTCGTCGAGCTGAAGCCCGCCGCTCTGCACAGCGCCGTCCTGGACGGGCGGCCGCTCGACGTCGCCGCCCTGGACGACAACCGGCTGCCGCTTCGCGGTCTGCCGGCCGGGCCGCACGAGCTGCGGGTCGAGGCCGACATGCGGTACTCCCGCACCGGTGAGGGCATGCACCGCTTCACCGACCCCGCCGACGGCGAGACGTATCTGTACACCCAGCTCTTCCTTGACGACGTGCAGCGCGTCATCGCCGCCTTCGACCAGCCCGACCTCAAGGCCGTCTTCGAGGTCACCGTGACCGCGCCCCCGGCATGGACCGTCCTCGGCAACGGCGTCGCCGAGCGCACCGGGGAGGCCGAAGGCCGCTGGCGCGTGGCGCCGACCCCCCCGATCAGCACCTACCTGCTCGCCGTCGCCGCCGGTCCCTGGCACTCGGTGCGCACGGAGCACGCGGGCCTGCCCTTCGGGCTGCACTGCCGCCGCTCCCTCGCCCCGCACCTGGACGCCGACGCCGAGGAGCTCCTCGACATCACCCGGCGCTGCTACGACCGCTACCACGAGCTGTTCGAGGAGCCGTACCCCTTCGACTCCTACGACCAGGCTTTTGTGCCCGAGTTCAACGCGGGCGCGATGGAGAACCCCGGTCTGGTCACCTTCCGCGACGAGATGGTCTTCCGCTCCGCCGTCACCGACACCGAGCGGCAGAGCCGCGGCATGGTCGTCGCCCACGAGATGGCCCACATGTGGTTCGGCGACCTCGTCACCCTGCGCTGGTGGGACGACATCTGGCTCAACGAGTCCTTCGCCGAGTACATGGGCTACCAGGTGCTCTCCGAGGCCACCCGCTTCAGCGGCGCGTGGACCGACTTCGCCGTCGCGCGCAAGGGCTGGGGCTACGACGCCGACCAGCGTCCCTCCACCCACCCCGTCGCCCCCGCCCCGGAGGCCGTCCCCGACACCGCGTCGGCGCTGCTCAACTTCGACGGCATCTCCTACGCCAAGGGCGCCTCCGCGCTGCGTCAGCTGGTCACCTGGCTCGGCCGCAAGGAGTTCCTCGCCGGCATCAACGACCACTTCGCGCGGCACCGCTTCGGCAACGCGGCCCTTTCCGACTTCATCGACTCCCTCGCCCGCAACACCGACCGGGACGTCCACGCCTGGGCCGACCGCTGGCTGCGCACGACCGGCGTCGACAGGCTCACCCCGGTCCCCGTGGACGGTGAAGGCGACGATGACGGAGGCTGGCGGCTCGACGTGACGCGTGAGGGCAGCCGCCCGCACCGCATCGCCGTCGCCGCGTACGACCGGGCCGGCGCCGACCCGGCGCGACTGGTGCTGCGCGAACGCTTCGAGACCGACGTCCCCGCGGACGGCGGGACGCCGGAGGTACGTCCCGGCCGCCGCCCTGACCTGGTGCTCCTCAACGACCAGGACCTGACCTACGCCAAGATCCGCTTCGACGCGCGGTCCTGGGAGACCCTGACCGCCGCGCTGAGCGGGCTGCCGGACCCGCTCAGCCGCGCCCTGGTGTGGAACGCCGCCCGCGACCTCGTCCGCGACGGCGAACTCCCGCCCGCGGCCTACCTCGACCTCGCCCGGGCCCACCTGGCGGACGAGACCGACATCGCCGTCGTCCGGGGCGTGCTCACCTTCGCCCGCGGGCAGCTCGCCGACCGGTACCTCCCGGCCGCCGAACGTCCCGGCGCGCTCGCCACCTTGGAGGCGCTCGCCCGCGACCTGCTCACCCGCGAGGACCCCGGACTGCGGCTGACCGCGGCCCGCCAGCTCATCGGCTCCACCGCCGACACCGGCTCGCTGCGCGGCTGGCTCACCGAGGGCACCCTGCCCGGCGGACCCGTGCTCGACCCCGAGCTGCGCTGGCAGATCCTCACCCGGCTCAGCGTGCTGGGCGCGGCATCGGCCGAGGACATCGCCGCCGAACTGGACGCCGACCCCAGCGCCACCGGCCAGGAGGCAGCCGCCCGCTGCCGGGCCGCGCTGCCCGACCCGCAGGCGAAGCGGGACGCGTGGGCCCTGATGTTCGACGGCGACACCCTGTCCAACTACCTCTTCAACGCCACCGCCCAGGGCTTCTGGCAGCCCGAACAGCTCGACCTCGTCCGGGAGTACGTACCCCGCTACTTCCCCGCCGCGGTGGCGGTCGCGGCCCGCCGCGGCCCGGCTCTGGGCGAAGCCGCCGGCCGCCATGCCTTCCCCGCCGCGGTCGTCGAGCCCCAGGTGCTCGACCTCGGCGAGGAATGCCTGCGCACCGGCGCATCCGAGCCCGCCCCCACCCCCGCCCTGCGCCGCAGCCTCGCCGACCAGCTCGACGACCTGCGCCGCGCCCTGCACGTCCGGACCGCCTGACCGGGCGGTCCCCGAAGGCCCGTGCCGGCACGGCCGGTTGCTCCGTCGGCTCGTCGTCGGCGGGGCACGCCGGACGCGGGGCCGCGGCCGGTGCGCCGGGTGCGGCGGGTGCGTTGCACCTCGCCGGCGCGGGCCTGGCCCGGGGCCGTCTCGGGAGCACCGCCGAGTACGCCAGTGCGTCGCATGCTCAAGGACGTGCCCGGGCACGAGCGCCCGGCGCGGCGGCGGGCAGCCCTGTCCACGCGGCGCCGGAGTCCAGCGTCATGCCGCGCCGCTGTTCCCGCGCTCAGCGGTCGGGCTCCCTCCCTGTCAGGGCCCGCAGCCGCGCGGACTTGCCGTGGTCTGCGTGCCCGGCGGTGGCGGCGACGTGCATGGCAAGCCTCCGTCCCCGGCAGGACGCCGGCCCGACGCACGGCGACCGCCGTCTCCTCGTCTGCTTCTTCGGCACGGCCCGCAGATACAGCAGCCGCCGGCCGTCATCCACCGGGCCGGCACCGCCGGCTCGGCCCCCCGCAGCAGGACCGCGAGACCCGCGCGCAGCGACACGGAACGGCGCTCGGCAGGGTGACGGCCGGCGCCCGAGCACGAGCGAGAGGGCGTGCGCCAGGCGTGTGGGGCACCGCGTGGGCGGCGCTGCGGCGTGAGGGCTGTTCGCGGGTGCGCCGGGGCGGCGACCCGATCGGGGTGCGGGGGCAACACCCGAGGTGGGGGAGCGTCGTTACGCAGGTCGCCCAGCGCGCACGCGCCGGTGATCCGCAACAACGGAGGGCGCCGACTCCATGCCACCCCATCTCGCCGGTGGAAGTGAAGGGCCGGACCGGCTGCGCCCGTTGGTCGAGGTCGTACTCGACGCACTCGCGGCAGGAGCGGCCGCCCGCAAGGGGCCGCTTCCCGCCGGTGGCCCCGGCGCGGTGGCACGGCGGGTCGGCCATGTGCTGGGGAAGGTCCTGCCGGAGGACGGGAGCGGGGCGGCGGAGGCGCTGTGCGCGCTGGTCTCGGTCGTCGCCGAGGGCGCGGCCGACCCGGCGGACCCTTTGTGCGCCGCCCATCTGCACTGCCCGCCCCTGGGCGAGGCCGTGGCGGCCGACCTTGCCGCGAGCGCGCTCAACCCGTCGATGGACTCGTGGGACCAGGCCCCGGCGGCGACCGCGCTGGAGACGGAGGTCACCCGCGCCCTGGCCCGTCTCGTCCACCCCGATGCGGTGGCGCCGGACGCGCTCGTCACGACCGGCGGCACCGAGTCCAACCAGATCGCGCTCCTGCTGGCCCGGGAGGGCGCCCCGGACGTACGGGTCGTCGCCGGGGCCAACGCGCACCACAGCGTGCCGCGTGCCGCCTGGCTGCTCGGAATGCGGCCCCCCGTCCTCGTGGACACCCCCCGCGGCCTGCTCGACCCCGAGCGCGTGCGGGCCGTTCTCGCCGCGGACGACCGCCCGGCCCTGCTCGTCGCCACCGCGGGGACCACGGACACCGGTGACATCGACCCCCTGCCCGAACTCGCCCGCACCGCCCGCGAGCACGGCGCGCGCCTGCACATCGACGCCGCGTACGGCGGGCCGCTGCTGTTCAGCGACCGGGAGGCGCCGCGGCTCGCCGGTCTGCGGGAGGCCGACACCGTCACCCTCGACCTGCACAAGCTGGGCTGGCAGCCCGTGGCGGCCGGGGTGCTCGCGGTGCGGGAGGCCGCGCTGCTGCACCCGCTGGAGCACCGCGCCGACTACCTGAACGCCGCCGACGACACCGAGGCCGGTCTCCCCGACCTGCTCGGCCGCTCGCTGCGCACCTCCCGCCGCCCCGACGTGCTCAAGATCGCCGTCACGCTGCGCGCCCTGGGACGCCGCGGCCTGGGCGGGCTCGTGGAGGCGGTCTGCGACCGGGCACGGCAGCTCGCGGAGCTCGTCAAACGACATCCCGCACTGACCCTGCGGGCCCGCCCGGCCATCAGCACCGTGCTGTTCCGCCCCATCGGCGCCGGCGACGAGGAGGTCGCCGTCCTCCGCCGCCGGCTCATGCTCGACGGCCGCGCCGTCCTCGGCCGGGCCCGCGCCGACGGACGGCTCTGGCTCAAGGTCACCCTGCTCAATCCGGCGACCACACAAGAGGACCTCCAGGCCCTGCTCACGCTCGTCTGCACGACCCACCAGGAAGGCAGCACCCCCCGATGAACACGATCGACGACCACGACTCCCACCAGGACCAGCCCTTCGACCTGCTCGGCATCGGCATCGGCCCGTGCAATCTGTCCCTGGCCGCCCTCGCCGACGGTGTCCCGTATCTCAGCGCGGCCTTCTACGAGCAGGAGTGCTCCTTCCGCTGGCACCCGGGGCTGATGCTCGACGACGCCACCCTCCAAGTGCCGTTCCTCGCCGACCTGGTGAGCCTCGTCGACCCCACGAGCCGGTGGAGCTACCTGAACTACCTCAGGACCCGCGAGCGGCTCTTCCCGTTCTACTTCGCCGAACGCTTCCACACACACCGCGCCGAATACGACGCCTACTGCCGATGGGTCGCCGAGTCGCTGCCCAGCACCTGCTTCGGCCACCAGGTCGACACCGTCCGCTGGAACGCCCGGCGCGCCGTCTTCGAGGTGGACCACACGCGGCTGGATTCCGACGGCCAGGCCGAGGCCCTCGGACGTACGTACGCCCGCAACCTCGTCCTCGGCGTCGGAAGCGCGCCCTATGTGCCGGAACCGCTGCGGCCGCTCGCCGAGGCGCCCGCCGTCCCCGTCGTGCACTCGGCCCACTACCTGGAGCACCGCGACCGGCTGCTGGCCGCCGAGCACGTCACCGTCGTCGGCTCCGGGCAGTCCGGCGCAGAGGTCTTCCTCGACCTGCTGCGCGCCCGGCCCGTCGGGCGCGAACGGCTGACGTGGATCGCCCGCAGCCCCGCGTTCGCCCCGATGGAGTACAGCAAGCTCGGCCTCGAGCAGTTCACCCCCGACTACACGCGCTACTTCCACGGGCTGTCCGAGCCGGTTCGCGACAACCTCCTGCCCCGCCAGTGGCAGCTGCACCGGGCCATCGACCACGGCACGATCGGCGCCGTCCACGACGAGCTGTACCGCCGCACCGTGGGCGGCGGCTGGCCGGACGCCGTCCTCACCCCCGGCGTGACGGTCCGCACGGCCGGCCGCAGGGGCATGGGCGCCGTCGAACTCCATCTGGAGCACGAGCAGCAGGGCGCCCGCAGCAGCCTCATCACCAACGCGGTCGTCCTCGCCACCGGCTACCGCGAGCGCTCCCTCGACGCGCTGCTCGCCCCGATCGACGGGTACATCGCCCGCGACGCGTCCGGCCGTCCCGTCATCGACGAGTGCCATCGGCTCGAGCTGGACCCGGTCGTCGCCGGCACCGGCGCGGCCGTCCACGTGCAGAACGCCGAGCGCCACACCCATGGTGTCGGGGCCCCGGATCTGGGGCTCGCGGCCTGGCGCTCGGCGGTCGTGCTCAACGCCGTGACCGGCAAGGAGCCCTATCCGCTGCCCTCCCGCACGGCCTTCACGACCTTCGGGCTCAGCGCGGCCACCAATCCGGTCAGCCCCTGGACCGCGACCGCTCCTTCCGCAAGGCCCGCAGGTATTCGCGGTTCATAGCCGCGATCGACGGCAGCGGGATGCCCTTGGGGCAGGCCGTCGCGCACTCCCCGGTGTTGGTGCAGCCGCCGAAGCCCTCGTCGTCCACGGCCGCGACCATGTCCAGCACCCGGGTCTCGCGTTCGGGCTGCCCCTGGGGCAGCACATTGAGGTGGTTGACCTTGGCCGAGGTGAACAGCATCGCCGAGCCGTTGGGGCAGGCCGCCACGCACGCGCCGCAGCCGATGCACTCCGCGTGCTCGAAGGCGACGTCGGCGGCCTCCTTCGGGACGGGCGTGGCGTGCGCCTCCGGCGCGCTGCCCGTCGGCACGCTGATGTAGCCGCCGGCCTGGATCACCCGGTCGAAGGCCGACCGGTCGACGACCAGGTCCTTGACGACCGGGAAGGCGGCGGCCCGCCACGGTTCGACGTCGATGGTGTCGCCGTCCTGGAAGTGCCGCATGTGCAGCTGGCAGGTGGTGGTCCGCTCCGGGCCGTGCGCCTGCCCGTTGATGACCATGCCGCAGGCGCCGCAGATGCCCTCGCGGCAGTCGTGGTCGAAGGCGACGGGCTCGTCGCCCGCGAGGATCAGCTCCTCGTTGAGGACGTCGAGCATCTCGAGGAACGACATGTCGGGACTGATGTCCTCGACGCGGTAGGTCACCATGGCGCCGTCGTCCTCGGCGGACGGCTGGCGCCAGATGCGCAGGGTGAGGTTCACGCGTAGCTCCGCTGGGTGGGGTGTACGTACTCGAAGTCGAGGGCCTCCTTGTGGAGCACCGGGGCCTCGCCCGCGCCGGTGAACTCCCAGGCCGCCGCATAGGAGAAGGCCTCGTCGTCGCGGAGCGCCTCGCCGTCCGGGGTCTGGCTCTCCTCGCGGAAGTGGCCGCCGCAGGACTCGGTGCGGTGCAGGGCGTCCAGGCACATCAGCTCGGCGAGTTCGAGGAAGTCCGCGACCCGGTTGGCCTTCTCCAGCGCCTGGTTGAGCGCCTCGCCGCTGCCCGGCACCTTCACCCGGCGCCAGAACTCCTCGCGCAGCTCCGGGATCCGCTCCAGCGCCTTGCGCAGCCCCGCCTCGTTGCGGGCCATGCCGCACTCGTCCCACAGCAGCTCCCCGAGCTCGCGGTGGAACGAGTCCGGGGTACGGTCGCCGTCCACGGCGAGCAGCAGGTTCAGCCGGTCCTCGACATCGGCGACGGCCTCGGCGACCGCGGGGTGGTCCGGCGCCACGGGGTCGTGCGGGCCGCGCGCCAGGTAGTCGTTGATCGTGGCCGGGAGCACGAAGTAGCCGTCGGCCAGTCCCTGCATCAGGGCGCTGGCGCCGAGGCGGTTCGCGCCGTGGTCGGAGAAGTTGGCCTCGCCGATGGCGAACAGGCCGGGCACGGTGGTCTGCAGGTCGTAGTCCACCCACAGGCCGCCCATCGTGTAGTGCACGGCGGGGTAGATCCGCATGGGCCGGGTGTACGGGTCCTCCGCGGTGATCCGCTCGTACATCTCGAAGAGGTTGCCGTACTTCTCCTCCACCTTGGCGCGGCCCATGCGCGCGATCGCGTCGGCGAAGTCCAGGTAGACGCCCTGGCCGCCGGGGCCGACGCCGCGGCCCTCGTCGCAGACGTTCTTGGCGGCGCGGGAGGCGATGTCGCGGGGCACCAGGTTGCCGAAGGAGGGGTAGATCCGCTCCAGGTAGTAGTCCCGCTCGTCCTCGGGGATCTCGTGCGGCGGACGGGTGTCGCCCTCGGCCTTCGGCACCCAGATGCGGCCGTCGTTGCGCAGCGACTCGCTCATCAGCGTCAGCTTCGACTGGTGGTCGCCGGAGCGCGGGATGCAGGTCGGGTGGATCTGGGTGAAGCACGGGTTGGCGAAGTACGCGCCGCGCCGGTGCGCCCGCCAGATCGCGGTGGCGTTGGAGCCCTTGGCGTTGGTCGACAGATAGAAGACGTTTCCGTAGCCGCCGGTGGCCAGCACCACGGCGTCGCCCATGTGCACCGACACCTCGCCCGTCACCAGATCGCGGGCGACGATGCCGCGGGCCCTGCCGTCCACCACGATCAGGTCGAGCATCTCGGTGCGCGGGTGCAGTTCCACGTTGCCCGCGTCGATCTGCCGGGACAGCGCCTGGTAGGCGCCGAGCAGCAGTTGCTGCCCCGTCTGGCCGCGGGCGTAGAAGGTCCGGGAGACCTGGACGCCGCCGAAGGAACGGGTGTCGAGCAGCCCGCCGTACTCGCGGGCGAAGGGCACGCCCTGCGCCACGCACTGGTCGATGATCTGCACCGACACCTCGGCGAGCCGGTGCACGTTGGACTCGCGGGCGCGGAAGTCGCCGCCCTTGACGGTGTCGTAGAACAGGCGGTGCACGCTGTCGCCGTCGTTGCGGTAGTTCTTCGCGGCGTTGATGCCGCCCTGAGCGGCGATGGAGTGCGCCCGGCGCGGTGAGTCCTGGTAGCAGAACTGCACGACGTGGTAGCCCTGCTCCGCGAGCGTCGCCCCCGCGGAGCCGCCCGCCAGCCCGGTGCCGACCACGATCACCGTGTGCTTGCGGCGGTTGGCCGGATTGACCAGTTTCGCCTCGAATCTGCGGCGGTCCCAGCGCTCCGCGATCGGCGCGTCCGGCGCCTTGGTGTCGGCGATCGGCTCGCCCAGTCGGTAGTCCATGGTCACTCCACCCATCCGGTCATCACGGCGACGGGTACGACGAGGAAGCCCGCCGTCAGCGAGGCCGCCAGCACGTTCGCCGTGATCTTCAGCGCGCGGTCGCGGCGCTTGTTCACCGCCCCCAGGGTCTGCGCGGCGCTCCAGAAGCCGTGCCTGATGTGCAGGCCGAGGGCGAGCATCGCGACGATGTAGACGACGTTCACCCACCAGATCCGGAAGTCGGCCACGATGTTCTCGTAGGGGTGGTGCTCCTTGCCCAGCGGGTTCACGGTGAGCATGGTCAGGTCGAGGATGTGCCAGACGATGTAGAGCCCGAGGATCACACCGCCCCAGCGCATCGTGCGGGTCGCGTAGCTGGCCCGCTGCCTCTTGTGCTCGTACTTCGCCGGGCGCGCCCTGATGTCGCGTCGGCTGAGCTGGTAGGCGGCGACACCGTGCAGCACCACGGCGACGACGAGACCGGTGCGCTGGATGTACAGGTACCAACTGTTGTGCAGGGCGGGCTCGCCGATGGTGCGCAGCCACGCCGCGTACCCGTTGAACTCCTCCGGGCCGAAGAAGATCTTCAGGTTTCCCAGCATGTGGGCGACCAGGAACAGCAGCATGATCACGCCGGTCCCGGCCATGACCGCCTTCTTGCCCACGGTCGAGCCCCACAGTGCCCCAAGGAGCGACGGACGGCGGCCTGGTGCCGTCGTCCTCTCCGTCTCCTTCGTCCTCGTCGTCGCCACAGCCATACGCCTGACGCTAGGCGGACCTGCGACGACAGGTCCAAGACATGTTCCAGCTTGTTTCGATAGGACACGCCTATCCGGGGTTATGGTGCGGCTATGCAGCTGCAGCAACTCGTGTACTTCCTCGCGGTCGCCGACACCCGGCACTTCACCCGCGCCGCCGAGCGCGTCCACGTCGCGCAGCCCTCGCTCTCGCAGCAGATCAAGGCCCTGGAGCGAGAGCTCGGGGCGAGCCTGTTCAGCCGCGCCCGCGGCAACATCGCCCTGACCGACGCCGGCGAGGCCCTGCTGCCGCTGGCGCGCCGCATCATCGCCGACACCGAGACCGCCACCCAGGAGGTCCAGGAACTGGTGCACCTGCGCCGCGGCCGGGTGCGCCTGGGCGCCACCCCCAGCCTCGCCACCGGCCTGCTGCCCGACGTGCTGCGCGACTTCCACGACCGCTACCCCGGCATCCGGCTGGTCGTCGAGCAGGGCGGCTCACGCGACCTGGTGCGCGAGCTGGCCTCCGGAAGCCTCGACCTCGCCCTGATCGTCCTGCCGCTGCAGAGCCACGACCCGGCTCTGGACGCCACACCGCTGCTCCACGAGGACCTGGTGGTGGTGACCGCCGTGGACGGGCCGCCCCCCTGCGAGGGCCCCGCCATCCGGATCGGCGACCTCAGGGACCGGCCGCTGGTGATGTTCCGCAGCGGCTACGACCTGCGCGACCTCACCGTCGCCGCGTGCCGGGCGGCCGGCTTCGAGCCGCGGTTCGCGATCGAGGGCGGCGAGATGGACGCCGTCCTGGGCTTCGTCGAGGCCGGACTCGGGCCCGCGGTCGTCCCCGGCATGGTGGCCGGACGCCGCCCCCGGCTGCGCACGACCCCCTTCGAGGCCCCAGGGCTGCAGCGCACGGTCGCCCTGGCGCACCGCAAGGACGTCGAACCCCCGCGCGCCGCCCGGGAGCTGCGCCGTGTGCTGCTGGAACACGTGCCCGTCTGAGCCCGCCGCGCGCGCCCGGCCTGCACGGCGTCCGCGCCCGCGGCCCGCGGCACGCCGGAGGCCATGTGCGCGCCCCGCACCTGGCCTCCTCCCGCACCGGCGACTGCCGGCGCCCGCAGGCGCGGCTCCAGAAGACCGGCACGCCGCCGCTGGTCAGCCTCCAGTCCTGCGCGGCGAAGCGCGCAGGGTCGACGGAGCCGTTCCGCACCACGTGCTGATGGTGTTCCGGATCTCCTCGGAGTGCGCCCACACCCGCGGCGCCGAGGCGGCGGCGGGGAAGTCGCCGCCGCCGTTGGCCCGGTCGTGGTGGACGTGCCGGCACGAAGCGGGCCGACTCGTCGATCGGTGCGCCCTGGAAGAGCACGTGCGGCAGCCGGGAACCGGCGGGGCGGGAGATGCCGATGTCATAGGTGACGCCGCCGACCACGTCGTCGTTGTAGTCGGCGTGCCGCCCGTGTTCGTCAGCTTCGCGACGCCGACGGGAGCGTCGGGCGCTGTCTGCGCGGAGTCGTTCGCGGAGAGGGAGATGTACGCCTTGACCCGGGCGCCGGTCAGCACCCTGGCTTCCTCCCTGCGATTCGGCGGCACGTGTCGGCTCCTGGAGTCCGGAGGCGCGCCCGGCGGTCGCTCGGGGCGCGGTGATCGTCGCCGGTCGCGTGGACCGGCTGCGGTGACGCGCGTAGATCCTGGCGCTCGGGTGCTCCCGGACAACAGCCCCGCCGGGGCGAACAGATGGCTCGTCACCACCCCGTGGGCCTGGCAGGGTGGACACATGACCACAGAACCGGCCAGGGCCTACCCGACCCCCGAGGTCCCGCACATCGGGGTGCGGGGCGAGGCGACGCTCGAGGTCGAGCCCGAGCTCGCCCGGATCGCCGTCACCGTCAGCGCCCGCGGCACCGACCGCCGTGCCGTGCTGGACGACCTCGGCCGCCGCAATGCGCAGGTCCTCGAACTCGTCAAGGCCTGTGGCGACGCCGTCGAGAAGCTGGAGACCGGCGCTTTCGTGATCACCCCCGAGCTGCGGGACCGGGGCCGCGGCGAACGCGTACGGGCTTACCACGGCAGCGTGCGCGTGGGCGCCGCCCTGGTCGACTTCACCGCCTTGGGGGAGCTCACCACCCGGCTGGCCGACCTGGAGCTCACCCGCCTCGACGGCCCCTGGTGGTCGCTGCGCCCCGACTCCCCGGCCTATGGCGAGGCCCGCAGGCAGGCGGCGCGCGACGCGGTGCGGCGCGCCCGCGAGTACGCGCAGGCGCTCGGCGCCCGCCTGGTCGCCCTGGTCGAACTGGCCGACGAGGGGGTGCAGCAGTCCGCGCCCTTCCGTGCCCACCCGGCGATGCGGACGGCAGCCTTCGCGGCGCGCGGCGGTGCCGAGGAGGCCGTCCGGGCCCTTGACCTGGAGCCGGAACGGCAGAGCGTGTACGCGCAGGTCACCGCACACTTCACGATGACAGCACCCGACCTGTCGTCCTGAGCGCCGCGTCGCGATGCGCCCACGGGGCGCTCATCGGAGCGGATTATGGCTCACTTGACCACTCGTCAATCGTCACCCCTCCGGCTGATGTTCCACGGTCGCCCCCACACGCTTCTTACTGTGAAGTAGGTCATAGGCTCGCTCCATGCGCCGAGCAAAAATCGTCTGCACCCTCGGGCCCGCCACCGACTCCTACGACCAGATCAAGGACCTGGTAGAAGCCGGTATGGACGTCGCCCGCCTGAACATGAGCCATGGCTGCCACGCCGACCACGAGGAGCGTTATCGGCGCGTGCGCAAGGCCGCCGAAGAGAGCGGCCGAAGCGTCGGGATCCTCGCGGACCTGCAGGGCCCGAAGATCCGGCTGGGACGCTTCGCGGAGGGCCCCGTCCTCCTCGAACGCGGTGACGAGTTCACGATCACCACCGAGGAGGTCGAGGGCGACCGTCTGATCTGCGGCACCACCTACAAGGGCCTCGCCGCCGACGTCACGCGCGGTGAGCGGATCCTCGTCGACGACGGCCGCGTCACCCTGGAGGTCACCGGCGTCGAGGGCCCGCGGGTCCGCACCCTGTGCGTCGAGGGCGGTCTGATCTCCGACAACAAGGGGCTCAACCTCCCTGGTGTCGCGGTCTCCGTGCCCGCCTTGTCCGAGAAGGACGTCGAGGACCTGCGCTGGGCGCTGCGCACCGGTGCCGACATCATCGCGCTGTCCTTCGTCCGCAGCGGCCGCGACGCCGAGGACGTGCTGCGCGTCATGCGCGAGGAGGACCGCCGGGTCCCCGTCATCGCCAAGATCGAGAAGCCGCAGGCGGTCGACAACCTCGAGGAGATCGTCGCCGCGTTCGACGGGATCATGGTGGCCCGCGGCGACCTCGGCGTCGAGATGCCGCTGGAGGCCGTGCCCCTGGTGCAGAAGCGCGCCGTCGCGCTCGCGCGGCGCAACGCCAAGCCGGTGATCGTCGCGACGCAGATGCTGGAGTCGATGATCGACTCCTCGCGCCCCACCCGCGCCGAGGCCTCGGACGTCGCCAACGCCGTCGTGGACGGCGCCGACGCGGTCATGCTCTCCGGCGAGACCAGCGTCGGAAAGCATCCCGTCGAGACGGTCAGGACCATGGGCCGGATCGTCGCCGCCGCCGAGCAGGACATGCTCGCGGCCGGCCTTCCGCCGCTGACGGAGCAGAACAAGCCCCGCACCCAGGGCGGCGCCGTCGCGCGCGCGGCAGCGGAGATGGGCGACTTCCTCGACGCCGCGTATCTGGTGGCCTTCACCCAGTCCGGCGACACCGCCCGGCGGCTCTCCCGCTACCGCTCGCCCATCCCCGTGCTCGCCTTCAGCCCCGAGCCGGACACCCGCGCGCAGCTCAGCCTCACTTGGGGCGTGGAGACCTTCCTCGGGCCGACGGTGCAGACGACCGACGAGATGATCGACCAGGTCGACGAGCAGCTGCTGCGGATGGGCCGCTGCCAGGTGGGCGACACCATCGTCATCACGGCGGGCTCGCCGCTCGGGGTCCCGGGGACGACCAACCTGGTGCGCGTGCACCGCGTCGGCGAGGACGACTCCTCTTCGCACCGCTGACGTCGCGGACGCCGTCGGCATCCCTGGCCGGGCGGTGGCGTCGGAAGCGGTGTCAGCCCCGACGGACCGGCGGGCGAGGGCCGAGCGGACGGCCGCGCCGGAACGCGGCGCCGACCGGGTGTCGTGGCGAGACGTTCGCGCCGCGTCAGCGGACCGAGCCCGAGGCGGCGCCGCCCTCGGTCTCCTCCGGCGACGGGCTGCCGTCGGGGGAGGCCGTCGCACACGGGTCCGGGGTGCCGGTCGGCGACGGGGAGGCCGTACCGGTGGGGCTCGCGGTGGGCGTGGCGGATTCCGTCGGGCATGTCGGCTCGCCCGTAGGACTCGTGGTCGGGCTTGTCGTCGGGCTCGGGCTCGTGGTGGGGCTCGTGCTCGTGGTGGGGCTCGTGGTCGGACTCGGGCTCGTGGTCGGGCTTGTCGTCGGGGAGCCCGTGGGGGATGCCGTCGGCGGGTGGCTGATCGACGGGACCCCGATCGTGCCGCTGGCGGACACGGTCGGCCTGGGCTTGCCTGTCGGCCGCGGCGAGGTGCTCGCGCTCGGGGACTTCGTCGGCGAGGGGGAGACGGAGGGCCAGGACGACGAGGACGGCGGGTTCACCGGTGTGTCACTGCCCGCGCCGCCGATGTCGGGGACGGAGACGACGGGGCCCTTGCGGAAGTGCTCGTACCAGGTCAGGACGGTGTTCAGATAGGCGGTCGAGTGGTTGTAGCCCAGTATCGCCTGGTGCAGGTTGCTCTCGACCGACAGGTCGCGGTTGCCCGCGCAGAGGTAGCGGCCGGCGGCGAGCGCCGCGTCGAATATGTTGTTGGGGTCGCTGACTCCGTCGTCGTTGCCGTCGGCGCCCCAGGTCCGCCAGGTCGACGGAATGAACTGCATCGGACCGACCGCGCGGTCGTGGACGGTGTCCCCGTCCCATGCGCCGTCGTCGGTGTCGGTGATGTTCGCGAAGCCGTTGCCGTTGAGCTGGGGGCCCAGGATGGGGGAGAGCGTGGTGCCTGACGCGTCGACGTTCCCGCCGCGCGCCTGGTTGGACTCGACTTGGCCGATAGCGGCCAGCAACTCCCAGCGCAGGTGGCATCCCGGGTCGCTGGCGGCGAGGGCCGTCTCGGCCCTGCGGTAGGCCTCCAGCACGGACGCGGGCAGGCCGGTGCCCTCAGGGGTCACGCTGCTGCCGCCGGTGCTCGGGGTGGGGGAGCTGCCCGGGGCAGGCGTGTTGAGCGGCGGGAGTTCGGTCAGGTACTCGGTCGTACCGCCGTCGATGGGGTCGCCCGGAGGGGGCGTGATCGGCGCGCCGGCACTGGCGTTGAGAAGGCCCGGCAGCAGTCCGGGAGCCTGGGAACCCGTCAGCGCCGCCATGGCCGCGGCGGCCACCGCGGTGCCCGCGACTCCCCTGCGGATCCGCCGTCCGTACCGCGCTCGCATACCCGGTGCCCCTCCCGAAAGCCGTGTCGCCCCCTCTGCGCACGGGGCGACCGTGGCGACCCTACGTCAACTTCTCGAACAGAGCCACCGTCCGGGACGTCGCAAACTGGCTGGAACCAGCTATTCCTGAAGAGGCCGCATGTCGTTCACGGTGAGCCATGGAAGAACTCCGCCCGCAACGGAGTTGAAGCGGGCGCATCGCGGTGGAGGTCGGGCGGCTGGAGTGCTGGGGCTCTCGCGCCGTCTCGCGTCTGTCGGGCGCAAGGATGCGGGCTGCGGAGGGGAGCGTGCCTGCTTGGGGTCGGCGCCGGTGTGCGGGTGGTTCGGTGGTGGGGGTTCAGGCGCCGGCGCGTGGCCGGTTGTTCGCGACTTCCGTCTCGTCACCGTCCGCGGGTAGAGGCGGCCGGTTGCCACGCCCACGCTCGGTGGGTGGCGCGCCCGCCGTAACCCGCGTCTGCGGGTGATTCCCGTGCGGGTGGCGGGCCCGGCTGACCGGTTTTCGGGATCGGGCCCGGTTCCGCAAGGACATATCGGCGAAAGCGGGCCCGATCTCCAGCCCACCCCTTCACCGGCACTACGAAGAGTCGCAGACGCGGGTCACGGCGGGCGCGCCCACCACCAGGAGTAGGCGTGGAAGCGGCCATCTGCACCCGCGGACGGCAACGAGGCCGCAGGTGCCGGAAAGCCCCACCCGCTCGGGCGCCTGAACCCCGCACAAGCCGACCCGCACACCGCCGAGGCCCGCCGCCCGGTGAGCCTGCGGCGCTCCGCAGGGCGCGCGTGCCCGTCCGGCTCCGGGCTCCCGTCCGCAGCCGCCGCTGTGCGCCCTAAAGGCGCGAGACGAACCCGGCACCCGGGCACCGGCAGCACCCCGCCCCGTTCGCGCCAGCCGCCGGCCGCCAGCCGTCAGCCGCCGGCCCGCGTCGGCACCCCCGGCACCCCATGCTGGGGCCGACCGTGCCACCCGCCTCCCTGGCGCGCTCAGTTCAGGAGGGCGCCGGAGACCCGCGCCTCGCGGCACGGCCGTCGTGAGCCGGGAACGTCCCGTCAGTGAGCCGGGAACGTCCCGTCAGTGGGCCGCCGACTCCCAGTCCGGGCCGACGCCCACGGAGACGTCCAGGGGCGCCCGCAACGGATAGGCAGCCGCCATCTCGCGGCGGACGAGCTCCTCCACCGCGGCCTGTTCGCCGGGGGCGACCTCGACCACGATTTCGTCGTGCACCTGGAGCAGCAGCCGGGAGCGCAGCCCCTCCTTCGCCAGCGCCGCGTCCACCTTCAGCATCGCGATCTTGACGATGTCGGCGGCCGAGCCCTGGATCGGCGCGTTCAGCGCCATCCGCTCGGCCATCTCGCGGCGCTGCCGGTTGTCGCTGTTGAGGTCCGGGAGGTAACGGCGGCGGCCCATGAGCGTCTCCGTGTAGCCCGTGACCCTCGCCTCCTCCACCACGCGCTGCAGATAGTCCCGCACGCCGCCGAAGCGCTGGAAGTACGTGTCCATCAGGCCGCGCGCCTCGGCCGCCTCGATGCCCAGCTGCTGCGACAGGCCGAAGGCCGACAACCCGTACGCCAGGCCGTACGACATCGCCTTGATCTTGCGGCGCATCTCGGCGTCCACCCGCTCCGGCGGCACCGAGAAGACGTAGCTGCCGACGGTGGTGTGCAGATCCTCGCCGGAGTCGAAGGCCGCGATCAGCCCCTCGTCCTCCGACAGATGCGCCATCACCCGCAGTTCGATCTGGCTGTAGTCGGCGGTCAGCAGCGACTCGTAGCCCTCGCCGACGACGAAGCCGCGGCGGATCGCCCGGCCCTCGTCGGTGCGCACCGGCACGTTCTGCAGATTGGGGTCGGTCGACGACAGTCGGCCCGTGGCCGCCACGGTCTGGCTGAACGTGGTGTGGATCCGCCCGTCCGGAGCGATCGTCTTGACCAGCCCCTCCACCGTCACCCGCAGCTTCGCCTGCTCCCGGTGCCGCAGCATGATCACCGGAAGTTCGTGCTCGGTCTGCGCCGCCAGCCACGCCAGCGCGTCGGCGTCGGTGGTGTAACCCGTCTTGGTCTTCTTCGTCTTGGGCAGCCCCAGCTCGCCGAAGAGCACCTCCTGCAGCTGCTTGGGCGAGCCCAGGTTGAACTCGTGCCCGACCGCGGCGTGCGCCTCCTTCACGGCGAGCTGCACCTCGCCCGCGAACCGCTGCTCCAGGCGCTCCAGATGCTCGCGGTCCGCGGCGATGCCCGCCCGCTCCATGCGCGCCAGCAGCGCCGAGGTCGGCAGCTCCACCTCGCGCAGCAGCCGCATGGCGCCGTCCTGCTCCAGCCGTGCGGCGAAGGCCTCACCCAGATCCAGCACGGTGCGGGCCTGCACCATCAAAGCCTCGGCCTCGGCCTCCTCGTCGGCTCCGAAGGCCAACTGGCCGTCCTCGCCGCCCGCGGGCGCCAGCTCCCGGCCCAGGTACTCCACCGACAGATCGTCCAGCGCGAACGAACGACGGCCCGGCTTCACCAGGTACGCGGCGAGCGCCGTGCACATCGCGACCCCGTCCACGCTCCAGCCGTGCTCGGCGAGGACCCGCATCCCGTTCTTCGCGTTGTGCAGCACCTTCGGCCGGGCGGCGTCCGCCAGCCACGCCGCGAAGGCCCGCTCGTCCTTCTCGTCCAGCTCCGCCGGGTCGAACCATGCCGCCGGCCCCTGCGCCGTCGCCAGCGCCACCTCGGACACGCTCCCCGCGCCCAGGGCCCACGCGTCGACCGTCGCGACGCCCAGCGTCCCGCCGGCGTGCTCCACCAGCCAGTCCGCCAGCTCGCCGGCGGCCAGCACTCGGCCCTCCACGGCGACGCCGCCGGCGACCTCGCGCGCGCCCTCCTGCGCGGCACCCGGATCGGCCGCGTACAGCCGCTCCCGGAAATTGGCATGACGGAACTCCAGGGTGTCCAGCACCACGTTGAGCGCATCCCGGTCGTACGGCTGCCGCTCCAGCTCCTGCGGCCCGCACGGCAGCTCCACGTCCCGCACCAGCTCCGTCAGCCGGCGGTTGCGCTTCACCGACTCCAGGTGGGCGCGAAGATTCTCGCCCGCCTTGCCCTTCACCTCGTCCGCGCGCTCCACGAGCGCCGCGAACGAGCCGAACTGGTTGATCCACTTGGCGGCGGTCTTCTCACCGACACCCGGGATGCCCGGCAGATTGTCGGACGGGTCGCCGCGCAGCGCCGCGAAGTCCGGGTACTGCGCCGGGGTGAGCCCGTACTTCTCCTCGACCTTCCCCGGGGTGAACCGGGTCAGCTCCGAGACGCCCTTCGTCGGGTACAGCACCGTGACGTGGTCCGAGACGAGCTGGAAGGAGTCACGGTCGCCGGTGACGATCAGCACCTCGTACCCCAGCGCCTCCGCCTGCGTGGCCAGCGTGGCGATCACATCGTCCGCCTCGTAGCCCTCCGTGGCGAAACGCCGCACGTTCATCGTGTCCAGCAGCTCACCGATCAGCGTCACCTGGCTGCGGAACTCGTCCGGCGTCGCGGACCGGGTCGCCTTGTACTCCGGGAACTCCTCCAGACGCCACGTGCGCCGCGAGACGTCGAACGCCACCGCCAGATGCGTCGGCTGCTCGTCACGCAGCGTGTTCGCCAGCATCGAAGCGAAGCCGTACACCGCGTTGGTCGGCTGGCCGGTGGTGGTGTTGAAGTTCTCCACCGGCAGCGCGTAGAACGCCCGGTACGCCAGCGAGTGCCCGTCCAGCAGCAGCAACCGGGGCCGCCCACCCTCCCGGGGTGCGGTGCCGGTCGCTGCGTTCGTCTTCTCTGCCTTTGCTGCCACGTCACCGATCCTCCCACGCCCGACCGACACTGCCCGTCCCGCGCCTCGTCGTGGCAGGATCGCTCCCATGGCAGGCAAAGCACCCGCAGGCGACCCCGTCCAGGACGCACCCGAGGTCAGCGGCCCGCAGCACGCAGCTGCGGGGCTCCCGGCCATCGGGCACACCCTCCGCGTCGCGCAGCGGCAGATGGGGGTGCGCCGTACCGCGCTGACCCTCCTCAAGGTCAACCAGAAGGACGGCTTCGACTGCCCCGGCTGCGCCTGGCCCGAGCCGGAGCACCGGCACACCGCCGAGTTCTGCGAGAACGGCGCCAAGGCCGTCGCGGAGGAGGCCACCCTGCGCCGGGTCACCCCGGACTTCTTCGCCGCGCACCCCGTCGCCGACCTCGCCCGGCGCAGCGGCTACTGGCTCGGCCAGCAGGGCCGCCTCACCCAGCCCATGTACCTGCCCGAGGGCGCCGACCACTACGAGCCCGTCCCCTGGGAGCGCGCCTTCGAGATCGTCGCCGACGAGCTGAACCGCCTGGCGAGCCCCGACGAGGCCGTGTTCTACACCTCCGGCCGCACCAGCAACGAGGCCGCCTTCCTCTACCAGCTCTTCGCCCGCGAGTTCGGCACCAACAACCTGCCCGACTGCTCCAACATGTGCCACGAGTCGTCCGGCTCGGCGCTCGCGGAGACCATCGGCATCGGCAAGGGCAGCGTCCTGCTCGAGGACCTGTACCGCGCCGACCTGATCATCGTCGCCGGGCAGAACCCCGGGACCAACCACCCCCGCATGCTCTCCGCCCTGGAGAAGGCCAAGGCCGGCGGCGCGAAGATCGTCACGGTCAACCCGCTGCCCGAAGCCGGCCTGCAGCGCTTCAAGAACCCGCAGACCCCCAAGGGGTTGGCCGGCGGCGGCACCCCGCTCGCCGACCTCTTCCTGCAGATCCGGCTCGGCGGGGACCAGGCACTCTTCCGCGCCCTCAACAAGGCCCTTCTCGAGGCCGAGGACAAGGCGCCCGGCACCGTGCTCGACCAGGCCTTCATCGCCGGCCACACCCACGGCTTCGAGGAGTGCGCGGCCGCCGCCCGCGCCACCGACCCCGGCGAAGTGCTGCGCGCCACCGGACTGCCGAAGTCCGACATCGACCGGCTGCTCGCCATGGTCCTCGACGCCAAGAGCGTCATCGTCTGCTGGGCCATGGGCCTCACCCAGCACAAGCACTCCGTGCCCACCATCAAGGAAGTCGTCAACTTCCTCCTCCTGCGCGGCAACATCGGCCGCCCCGGCGCCGGCGTGTGCCCCGTCCGCGGCCACAGCAACGTCCAGGGCGACCGCACCATGGGCATCTACGAGAAGCCCGCGCCCGCCTTCCTGGACGCCCTGGAGAAGGAGTTCGGCTTCGCCCCGCCCCGCGAGCACGGACTCGACACCGTCGCCGCCATCCGCGCCCTGCGCGACGGCCGGGCCAAGGTCTTCTTCGCCATGGGAGGCAACTTCGTCGCCGCGTCACCGGACACCGACGTCACCGAGGACGCCATGCGCCGCTGCCGCCTCACCGTTCACGTGTCCACCAAGCTCAACCGCTCCCACGTGGTCACCGGCGCCCGCGCCCTGATGCTGCCCACGCTGGGCCGCACCGAGAGGGACGTCCAGGCGGCCAGCGAGCAGTTCGTCACCGTCGAGGACTCCATGGGCATGGTGCACGCCTCACGCGGCGGCCTGGAGCCCGCGGGCCCCCTCCTGCTGTCGGAGCCCGCCATCATCTGCCGCCTCGCCCGTGCCGTCCTCGGCCCGGACAGCCGGGTGCCCTGGGAGGAGCTCGAGGTCGACTACGACCGGATCCGCGACCGCATCTCCCGGGTGGTCCCCGGCTTCGACGACTTCAACGTCAAGGTGCGCCGCCCCGGCGGCTTCACCCTCCCGCACGCCCCGCGCGACTCCCGCAGCTTCCCCACCGCCACCGGGCGGGCCCACTTCACCGCCGCGCCCCTGGAGTACCCGCACGTTCCCGAGGGACGGCTGCTGCTACAGACGCTGCGCTCGCACGACCAGTACAACACCACCATCTACGGCCTCGACGACCGCTACCGCGGTATCAAGGGCGGGCGCCGCGTCGTCCTCGTCCACCCCGACGACGCCGCCGCACTCGGCCTCACCGACGGCGCCCACACCGACCTCGTCAGCGAGTGGACCGACGGCACCGAGCGCCGCGCCGAGGGCTTCCGGGTCGTCCACTACCCGACGGCCCGCGGCTGCGCCGCCGCCTACTACCCGGAGACCAACGTCCTGGTCCCGCTCGACCACACCGCCGACACCAGCAACACCCCGGCGTCGAAGTCCGTCGTCGTCCGGCTGGAACCGACCACCCCGGTCGGCGGCCCCCGCTGACCGTCCGGTAGAACACGGGCCAGTACACCGAACGACGACGATCGGAGCCACCGTCCATGGGCGAGCAGACCACCTCCAGCCTTTTCTCCCCGGAGGTCATCGAGCAGTACGCCGGGCTCGGCGTCGACCTGGAGGCGCTCTTCTCCGCCGGCGACCTCGGCTCCCGCATGGGCGTCGAGATCGTCGAGGCGAGCGCGGAGCGCGTCGTGGCCACCATGCCCGTCGAAGGCAACACCCAGCCCTACGGGCTCCTCCACGGCGGCGCCTCCGCCGTCCTGGCGGAGACCATCGGCTCCATCGGCGCCATGCTGCACGGAGGCCCCGCCAAGATCGCCGTCGGAGTCGACCTCAACTGCACCCACCACCGCGGTGTCCGCACCGGCCGGGTGACCGGCGTCGCGACCCCCGTCCACCGCGGCCGCTCCTCCGCGACCTACGAGATCGTCATCAGCGACGAGCAGGACCGCCGCGTCTGCTCCGCCCGCCTCACCTGCGCGCTGCGCCCGGCCGCCCCTGCCGCGTCGGGCACCGCCGCCTCCTGACTCCCGTCCGGACGGGGCCCACGCCCGCGGCGCACGGACGCACATGACGAGAACGGCCCCCGGAACCCAGGGGCCGTTCTCCTCGCCACAAGGCGCGCCATGCGACGCCGTACGTTACGCCGCGCCCTCACCGAGGTAGGCGGCACGCACACGCGGGTCCGACAGCAGGGACGAGGCGTCGTCCTCCATGACGATCGCGCCCGTCTCCAGCACATAGCCGCGGTCGGCCAACTGCAGCGCCTGGGAAGCGTTCTGCTCCACCAGCAGCACCGTGGTGCCCTGGTCGTTGATCTCCTTGATGATCTCGAAGATCTGCTGGACGATCAGCGGCGCCAGACCCATCGACGGCTCGTCGAGCAGCAGCAGGTTCGGCCGGCCCATCAGCGCCCGGCCGATGGCCAGCATCTGCTGCTCACCGCCGGACAAGGTGCCCGCCAGCTGCGTCCGCCGCTCCGCCAGACGCGGGAAGAGGGTCAGCACACGGTCCAGGTCATCCTTGGAGACACCCTTGAACCGGTACGCGCCCATCTCCAGGTTCTCCAGCACCGTCATCACCGGGAAGACCCTGCGGCCCTCCGGCGACTGGCCGATGCCGAGCTCCACGACCTTGTGCGACGGAACGCCGTCGATCCGCTCGCCACCCAGGCGCACCTCGCCGTGCCGGGGCTGGAGCAGACCCGAGATCGTGCGCAGGGTGGTGGTCTTGCCGGCGCCGTTCGCGCCCAGCAGGGCGACGACCTCGCCCTGCCGGACCGTCACATTGATGCCCTTGAGCGCCTGGATCGCGCCGTAGAACACCTGCAGGTCGACCAGCTCCAGCATCGCCGGGGCCTGGGCCACACCAGGCGTCGCCTTCTCGAACTCGGCGGCCTCGGTCATCGGCCCTCCTCCTCGGACTCACGCGGCGCGGGGACTTCCGGAGCGTCGGCCGCGTGGTGAGACTCGGCGATCTCCACCATCTCCGCGACGGCCTCCACGGCCTCCTCGTCGGCCGAACCCAGGTACGCCTCGATCACCGCGGGATCGCGCTGCACCTCCTCGGGCAGACCCTCGGCGATCACCTTGCCGAAGTTCAGCACCATGACGCGGTCGGCGACCGACATCACGAGCTTCATGTCGTGCTCGATCAGCAGCACGCTGACGCCCAGCTCCTGGTTGATCCGGCGGATCAGCTGCTCCAGCTCCAGCTTCTCCGTCGGGTTCGTGCCGGCCGCCGGCTCGTCCAGCAGCAGCACCTTCGGATCGGTCGCCAGCGCCCGGGCGATCTCCAGACGCCGCTGGTCACCATAGGAGAGGCTGGCCGCCAACTCGTTGTGCTTGCCGGCCAGGCCCACATAGGCCAGCAGCTCCTGCGCCCGCTTGTCGCTGGCCTTCTCGTCCCGGCGCGCCCATGGCATGCCCAGCATGATCGAGATCGCTCCCGACTTCTGCCGCGACTCCGCCGCGATCTTGACGTTCTCCAGTGCCGTCAGAGCACCGAAGAGCCGGATGTTCTGGTACGTCCGGGCCACGCCGTAACGGTTCACCAGGTACGGCTTGGTGCCGAGCAGCTTGTGCTCCGCACCGCCCTCCTCATGGAAGGTGATCGAGCCTTCCTGCGGGACGTACACACCCGTCAGGGAGTTGAACAGCGAGGTCTTGCCCGCGCCGTTCGGGCCGATCACCGCGAGGATCTCGCCCCTCCGCATGGTCAGATCGACGTCCGAGAGGCTGGTGAGACCGCCGAACCGCAGCGTCACGCCACGGGCCTGCAGCACCACCCCACCGGTCTGCGCGGGCTGCACGCCCGCCTCCTGCACCGCGTTCACGACTTCACGCCTCCCGTCGGCTCGGTCATCGCATCGGCGTCACCGATGCCCGCCTCCGCCATGTGCAGCTCGCGCTGCCTGCGGCGGGAGGGGATCACACCCTGCGGACGGAAGATCATCATCAGCACGAGCAGCGCACCCAGGTAGATGAAGCGGTCCTGCTCCGGGACGTAGTCGCGCAGCGCGTTCGGCAGCCACACCAGCAGCGCGGCACCGAACAGGACGCCGGCGATGGAGCCCATGCCGCCGAACACCACGTACGCCAGCGCGAGCACCGACAGCACGATGGTGAAGTTCTCCGGGTTGATGAAGCCCACCTTGCTGGAGTAGACGACACCCGCCAGACCCGAGGTCGAGGCACCGATCGCGAACGCCAGCAGCTTGTACCGGACGGTGTTGATGCCCGTCGCCGAGGCGGCCACCTCGTCCTCCCGGATCGCCGTCCAGGTGCGGCCGATCCGCGAGTGCTCCAGGCGGTTGTACAGGAAGACCAGCACCACCAGGAAGAACAGCAGCAGGTACCAGTAGGGCAGCGGGTCCAGCGTCCAGTCGTAGTTGATGGGACCGATGTGGATCGACGGGTGCGGGATGCCGATCACACCGCGCGAACCGTTCGTGAACCCGTCCGAGTTCTTGGCGACCAGGTACACGATCTCGTGGAAGCCGAGCGTCACGATCGCCAGGTAGTCACCGCGCAGCCGCAGCGTGGGGGCGCCCAGCAGCACACCGGCGATCAGGCAGGTGACGATGGCGAACGGGATCGACTCCAGCGCGCCCACGGTGAACGGCGGCTTCACCGGCATGTGTCCGGTCCAGAAGGCGCAGGAGTACGCGCCGATCGCGTAGAAGGCGATGAAGCCCAGGTCCAGCAGACCGGCCCAGCCGACCACCACGTTCAGACCGACCGCGATGATCATGAAGACCCCCATCTGCGTGACGAGGACCTCCTGCCAGAACAGGCTGGCGTTGGCGGGGATCACAATCGCCAGCACCAGGATGAGCAGCAGTCCGCCCAGGCGCAGCCAGCCGTTGGACCGGAACATCGCCCGCGTCGGCTCCAGCGACTTGTTGACACCCTGCGCACCCTGCCGGGCCGCGTCCCGCACCGGAGCGCCGAACTCCACCAGCGCCCACACACCCACCAGGATGGCGACGCAGATGTACAGGCGCGCCGACTCGAAGGCGCCGGTGAACGCCGACAACTTCTCCGCCGGGTTGCCGTCCTCGCCAGTCATCAACGCGAGGATGAAGCCCAGCACCACCATGGCGATCAGGCGGGTCCAACGGGGCTCCTGGTACCACGCCCTGCGGCGCAGCTTGGCCACGTCCACCGAGAAGGACTTGGAAGCGGTCGCGTCGCTCATGCCGACCTCCCCAGACGCTCGCCCATGATGCCCGTCGGACGGAACATCAGCACCAGGATCAGGACCACGAACGCGGTCACGTCGATCCACTGGGTGCCGAAGAGCGGGGAGCTCAGGTTCTCGACGATGCCCAGCAGCAGACCGCCCAGCATCGCACCACGGATATTGCCGATACCGCCCAGCACCGCCGCCGCGAAGGCCTTGATGCCCGGCAGGAAGCCCACCGTGAACCAGATTTGGCCGGAGATCCCGAAGCCGTAGAGGAAGCCCGCCGCTCCACCCAGCAGACCGCCGATGATGAACGTACGGGAGATGATCTTGTCGATGTCGACACCCATCAGGCCCGCCGTCTCGGCGTCCTGGGCGACGGCCCGGATGCCCGCACCCATCTTCGTGCGGTTGACCACCATGTCCAGGCCGATCATCATCGCGACCGCGGAACCGATGATGATCAGCTGCGTGATCTTCACCGGGGTACCGAAGACGCTGAAGACCTCACCGTTGGTGTACAGCTCCGGCATCGGCACGGGGTTGCGGCCCCACAGCTTGCCCGCCAGGTTGTACAGGAAGAACGAGGCGCCGATGGCGCTGATCAGGAAGACCAGCTTGGGGGCGTTGCGCTTGCGCAGCGGCTTGTACGCCGCCTTCTCCAGCCCGAACGCCGTCAGCGCTCCGACCAGGGCGCCGGCGATCATGCCGACGATCACCCACACGACGGAGGTGAACCCGTGCGGGGACTGCGGGGCGAGCTCGGAGAGCACGACGAGCGAACCGAAGCCGCCCATCATGAAGACCTCGCTGTGGGCGAAGTTGATGAGCTGGAGCACGCCGTATACCAGGGTGTACCCGATCGCGATGACGGCGTACATGGAGCCCGTCGTCAAGCCTGGGATGAAGTAGTCCCAGAAGTTGTGGAAGAGATTCATCGTGCGTGGGAATCCTTGCTGAAGCCGGTGCAGGGCGGCGAACACACGTCCGGCACAGCGATGGGGAGCGCAGGGCGCCGGCCGCAATATGTGCCGCGCCCCACGCCCCCCACCTCAGGTGCCTGTTGCCGGATCAGCCGTTGCTGAGGGTGGCCACGTCACCCAGGTAGCCGATCTTGCCGTCGGCGACCTGGTACAGGTACACGTTCTTGATCTTCAGCTCGCCCTTGTCGTCGAAGGAGAACTCCTTGGTCAGGCCCTTGTAGCTGACGCCCTTCAGAGCCGCCAGCAGCTTCTCGCGCGTGACGTCCTTACCGAGCTTCTTCATCTCGGAGATGATCAGGTTCGCGATGTCGTACGACTCGGCGGAGTAGGTGCCCGGGGCGGTGTTGAACTTCTTGGTGTACGCCTCGGTGAACGCCTTGGTGCTCTCGTTCTTCGTGGCGTCGGTGCACGGGCAGGTCAGGTACCACTTCTCGGCCGCGGAGCCGGCCAGTTCCACGAACTTCGCGTCGTTGGAGCCGTCACCCGAGATGCCGACGCCCTTGAAGCCGCCGTCGGCCAGCTTCTTGGCGAACGGCGACAGGTCCGCGTAGTAACCCGCGTAGATCAGCGCGTCGGCCTTCGAGTTGACGACCTTCGTCGCGGCAGCGGTGTAGTCCGGGGTCTTCGCCGGGACGGAGTCCGTCTCCACCGTGACACCCGCGGCCTTCAGGCCGTCGACCGCGACCTTGGCCAGGCCGACGCCGTACTCGCTCTTGTCGTCGATGACGAAGACCTTCTTGGCCTTCACCTTCTTCGACAGGTACTCGGCCATGCCGGCGCCCTGCTCGTTGTCGTTCGGAGCACCGCGCAGGAACGAGGTGAAGCCCTGGCTCGTCAGATCCGGGTTGGTCGCCGACGGCGACACCGCGGCGAGCTGCGCCTGGGCGTACAGGCCACCCGTGGCCTTCGTCGGGCCGGAGAACGCCGGGCCGACGACAGCGACGACGCTGGAGTCACCGATGAGCTTCTGCGCGGCGGCGGGCGCCTGGTCCGGCAGACCCTGGTCGTCCCCGTCCACGACCTTCAGCGTGAAGGGGAGGTCGCCCTTGGCGTTGGCCTCCTCGACAGCCAGCTTCATGCCGTTGTTCTCGTTGATGCCCAGCGCGCTGTTGTCGCCGGACAGCGGCCCCTGGAAGCCGATGGAGAACGTCGGCTTGCCGCCGCCCTTGCCGCTGTCGTCCTTGCCGCCACCGCACGCGGTGAGTGCGAGAGCGCCAACTGCCACCGGAATAGCGAGCTTGACGAACTTCTTGTTGAGCACTACGACCCCCTGGAGCCGCCCAATGGGACTACGAGTCGGCGGGCCGTAGGCCCTCCGGATTGCGACCGCGTGAACATCACGTGGTGTGGCGGGAATCTAATCCGCTGATCAGGCGCACAGATAGGCCGCAGCAAGAGATGTGATCGGACGGTGACCTCGGTCATGTGCCGGAAACAGAACGGTCCTTACCGGTAACCGGACGACCTCGGAAAGTTGATGTGTCGTCAAAAGTCCTTTTTGAGGTGCCTTGTTCACTTTCGGCTCGCCGACCCGCCATGACCGTTCTGGCCGCGGCGCTCGCCGGAGCCACCGCAGCGACGCTCGCCGCCGCGGCGGCCGGGACCTGTCCCCGCCGTTGACCCGACGCCCCCTCAGGCGACTCGAAATCCCCGTCGACGTACCCGCCGTCAAGGCGGGGAATCCCGAATACCGTGCCCTGGCGCTGCCTTGCGGTATCCCCGCCATTGTCGGCACCCGACGCGCCGAACACCCCGCGAAAGGCCGCTTCTGCCGCATGCGCGTCGCGGTCACCGTTCGACGACTCCGTCAGCGCACGCCTCGGCGACGAGCTCCACTGCCTTGTCCTCGCCGACGGCAGTCGGCACAGGCCTGGGAGGCCATGCAGATCAAGCGCCAGCCCCTCATGATCGACATCGGGGCCCATGGCGGCGCCGAGTGCGACCTGTGGTTCGACATTCTCGGAGTGCCGCGGTCGACCACCTCGCTGTCACCGATGGCAAGGCGCCGCGACCGCGTCGGACGTCGCCCTGCCGCGGTCGCGACCGGCCCGACCACGTGGCCGGAGGCCCTGGCGGGCCGACGCACTGCTCGGCGCCGACCGTATACGAGCGGGCGCGCGCTACTTGGCGCCGCCGTCCACCTCGTCCAGTACCGCCTGCGCCACCGCCTGCATCGTCATGCGGCGGTCCATCGACGTCTTCTGGATCCAGCGGAACGCGGCCGGCTCCGACAGCCCGTACTTCGTCTGCAGGGCGCTCTTCGCGCGGTCGACCAACTTGCGCGTCTCCAGCCGCAGGCTCAGGTCCGCGACCTCCGCCTCCAGCGCCCGCAGCTCGGTGAACCGCGACACCGCCATCTCGATGGCCGGCACGACGTCGCTCTTGCTGAACGGCTTCACGAGGTACGCCATGGCACCCGCGTCCCGCGCCCGCTCCACGAGCTCGCGCTGGGAGAAGGCGGTCAGCATCAGCACCGGGGCGATCTTTTCCTTGGCGATCCGCTCCGCGGCCGAGATCCCGTCCAGGACGGGCATCTTCACGTCCAGGATCACCAGGTCCGGCCGCAGCTCGCCGGCGAGTTGCACGGCCGTCTCGCCGTCGCCCGCCTCGCCGACGACGGAGTAGCCCTCTTCCTCGAGCATCTCTTTCAGGTCCAGCCTGATCAGAGCCTCGTCCTCGGCGATCACCACACGGGTGGTCTGCGGTGGTACGTGCGACTGCACGTCGACGTGCTCGTGGTCGGGCTCGGCGGCGCTCACGGGACTCCTCGTTCCAGGCAGGTGCTGCAAGTAGAGCCTACCTAGCTGCGGGGTCGACTACCCACAGGGTACGCTGTGATCCGCAGCCGGCCGGGTTGATGGAATCGGCAGACATGATCGCCTCAAAAGCGATTGCCCGAAAGGGCGTGCGGGTTCAAGTCCCGCACCCGGCACTCCCCAATGATCACTCTTTCGAGTGACCGTCCACCGTTCGCCTGTGCGGTGACTGGGTCGGGCGCAAAGTGATGGCATGGTCGCACACGGTTACGAATTGCGTCATCAAGCGGTCGCCTTGTGCCGTGCCGGTGCCAAGAACGCGGAAGTGGCTCGCAGGCTCGGTGTACCGCCCGGCACCATCGGCTACTGGCTGCACCTCGACCGTGCCACGCGCGGCGAATGCCCTGGGCGGCCGGTGCCGCCGTGCCCCCGCTGCGACGGCTCCCCACTCCACGACGCCGCATACGCGTATCTATTGGGCCTTTATCTTGGCGACGGCCACATCATCCAGTATTCGCAGCACCGCGTGCCGAGCCTCATGATCACTTGCTCGGAGGAGTGGCCCGGACTCATGGATGAGGCGGAGAGGGCGATGCGCGCCGTCTTTCCTCACAACAAGACGTGCCGCGTCCGCAAGACCGGGTGCCGAAACGTCAAGGTTTACTCGAAGCACCTGTGGTGCATGTTCCCGCAGCACGGGGCGGGCAAGAAACACGAGCGACGCATCGTGCTGGAGCCGTGGCAGCAGGCCATCGTGGATGACCACCCATGGGCGTTCATCCGAGGACTCATCCATTCCGACGGCTGCCGGATCACCAACTGGACGACGCGGATCGTCGCAGGGGAAAGCAAGCGCTACGAATACCCCCGCTACTTCTTCACCAACCGGTCGGACGACATCAGGCGGCTCCTCACGGACACCCTCGACAAGGTCGGGGTCGAGTGGCGGGTCGCCCGGCGCGGCAGCGCTCCCTACAACATCTCCGTCGCCCGCCGGGAGTCCGTCGCGCTCATGGACCGCTTCGTCGGCCCGAAGCATTGAGCCGGGCGGTGGTGTGCCGTGTGGCGACCGCCGTGGTGGGGTCCTCGGGCCAGGGGTGCTTGAGGTAGCGGCCGCGGAGCTCCGCGCGCACCGCGCGGTAGCCGTCGCGCCAGAAGGAGGCGAGGTCGGCGGTGACGGCGGCGGGGCGGCCTGCGGGGGAGAGCAGGTGGACGAGGAGCGGGACGCGGCCGCCTGCGATGCGGGGGGTGCTGGTCCAGCCGAACAGTTCCTGGAGCTTGGCGGCGAGCACGGGGCGGTCGTCGTCGTAGGAGACGCGGACCTTGGAGCCGGAGGGGATCTCCAGGCGTTCCGGGGCGAGTTCGTCGAGGCGGGCGGCGTCGCCGGTGGCCCAGGGCAGGAGGCGGCCCAGGGCGGTGGCGGCGTCGACGCGGGCGAGGTCGGCGCGGCGGCGGGCGGTGGCGAGTTCGGGGGCGAGCCAGTCGTCCGCGCGGGAGAGCAGGGCCTCGTCGGAGACGTCGGGCCAGGGCTCGCCGATCTCGCGGTGGAGGAAGGCGAGGCGGCTGCGCAGGGTGTCGGCGTCGCGGGTCCACTTCAGCAGGCGGGTTCCCTCGCGGCGGAGGCCCTCGAGGAGCGCGGTGCGCAGTTGGGCGGGGTCGGGTCGGGGGAGGGGGCGGGTGGTGAGGGTGATCGCGCCGAGGCGGGTGGCGTGGTGGGCGGTGACGTCGCCGTCGGTCCAGGTGACGTCGTCGGTCTCGGTGAGCAGGGGTGCGGCGGCGGTGCGGGCGGTGTCCTCGTTGATGACGGCGGCGAGGCGTACGCGGGCGGAGGGTGAGCCGGCGGGGCGGTCGGCGGCGGCGACGGCGAGCCACTGGGGGGTGCCGAGGCGTGTGTCGTGGGCGAGGGCGGCGGCGGTGCCGGAGGCCATCAGATAGCCGTTCGCGGCCCCGGAGCCGGTGGCTGCTCCCGTTCCCGCCCCCGCACCCGGCGCACCCGTACCCGGGCCCGTTCCGCGGCGGCGGGCGACGCGTTCGGGGAAGGCGAGCGCGGTGACGAGCCCGGCGGCGGTGTCGTCGGTGAGCGCGGTGTCGGGGTGGCTCGGGGCCGCGGCGGCGAGGCGCCGGGCTTCGCGGCGCCAGCGGTCGGCGTGGGCGTCGTGGGATCGGCGGGCGGTGCGCCAGGCGGCGGTGAGGTCGTCGCCGTGGCCGCGCGGGGGCGGCTCGGAGAGGAGAGCGACGATGTCGGCGGCGCGCCGTGTGCCGGTGAGGGGGGCGCCGTCGAGGAGGGCGCGGGCGAGGCGGGGGTGGAGGCCGACGCGGGCCATGCGGTGGCCGCGGTCGGTGGTGCGGCCGTCGGGGAGCAAGGCGCCGATGGCGGTGAGGACGTCGTGGGCGGCGGCGAGGGCGCCGGGTGGGGGCGGGTCGAGGAGGGCGAGTCCGGTGGCGTGGGGGTCGCCCCAGGCGGCGGCCTGGAGGGCGAAGGCGGTGAGGTCGGCGACGGCGATCTCGGGCGAGGGGTAGCGGGGTCGGCCGGTGTCCTCGGCCTCGTTCCAGCAGCGGTAGGCGGTGCCGGGGGCTTCCCGTCCGGCGCGGCCGGCGCGCTGGGCTGCGGTGGCGAGGGAGGCCCGGACGGTGGTGAGCGAGCCGAGTCCGCGGGCGTGGTCGGTGCGGGGTTCGCGGGCGAGGCCGGAGTCGACGACGACGCGGATGCCGGGGACCGTGAGGCTGGATTCTGCGACGGAGGTGGCGAGGACGACGCGGCGCCGGGTGGCGTCGCCGCCGCGGAGCACGGCGTCCTGGACGGCGGCGGGCGCCTGGCCGTGGAGTTGCATGATCTCGACGCCGGTGCCGTCGAGGAGGCCGGCGACGCGGGCGATCTCGCCGGTGCCGGGAAGGAAGCACAGGATGTCGCCGTCGGCTGTGCGCAGGGCGGTGCGGACGGTGGCGGCCACGTGGTCGAGGAACGCGGGGTCGACGCGCACGCCGTGGGGCGGGCGGATGCCGTGGGGCGGGGGTGCGTGGGTGACGGCCACGGGGTGCATGTGTCCCTGGGCGTGGACGACGGGTGCGTCACCGAGCAGCCGGGACCAGGCGTCGGCGTCGGTGGTGGCGGACGCGGCGACGATGCGCAGGTCGGGGCGGAGGGTGGCGCGCACGTCGAGCAGGAAGGCCATGGCGGTGTCGGCGTCGAGGTGGCGTTCGTGGCACTCGTCGAGGAGGACGGTGGTGGTGCCGGGGAGTTCCTGGTCGCGCTGGAGCCGCTGGAGGAGGACGCCGGTGGTGACGACTTCGACGGTGGTGTGTGGGGAGACCGTGCGGTCGCCGCGCACGGTGTGGCCGACGCGGCCGCCTGGCTCCTCGCCGAGGAGCCAGGCCATGCGGCGGGCGGCGGCCTTGGCGGCCATGCGGCGTGGTTCGGCGACGAGGACGGTCCGGGTGGGTCCGTCGTCCAGGAGCCCGGCGAGGGCGAGTGGGACGAGGGTGGTCTTGCCGGTGCCGGGCGGGGCGGCCAGGACGGCGCAGCCGTGGTGGCCGAGGGCGTCCTGGAGGGCGGGCAGGGCGGTGCGTACCGGGAGGGCGGCGAGGGCGTCGGCGCGGAGGCCGGCGGGGTGGGGGCTCACAGGGCGATGCAGACGAAGACGGCGGTGCCGGGGATGACGCGGCCGCGCAGCGGCGACCAGCCGCCCCATTCCGTGGTGTTCCAGGCGGGCCATTCGGGTTCGACGAGGTCGACGAGGCGGAAGCCGGCGGCGGTGAGTTCGCGGACGCGGTCGCCGAGGGTGCGGTGGTGTTCGACGTAGACGGCGTGCCCTGTCTCGTCCTGTTCGACATAGGGGGTGCGGTCGAAGTAGGAGGCGGAGGCGGTGAGTCCTTCGGGGCCGGGTTCGTCGGGGAAGGCCCAGCGGACGGGGTGGGTGACGGAGAAGACCCAGCGGCCGCCGGGGCGCAGGACGCGCCGTACCTCCCGCATGACGTGGGCGGTGTCGGCGATGAAGGGCAGCGCGCCGTAGGCGGAGCAGGCGTGGTCGAAGGAGGCGTCGGTGAAGGGGAGGGCGCCGGCGTCGGCCTGGACGAGCGGGAACGCCGGGGGGGCGGGGGTGGTGGAGGCGGTGCGTGCGTCGTCGATGCGGCGGGCGTGCTGGAGCTGGCGGTGGGACAGGTCCAGGGCGACGGGCCGGGCGCCGTGTGCGGCGAGCCAGCGGGAGCACTGGGCGGCGCCTGCGCCGATCTCGAGGACGGCCGCGCCCTTGAGGTCGGCGGTGGGGCCGAGGAGCTGGAGCTCGTCCTCGGTTGCTCCTTCCGGGCCCCAGACGAATTCGGCGTCCCCGAGGAACTCGCCGTGGTCGCTCTGGTACTCGTCGGCGTTGCGGTCCCACCATCCGCGGTTGGCCCGGCTGCTTTCGGCGGCGCCTGCCGGACGGCGTGTGGCCTCGGGTTCTTCGGGGGTTGGCCGGGGGGCCGGTGCTTGGATCATTGCGCTGGTCGTCGTACCCTCTGTGGTGACCTGTGGCTGCGGTGTCGCCGCAGTACGTCTATGTGCCAGTGCCCGGTACGGGGTCTTACGCCCGTGGTGCGCTCTTCGTGCATTGACCGTGCGCGGCCGCCCCCGTATGCTACAAGTTGCGCTGCGAGCCTGCGCGCCTCGGACGGAGCAGGCTGCGCTCACAACTGTTGTAAACCTCTCGGCCTTGTGGGCTGTCCGGAATCGGCAGGAGCGAAACGGGCTTTCGGCGTAGCAGTACCTACGACTTCATGTCCGTACCGGAGCCCTTTTCCTAATGACGAGCAGCACCGAGGCCCCTCGTACCACCCCGCAGGTGGCGGTCAACGACATCGGTTCCGAGGAAGCCTTCCTCGCCGCGATCGACGAGACGATCAAGTACTTCAACGACGGCGACATCGTCGACGGCGTCATCGTGAAGGTCGACCGGGACGAGGTCCTGCTCGACATCGGCTACAAGACCGAGGGTGTCATCCCCTCGCGTGAGCTTTCGATCAAGCACGACGTCGACCCCAATGAGGTCGTCGCCGTGGGCGACGAGATCGAGGCTCTTGTCCTCCAGAAGGAGGACAAGGAGGGTCGCCTGATCCTGTCCAAGAAGCGCGCCCAGTACGAGCGCGCCTGGGGCACGATCGAGAAGATCAAGGAAGAGGACGGCATCGTCACCGGTACCGTCATCGAGGTCGTCAAGGGTGGTCTCATCCTCGACATCGGCCTCCGCGGCTTCCTCCCCGCCTCCCTGGTCGAGATGCGCCGTGTCCGCGACCTCCAGCCGTACGTCGGCAAGGAGCTCGAGGCCAAGATCATCGAGCTGGACAAGAACCGCAACAACGTGGTCCTGTCCCGCCGTGCCTGGCTGGAGCAGACCCAGAGCGAGGTCCGCCAGACCTTCCTCACCACCCTCCAGAAGGGTCAGGTGCGCTCCGGCGTCGTCTCCTCCATCGTCAACTTCGGTGCCTTCGTGGACCTGGGTGGCGTGGACGGCCTGGTGCACGTCTCCGAGCTGTCCTGGAAGCACATCGACCACCCGTCCGAGGTCGTCGAGGTCGGCCAGGAGGTCACGGTCGAGGTCCTGGACGTCGACATGGACCGCGAGCGTGTCTCCCTGTCGCTGAAGGCGACCCAGGAAGACCCGTGGCAGCAGTTCGCCCGGACCCACCAGATCGGCCAGGTCGTCCCCGGCAAGGTCACCAAGCTGGTGCCGTTCGGTGCGTTCGTCCGCGTGGACGAGGGCATCGAGGGTCTGGTCCACATCTCCGAGCTGGCCGAGCGCCACGTGGAGATCCCGGAGCAGGTCGTCCAGGTCAACGACGAGATCTTCGTCAAGGTCATCGACATCGACCTCGAGCGCCGTCGCATCAGCCTCTCGCTGAAGCAGGCCAACGAGTCCTTCGGTGCCGACCCGGCGTCGGTCGAATTCGACCCGACCCTGTACGGCATGGCCGCGTCCTACGACGACCAGGGCAACTACATCTACCCCGAGGGCTTCGACCCCGAGGCCAACGACTGGCTCGAGGGCTACGAGAAGCAGCGCGAGGAGTGGGAGCGCCAGTACGCCGAGGCGCAGAGCCGCTTCGAGCAGCACCAGGCGCAGGTCATCAAGTCCCGCGAGGCCGACGCCGAGGCTGCGGCCCAGGCCGGCGAGGCGGCTCCGGCCGGCCCGACCGGTGGCTCGTACTCCTCGGAGTCCGGCGACCAGTCCGGCGCCCTTGCCTCGGACGAGGCGCTGGCCGCGCTCCGCGAGAAGCTGGCCGGCGGCCAGAGCTGATCGCAGGGCGTACCGCCCACGCAGTACGGAAGGACCCGCTCTCCCAGGGAGGGCGGGTCCTTCCGCGTTTCTCCGGGTCCGGGCGGGAATGCGCGGGCTGTACGGTCCGTTGCACCCAGCGTTGACGAAGACCGAGGGAAGGGTGCGCAGTGCTGGATCCGCAGGGGCTGTACGCATACGAGCCGGGCGGGGCCGAGGCGGTCGACGAGGCTTTCGGTGAGATCGGTCCTGTGCTGCTGTACCACTTCGACGGGTACATCGACGCAGGTGAGACCGGCGCGCAGGTCGTCGAGGAAGTGCTGCGGCTGCAGGAGCACCGCGTGGTGGCGCGTTTCGACGCGGACCGTCTGGTGGACTACCGGGCGCGTCGTCCACTGATGAATTTCACGCGGGACCGCTGGACGGGGTACGAGGCGCCGGAGATCGCGCTGCGGCTGGTCCGGGACAGTACGGGTTCGCCTTTCCTGCTGCTGTCGGGCCAGGAACCGGACGTCGAGTGGGAGCGTTTCACCGCGGCGGTGGTGCAGATCGTGGAGCGCTTGGGCGTGCGCTTGGCGTTCACCTTCCACGGCATCCCCATGGGGGTGCCGCACACCCGCCCGGTGGGGCTGACGCCGCACGGCAACCGGCTGGACCTGGTGCCGGGCCACCGCGCCTGGTTCGACGAGGCGCAGGTGCCGGGCAGTGTCGAGGCCCTGATCGAGTACCGGCTGGCCGGGGCGGGCCGCGATGTGCTGGGCGTGGCCGCCCACGTACCGCACTACCTGGCGCGTTCGGGGTATCCGCATGCGGCGTTGGCCGTGGTGGAGGCGCTGACGGCCGCGACCGGCCTGGTGCTGCCGCAGGTGGCGCAAGCACTGCGGATGGAGGCGCACACGGTGCGGGCCGAGATAGACCGGCAGGTCGCCGACGGTGACGCGGAGCTGGTCGCGGTGGTGCGGGGGTTGGAGAACCAGTACGACGCGCTGGCGGGCGGCAGCAGCCGGCAGAATCTGATCGCCGAGCCGGTCGAGCTGCCGTCGGCGGACGACCTGGCGGCGGAGTTCGAGCGTTTCCTGGCCGACCGCGAGGACGACGGGTCCTGACGACGGGTCCCGACCGGGCTCGTGGGGGTGCGGGGCCACCGGTAGTCTCGCGGCATGGTCACAGTGGGGCTGACGGGTGGGATCGGGGCGGGCAAGAGCGAGGTGTCGCGGCTGCTGGCCTCGTACGGGGCGGTGCTGGTCGACTCCGACCGGATCGCGCGTGACGTGGTGGCGTCGGGCACACCGGGGCTTGCGGCTGTGGTCGCCGAGTTCGGCGAGGGGGTGCTGGCCGCCGACGGGTCCTTGGACCGGCCGAAGCTGGGGGCGATCGTCTTCTCCGACCCCGAGCGGCTGAGGGCGCTGAACGCGATCGTCCACCCCCTGGTGCGGGACCGTTCGGCGGCCCTGCAGCGGGCGGCGGGTCCGGACGCCGTGGTCGTGCACGACGTGCCGCTGCTGACGGAGAACGGTCTGGCTCCGCAGTACGACCTGGTCGTGGTGGTGGACGCCGCTCCGCAGACCCAGCTGGATCGGCTGGTGCGGCTGAGGGGCATGACCGAGGACGACGCCCGGGCCCGGATGGCCGCCCAGGCGACCCGGGAGCAGCGGCTGGCGATCGCCGACGTCGTGATCGACAACGACGGCCCGCTGGAGGCGTTGGAGCCGCAGGTCCGGCAGCTGTGGGAGCAGTTGCGCCGCGCGGCCGCCGGTGGCTGAGCCGCAGGACAGCCGGTAGCTGATCCTTGTCCGAAGGCCGTGACGCCGGCCATGGGCGGTGTCCCGCGACGTCGGTCACCGTGTGGCCGGGTGGTGCCGCGCTCGTTCGCGGGTGCGCCCCGGACGTATGGGTAGTGCGCGACGGCGCCGGGCGCCCGGTGAACGCCGGGCCTGAGCTCCGCGCTGCCGCGGAGGTCTCCTGGGAATGCTTATGCGGGTGGCGATGTTGGGTAGTTGTGACGTGTTGACTGCCCGTGGAAGGAGGCGGCTGTGCCCGAGCAGAGCCCCGAGAACCATGTCATCGACTTCCGCGCGGCGGAGCAGCTGCTGGCGGCCCGTGACGCCCGTGGGGCGGTGAAGCTGCTGGACTCGGTCATCGCCGCCCACCCGGAGAACACGGCCGCGCGGCTGCTGCGCGCACGGGCTTTCTTCCTGTCCGCGCAGTTGCGTCCGGCGGAACTCGAGTTCCAGATCGTCCTGGAGCGCGAGCCGGACAACGCGTACGCGCACTTCGCCCTCGGGCGCACCCTGGAGCGTTCCGGCCGCTCCGGTGAGGCGCTGCGTCACTTCCGGCTGGCGGCAGCGCTCGACCCCAAGCCCGACTACCTGCAAGCGGCTCGCTTCCCCGGCCCGGAGTGAGCCAGGACGGGGGAGTTCGCCCGTTATCGGGGCTGCTTCCCCTCGCGTCACATTGATCCGTGGTGTCACTCCCGTTACGGTTCCGCACGTGTTCTGACGCAGCCTCATCTGTGGGGAGCCGGCCGTGACTCGAGTGACCAGGCGGATGCTGCTGGGCTCTGCCGCCGCGACCGCGGCAGGTGCGGTGCTTTCGACGGGTGTGGCGGGCGCGAGCACGGCAGCGGCTTTTGACACCGCTCCCGCGCAGGCCGCGCTGGGCCGCCTGCTGCCGCGCCACGCGGGGCAGTTCCGGTTGGTGGCGGCGGGCCGGGGGAGCGGTGCCGGTGCGAAAGACGGCGATGGGTCCGACCGGTTCCGCATCGCCGGCGTGCGAGGCCGGATCGAGGTGGCCGGGACGTCCCCGGCCACAGTGCTGTGCGGCGTGCGCTGGTACCTCAAGCATGTGTGCGGCGTGGGTGTCTCCTGGGCGGGCGACAGCCTGGACGCCCTGCCCTCGACCCTTCCCGCGCCGCCCTCCAGCGGCATCGCCCGGCGCGCCACCGTGCCGCACCGCTTCGTCCTCAACGACACCAGCGACGGCTACACCGCCCCCTACGCCGACTGGGCGCGCTGGGAGCGGCTGATCGACGTCCTGGCGCTGCACGGCTGCAACGAGGTGATGGTGGTGGCCGGTGCCGAGGCGGTGTACCGGCGTGTGCTGCGCGAGTTCGGCTACTCCGACCGGGAGGCCCTGGCCTGGTTGCCGGCCCCGTCCCACCAGCCGTGGTGGCTGTTGCAGAACCTCTCCGGGTACGGCGGCCCGCTGACCGCGGGCCTCGTCGACGCCCGTGCCGCGCTGGGCCGCAGGATCACCGGCCGGCTGCGGGAGCTGGGTATGGCGCCGGTGCTTCCGGGCTACTTCGGCACTGTCCCGGACGGCTTCGCCGGGCGCAACGCGGGGGCACGCGTGGTCCCCCAGGGCACCTGGCACGGCTTCGCCCGTCCGGACTGGCTCGACCCGCGCACACGCGTCTTCGCCGCCGTGGCCGCATCCTTCTATCGCCACCAGAAGGAGCTGTTCGGGGCGGCCGCCTTCTTCAAGATGGACCTGCTGCACGAGGGCGGCACCGCGGGCGACGTGCCCGTGCCCGCGGCCGCCCGCGGCGTCCAGTCGGCACTGCGCGCGGCACATCCCCGTGCGACCTGGGTGATCCTCGGCTGGGAGAAGAACCCGCGGGCCGATCTGCTGGAAGCCGTCGACAAGGCGCGGATGCTCGTGGTGGACGGGGTCTCCGACCGCTTCACGTCGGTCACCGACCGCGAACGGGACTGGGCGGGCACCCCGTACGCCTTCGGTTCCATCCCCAACTTCGGCGGCCGGACGACGATCGGCGCCAAGACCCACGTCTGGGCGGACCGGTTCTTCAGCTGGCGGGACAAGCCTGGCAGCGCCCTGGCCGGTACCTGCTATCTGCCGGAGGCCGCCGAGCGCGACCCGGCCTCCTTCGAGCTGTTCTGCGAACTGCCCTGGCACGAGCGGAGGGTGGACCTGCCGACCTGGTTCGACACCTATGCGCAAACTCGCTACGGCGCCGCGGACGGCCAGGCCCGCGTCGCCTGGCAGGCGCTGCGCCGCACCGCTTACCGGCACGACGCCCTCGAGCGCGCCGACGCCCACGACAGCCTCTTCACCGCCCGTCCGTCGCTGACCGCCGACTCCGCAAGCGTGTACGCGCCGAACGCCCTCACCTACGATCCGGCCGCTTTCGACACGGCGTTCACCGCGCTCCTGGCGGTGTCCGCCGGGGCGCGCGGTCGCGACGCCTACCGCTACGACCTGACGGATGTCGCCCGCCAGGCCGTCGCCAACCGCAGCCGGCAGCTGCTGCCGCAGCTGCGCTCCGCGTTCGCCCGCGGCGACGAGGCGGTCTTCCGCCAGCTGTCCGAACTGTGGCTGCGGTTGCTGCGGCTGGCCGACGAGGTCGCCGGCGGCCACCGGGCGTTCCTGCTCGGCGCCTGGCTCGCCGAGGCCCGGGCCTGGGGCGGGACGGACGCGCAGCGTGAACAACTGGAGCGCACCGCCCGCGTGCTGGTCACCACCTGGGGTGGGCGCGCGACCTCGGCCACGCTGCACGAGTACGCCAACCGGGACTGGAACGGCCTGCTCGCCGACTTCTATCTCCCGCGCTGGCGGACCTTCCTTGAGGAGTGCGGGGCGGCTCTCACCGCCCGTCGCGCCCCGCGGGCCGTCGACTGGTACCGCGCCGAGGAGCCCTGGACGAGGCGCGCCCGCAGCTACCCCACCCGGCCCACCGGTGACGCGTACACGCTTGCCTGGCGCGCCCACCAGACACTTGCCGCGGCTCCCTACCAGGGTTCGCTGACGGTGACCGCGCAGCCCGCGACGCTGCGGCCGGGCGGTCGAGCCTTGGTCACGGCCGAGTTCACCAACACCAACGGACTCGCCCCCACGGGCACGGTGGGCTTCTCGCTGACCGTGGACGGGGTGCGGGCCGTGCCCCGCGGGTCCCTGTCGCTGCCGCGCGTGGCGGCCGGCGGGACCGGCCTGGCGACCTGGCACGTCACCGCGCCCGAGGCACGTCCCGAGCGGCCGCTGTCGCCGCTGCGGTACGAGGCGCGCGCCGCGTACGAGCCGGTGCCGGGCGGCGCGCGGGTGCCCGCGGTCGCCGTGGGGGACCTGTACGTCGCGGGCCTGCTGGAGGACGCGTACCGCACCGTCGGCGGCAACGGAGCCGTCTTCGGGCAGTTCGGCGACCGCTTCGCCATCGACGGTGCCGGGCGCGACCTGTGGAAGGGGACCGCCGAGTTCGCGGCGCTGCTGCGGCACCGCGCACTGCGGGACGGCGGGACGGTCACCACCCGGGTCGACAGCCAGGCCGAGACCGCCCCCTGGGCGCGGGCGGGCATCATCGTCCGTGACGATCTCGAGGATCCGGCCGCTGTGGGCTTTCTGAACCTGGCGGTGAGCCCCGGTCACGGGGTGACGCTGTCCTACGACTCCGATGGCGGCGGCCGCTTGAACCGCTACCGGCGGCTCGCCGGCGTCCGGGCCCCCGTGCTGCTGAGGCTGCGCCGCCGGGGCCGCGCGTACACGGGCGAGTGCAGCAACGACGGCGGCACGACGTGGCGGAAGGTGGCCACCGTGACCGTGCCGGCGGCGGCCCGGGCGCAGGACGTGGGGCTCTTCATGACGGCGGGAAACGGCGGCACGGGCGCCCGAGGCCTGGTGGAGTTCACCGGCTTCCGGCTCGGCTGAGGCCGCCGGCCGCCCCCGTGCTCAGCCGGCGCCGCAGCCCGCGCCCACGGCGGCGACCAGGGCGGCCAGGGCGTCACCGAAGCGGTTTAGCCCCTCACCTGGGGCCCCTGCGGGCTCCGTCATGTACCCGTCCCGGCGTATCTCGACCATCAGAGCCGACACCTCGCGGACCTCGCCGTAGTGCTTCAGAGGCACATATGTGCCGGCGAACGGCGAGTCGAGGCCGACTCCGCCGCAGGGCGCGAAGGCCTCGCGGGCGGCTTCCAGCAGCCAGGCCGGGGTGTGGAAGGCGTCCGTGCCCAGGCAGACGGCGGGTCTGGGCCCGTCGCCGTGCAGTTCGTAGGGGAGCGGTGCGGCGGGGTAGGAGTGCACGTCGATGACGACCGCCCGGCCGGTGGCCGCCAGGCGGTCCTGGACGGCGGCCGTCATGGCGGCCGCGTAGGGATCGAAATAGGCGTCCAGCAGGACTCGTTCGTGCCGGGGTTCGTGCTCGCGCAGCGGCACCCCGTGTGACGTGCGGGTGTAGACGGCGCCCATGCCGACGGCACGCATCTCCTCCCGCTCGTCGGGAAACCGCTCGGGGTCGACCACCAGCCGCGACAGGAGGTTGGTGAACTGCCAGGCCCCCGTGGCCGCTGCGGCGCGCGCGGCGATCACGTCGGTGTACGCGTCCGTCATGTGGTCGAGCTCGCTCGCCAGCTCGGCGTCGTCGAGGAGGATGCGCTCGCGGACGTGGTGGGGCACGGCGCGGGCGCTGTGCGGAACATGGAGCAGCACCGGTGAGTCCGGTGCTCCCTCGGTGATGCGGAACGTCGGTTCGTCCAAAGTCTCCACCCCTGAGCGGTTCGTGGTGCCACCCGCCGTGGCGAAGGCAAACCGCCCACGGCGTAGCACCCCACTGGTCAGAACAGCGGCTCCGGCAGGACCCCCTCCAGGGCCAGCAGTGAGCGCTTGACGTCGAGCATGCGAGAGCCCCCGCCGAAGCCGCCTATGCCGCCGTCGCTCTCCAGGACCCGGTGGCACGGGACGACGACGGGCAGCGGGTTGGAGCCCATGGCCGCCCCCACAGCCCGGGCCGCGCCCGGCTCACCGACCCGGTTCGCCAGATCCTGGTAGCCGACCACGCTGTCGAACGGGACGCCGCCCGACAGCGCGCGCAGCACACGGCGGTTGAAGCCGGTCGTCAACGACCAGTCGAGCTCGAGGTCGAAGGTGTGCCGCGTCCCGGCGAAATACGACTGCACCTGGGGTATCGCCTCCAGCAGTCGGGCCTGCGCGGGATCCTCGGGCCCGGGACCGCGTACGGGTACGGCGCCCAGCCGGGAGCAGATCCGCTCGAGCACCGCGGGCGCCTCTCCCTCCCCGGTCCGGAAGGCGACGTGGACCAGGCCCTGCCCCGTCGCGGCGAGCAGCAGCGGCCCGACCGGTGTCTCCAGCACCGTCCAGGCGACCTTGGCGGTTGAGGTCTGCGGTTGCGTCACGGTCCCAG
>NZ_CBDRBL010000025.1:0-83200 GCF_965342175.1 Actinacidiphila sp. bgisy167
TTCGTCGCGGGGGGTGACCCAAGGTACTGGAGGACCCCGGCGGGAGCAAATCGAGGGCGGCCATGCGGCGCCGCGGTGCGCCGCGACCGGCAGAAGTGGCAGACTGAGTGGTCTGGACCACTTGCTTGGAGGCTTCACCATGACCACTGTCTCGTCGCCCCTGGCCGGGCGCGTCATCGGTCTGGCCGCGGTGCCGGACCCCGTGTTCTCAGGCGCCATGGTGGGACCCGGCACGGCGATCGACCCCCTGCGCGAGCCGTCGGTGGCGGTGTCGCCGGTGGACGGTGTGGTCGTGTCCCTGCACGCGCACGCGTTCGTCGTGGTGGACGCGGACGGGCGCGGCGTGCTGACCCATCTCGGCATCGACACCGTGCAGCTCAACGGCGAGGGCTTCGAGGTTCTCGTCAACAAGGGCGACACGGTGGCCCGTGGTCAGGAGATGGTGCGCTGGAACCCTGCGGCCGTCGAGGCGGCCGGCAAGTCCGCGGTCTGCCCGGTGGTGGCTCTGGAGGCGACGGCCGAGGCGCTGACGGGCCTGGTCGAGGACGGTGAGGTGACCATCGGAGCCCCGCTCTTCTCCTGGACGTAGCCTTTTCGGCAAGGCCACTCCTGACGCATACACACAGGCACACGCGGTCGTGAGCGTCCGCGGCAACCGGAGACGGGTGAGATGGAGACAACGCTGCGAGGCGTCGGTGTCAGCCACGGCGTGGCGATCGGCGAGGTACGGCACATGGGAACCGCGGTCCTCGAGCCCCCGGCCAAGCAGATTCCGGCCGACGAGGCCCCGCGGGAGCAGGCCAGGGCCCGCCAGGCGGTCGACGCGGTGGCCAACGACCTCATCGCGCGCGGCAACCTGGCCGGTGGCGAGGCGCAGGCCGTGCTGGAGGCCCAGGCGCTGATGGCGCAGGACCCCGAGCTGATGGCGGACGTGGAGCGCCGTGTCGCGGTGGGCAGCTCCGCGGAGCGCGCGGTGTACGACGCTTTCGCCTCCTACCGGGCGCTGCTCGCCAACGCGGGCGAGTATCTGGCGGGCCGGGTCGCGGACCTGGACGACGTCCGCAACCGCATCGTGGCGCGCCTGCTCGGGGTGCCGATGCCGGGCGTCCCGGACAGTGACGAGCCGTACGTGCTGATCGCCCGGGACCTGGCGCCGGCGGACACGGCTCTGCTGGACCCGTCGCTGGTGCTCGGGTTCGTGACCGAGGAGGGTGGGCCGACCAGCCACAGCGCGATCCTGGCGCGTGCGCTGGGGGTGCCCGCGGTGGTGGCGCTGCCCGGGGCCACCGAGCTGGCGGAGGGCACCGTCGTCGCCGTGGACGGCAGCACCGGTGACGTCCACGTCAACCCGGACAAGGAGCGGCGGGCCGAGCTGGCGAGGGCCGCCGAGGAGCGGAGGGCGGCGCTCACCGCGTCCTCCGGCCCCGGCGCCACCTCGGACGGGCACAAAGTGCCGCTGCTGGCGAACATCGGAGGACCCGGGGACGTCGAGGCCGCGGTGAAGACGGGTGCGGAGGGCGTGGGCCTGTTCCGCACCGAGTTCCTGTTCCTGGACGACTCGAAGAAGGCGCCGTCGGAGGAAAGGCAGGTCGAGGCGTACCGGCAGGTGCTGGAGGCCTTCCCCGAGGGCCGGGTCGTGGTCCGCGTGCTGGACGCGGGGGCCGACAAGCCGCTGGAGTTCCTGACGCCGGCCGACGAGCCGAACCCCGCGCTCGGCGTACGTGGTCTGCGGACGCTGCTCGCCCACCCCGATGTACTGCGCACACAGTTGCGGGCGCTGGCCAGGGCGGCCGAGGACCTGCCGGTGTACCTCGAGGTCATGGCGCCCATGGTGGCGGACCGCATCGACGCCAAGGCGTTCGCGGACGCGTGCCGGGAGGCCGGGCTGCACGCGAAGTTCGGCGCGATGGTGGAGATCCCGTCCGCGGCGCTGCGGGCGCGTTCGATCCTCCAGGAGGTCGAGTTCCTCTCGCTGGGGACGAACGACCTGGCGCAGTACACCTTCGCGGCGGACCGCCAGATCGGCTCGGTCTCGCGGCTGCAGGACCCCTGGCAGCCGGCGCTGCTGGACCTGGTGGCCGCGGCGGCCGAGGCCGCGCGGGCCGAGGGCAAGAGCTGCGGGGTGTGCGGTGAGGCGGCCTCCGATCCGCTGCTGGCGTGTGTGCTGACAGGTCTGGGAGTGACCAGCCTGTCGATGGGGGCGGCGTCGATTCCCTATGTGCGGGCGACGCTGGCGAAGTACACCCTCGCGCAGTGCGAGCGCGCGGCCGCGGCGGCGCGGGCGACCGACACGGCCGACGAGGCGAGGCGTGCGGCGCAGGCGGTGCTGTCCGGGGAGTGAGCACCTCGCCCGCGGAACCGCAGGGGAATTCGGGCCCGGGCGACGGGGACGTCCGGTCACCGCGCGGAACTGGCCTGTCATGCGGCGACCTGCTTCTCGGCCGCCCCGTGCCTCCGGGCGACTTCCTCGCGGCCGATGCCGCCGGTGAGCAGCACCGCCACGATCCGCGCCTCGTCCTTCGTCGCCGTCGTCGACGGCGCCCCCTACGGCTTCCCGGCAGCAGGCCGTCGAGTGCCGGGCGCGGGGGCCGGTCGCGGTCCATGATCGTCCGATGCCTTCGGCGGTGACCGTGCGAGGGGCGTCTGCACCGTGGAGAAGCATGTCGCCGCCGTCCTCACCTGGCCGGTGACGACGTCGACGGCCGCTTCCAAGATCGCGCCCCCGTTGTGCCGGACCGCGGTGGGCTCAGAGCGACAACGCACACTCCAGCGCGGTCCGGTCGGCCGGTGCGCCGTGCGCGGGGAGCACCGTCTCGACCGGGAGGGCGAGCAAGGGCCGCAGCAGTTCGGCTATCTGCTCGCGCGTGACGCCGCCCCGCAGTCGGTCGTTGATCCGCAGGCCGTGGCCGAAGTCGACCAGGGTGTCGCCCGGGATCACGGTCCGCACCCGGGCGTCCCAGAGCACCAGGTCGTTGTGCTCCCTCCCGGGGAACGCCTCGATCCCCGCCGGGAGCCGGTCGCCCGCCGCGTACGTACGGCCTTCGCCGACGTCGCCGGTGCGCAGCCAGGCGACGTCGGGGCTGCCGTCACCGGCCTGGTCACGGGTGACGCCGAACTTCCGCACGAGGTCGTCGGCGGTGTCGGGTGGCGGTGTGAACACCGAAGCGCCGAGGCGCTCGACCAGACTCCGCGTGTCGCGCTCGTGCCACGGCGCCGTGAGCACCACGACCGGCTGCCGGTCGGCCGCGAGCGTGAGCAGTGCGGGCGGCACGGACAGGGGGTCGAAGAGCAGCAGCCGAGTGCCGTCGTCGATCGCCGACGACGACACCTCACGCGGCCATCGCTCGCCGGGCGTCCAGTCCGGGTGCGGCGCCTGCCAGTGCCAGACGCCGGTGGCGAGTTCGCGCATGCCGCGGACCTTACCGGCGTACGCCCCGGGCTGTCCGGTCCAGGGCCCCGGTTCAGAGATCCGCGACCGAGCCCAGGTTCACGGTGAAGAAGCCGGCGAGCCTGTCGACGGCGGGGTCGACATACTGCTCCCGGTCGTAGAGGTCGACGTGACCGGCGCCCTCGATCCAGTGCAACTCCTTGGGTCCGGTGGCGCGCTGGAAGGCATCGACGCTCATCCAGGCGGTGACCGCGCGGGATCCGACGACCATCAGCAGCGGACGCGGGCCGATCAGCGGGACGGCGGCCAAGGCGTCGAAGCCCGCCATCCTGTCGACGCTGGACCAGGTGAAGAAGTCGGCCGCCCGGGGGTGGCGGGCACGCGGGGTGCGGTAGTAGTCGAAGCCGTCGACGCCGTGCTCGCCGCCCAGCGCGCGGGCCTGGTCGGCGGTGTCGGGGAACAGGGTCAGGACGGGCGGCTCCTCGCCGCGGGCCTCCGCGGTGCGGGCGGCGGCAGCGGCCTCCAGCATGCCCCGGAAGACGGACGCGTCCTGGGTCCCGTCGGCCCCAAGGCGGAACTGGCGGGAGACGTCGACCGCGCTGACGGTGGCGACCGCCTTGATCCGCCGGTCGCCGGCCGCGGCGGGAAGGACGTAGCCGCCGGAGGCGCAGATGCCGAGGGCGCCGATGCTCCCTGCGTCGACGTCCCCGCGGGTGGTGAGGTAGGAGACGGCCGCCTTGAGGTCCTCGACGCGCTGCGCGGGGTCCTCCAGACCGCGCGGCTCTCCGCCGCTGTCGCCCTGGTGAGTCGCGTCGAAGGCGAGTGTGACGAAGCCCTTCTCGGCCAGGCGCCGCGCGTAGACGCCCGCGGCCTGCTCCTTCACGCCGGTGCCGGGGTGGCCGACGACGATCGCGGGCCGCGGGCCCGGTGCGGCGGGGGTGTCGGGGATGTAGAGGTGTCCGGCGAGGGGGATGCCGGCGCTGTCGAACGTAACGGTGGCCTTGGCACAGGATGCTCCGTGTTCGTTGTTCGGCGGGGCCGCGCCCCGTCGGCGGGCCCGTTGGCGCCCGGATCCGTACCGGGCACTTCTCGACCGTCCGCCCCGGCCGGAGCGGGCGGAAGAGGCGAGTTCCTGCCCTGGAAGAAACCTGCCCCCTCACAACCGGGGACCCCCGCGGGAGAATGAGGCATATGACTGCGGCACCTGGTCCTCGCGAACTCGGAGCCTTCCTGAAGGCCCGCCGGGCACAGCTCGCACCGCGCGAATGCGGTCTGCCGCCGGCGGACTCCACGCGCAGGGTCGCGGGTCTGCGCCGCGAGGAGGTCGCGCAACTCGCCGCGATCAGCGTCGACTACTACACGCGGCTGGAGCAGGGCCGCGTCCGGGCGTCGGCGTCCGTCCTCGCCCCGCTGGTCCGCGCGCTGCGCCTCGACGACGACCAGCAGCGGTACCTGTACGAGCTGGCCGGCAAGGCCGACGCCCAACCGCGGCGCCGCCGTCCGCCGCAGCGCGTACGGCCCGCGCTGCGGCGCCTGCTGGACCAGCTTGCGGCGACGCCGGCCGTCGTCCTCGGCACGCGGATGGACGTCCTGGCCTGGAACGACGCCGCCGCGGCCCTCTACACCGACTTCTCCGCGATTCCGCCGGGCCGCCGGAACTACGTGCGCATGCTGTTCATGGACCCGGTCGTGCGCGGCATGCACCGGCAGTGGGAGCACGACGCCCGCGACGCCGTAGCCGCGTTGCGCATGCAGGCCGCCGCGGAGTCCGGTGACCCCGAACTCGCCCGTTTCGTCGGGGAGTTGTCGGTCCAGGACGCCGACTTCCGGACCTGGTGGGCGGAGCACAGGGTCATCACCACCGCATACGGCACCAAGCACTACCGGCACCGCGTGGTCGGCGACCTCACGCTCGACTGCGACACGTGGAGCAGCCCCGACGGCTCGGGGCAGCGCCTCATGGTGCTGACCGCCGAACCCGGCAGCCCGTCGTACGACGCCCTGCGCATCCTGTCCTCGTGGACGGTGGAGCGGCCGGGCCCGGGCGACCGCCTCTGACCTGCGTCAGCCCTGACGGCCGATGCGCCGGAAGCACAGGCGACGGCCGCCTGGACCTGCCGGGCGAAGCCCACGGCGGCGCAGTTCACGGGAGCCCGCCGATCAGCACGAGATCGGCCCGGCGCCCTCCACCGCGTTCGGCTCACCGTGCGGAGGCCGCACGGGCGCTGGGCCACCTCCTGCCGGGTGAGGTGCCTGGTCCCCGTACCCCCAGGATCAGCGGGGTACTGCCACCCGCGCCCGAGGCCGCGCACGTGGGGATCCGCGGCCTTCCGGGCAGCGGGCGAGGCGGCTCTCCAATGCCGCTCGGCGCCGGTTCGTGCACCCCGCTGAGGGCGCGGCCGGACGGCGAGCCGGGTGGGCCGCATCCCCCGCACCGCTGCCTCGTCCCACCCGTGGCGGGGCGCCCCGCGGCGTTCGTGGCCTGGCGCGCGCGACCAGCGCCCCGCGGGGCTCAGCCGTCCTCGGGCGGTGGGAGGGCGAATCCGGGGCGGTGGACGACGCCCGGTTCCGGCGGTACGGGATCTCCGGACTCGGCGTCGGTGCAGTAGGCGTTGAAGACCTCTGCCTCGGTGAGGGGGTGCAGCCAGCCGTCGCTCAGGGTCCAGCCGCGTACTTCGTCCGGGCGGTCCTTCGGGGGCTGTCCCGCGCCCGTGCCGCTGCGCATGACGACGCCCCCGCCGCTGTCCTCGGCGATCCCGGCGGCGAGGACGGTGCAGCAGACCAGGGCCTCGGCCTCGACGAGGTGGACCATGCCCTGCTCGTCGCAGCGGGCGTGCATGGCGGCGAGGAGCGTGGTGCCGTCGGCGGGCACGCTGCACACGAGGTGGTGGTGGCCCGGTCCCGCCGCCTCGAACAGGCGCATCAGGGCCTGGGAGGCGCGGTCGAAGGACGTGCGGGCGAGGTCGTCGCCGCAGCCGGCGCACTCCCCGGCGCCGGCCAGGATGCCGGAGGCCCGTTCCCAGGTGGCCTGGCGTCCCGCCTCGTACTCGATCTCGGTGATGAGGAGTTCCAGGGGCTGCCCGGTATAGGGAACGGTGGGCCCGGTGGTGGTGATGTCGGCGGCGTACCGCGTGCGCGAGCCCGAACTGTCGGGTTCGTGGCCGGTGTCGGCGCAGTACTCGGCGTACTCGGCCGGGTCGAAGGGGCCGACGCGCACGTGGATGCCGCGTGAGGTGAGCGAGCGCAGCAGGCTCTCGATCTGCCGCAGGTAGGTCGGGTAGTCGTCGAAGGTGAAGCTTCGGTAGCCGCGCATCGCTGCGAAGTCCGCGAGGTCGGTGAGGACGGCGACGACGGTCGGCGACTCGCGGCGCAGGATGCGGCGGCCGTCCTTCGCGGCCCGGCGGGCGGGGCGGTCGCTCTGCTTGCGGTGCCTGGTCCTGGTGGTGTGTGCCATGACGGTTCCCCCTCGGTACGGCGGTCAACTGTCACTTACCGTAATCGCCACCACTGACAGTGACCGTCACGCTGGGGGTGCCGGGCGCCTTCGGGGTCCCGGGCCCGTCCATGCGGTCCATGCGGTCCATGCGGCGGCGTACGAGGGTGCGCTGGCCGACGGATACGGCGGCGAGTCCAGCGCCGAGGCCCAGCCAGCCGAGCGGACCCGCGGCCATGACGGCGGAGGTCATCAGCACCGGTCCCGCGGAGCGCTGGGCCGACTGCGCGAGCCCGTGGACGCCGAGGTAGGCGCCCTGCGACCGCCCGGGGGCGAGGGCGATGGACAACTCCCAGGAGATCGCCGCGTGCACGATCTCCGCGGCGGTGAAGGCCGTGGTGGCGACGACGAGGGCGACGGCGGCGGTCCCCGGCGAGTCCGCGGTCGAGACGGCCATGGCACCGCCCGCGACGAGGAAGGCGACGCCGAGCAGCGGCAGGGAGGCGGCGGCCCTGCGCACGTCGTCGGCGAGGCGGCTGAGGCGGACCTGGAAGAGCACGACGAGGACGTTGTTGAGGACGAGGAGGAGCGCGACGAGGCTGTGCGGCGCGACGGTCGCGGTGGCGATCCACAGGGGCAGGCCGATGTTGAGCGCCGTGTCGTCGAGGAACAGCAGGGACTCGGTGGCGGTGAAGGCGAGGTAGCCGCGGTCGCGCCAGGGGCTGACGGCCGGGGTCGTGGGCCGGGGCGGTTGCCCCGCGGTGGCGGCGGGCGCACCGGCCACCACGCGTGCGAGCGACGGCGGTTCCGCGCAGCGCAGCACGAGCAGGGCGGCGCCCGCGAAGGAGAGGGCGTCCCCGACCAGCATGGCGCGGTAGGCGGTGGGGGTGCCGATGGCGAGGGCCACGGCGGCGGCGAGGCCGCCGATGCCGAAGCCGATGTTGACCACGGTGCGCTGGAGCGCCTGGTAGCGGACCCGGTCCGGGCCGGCGACGCGCGCGGCGTACAGCTTGGTGAGGACGGAGGCGGAGCGGTCGCCGAGGCTGCCGAGCGCGGCGACGGGCAGCAGCAGCCAGAAGGCGCCGGTGAGCAGGATGCCGACGGCGGCCGCGGCGCGCAGGGCGTGGACGGCGGGGAGCAGCCGGGTGAGCGGGACGCGGTCGGCGATGCGGCCCGCGACGGGGGTGCCCGCGACGCCGACAGCTCCGGCGACGCCGAGCAGGAGGCCGATCTCGTGCGGGGCGAGTCCGGCGACATACGTGTAGTAGAGCGCCGCGGTGCCGTACCAGAGGCCGGATCCGGCCTTGTCGGTGAGGCTCACCAAGAGCATGCGGCGGCCGTCGCGGCCGCCGGGTACGAGGTCCTCCATGTCGCTGCGGCTGCGCGGGATTCGCATGCACCGCCCCCTTGCCTCGACGTATGTATTGATACATACTTGTGAATGTGGCAGCACAATATGCGATCAGCGGCTCGAGCACCAAGGCGATTGCGGCATCCATCGAACGAGGCGTGGCCGACGGGGGGTTGCCTCCCGGGGCGGCGCTCCCTCCGGTACGGACGCTGGCGGACCGCCTGGGCGTCAGTCCCGGCACGGTGGCGACCGCCTACAAGGAGCTGCGGCAGCGCGGCATCGTCGTCACGCGCGGGCGTGGCGGCACCGTCGTCGCGCAGGCGCCGGCGGTGGCGTCCAGGCGGCCGCCGAAGGTGCCCGCCGGGTTGCGGGACCTGGCGGGCGGTCACCCGGACCCGGCGTTCCTGCCGGAGCTACCGCCGTCGGTGCAGCTCACGCCCGGGGTGCGCTCCCATCGGTCGGCGCCGCGCCTTCCCGAACTGGAGGAGCTGGCCCGCGCGGCGTTCGACCGCGACGGGGTGCCGGCCGACGAGGTGACCTTCGCTCACGGCGCCCTCGACTGCGTGGCGCGGCTGCTCTCCGTCGAACTGCGGCCGGGTGACGCGGTGGCGATGGAGGACCCGGGCTATCACCACCTGCTCGATCTGGTGCCCGCGCTGGGACTGCGCATGGTGCCCGTCGCGGTGGACGACGAGGGCATGCGGCCCGACGCGCTGCGCGACGCCCTGCGGGCCGGGGCCCGCGCGGTGGTGTGCAGCCCGCGCTCCCAGAACCCTTATGGCGGTTGCTTCTCGGCGGAACGGAGGGATGCGCTGCTGGGCGTGCTGCGGGAGGGGCCCGACGTGCTCGTGGTCGAGAACGACCACGCCGCGGAGATCGCCGGCGTGCCGCTGCACAGCCTGACGTCAGGCGGGCTGCCGCGCTGGGCCCAGGTGCGCACCGTCAGCAAGTACCTGGGCACCGACCTGCGGTGGGCGGCCCTCGCCTGCGACCCGACGACGCTGGCGCGGCACGACGGACGGCTGCTGCTCACCTCGGGCTGGATCAGTCATGTGCTGCAGGGGATGGCCGCGCGGCTGATGACCGACGCCGGGGCCCGGCTGCTGGTGGAGGCCGCGCGGGAGGCGTACGCGGAGCGGCGGGAAGCGCTGGTCGCGGAGCTGGGCGGGCGCGGGATCGCGGCACACGGGGCGAGCGGGCTCAACGTGTGGGTGCCGGTGCGGGACGAGGCGGCGGTGGTGAACGGCCTGCGCTCACGCGGGTGGTGGGTGGCCGCGGGGGCGCGGTTCCGGCTCGCGGCGGGGCCGGGGGTGCGGATCACGACGATGGGGTTGCGGCCGTCCGAGGCGAACGCCCTGGCCGCCGACTTCTCGGACGTCCTCGGTGAGTTCGGGGCGACGTACGGGGGGTGAGGCGGGAATGAGGCGGGAACGGGCCGATCCCGCCTCTCCCCCGGGCGCTCGGCGGCGCGCGGACGCCGGGGCGCTCAGCCGCGTGTGCGGGCCAGCTCCTCGTAGAAGCGAAGCAGCGCCACGTCGTCCACGGAGCCGGGATTGACGGCCTTCTCGATCGGCGTACCCTGCAGCAGCTTCTTCACCGGGACCTCGATGCGCTTGCCGGTGAGGGTGTGCGGGATGCCGGGGACCTCGACGATCTCGTCGGGGACGTGGCGGGGTGACAGCTGCTCGCGGATGGTGCGCCTGACCTTGTCGCGGAGCGCGTCGTCGAGGACCGCGCCCTCGGCGAGCTGCACGAACAGGGGCATCCAGTAGCCGCCGTCCGCCTGCTCGACGCCGATGACGAGCGACTCGCGGATCTCCGGGAGCCGCTCGACGGCCTCGTAGATGTCCGCGGAACCCATGCGCACGCCCTGGCGGTTGAGGGTGGAGTCGGAACGTCCGTGGATGATCACCGTGCCGCGCGAGGTCAGGGTGATCCAGTCCCCGTGCCGCCACACGCCGGGGAACATCTCGAAGTAGCTCTCCCGGTACCGGCTGCCGTCGGGGTCGTTCCAGAAGCCGACCGGCATCGACGGCATGGGGTTGGTGACGACCAGTTCGCCGACCTCGTCGGTGACGGGCTTGCCGTACGGGTCCCAGGCCTGCAGGTCGGTGCCGAGGCAGGGCGCCTGGAGCTCGCCGATGTACACCGGCAGGGTGGGGACGCCGCCCGCGAAGCAACTGCACACGTCGGTGCCGCCGCTGACGGAGGCGATCCAGACGTCCTCCTTGACCTCGTCGTGGATCCAGCGGAAGCCGTCCGGCGGGAGCGGGGACCCGGTGGTGGCGACGCAGGTGACGGCCGACAGGTCGTGGTCGCGGCCGGGGTGCGCACCGGCCTTGCGGCAGGCGATGACGTACGCGGCGGAGGTGCCGAAGACGGTGGTGCCGGTGCGCTCGGCCACGCCCCACTGGGCGCCGGTGTCGGGGAAGCCGGGGCTGCCGTCGTACAGGACGATCGTGGCGCCCGCGAGCAGGCCCCCGACGAGGAAGTTCCACATCATCCAGCCGGTGGACGTGTACCAGAAGAACCGGTCCCGCGGCCCGAGGTCGAGGTGGAGGCCGGTCTGCTTCAGGTGCTCCAGCAGGATGCCGCCCTGGGACTGCACGATGGCCTTGGGCAGACCGGTGGTGCCCGAGGAGTACAGCACCCACAGCGGGTGGTCGAAGGGGACCTGCTCGTACACCGGCTCGGGGTCGCCGCAGACCAGGGACTCCCACTCCAGCACCCCCTCGGGGGCCGGCGTGCCCAGCAGCGGGATGTGCACGACGGCGCGCAGCGAGGGCAGTTCGGCGCGCAGCTCGGCGACGACGTCCGTGCGGTCGTGCTGCTTGCCGCCGTAGCGGTAGCCGTCGACGGTGAACAGGACGACGGGCTCGACCTGCTGGAAGCGGTCCAGCACACTGCGGGCGCCGAAGTCCGGGGCGCAGGAGGTCCACACGCCGCCGACGGCGGCGGTGGCCAGCAGGGCGACGACGGCCTGGGGGACATTGGGCAGGTAGCCGCTGACCCGGTCGCCGGGACGGACGCCGAGGGCCCGCAACTCGTGGGCGAGGGAGGCGACCTGGCGGCGCAGGTCGGCCCAGCTCACGGTGCCGGTCTCATGTCGCTCGTCGAGGTGCAGCAGGGCGGGCCCACCGGCCCGGGTCGCGTCGTCGGCCGGACGCAGGGCGTGCTCGGCGTAGTTGAGCGCGGCGCCGGGGAACCACGTCGCCCCGGGCATGGAGGCGTCCGCGAGGACGGTCTCGTAGGGCGCGGAGAAGCGTACGTCGAACCACTCGGCGACGGACCGCCAGAAGGCACCGGGTTCACGCACCGACCAGGCGTGCAGCGCCCGGTAGCCGGCGACGGGATCGGCGGTGTCGGGGGCGGGCGCGCCGTGGTGCGCGGCGGCCCAGTCCTGGAAGCGCGTCACCTGGGCGCCGGAGACCCTGTCCGGGCCGGGCTGCCAGAGGGGCTGCTCGGTCGCCGGGTCGGCGGTGGGCTCGGGTGTGGTGCTCATGGGGCGGCTCCCGGACGGTACGCGACGCTGCGTGGTGTGCGGCTGGACCCGGCCGGGCGGAATGTCCCCGGTCGCGGATGGGCAGGACGATGCCACGTGATCGTCTTCGGCGCCAGGGCACACCTCACACATTCGGGGGTGCGAGCATGTGCCCGACCGCCAGGTACAGGGCGGCCGGTCGGCGGCGGGACGGCCGGGAACGGTGAGAGGGTGGGGCTCATGGATGCTCGGGACCTGGCGCGGCAGGTACGGCAGGTCGGATCGGCGAACGGGCTGAGGGCGGTGCGCGCGGCATGGCGCCGGCAGCGCGCGGACGCCCGGGCCATCCCGCGCCGGGGACCGGAGCGGGCGCGCGTGCCGGGAGCCGCCGAGGGCGCCGACCCGCTGCCCGGCGGCGGGCTGGTGCGTTTCGCCCGCTCGACCCTGCGGGTGCGGGTGGCGGTGGGCGGCGCGGTGTTCTGCGGCTGGGACGGCGCCGAGCCGGAGCCGTCGTACGCGCTGGACGGCACCTGCCCCGACGCCGACACCCGGGCGGTCGTCGAGCCCGACAAGGACGGCTGGCGGGTGGTGTCCGAGCGGATCACGGTGCTGGTCTCCCGGCACGGGGCGGTGGAGTTCCGCACCCCCGGGGGCCTGCTGCTGCGGCGCGACCTGCCCCCGCGCTGGTGGGACCCGGTGGACCCGGCGGGGGGCGCGCAGCCGCGCTGGGTGCAGCGCTCGGAGACCGCGGCGGACGCGGCGGTGTTCGGGCTCGGCGGGCGGGCCTCGGGACCGCGGCTCGGCGAGGGCACGTACCGGCTGTGGAACACCGACCCCGGTGGGGCCTTCGGACCGGAGACCGACCCGCTGTACATCACCATGCCGCTGCAGTTGGTCGTCGCCGACGCCGGCAGCCACCTCGTCTTCCACGACAACACCTGGGACGGCCGGGTGACCCTGCGCGACGGCCAGGAGGGCGCCGGGTCCGGCCACGACCGCCCCGGCGGCTGCGAGACGCGGATGGACGGCGGCCCGCTGCGCTACTGGGTGATCCCCGGCACACCCGCTCGGATCCTGGCCGCCTGGACGGCGTTGACCGGCCGCCCGGCGCTGCCGCCGCGCTGGGCGCTGGGACACCACCACTCGCGCTGGGGCTTCGGCACGGCGGCCGAGGTCCGCCGGGTCGCGGCGGGCTACCGTGAGCGGGGACTGCCGCTGTCCGCGCTGCACCTGGACATCGACCACTACGACGGCCACCGCGTCTTCACCGTCGACCGCGAGCGCTTCCCCGATCTGCCCGGGCTCGCCGAGGAATTGCGGGGACAGGGCGTGCGCCTGGTGTCGATCGTCGACCCGGCGGTCAAGCTGGAGCCGGGCAGTCCGCTCCATGACAGCGGAGCCGCCGCCGACGCCTTCGTGCGGGACGCGCGGGGACGCGACGTGCGCGGCGTGGTGTGGCCGGGCGACGCGGTGTTCCCCGACTTCACCGACCCCCGGGTGCGCGAGTGGTGGGGCGGCCTGTACGCGGAGCGGCTCGCGCAGGGCTTCGCCGGGGTGTGGCACGACATGAACGAGCCGGTGTCCTTCGCCGCCTTCGGCGACACCACCCTGCCCCGTTCCGCCCGCCACGCCCTGGAGGGCCGCGGCGGCGACCACCGGGAGGCGCACAACGTGTACGGGCTGACCATGGCCCGGGCCGGACACGAGGGGCTGCGCGAACTGCGCCCCGACGTCCGGCCGTTCCTGTTCTCCCGCTCCGGGTGGGCGGGCATGCAGCGGTACGGCGGGACCTGGTCGGGCGACGTCACGACGGGCTGGCCCGGGCTGCGCGCCTCACTGTCCCTGGTGCTGGGGCTGGGGTTGTGCGGGGTGCCGTACTCGGGGCCCGACATCGGCGGGTTCACCGGAAGCCCGTCGCCGGAGCTCTATCTGCGCTGGTTCCAGATGGCCGCGTACTTCCCCTTCTTCCGTACGCACTCGGCGATCGGCGCCGGGCGCCGCGAGCCGTGGGAGTTCGGACCCCGGGTGCTGGCGGCGGCCGGGGCGGCGATGCGCGAACGGGAACGGCTGATGCCGTACCTGTACACGCTGGCGCACATCGCGCGGCGTTCGGGCGCGCCCTATGTGCGGCCGGTCTGGTGGGGCGAACCGGAGGACCGCAAACTGCGCGCCTGCGGGGACGCCTTCCTGCTGGGGGACGCGCTGCTGGTGGCGCCGGTTCTGGAGCAGGGGGCGACGGAACGCGCCGTGCGGCTGCCGCGGGGCCGGTGGTACGACACCGCGACCAGGGAGGCGTACCAAGGCCCCGGGCAGGTGCTGCTGCCCGCGCCCGAGGACCGCGTCCCGGTGCTGGCCAGGGCCGGCGCCGTGGTGCCGGTGGCCGAGGAGGACGGCACGGTGGCCCTGGAGGTGTGGGCGCCGGAGCCCGGACGCGGCGGAGGCGGCACCCTGGTGACGGACGCCGGGGACGGCTGGGCGGGGCCGCGGGTGGAGCGCTTCACCTCGCGGGTGGTGGACGGCGAGGTCGTCGTCATGCGTGAGGAACGCGACGAGGTGGGGTACCGGGTGAAGGTTCTCGGCACCGCCGCGCGGTAGCCGCCGCTCGGTGCCGCCTCAGTAGCGGCCGCCGAACCAGTTGCGCACCGCCTCGGTGTGCAGCGGGAAGGCCAGTTCCGCGGGGGCGAGGAGGATCTCCCGGCCGTCCGTCTCGTCAGTGGCGCCGGCGGGTGGGAGGTCCTCGGCGTCGCGCTCCGGCAGGAGGCCGAAGACCAGCAGGTGACCGGTGTCGCCGCTGAGGGTGTCCGCCAGCCGGACATCACCGGCGGCCGCCTTGACGCCGCTCTCCTCGTCGAGTTCGCGGACCACGGCCTGCTGCCATGTCTCGCCGAGGTCCACGAAGCCGCCAGGGAGGGCGAGCAGTCCGCGCTGCGGCTCGATGGCCCGGCGGACCAGAAGCAGACCCGTGCCCTCCGGGGTGCGCACGGGCAGCAGGGCGACGGCGACGGGAAGCGGGTTGCGGTAGGCGGTGCCACCGCAGGCGGCGCAGACGCGCGGCCATCCCGCGTCCCGGGCGAACCGCGTGCCGCAGTACGAGCAGTGGCTGTCCTTCTGTCGAGTGCTCACGCGCGGACTGTAGCGGAGGACCGGCCGGGCACGGGTGTCGTGCGGAGCCCTGTCCGTCGCGGCGGGTGAGAGGGCACACTGGCGCCGTGACACCCGAATCCCTCGGATACAGCACCTGCGGCTGCACGTCCGGGTGCGCGAGCTGAGCTTGTTCGGCCGTCCCGGAAAGCCCCGGCACGGGCCCGGACCAGGCCGACATGCGCTTCGTCGGCATCCGGAACGAGGAGCGGGAGGTCATCGCCGAGGACCGGGCCTACGTGCGGGCGCACCCACGGCGGCACCAACGCTGATGCTGTTCTTCTCCGACGGCGGCGTCCACCGCGGCGCCCAGATCGAGCAGCAGCTGCGGGAGGCGGTGGAGGAGCCGATGTTCTGGCAGTTCGTCGGTGCGGGCCGGGCCGACTACGGAGTGCTGGAGCGTTTCGACACCCTGGCGGGCCGGCGCGTGGACAACGTCGGCATCTTCGCCGTGGACGACATCGCCACAGTGCCGGACGCGGAGCTCTACGACCGGATCCTCTCCGAGTTCCCGTCCTGGTTGACGGCCGCACGGCAGGCCGGGATGTCGCGCTTCGGGCCGTGCGACTCCAATACGACCGGCGCGCCAAGAGCCTCGCCGACCGCCTCCGACCAGGCGGCCGGATCCGAGCCGGGCACGTCCCAGCGGGCCGGGCGGGCGGTCAGCAGGCGTTGGGTGAGGGCGGCCTGCCGCTCGAGATCACCGGGCGGGGCGACGGGCAGCCGCGTCCCACCGGTGTCGTACGCCTGGACCAGCCGCAGCCGCGGGCAGCGGCGGGGCGCGTCGAGGTGCGTCAGGGCCAGGGCGTCGACGCCGCCGCAGACCTCGACGGCGTAGCGGTGGGCGACGGCGTCGAAATGGCCGACGCGGAAGGCGCCCTGCCACGTGCCGTGGCCGTTGTGCGGTTCGGACAGCAGCGGGGCGAGTTCCGGGTCCTCGGTGACGTGCGGTCCGGGGCCGTGCCGGGTGGTGTACGTCCGTACGACGCCGAGCCTGCGGCCCTCCTGGCCGGCTTCCGCCAGCAGCGCCTCGGCGCCCGCGAACGTGGTTGTGGACCAGGTGGTGTATGGATGGAACCCGTGCCACTCGTCGAGGAGCACGCCCTGGGCGCCCTCGAGGACGACCGCGCCCTCGCGCAGGACGCGGGCGAGGTGGCCGTCGTCGGTGAGGGTGACGGCGCCGGCGAAGGCGGTGAAGGCGTCAACGCAGTCCTCGGGCGGCGGTGCGGGCAGGCGCCGCCCGAACTCGTCGGCCAGGCGGTCGCGCAGCAGACGCAGCTTGCGCAGCAGCCGCGGGCGTGAGGCGCAGTCCCCCGCTGTGGGGGCGTCCTGCGGGTGGGCGAGGGCGTAGGCGGCGGTCTCGCCGATGCCCATGCCGCACGAGCCGTGGCGGGCCGTGCCCCGCTCCTGCTCGCGCAGCCGGTTGGCGGCGGCGTGGTACGGGGTGGTGAGGCGCGCCGCGCGGTCGACGCTGAGCAGGGCGTACAGCGCGGGAACCCCGAGGGCGGTCAGGTGGTCGGCCTCGGCGGCCAGCGCGAGGGGGTCCACCAGCATGAAGCGGGACAGATGGGTGGGGACGCCCCTGAGGGTGCCGGAGCCGAACTGGGCGAAGGTGTGGTGGCGTCCGTCGGTGGTGACGACGTTGTGCGCCGCTTGGGCTCCGCCGTTGAAGCGGACCACCGCGCGGATCGGCCCGCGGGCGCAGAGCCGGTCCACGACGGTGCCCTTGCCGGCGTCGCCGTAGCCGAGGTCGACGACGATGGTGTGCACGGGGTCCTCCGGAGGGCCTACAGGCGGGTGGTGCCGCCGGCGCCGGTGCCGTCGATCAGTGGCGTGTCCGTCACGGCCGCGGCCGCTCGGTCGCGGTCGAGGGCGGCGAGGGCCTTGCCGACGGCGCTGGTGGCGGTGGCTGTGGTGCCGAGATCGGCGAGGTCGGCGAGACCCTCGGCGAGGTCGATGGCCTCCTCGCCGAGCCCTATGGTCAGGGCGATGGTCTCGCAGACGGCGTCGAGGTCGTCGAGCTCGATGACGTTCTGGCCGAGCAGCCGCCGCCAGGTGGCGAGGATCGCGGTGTTGCCGACGTAGGAGGAGCCCGCCGGCAGGATGAAGTAGACGTCGAACTTCCGCCGCAGTTCCGCGACGATGCGTGTGACGGGGATGTCCTCGGCGAGGTCGTCCCCGAGGACGGCGCGCACCTCGCGGGCCTTGACCTTGCCGTAGGGCAGTTCGTCGCCGATCAGGAAGAGGTAGCCGCGGCGGCCGCGCTTGCCGTGGCAGTCGATCGAGGTGTGCCGGGCCATCGCGTACATGGCGAGCTCGTACGACTCGGTCATCTGCCCGCCGCCCCCGCCCTCGAGCAGGATGTTGCCAAGGTCGTCGTCCATGCGGTTGTCGGACTCGAACTGCCCGAGCTGCAGCGGGACCCGGTCGCAGGTGGCGTCGCCGACCGCGCCGAAGAGGATCTGCGGGTGCTCGGTGTAGCCCTTGCGCAGCAGCAGGCCGAAGAGCTCGGGGAGCTTGGTCTGCAGGACCCGCGGGACGGTGCGCATGGAGCCGGTCACGTCGAACAGGACGGCGATGGCGAGCGAGGTGGGGTGCTCGTCGGAGTCGCGGCTCTCGCGGACGCCGATGCCCTTGGGGTCGAGCGAGGGGTGCGCCGCCCAGGAGGCGCGCGGCGCGGACGAGGTGACGCGGTCGCTGTAGGCGAAAGCGCCGGTGCCGCCGGCGGCGCGGTAGCGCGCGGCGGCGTCGTAGACGTCGGTGGACCAGCTTCCGCTGCCCATGGTGTTCCCCCTTGGTGTCGGATGACCGGTGTCCGGTGTGGGTGTCAGGTGTCGGTGCCCGGCATGCTGAACGGGCGGAACGTGCGCGGGCCGTAGAGGCGTTCCAGGACCTCGTCGAGCTCCGCGAGCAGCCGCCACGCGTCGTGCGGGCGGCGGGCCTGCGCCGGGAGGGTGCAGCCGCGGAGGAAAGCGCGCAGCGGACGCGGGGCGCGGTCGCCCATCATCTGCTCGAGGCAGCGCGAGGCGAGGTGGATGTCGGTGGCCTCGGTAGCGGGACGCCGACCGGTGACCTCGGGCGGGTAGAGGGCGCGGTGCCGCTCCACGAGGGCGGGGACGGTCGTGCCGGGTGCGGTGGCGTGGCACCAGCCGACCAGCACGAGACCGTGGTGTGCGGGGTGGATGAGGACGTGCTCAGGCAGCACGGCGCCATGGACGACACCGGCCCGATGCGCCCAGCCGAGGGCGACCAGCAGGCGGCGCCACATCCATGCGGCGTCTCGCGGGTCGAGGCCGCCTGGATGGCGCGCCCGGACCCTGGCCAGGGTGTGGCAGCCGTGGAGCCGCTGGAGCGCGTTGACACGGCGTTCGGCGCCGTCGGGGCCGCGGTGCCTGAAGGACTCGGCCAGACGCGGCGCGTAGGCGCGGTGCCGGGGCTCCGCGACGGTGTGCAACCGGGTGAGCGCGTTCGCCTCACGCTGCATCAGGTCGTTGTCGGCGGGGCTTCGTGGGATTTTCAGCAGGGTGCCGGGGCCGGCTGCGCGCAGCACCGCGAGATCGCCCTCGGCGATGACGGGGCCCGGCCGGTACACACCGCGGGCGGTGGTGAGGGCCGGGCCGTCTCCCCTATGCCGCCGCCACAGGGCCGTGAGCCGGACGAAGGCGTCGGCGGCCTCGTCCACGCGGCCGGGCGGCGCGGTGTCGGGGTGGAGGAGTCGGGCCAGCCGGCGGTAGTGGCGCGCCGCCTCGCCGTCGTCGGCAGGAAAGGGCAGGGCCAGGGCGCCCAGGGCCTCGTCGAAGGTGCGGACGCGGTGTGCGGGTGAGGAGCGTCTCGTGGCGGTCACCGGACGCTGTCCTCGCGGTCGGGGCGGAGCAGTGCGGGGTGCAGGAGCCGGGCGTCACCCGCGCGGTAGAGGCGGGCCCGGGGACCGCCACGGGAGCCGCCGCGGCCCGCCGTGGCGCCGGTGGACTCGACGAAGCCCGGCACCGAGAGGACCTTGCGGTGGAAGTTCCCGGCGTGCAGGGCGCGACCCCAGACCGCCTCGTAGACCGAGCGGAGCTCGGTGATGGTGAACTCCTCCTCGAGGAAGGCGGTGGCCAGCGGGGTGTACTCGATCTTGGCGCGGGCCCGGTCGAGGCCTTCGGCGAGGATCGTGCCGTGGTCGAAGGCGAGGCCGGTGCAGGGGTGGTCGGCGCCTGGGTCCGCATCTTCGGACCGCCGGCCGGAACCACCCCCGTGGATCCCGGCCGGCCGGCCCTGCTCCATAGGACGCCCGGTGGCGGTTTCCGGGTTCCCCCGCGGCGCGAGCACGTCGACGGGCACCCACGCGGCCGCGGCGGCGTCGCTGCCGGCCATCGCCTCGGGGAGGTCCGGGGCGAAGGCGAGGTAGGCGACGGACACGACGTGCATGCGCGGGTCGCGGTCGGGGCGGCCGTAGGAGCCGAGTTGCTCGAGGTGGACACGGCCCATGCCGCCCGCGTCGAGCCCGGTCTCCTCGGCCAGTTCGCGGGCCGCCGCCTCGTCCAAGGACTCGCGACCGGCCTGGACGAAACCGCCCGGCAGCGCCCAGGCATTCTCGTACGGCGCAGCGCCCCGGCGCACCAGCAGCACATGCAGCGCCCCCTGACGCAAGGTCAGGGCGACGACGTCGACGGTCACGGCGATCGGCGCGAAGGCGCGCGGATCATATGCGGCGAGGAACGCGTCCTCACCCCGCCTGTCGGCCATCGCGCACCACCCTCCGGCTAGTTCTTCTCAGTTCGAGTATTTCTCGAACTGAGAAGAACTTACACCCGGAGTCGGCAACCGTCCAGAGCGTTCACCACGCCCACGGACGGTCACCCGGGCTCGCGCCGCGCTAACGGCGCTACCGGAGAGCCGGTGCGGTCCGGGCGCAGGGGAGGCGGACGCCGTGGCGGCCGAGCCCGGCGGATAGGGCGAGCCCGCCTCGCCGCGCCACAGGCGCCAGGGGCTGCCTGAGGGTGACGGCGGGCCAGGGACGTCCGGGCACGCCTCGTCGGTGGTCGTAATCGGGTGATTCGTCCGATACCTTGACGCTCCATCACCCCGGGACACCCCTCCGGGTGGCGAGGAGGCCGGACGAGAGGCGGGTGACCCCGTACCACGTCTCCATGCGCCGTTCAACGGCGGCGTATGCCGGACACGTGCGCCCGCACAAAGGAGCCGTCATGCATGCCACCGAAGTCCTGGCGCTCCTGGAGCACGCCATCGGCACGGGCCTCGGCGAGACCGGCACCGGCACCGGCACCGGTACCCCGATCGTGACACCTCTCATGTCGGGCCTGGCGCCGCGCATCGGCCGCTCCGTCCCGGCGGTGCCCCTCGGGGACGCCCCCGGCCGGGCGTACGCCTGGATCCCGGCGGCGGGTCCACGGGGCGAGCGGCGCCCCCTCCGGTCTCCTCTTCGACGTCGCGTTCAAGTGAGGCGGTCATGACTCAAACGTCCGGCACGGCGACCCGATACGTGGCCGCCATCGACCAGGGAACGACCTCCAGCCGTTGCATCATCTTCGACTCAGACGGGTCGATCGTGGCGCTCGACCAGCGCGAGCACCGCCAGATCTTCCCCAGGCCCGGCTGGGTGGAGCATGACGCCACCGAGATCTGGTCCAAGGTGCAGGCTGTGGTGGCGGGCGCACTCGCCAAGGCGGGGCTGCGCGCGGACCAGCTCAGCGCGCTCGGCATCACCAACCAGCGCGAGACCACCGTCCTGTGGGACCGCACCACCGGCCGCCCGGTGCACAACGCGATCGTGTGGCAGGACACCCGTACCGCCGCGCTGTGCGTCCAGCTCGGCGGCCAGGACGGCCAGGACCGCTTCCGCCGCTCCACGGGGCTGCCGCTGGCGAGCTACTTCGCCGGCCCCAAGGCGGCCTGGCTCCTGGACAACGTGCCGGGACTGCGCAGGCGCGCGGAGAACGGCGAGATCGCCTTCGGCACCATCGACTCCTGGCTGATCTGGAACCTGACGGGCGGCACGGAGGGCGGCAGCCACGTCACGGACGTCACCAACGCGAGCCGCACGATGCTCATGAACCTGGAGTCCCTGGAGTGGGACCCGGCGATCCTCTCCGCCATGGACGTCCCGGCGGCGGTCCTCCCGGAGATCCGCTCCTCCTCCGAGGTGTACGGCACCGCGGTGGGCCAGCTGGGCGGGGTGCCCGTGGCCTCCGCTCTCGGCGACCAGCAGGCCGCGGTCTTCGGGCAGGCCTGCTATGCGACGGGCGACGCCAAGAACACCTACGGAACCGGCAGCTTCCTGCTGCTCAACACCGGGCACCGGCCTGTGCAGTCGAAGAACGGGCTGATCACCACCATGGGCTACCGGCTCGGCGGGGAGGCGCCGGTCTACTGCCTGGAGGGGTCGATCGCCATCACCGGCGCCCTGGTGCAGTGGTTCCGCGACAGCCTCGGCATCATCTCGACCGCGGACGAGATCGAGCCGCTCGCGGCGAGCGTCCCGGACAACGGGGGCGCCTACATCGTCCCGGCCTTCTCCGGGCTCTTCGCCCCGTACTGGCGCTCCGACGCACGTGGCGTGATCACGGGTCTGACCCGGTACGTCACCAAGGCGCACCTGGCGCGGGCGGTGCTGGAGGCGACCAGCTGGCAGACCCGCGAGGTCGTCGACGCGATGTACCAGGACTCCGGTGTGCACATCACCGCACTCAAGGTCGACGGTGGCATGACGGCGAACAACCTGCTGATGCAGCACCAGGCGGACGTCCTGGACGTCCCGGTGATCCGGCCGCGGATCTCGGAGACCACGGCGCTGGGCGCGGCCTATGCCGCGGGGCTCGCCACCGGTGTGTGGGACGGACTGGACACCCTCAAGGCGCACTGGCAGAAGGACGCCGAGTGGCAGCCCCGGATGGACGCGACGACCCGAGAGAGGGAGTACCGCCGCTGGAAGAAGGCCGTCGAGCGCAGCTTCGGCTGGCAGGACGACGAGGACGAGGGCCCCGCGCCGGCCGCCGAGGGCTGAGTGGGCCGCACGCCCCCGACCCGCCGCCGGCGGCGGCGGAGCACGCTCAGTTGGCGGCGGCCGCCCGGCGGCCGCCGGCCACCTGCGCCGCGTGCTCGACCACCGTGACCAGTACCTTCTTCACGGAGGCTCGGTCGCGCGCGTCACACATCACCAGCGGCACCTCGGGGTCGAGGTCGAGAGCATCGCGCACCGCCTCGGCGGAGTGCCGCTCGGCGTCCTCGAAGACGTTGACGCCCACCGCGAAGGGGATGCCGCGGCGCTCGAAGTAGTCGATCGCGGAGAAGCAGTCCTCCAGACGCCGGGTGTCGGCGAGGACGACCGCGCCGAGGGCACCCTGCGCCAGCTCGTCCCACAGGAACCAGAAGCGGTCCTGGCCGGGCGTGCCGAACAGGTAGAGCACCAGGTCGTCGCGAAGGGTGATCCGGCCGAAGTCCATGGCCACGGTGGTGGTGCGCTTCCCCTCGACGCCGGCGATGTCGTCGAAGGGGCGCCCGGCCTCGGTCAGGGTCTCCTCGGTGCGCAGCGGGCGGATCTCGCTGACCGCGCCGACGAGCGTGGTCTTGCCGACGCCGAAGCCCCCCGCGACCAGGAGCTTGAGCGTGACGGGCTCGACGGGGGAAGGGCGGCTCTCAGCGCGCCGGAAGGCCATGGCTCACTCCTCCGGTCGTGCTGTTTACGCAGGTCAGAGGCATCCTGGGTCCTAGGGACTGTGTTGGGTGATCATCTGTGGCAGCTGAACACTACTACGGCCCTTCTGGCCAACTTCCTTTGGTACCGGGGCTGTTGGTCCACCACCGCACCGACTGGCGAGGGCCTGGTGGACGCCCCGGGCCCTGTGGGCGCGGGGCGGGCTGCTCCCGGGGGAACCGCCGGCAACGTCGTGCCGGCGGCGCCCCGGGGAGGTTCACAGCGCGCGTAGGCCGTTGATGACGTCGCGGAGCAGCCCGGCGTCCGGCAGCTCGGCCGGCGGAACGGGCCGGCTGACGTGGACCAGGCCGACTTCCAGGACGTCGCCGATGAGCACGCGGACGACGCCCACGGGCAGGTCGAGGTCGGCCGCCAGCTCGGCGACCGACATCGGCTGCTCCCGGCAGAGCTCGACGATCTCGAGGTGCTCGGGCGACAGGGTGCGATCGGCGTCGGCGTCGTCGTCCGCGCTGCGGGACTCGGCGATCACCAGGGCGATCAGGTCGAGCCGGGCTTCCGCGGCGTGGCTGGTACGCCCGCGCGTCATGGCGTAGGGCCGCACCACGGGCCCGGCGTCGTCGTCGTACCAGCGGTCCGCTTCGGAGGTCATGACGGCCTCGTCACACCGCCCGCGCCGCGTCGTCGTCGGTGCGCGGGGCGGTGGCGAGGTGTACCCCGACCCGCTTCACCAGCAGCGCCATCTCGTAGGCGACCTGGCCGACGTCGGAGTCGGCGTCGGCGAGCACGGCCAGGCAACTGCCGTCGCCCGCCGCGGTGACGAACAGGAAGGCCTCGTCCAGTTCCACGATGGTCTGCCGGACCTTGCCTGCCTCGAAGTGCCGCCCGACGCCCTTGGCCAGGCTGTGGAAGCCCGAGGCGACGGCGGCGAGATGCTCGGCGTCCTCACGGGTGAGGCCTTCGGACGCGCCGGTGGCCAGTCCGTCGCTGGAGAGCACCAGCGCCTTGCGGATACTGGCCACGCGGCCGACCAGTTCGTCGAGGAGCCAGCTGAGCTCCCGGGTCGGGCTCGATGGTGCCGTCATGGACCGTTCCCCTCCGTGGTGGTTCTGGTTGTGCTGTCGCCGCCGCGCTCCCCCGGGGTGCTTCCCGGGCGGTCGGCGGGGCGAACGTCGTGGGCGCCGTCGGTGCCGTCGGCGGCGGGGCCGTCGGCGGTGTCCGCGCGGCCGCGCAGCCATCCTCGCTGCAGTGAGGCCATGCGGTCGCGCACCTCCTCGGGTGAGCGTTCGCGCTCACCGCCGTCGTCCGCGGCAGCTGCGGCGGAGCCCGCGGCCGCGGGGGTTCGCGTCTGGGTGGTGGAGTCCTCGCGCAACTGCGGGGCGAGACTGGCCTGCCGGACCCGGCGGGGCAGTCCGGCGCCGGCCGGCGCTTCCTGCGGCGCGGTGGCGGCGGGCTCGTGGCGCGGCTCCCGTTCCGCGGACCGGGATGCAGCCTCGCCGACCGGGCGCCCGTTCTCGGCGACCAGCACCGGCGTGCGGCGGCGGCGGCGCGGCAGAGCCGTGGGCCCGTCGCCCGGCACGGGGGAAGGCGACGCCTTCGGAGCCGTGTCGCGGGCGGTGGCCGGATTCGAGGTTCCTTCGGCCCCGGCGACCTGCGGCCGGTGCTCTCGCGGCTCGCCGTCCGGGCGCGCGACCATACCCCACTGGCGGAAGCCGTGCTCCGTGGCCGCCGACATGGACCTGATCCGCGGCTGCGGCTGCTCGTCCGGAGCCTTGGTCTCGTCCGCGGTCCCGTCCGCGGTCCCGTCCGGGGTCTCGTCCGCGGTCCCGTCAAGGGTCGCGGTCCCGTCAAGGTTCGAAGCGGGCCGCTCCTCGCCGGGCCCGGACAGGATCGACGCCGGGACGAGCACCAGGGCGGTGGTGCCGCCGTAAGGCGACGGGCGCAGCGAGACGCGGACACCCTGGCGCCGGGCGAGCCGGCTGACCACGAAGAGGCCGAGCCGGTCGGTGTCGGAGAGCTCGAACTCCGGGGTCTCCGCGAGACGGAGGTTCGCCTCCAGCGTGGCCTCGGGGGTGAGGCCGAGGCCGCGGTCGTCGATCTGCAGGACGAAGCCGCCGGCGACGGACTCGCCGTGCACCTGGACGCTGGTGTGCGGCGGCGAGAACACGGTCGCGTTCTCGATGAGTTCGGCGATCAGGTGGGTGAGGTCGGCGACGGCGTGGCCGGCGACGGCGAGCCGTGGCAGCCGGCGCACGTCGACCCGCTCGTAGTCCTCGACCTCGGCGACGGCCGCCCGCGCCACGTCCATCAGCTGCACCGGCTTGCGCCACTGCCGGGACGGCACGGCGCCGGAGAGGATCACCAGGCCCTCGGCGTGGCGGCGCATGCGGGTGGTCATATGGTCGAGGCGGAAGAGGTCGGCGAGTTCCCGCGGGTCCTCGGTGCGCCGTTCCATGGTGTCCAGCAGGGTGAGCTGGCGGTGCAGCAGTGCCTGGCTGCGGCGCGCGAGGTTGACGAAGACCGCTGAGACACCGCGGCGCAGCTCGGACTGGCGCACGGCGGCCTCGACGGCCGCCCGCTGGAGGGTGTTGACGGCCCTGCCGACCTGGCCGACCTCGTCGTCCGGGTAGTCCAGGCGCGGCGCCTCGGTCTCGACGTCGACCTCCTCGCCCGCGGCGAGCCGGCGTATGACGCGCGGCAGCCGGACGCCGGAGACCTCCAGGGCCTCCGTCCGGAGCCGGGACAGGTCGCGGATGAGGCCGCGGCCGATGCGTATGGAGACGATGACGGAGGCGACGACCGCGATCAGGCCGAGGCCTCCGGTGACGGCCGCGATGGCGACCAGCCGCATGCCGATCGGTTCAGCGCGCTTCTTGTGCAGGTCGCCGGCTGCCACGCCGATGCGGTCGAGGTCGGCCAGCGCGGTGGTGGCCTTGGACTGCCAGGACACGCGGTCGGCGGCCTGGGGCGCGCCGGAGGCGCCCGCGGCGATGACGGCGTCCTCGGCGGCGCGTAGGGCGCGGCCGGCGGGCCCGGCCCAGTACGCCTCGTAAAGGGCGCGCTCGTCGCTGGTCAGCAGGTGGAGATTGTCCGCGTAGTAGGCGCGCTGTTCGGCGACGGCGAAGGTGAAGGAGCGCATCTCCGCCGCGCTCATGCGGCCCGCCGCGATGCCCGACACCACGAGGGCGTCCTCCTGGCTGATCGCCTCGCGGGCCCGCGTGACCTGGATGAGGGCGCGGCCCTGCTTGTCGATGGCGACGTTGTTGATCGGGTTCAGCGAGTCGAGGAAGGCGTAGGCCGGGTCGAAGAGGGCGCTGTACGCGCCGAAGACGTCGTTGCGGATGATGCGGCCCTCGCCGACCTTGTCGCGCAGCGTCTGCAGGCCGCCGAACTCGTGGACGACGAGGTCGAGCCGGCGCAGCGCGTCGGGGGTCAGCCGTTCCCGGTTGCCGGCCACGCGCGCGTTGCCTCGCAGCCGTGCGATCACCGCGTCCGTCTCACGTTCCCGCGTCAGCAGGGTGGCGCGGGCGCCCGAGCGCCGGGGATCGGCCAAGTACAGCATGGCGGACCGGCGTTCCCGCTGGAGCGCCTGGATGCTGTCCTCGACGGGGTAGCCGAGCCCGTTGACGGTCTGCTCGACACCGAAGAGGCCCCAGGCCTGACGCCCGGTCAAGGTGGCGGCGAAGGCCCAGATCGCCGTGAGGGACACCAGCGGAATGAGCAGCAGTGCCACGATCTTCCGCCGGATCGTCGTACCGCGAAAGCGCATGGCCTCCCCAACGTCAAACCCGGTCAAGGGCTGTCATGCTCCGACTGCAAACGGCGCGAGCCTACTACTGCCGGACGTCCTATCCGAAAGCAAGGCTTCCGCTCTCGTCCCAGGACGACCCGATTCGTACACATGAACGGCCGGTCCCGCCGACCGAATACCCTACGTGCCGGGAACCCGCGGAACCGTGGAGACGTGTTCACCAGTGGGAAGGGGTGTTCCGGGATGCGGGGGGCATTCACGGGCGAAAACCGGGCAGCCACATGGGAGTCGGACATCAGGGATCCGGGCCCGCACCACCGGTAGGCCGCAGGGGAGCAGAAGGCATGGACGACCTCGTCGAGGACGCGCTGGATCACGACACTCGGCCGCGAAGGGCCCGGCGGCCGCTGTGGGTCGAGGAACCCGTGGGGCGGCCGCGCCTGCCCGATCCGGTACGCGAAGCGGCCGTACGGGCCTGGCTCTCCGTCTCACTCGCCCTGATCGCCTCGGTGATCGCCGCGCTGGGGACGGTAGGCGGGTCCTGGCTCGCCGCACCGGCGTTGTTCCTCGCCATAACCTTCACCGTCCTGTCCACCTGGGCGGTGCTGGACGTGTGGATCACCCGCCAGGTCTGGAACCAGCGCAACGGTGTGGTGTCCAGCCCGAGCAGCGCGGCCCGCAGGCTGCGGCGCGAACTCCGGCGGGAACGGCGGCAGGCCCGGTCCGAGGCCCGCGAGGCCGACCGGCGCCGGCACCTGCCCGGCACCCGTACCGCCTGAGAGGGGCCGACCGGCCGCCCGAAGCGGCACGGGGGCCGCCGCCTCCGGGCCGGGAGGGGCCGGATCAGGCCGGGAGGCTCCTGCGAACTGCCGGGTGCCTCCCGCGGGTCCGCGGGAGAGGCACCCGGCAGTCTCCGAGCCGACCGGGGGTCAGCCGGCCTGCGGAGCCGACTGGTCGGCCGGGCGCCGGAACATCCGCGTCGCCGTGATCTCCCCGTGCACCGGTTCGGAGTCCGGGTCCGGCACGGGCAGTCCGGGCCTCAGGTGCTCCTCGACGCTGATGTACTTCAGGCCCGCCCGCAGATCCGCGTCATTGCGCAGCCGTACGACCAGCGGGAACTCGGCGAGCGCCGTGGTGTCGAACAGCCCGGTGGTGTAGATCAGCTGCACGCCCAGGGCGTCGGCCACCGCGCGCTGCAGTTCCAGCAGATAGGTGGCGTTGGCACGGCCGATCGGGTTGTCGAGGAAGAGCGTGCCCGCGTGCCGGTGCCGGTCCCTGCCGCGGTCGTTGCTGCGCAGCGCCGCCATCGTGCAGTACAGCGCGATCGCCGCGGTGAGCAGCTGGCCGCCGGAGAAGACGTCACCCATCTGCCCGACGGGAACGCGCTCGGCGCGCAGCACGGCGTCCGGTTTGAGGATCTCGACGGCGACGCCCTTGGGTTCCAGGGCGGCCGCGACCCCGCGCAGCAGCAGCGACATGCCGTCCCGGCGCAGGTCGGAGTTCTTGCGGACGGCCGCCCTGGTCGCCTCGTCGATCACGGCGCCGAGCCGTTCGTCGAGCTCGGCGTGGTCCGGGTCGTCGAAGCGGATCCGCAGGAACTCCTGCCCCGACCACTCCCCGAGCCCCTCCGGCAGACGGGACAGCCTCTGCGCCGACCGCAGGGTGGCCAGCGAGGACTCCACCATGCCGCGCAGCCGGTCCACGATGCTGTCGCGGTTGCGCTCCAACTGCTCCAGCTCGTCGGTCAGGACGCGAAGCCGCGGCGCGAAGGCGGCGTGCCAGGGTGCGGCGTGCTCGGGCAGCGCGGCGGCGGGCAGTTCGCGGATCTGCTGGCGGGCCGGGGTGCGCACCTGCTCGTAGCGGGCCGCGTTGGCGTGCCGCACGAGGACGTCGCAGGCCTCGCGCAGCTGCGACTCGGCGGCCGACAGATCGGCGGCGCAACCGCGCAGGCTCCGGCGGCTCTCGGAGACGGCCGACCTGGCCTCCTCCAGGGAGCCGGAATACGGCTCGGGCTCCTCCTCGCCCTCGTCGGGCTGCTGCCGGTCGCCGTCGCGGAGCAGGTCGCGCAGCAGGGCGGCGAGTTCGTCGAAGCCGGTCGCGGCGTCCTCTGCGGCGCGGTGCGCGCGCACCAGGTCCGCGTGGCCGTCGCGGGCGCGGGCCAGTGCCTCGGTGCGGGCGGCCAGTTCCGCGTTGGCACCGCGCAGCAGCTCCTGGGCGTGTTCGGCGTCCCGGGGCAGCAGCTCCCCGGGGAGCTCGGTGTGCGCCTCCCCGTCCGTCGGCGCGTGCCGTTCGGCCTCGCCGCGCAGCCGCCCGAGCTGCTCGCTGGCCGTCGCGGCGCGGGAGTCGAGCGTGGCCACCAGCTGTTCGGCGCGGGCGGCCGCGGCCTGCCGGGAGGGGCCGTCGGCGCCGTCCGGGCCCTCGAGCAGCTGGGCGGCGCGGGTGCGCACCTTGTTGGTGAGGCGTTCGAGTTCGGAGAGCGCGGACTGCTCGGTGCTCTCGGCTCGGGCCTGCTCGGCCCGCAGGTCGGCGCCGACGCCGACCTTCTCGTACACCTGGGAGGCGGCACGGTAGGCCTCGCGCAGGGCGGGCAGCGAACCGGCCGGCTGCTCGGCGCCGTTCTCGTCGTCGAGCGCGTCGTCGGGGGCGCCGGTGATCTCCGAGCGCTCGGCGCGGAGCACGCGCGCGGTGCGGCGCGCGTCGTCCGCGGCGCGCTGGGCGGCGCGGCGGTCCTCGTCGGCGGCGCGTGCCAGGGTCAGGCAGGCCTCGGCACGCGTCTCGGCCTCGGCGGCGTCCTCGGCGAGTTCGCGGGCCCTGCGCTGCCAGTTGGCTCGTTCGCGCAACCGGAAGGCGAGACCGGCGAGCGCGTCGGCGGCCCGCCGGGCCTGCTGGGCCGCCTCCTGGCGCTCGTCGCGCAGGGCGGTCGCCTCGGCCGCGGCCTCGTCGGCCTCCATGCGCGCGGACCGCGCCTCCGCCAGCTCCTCGCGGGCGGCGGCTGCGGTCTCCCCGGCGGTCTCCACGGCCGCGGCGAGCTCGGCGAGCCGGCCGCTCGGGCAGCCGGAGCGCCACGAGGAGAGCCGGGCGGCCAGGGTGCGATCCTCGGCCAGGCGGGCGGCGAGCCGCCTGATGTCCTCGTCGCGCGCGGTCGCGCGGGCGCGCAGTGCCTGCCGCTCGCCGTCCGCGGCCCCCTCGTCGTGCATGGCCGGGTTCGGCGGGACGAGGAAGAGCTCGGGCTCGGCCTCCGTCGGCGGAGGCGGGGCGAGCAGCGCCGCCGCCGTGCCGACCGTGACCGTCGACCGCGGCAGCAGGGCCGCCTGCGCCAGCACCTCGCGTGCTCGCACATAGCTCTGGGGGTCGGTGACGACCACGCCGTCCACCAGTTCCGGGCGCGCGGCGAGCACCGCGGCGTGGTCGGCCGGGTCGACGGCCTGCGCGAGGTAGCGCCAGCCGGGGAGCGCGGGGATGCCGTGCTCTCCCAGGTACTCCACGGTGGCCAGCACATCGGGGCCAGGCGGCAGCAGTCCGCCGTCGCCCAGCGCGGCCAGGATGCGCGCGTCGTCGGCGGCGGCCGTGCGCAGGTCGAACAACTGCCGTTCGGCGGAGGCCACCGCGCGGTCCAGCATCTCTTGCAGCGGCTCGGCGAGGGAGTCGAGCTCGGCCGCGGTCAGCGGGCCCTGCTCGGCGGGACGCCGTCCGGCCGCGGGGGCGCCGCGCCGGGCGGCGGAGGTCTGTGCGGGGATGCCGGGGCCGCGTTCGGCGCCGGTGTCCGACGGTGCGCCCGCCGCGACATGCCCGGGAACCTGCGCGGGCGGCAGGCTGAGCAGTTCGGCCAGCCGCGGTTCGGCCGCGAGAGCGTCCGCGACGCGCGACTCCGCGGTGTGCGCGGCCTCGGCCGCGGCAAGCGCGTCGGCCGCGCGGGCGGCGGCCAGTTCGGCGCGCGTGTCGGCGGCGGCGGCCTCCCGGGCCCGCTCACCGGCCCGGCGGGCGGCGTCCCGGGCGGCCTCCGCGGCGGTGGCGGCGGCCTTCTCGGCGTCCGACGCCTCCAGGGCGGCCCGGGCGGGGTCGGCGTCGGGGGCGGAGTCGTCCAGCCAGCCGGCCCGGACCGCCTCGGCGGTCTCCTGCTCGACCTCCGCCAGACGCTGCACCAGGTGCCCGGACTCGCTGCGGGCGCGCTGCGCCTCCGTCGCGGCGGCGGTGGCGTCGCGATGCGCCGCCTCGGACCGCGCCTGCAGCGCGGCGGAGCGCTCCTCCTCCGCGTCCGCCCGCTCGTCGGCGCTGTCCGCGGCGGCCCGCAGGGCTCGGACGAGGTCGCCCGCGGCCTTGGTACGGGCGGCGAGCGCGGGCGCGGCGTCCCGTTCCGCCTCGCGGATGGCGGCGGTGACCCGGGCCAGCCGGTCGGCGGCGGCCCGGTGCCGCAGCACGGTCTCCGCGGCCTGCCAGGCCGACTGAAGGGTGCGGGCGTCGTTGAGCTCGCGGCGCAGCGCGGCGGCGCTCTTCTCACTCGCCGCGAGGGCCAGCGAGGCGTGGCGGTAGGCGAGTTCGGCCGCGACGAGGGCGCTGCGGCCGCGGGCGGCCTCGGCGTCGGTGACGGTGTGCGCGGCGCGGGCCGTCTGCTGGGCCAGTTCGGCGGCCCGGCCGCGCTCCTCGCGGGCGCGTGCGGACAGTCTGCGGGCCAGGGAGCGGGTGCGGCGCTCGGACTGGGCGTGGACACCGCGCGCCTGGTCGCGGCCGGCGGTGGTGTCGACGATGCGGCCGAGCAGTTCGAGGGAGCCCGCCGTGAAGTCGCGTTCCGCCGTGAGCTCGGCGCGGCGGCCGAGCTTGCCCGCGAAGCCGTGCACGAGGTCGGCGAGGCCGTCGGTGTCCCGGGTGTCGGTGACCGCGCGCAGCAGCAGGTCGGTGAAGTCGGAGTCCTTCTTCACCGCGAACAGGCCGGCCGCCTCGCCCTCGTCGGCGTTCATCTCCCGCTGGTAGCGGAAGAGTTCGGGGTCGAGGCCGAGCTCGCCGAGGTGCTCGTTCCACCGGTCGTGGATCTCCTCCCACACCACCTGGAGGTGCGGGTAGTAGCGCCCGGCGTCGGTCAGCACGTCGCGGAAGCCCTTCATGGTGCGGCGGCGGCCTCGGGCTCCCGAGGCGCCTTCGGCGGGCGGCCGGACGGCGGCTGCTTCGGCCACGGGCAGCGAGTCCAGGCTGAGTCCGGGGCCGGGCCGGAAGGAGTACCAGGCCTCGGCGAACTTGCGCGGGTCGGAGGAGACCTGGCGTCCGCGCCACTCACTGACCTTGCCCACGACGACCAGCTCGCCCGTGACGGTGTGCTGCCACTCGAGGGCGACGTGGCCGCAGTCGTCGGCCAGCAGGAACTTGCGGAGCACGCCGGAGCTGGCGCCGCCCAGGGTGTTGCGGTGGCCGGGCAGCATGACCGAGAAGATCAGCTTGAGCAGGACGGACTTGCCGCCGCCGTTCTCCAGGAACAGCACTCCGGCCGGCGCCGGACGGCGCGGCGGCCCGGTCGGCTCGTCCTCGAAGAACTCCGCCTGGGCGGGGGCGGGGTGCGGCACGGGCTCGCCGACTCCGCGCAGGTCCAGCACGGTGTCGGCGTAGCGCGCACCGGCGGGCCCGATGGAGTAGAGGCGGACCCGGGACAGCTCGTACATGGGGGGCTCTCGTGGTGGTGGTCTGTGGTGTGCGGTCTGTGGTCTAGTGCGGTCTGTGGCCTGTGGACTGCGGTGTGTGCCGGCAGGCCGCGGTGGACCGGCGACCCGGTGGCGGCGGACGGCCGTTCAGGAGTGGAAGGGCAGGCCGGCTCCGGCCACGAGGCCGGCATCGTCGTCAACCTCCGCCGGCATCAGCGCCGCCGAGTCGCCGGCCCGGGGGACGATGCCCAGGTCGAGGAGCTCGGCCATGGCGGCGCTGCCCGCCATGTCGCGCACCTGCAGCTGGTAGCGGGCGGTGGTGCGGTATGTGCCGCCCGACTCGTCGCCCGTGCGCTGCAGGAACCCGGACTCGACGAGGAAGGAGACGGCCTTGCCCACGATGCCGGTGGTGGAGCCCGCCAGGCGCCGCGCGTCCTTGGTGGCGCCGGTGGAGCTGCGGCGCATGTAGACGCGCCAGGCTGCCTCGAGGCCGGGCGCCCCGGTGGCCGGGTCGGTGTTCTCGCCCTGCTCCTCGGCCCGTTCCTCCAGCCGGCGGCATGCCTGGCGCAGGAAGCCGTCGATCCCGTGGACGGTGACGCGGCCGATGTACGCGTCGTCCGCGAGGTCCTCCGGGCGCGGGAAGGCCATGGCGGCGGTGGCGAGGTGGGCGAGGCCGTGCAGGAAGCGGTCCCCCGCGTCGGAGGCGGCGCGGCGCGAGTAGTCGCCCATGCGGACGGCGAAGACCGAGTCCTCACCGGCGGCCAGGGCCATGCCGGCCCGGGGCGAGACCTCCAGGACGACCAGGCCGAGGCCGGTGGCGACGGCGTCGGCCAGGCGCGCGAACAGCGGGTCCTCGCGGTACCGGCGAAGCAGCTCGGCGTACTCGGCGTCACGTGCGGGCAGCAGTTTCGGCTGGAGTCCGAAGGAGACGAGGCGGGCGGCGTCCGCGGCGTCGCCGGGGGTGACGGCCGCCGGGCCGGGGGCCGCTGCGAGCGGCTGGGGGCTCTCGCCGTCGCGGTGGTCGCTCACGGGGTCGTCTCCTCGGTACGGATCGTCGGTTCGCTCATCGTCACGCCACCTCGGACCGCTCGGCGGCCATCCCGGCGGCGTCCAGCCGGGCCGTGCCCACGATGAGGTCGGCGCCGCCGAACTCGGGGTCGTCCAGCTGGGTGCCGTCGTCCACGGCGAACAGCAGCCGCTCCTCGCCCTGGCGGTAGGCCGTGCCCACCGGGGGGCTGGCCGCGTGAACCGCCAGCAGGGCGACCAGATAGGGCAGTTCGGGGTCGAGACGGCGGGCCTCGGCCAGCAGCCCGGACAGCCGTCGCGGGGCGTCGTGGGGCAGGTCGAGGAGCTCCAGGGCGGTCTCGAGCTGCTCCTCGCTGAAACGGCTGTCGTCCGGGGTGGCGACCAGGTCGGGCTCGGGCATCTCGGCGCCCAGGTGCTCGCGCTCCAACGGCGGGGTGAGCAGGGCGTCCACGAGGTCGGTGACGCGAACCGAGACGGGGGTCCGAAAGCCCGTGCCCCGGGCGAACCAGGCGTCGGTGACCCGGGTGGCCTGCTCGACGGGGAGCGGCAGGACGGGCGCGACCAGTTGCCCGTACAGGTCGAGCATGCCGACGAGGGCGCCGCCGCGGGGTACGGAGAAGGCCTGCCGGTCCTGCTCGGCGCGGAAGATCGGGCCGGCCTCCAGCAGCCGGGACTGGAGCTGGGTGTGGCGGCGGATGCAGTCCTTGACGATGTCGACGAGCTCGGCGGCGCGGCGCTTGTGCTCCTGGTCCTCCGACTCGTCCCTGGCCTTGCGGATGTTGGTGAGGATGGCGTTCTCGTGCCGGTAGCGGTCGGCGACGTGGTCCAGCGCCTCGGCGATCATGTCGGGGACGGCGCGGACCCAGTCGACGGCCCGGACGTTGCGGCGGGTGGCCTCCAGGGCGCGGCGCAGGGTCTCGGCGTACTGCACCGTGCGGTAGCGGGCCTGCTCCGCGGCGAGCTGGGCGTCGGCGAGGCGGCCCCGGTTGATCAGCACCTCGAGCTTGACCTCGGCGGCGATCTGGGCGCTGGTCACGTCGGTGTCGAGGGCGCCGACGAGCACGTTGACGGCCTCGTCGGTGGTGCGCAGGTAGACGGTGCCGTCGCGGCCCGGCACCTCCTCGATCAGCTTGAAGTCGTAGTCGCGGCGGACGTACGCGCCATCGGGGCCGAAGGTGCCGTAGACCGCGCGGAAGCCGCGGTCGACGCTGCCGACGTTGATCAGGTTCTCCAGAACCCAGCGGCCCACCCGCTCGTGCTCGGCGGCGGGACGGCCGGGGGCCTGCGCCGCGATGCGGGGCAGCAGCCGGGAGATTATCTGGTCGTGGTCCGCGCCGGTGTCGAAGTCCATGTTGAGCGTGACCAGGTCGATGGCGGCCAGGGCCACCTCCGCCATCGCGTACACCGAGTACGCGCCGGCGAGGTTGGCCTTGCGCGCGTCGAGGTCGTGCAGCGGCGCGGTGCAGGCCAGGGCCTTGAGCCGGCGGGCCAGGCCCTCGTCGGCGGCCGGGCCCGGCGCGGGCCGGACACCACCGCTGAGCTGGTGCGGAACGGTCGTGGTCACGACGCACAGCGTAGGCGCTCGGACCGACAACGGCCCAAACGGCACGGTCCGGGCACCCCGCGCCAGCGGGCAACCCGCGCCAGCAGGCTCCGCAGGCGCCGGCGGGCTCCTCACCGGGAGCCTCCTCAGGCGCCGGGGGCCCGTAGCCGCCTCCGCCGGGCGTGGCGACGACCAGGACGTCACCGGGGCCCACGTCGGCGGCGTCCACCCCGCCGAGCGGGGTCACGCCGCCGTCGGCGCGCTCGATGCGGTTCTCGCCCAGTGCGCCGGGCCCGCCTCCCGCCATGCCGTACGGGGCGACCCGCCGGTGGCTGGTGAGCAGGGCGACCGTCATGGGCTCCAGGAAGCGGATGCGGCGCACGACGCCGCGCCCTCCGTGCCAGCGGCCCTCGCCTTCGCTGCCGTCGCGCACGGCGAAGCTCTCCACGCGGACGGGGTAGCGCCACTCCAGGATCTCGGGGTCCGTGAGCCGGGAGTTGGTCATGTGGGTCTGGACGGCGTCGGCGCCGTGGAAGCCCTCGCCCGCCCCGGCGCCGCTGGCCACCGTCTCGTAGTACTGCACCCGGTCGTTGCCGAAGGTGACGTTGTTCATCGTGCCGGAGCCCTCGGCCTGCACGCCGAGCGCGGCGTACAGGGCCCCCGTGACGGCCTGGGAGGTCTCCACATTGCCCGCGACGGTGGCCGCCGGGTACTGCGGGGCCAGCATCGACCCCTCGGGGACGCGGATGTCCAGGGGCCCCAGGCAGCCGCTGTTGAGCGGGATGTCGTCGGCGACGAGGGTGCGGAAGACATAGAGCACGGCGGCCATGACCACCGAGCGCGGCGCGTTGAAGTTGCCCTTCTGCTGGGACGAGGTGCCGGTGAAGTCCAGGACGGCGGAGCGCGCCGCGCGGTCGACGCGGACGGCGACGCGGATGACCGCGCCGTTGTCCGTCTCGTAGGTGTACTCGCCGTCGTCGAGGCCGGCGACGATACGCCGCACCGACTCCTCGGCGTTGTCCTGCACGTGCTTCATGTAGGCGTGCACGACGTCGAGGCCGAACTGCGCGGTCATGCGCCGCAGCTCGGCGATGCCCTTCTCGTTCGCCGCGACCTGCGCGCGCAGGTCGGCGATGTTGGTGTCCGGGTCACGTGAGGGATGGGGGGCGCCGGTGAGCAGGGCGCGGGTCTCCTCCTCGCGCAGCCGGCCGTCGCGCACCAGGAGCCAGTTGTCGAACAGGACGCCTTCCTCGTGCACGGTGCGGCTGAAGGCGGGCATGGAGCCGGGGGTGAGCCCGCCGATCTCGGCGTGGTGGCCGCGGGACGCGACCAGGAACAGCAGCGACCGCCCCTCCTCGTCGAAGACCGGCGTGACGACGGTGACGTCGGGAAGGTGCGTGCCCCCGTGGTAGGGGTCGTTGACGGCGTAGGCGTCGCCCGGCCGCATGGCGCCCTCGTTGCGCCGCAGCACCTCCTTGATGGACTCGCCCATGGAGCCGAGGTGGACGGGGATGTGGGGGGCGTTGGCGATCAGGTTGCCCTCGGGGTCGAACAAGGCGCAGGAGAAGTCGAGGCGTTCCTTGATGTTGACGGAGTGGGCGGTGTTCTCGAGGCGGACGCCCATCTGCTCGGCGATCGACATGAAGAGGTTGTTGAAGACCTCCAGCATCACGGGGTCGACCTCCGTGCCCACCGCGACCCGGCCGGGGCGCGGCCGCACCCGGGTGAGCAGGAGGTGGCCGTGCTCGCCGACCACGGCCCGCCAGCCGGGGTCGACGACGGTCGTCGCGTCGGCCTCCGCGATCACGGCGGGCCCGTCCACGGTGTCGCCCGGGCGCATCCGGTCCCTGCCGAACAGGGGGCAGCCCTGCCGCCTGCCCTCCGCGTACAGCGACACCTCGGCGGTCGGCCGCAGCGGACCCTCGCGGGCCGGAGACTCGACGAAGTGGCGTGCCGGCGGCCCCGCGGAGCCGACCGCCTCGACCGAGACCGCCTCGACGACCAGCGGCTTGTCCATGGTGAAGGCGTAACGGGCGCGGTGCTCGGCGGTGAACGCCGCGCGCATAACGTCGACCTCGCCCATCGGCACGGGGAGCGCCGCGTCGGTTCCGGCGTAGCGGACGTGGACGCGGGTGACGGTCCGGACGGTGTCGTCGGGGACGCCGTCCTCGTGCAGTTGGGCGCGCGCCAGTTCGTCGAGCTCGTCGCGCACCTCCAGCAGGGCGGGCAGGTCGTCCTCGGTGAGCCCGCTCTCCACGGAACGCTCCCGCATGGCGGTGGCGTCGGCCAGGCCTATCCCGTACGCGGACAGCACACCGGCCAGCGGCGGCACGACGACGCTGTCGACGGACAGCGCGTCGGCGACCGCGCAGGCGTGCTGGCCACCGGCGCCGCCGAAGCTGGTGAGGGCGTATCGGGTGATGTCGTGGCCGCGCTGAACGGAGATCTTCTTGACGGCGCTGGCCATGTTCAGGACGGCGATCTCCAGGAAGCCCGCGGCGACCTCCTCCGGGCTGCGGCGGTCGCCGGTCGCGGCGGCGACTTCCCCGGCGAGCCGCGCGAAAGCGGCGCGGACGGCCTCGGTGTCCAGCGGCTCGTCGCCGTCCGGGCCGAAGACGGCCGGGAAATGCGCCGCCTGGACGCGGCCGAGCATCACGTTGGCGTCGGTGACGGTCAACGGACCGCCGCGGCGGTAGCAGGCAGGGCCGGGGTCGGCGCCGGCGGAATCGGGGCCGACGCGATAGCGCTGACCGTCGAAGTGCAGGATCGAGCCGCCGCCCGCGGCCACTGTGTGGATGTTCATCATCGGGGCCCGCATCCGCACACCCGCCACCTGGGTGCCGAGGACGCGTTCCAGCTCGCCCGCGCAGTGCGACACGTCGGTGGAGGTGCCGCCCATGTCGAAGCCGACGACACGGTCGTACCCGGCCTGCCGGGAGGCGCGCACCATGCCGACGACTCCGCCGGCCGGGCCGGAGAGCACGGCGTCCTTTCCCCGGAAGTGGCCGGCCTCCCGGAGCCCGCCGTTGGACTGCATGAACATCAGCCGGACGCCCCGCAGTTCGGCGGCCACCTCGTCCACGTAACGGCGCAGGATCGGCGACAGGTACGCGTCGACCACGGTGGTGTCGCCCCGAGGCACCAGTTTGATCAGCGGGCTGACCTCGTGGGAGCAGCTGACCTGGCCGAAGCCGGCCTCGCGTGCCGCCGCCGCGACGGCCCGCTCGTGGGCGGGATGGCGGTAGCCGTGCAGCAGGACGACGGCGACGCTCCGCAGACCGTCCCGGCGGGCCTCGCGCAGGGCCGCTCCGGCGGCGGCGATGTCGAGGGGGCGGACGACCGCGCCGTGCGCGTCGACGCGTTCGGGGACCTCGATGACACGCTCGTACAGCGCCTCGGGAAGTACGATCTCGCGGTCGAAGAGCCGCGGCCGGTTCTGGTAGGCGATGCGCAGCGCGTCGCGGAAGCCTTCGGTGACGACCAGCGCGGTCGGCTCTCCCTTGCGCTCCAGGAGGGCGTTGGTGGCGACCGTGGTGCCCATCTTGACGGCGGTGATCCGGTCGGCGGGCACGGGTTCGCCGGCGCTCAGGCCCAGCATGCGCCGGATGCCCTCGACGGGGGCGTCCCGGTAATGGCCCGGGTCGTGGGAGAGCAGTTTGCACGTCTCCAGGGCGCCGTCCGGTCGCCTCGCGACGACGTCGGTGAAGGTGCCGCCCCGGTCGATCCAGAACTCCCAGCGTCCGGTCACGCCCTCATTGTCCCAGGGACGTCCCTCGCAGGAGGGCCAGCGCACCCGCCGCGGCCTCACGCGAGCGCAGATCCAGCAGTCGGTCGGTGCCCGCCATCCGGTGCCGGACCTCCTGGCCCGCGAGCCGCACCAGGTCGGGCAGCAGGTCGGTGCAGCGGTCGGCGACCCAGCGGGTTCCCTTGGTCGCCATCCACAGCAAACTCGCGGCGGGGTCCGGTCCGGCCCGCCGGGGGTGGTGGACGGCGCTTCGCCGTCCGCGAGGCCGCGCGAGGTCAGGAGGTCGTGGAACTCCCGGGCCAGCAGCCGGTGCCCGAGTTCGCTGGGGTGCAGCCGGTCCACGCTCCAGCAGGAGCGGTCGGCCACCCATGGGCGGCGGGCAGCGTGCAGGTGCACGGCGTCCCACCGCTCGGACAGAGCGTGCACCACCTGGTTCAGCGCGGCCATCCGGCGGCCCAGGGGGCGGGCGAGCGGCCACGGCAGCCGCAGGATGCGGCCTGGGTCCGGCAGGCAGGCGGTGAGCACCTGCGCGCCATGAGCACGCAGGTCGCCCATGACGAAGTCCAGGCGGTGGGCGACGGCCTCGATGTCGAAGCCGCCGCGCAGCGTGTCGTTGGCACCGATCACCACGGAGGCGACGCCGGGCGGCACGAGCAGCCCGGTGCTGCCGTGACCGACGAGATCGAGCGGACCGCCGGCGGCGGGGGCGATCACGGGCAGCCCGCTGGCCATCGCCTCCTGGACGGTCTGGCAGAACGTCTCGAAGGGCCCGGTGTGGACGAACACGTCGAGGGAGGCGTAGATCCGCGCGAGGTCGTGGCCGGTACGGCGGCCGAGGAACGCCGCACCCGGCAGCACCTCGCGCAGCCTTTGGGCGCTCGGGCCGTCGCCGACGACGACCACCTTCACGCCGGGCAGCCGGCAGGCACCGGCCAGCAGCTGGACGTGCTTCTCCGGGGCGAGCCGGCCGACATAGCCGACCAGTACCTCCCCCTTCGGGGCGAGTTCCCGGCGCAACGCCTCGTCGCGGTGGGCGGGGTCGAAGCGCGCGGAGTCCACGCCGCGCGGCCACAGGTGCACGCGCGGGACGCCATGCGCCTCCAGGTCGCGCCGGGACGCGCTGGACGGGGCGAGCGTGCGGTCGGCGGCCGCGTGCACGGCACGGATGCGGCGCCACGCGGCGCTCTCCCCGCGGCTCACATAGGTACGGGCGTACCCTGCCAGGTCGGTCTGGAAGACGGCGACCGCGGGGATGTGCTGCCGGGCGGCTGCGGCCATGCCGCGCACCCCGAGGACGAACGGGCTGGCGAGGTGGACGAGTTCGGCTCGGTGCGCGGCGATCGCCGCCGCGGTCCTGCGGCCGGGAAGCGCCACCCGCACCTGCGGGTAGCCGGGCAGCGGCACCGACGGCACCCGGACGACGGGGCAGGGTTCGTCGCCCCGCGGGGTCTCGTGCGGGCCGGCCGGCGCGACCACCAGCGGCTCGTGGCCTCTGCGGACCAGGTGTTCGGCCGTGCGCAGCGCGCAGTGGGCCACTCCGTTGACGTCGGGCGGGAAGGACTCCGTGACGATCGCTACTCGCATAGGGACGTTGTCGGCTCCCCTGGCGTTGTCAGGGCCACGTGGATCTTTCCCCCCGGGGAACGTGTCGTGAGCGTTGGCCCCGGAGCGGTTCTTCCGGCCGAGCGCCGCGATCCGCCGGCTCCTCGGGAGTTCGCCGGTCGCCGCGCGCGTCCGGAACAGGCGCCGGCAAGGCGGGCGAAACCGGCGGGCGTAGGCCCGGGCTCCACATCGAGGCGGCCGAAGGGACCACGCGTATCGTGACCCTGGGAACCGAGCCAGGCCCCCGGCGCCGCGAGGACCCTTCTGCCGGGCTCCCGCACCGCCGTGCTCCCGCACCGCGCCCGGCGGCGCCTCACCGGGCCGTGCGGCTAGCGCGCAGGGTCGCCCGAGCTGAGGCGGCCGCGGACGGCGGTCTGGACCTCTGCCTCCTCCGCGGGGTCCGCGGCGAGGCTGCGCAGCCGGGCCAGGACCCGGACGTCCGAGGTGGTGGCCGCTCGGGCGGCCAGCTCGCGGGTGGTCTCCTCGCAGTCCCACAGGCATTCGACGGCGAGTCCGGCGCCGAAGCTGGGGTCGGTGCGGGCCAGGGCGTGGGCGGCGACACCACGCAGTTGCGAGGAACTGGTCTCGCGGTAGATGTGGCGCAGCACGGGGGCGGCGCAGTCGATGGACAGCCGGCCGGCGCCCTCCACGAGCGCGGCCAGGCCCTCGGCGTCGGCGCCCTCGCGCTGGACGAGGCGGCGCAGCGCGCCGAGGACGCGGTCGGCGTCCTCGGCGCCGCCGCGGCACGCGAGCATGCGGGCGGCGGCCGCGCCGAGCACGTCCTCACGGGATGACCAGGCGCGGGCCCGGGTGAGGGCGGCGACGGCGCGCATCCGCTCGAAGGACTCGACGGCGGCGCGGGCGACGAGGTCGGATGCGCTGAGCGCGGCGGCCTCGATCAGGTCGAGGGCCTCGGGGTCCCGGCGGTCGCAGAGGTGGCGCAGGGCGGCCGCGCGTGCCGCCTCGGGACCGCCGCGGGCGGCCTCGAGGAGTTGTCCGCGGTCCTCCGGGCCGGCGACGGCGGCGAGGCAGCGGGCGGCGGGGGCGTCACGGTAGTGCTGTGGGTGGGCGGCAAGGCCCTCCTGGGCCCAGGCGAGCACGGCCGCCACGCTCCAGCCCGGGGTCGGCCCGGCGGGCCGCATCTGACGCTGCCACCGGTCGAAGGCGCCCTGTTCCGACGCCTTGCGCACGCGTTCGGAGACGGCGGGATCCGGATCCTCGGCCCACAACCGCCACGGCCGGGGCTCGTACGCCTCGCGAACCGAGGCGGCCAGCCGGGCCTCCCCCTCGGCGGTGCACGGGAACCGGGCGAGCACGGCCGGACCGAGCGCACGCAGCGCGTCGTCCTCGTCGCGTACGGCGAGCTCGTCCAGGGCCCATTCCCAGCAGCCCCCGGTGGCGGCGTAGCGGCGCAGCAGCAGGAGCGCGTCCCGGCGGCCGTAGCCGGCGAGGTGGCCCAGAACGGACAGGGCCAGGCCGCAGCGCTGCTCGTCGGGGCTGACGATGTCGTCGGGGTGGAAGAGGTGCTGTTCGATCCCGTCGAGAGGGCCCTCGAGCTCCGAGTACAGGCGCGCGTAATAGAGGGAGCGCGATTCCACGCGCCAGTCGTGCCGGGGGTCGCGCAGGACACACTGCTCCAGCGCGGCGAGCGCGTCGGCTCGCCGCGCCGCGAGGGCGTGCAACGTCCCGTCTCCGCGTCCTCTCTGGAGGAGGCCGAGAAGGGTGCCGCTGGGCGCTATGTCGGGGTCGAACATGAGGTCAGCATCCGGTGCGGGGGGTCGGTTGGCAAAGGGATTTTCCGTTGCCGGCTGCGAGGTATCTTCGCAGATCGCCCCGGGTTCAAACCCTGCGCACGGCACCCGGGCGGCCCGCGGGCGCCCTCGCGGGCGGAGTCCCGCAGCTCACCCGGACCCAGGCATTCCGCCGCGTGGCCCGAGGCGGGGGGTGCCGCAGGCTCCTGGCATATGCCAGAAGCACCACCGGATCGGGTATCGCGGAAACCCTTACAGGCCATCACTCCTTGTGCAAGAGTCGTGACCGGCCCATCCGCACGGCCCCCTGGGCCCCGTGCCCGGTACGGAGACATGTTCGGAGAGCGTCATGCCGCCGCCTTTGCATGAGGATCGCGCCACCGCCTCGCCTGAGCCAGGCGCCGTGGACGCGCTCATCTCCCAGACCCGCCAGCTGCGCGGCAAGGTCGACGCCGTACGCCGCGAAGCCGCCGCCGAGGACGAGGACGACCCGCAGCTGCGCTGGCAGCGCGCGTTGTGCGATCTCGCGGTCCACCAGCTGGACGATCTGGGCGCGCACCTCGGGCAGCTGCGGGACGGCCTCCCCGCCGCCGGAGAGGCCCCGGCCCCCGCTCCCCCGCCGCCGCCTGTCCCCGGGCGCGCCCTCGGCCGGGCCGGCAGCGCCGAGTGGGACCTGGTCACGGACGGCGTCCACTGGACGGAGGAGCTCTACCGCATCTTCGGACGCACCCGTGAGGACGGGCCGCTGACCCTGGACGAACTACCCTCCTGGCTGTTCGCCGAGGACCAGCAGACCCTGACCGCCTCGGTCACCGGCTGCCTGGTGGACGCCCGGCCCATCGACTGCGAGTTCCGCATCGTCCGCCCGGACGGCGCCGTCCGCACGGTGCACATGGTGGGAGAGCCGGTGCTCGACGCCGCCGGCGCCACCGCCGCGATGTGGGCGGTGCTCCGCGACGTCAGCGAACTGCGCCGCAGCCAGCGCACCCTGCGGGAGACCGGTGACTCGGTGCAGCGCGAGCGGCAGACCGCGCAGGCCGAGCGCCGACTGGCGGTCGAGCTGCAGCAATCCGTGCTGCCGCCGTGGCGCGGTTCCCTGTCGTTCCCGCGGGACGGCGGCCCCACCACCGTCGACCTCGCCGCCCACTACCTCCCCTCCTCGACCGTCGCCCTCATGGGCGGCGACTGGTACGACGCCCTGCAGCTGCCCGACGGCACGGCTCTGCTCACCGTGGGCGACCTCACCGGGCACGGGGTCGCCGCCGCCTCCGGCATGGCCATGCTGCTCGGCGCGCTGCGGGGGATGGCGATGACGGGGCTGGACCCTGCCCCGCTGCTCGGCGGGCTCAACCAGGTGCTGGACAGCTCCGCGCAGCCCTCGCTGGGCAGCGCCCTGTGCTGCCGCTACCGCCCCGAGGACCGCTCTCTGGTGTGGGCACAGGCAGGGCACCCCGCCCCGCTGCTGTTCCGCGACGGGACGGGGCGGTTGCTCGACGCACCCGAGGGGATGCTGCTGGGAGCCACATCGGGCGCCCGCTACGGCCAGGCCACCGAGCTGCTGCACCCCGGCGACCTGCTGCTGCTCCACACGGACGGCCTGCTGCCGGGCCGTACCGCGGCGGCCACCGACCCGGCCGCCGCGGTACGGCGTCTACTGGATCTCGGCCCGAGGTTCGCCGCAGCCCGTACCCCGCAGGAATGTGTGCGCATCGTGGTGGAGGAGTTCGGCACCCCCGAGCGCGAGGACGACGCCTGTGTGCTCGTCGCCAGGTTCCACTGAGGGTGCCGCTGCTCCCGTGCGTCGGCTGGACCACCGGGCGACCGCCGGACGACGGGCGGCCACCGACCGACGGCACCGGTGAGCGACCACCGGCCACCGCGTGAAGCCGCGCCATGGGCGGGCAGGGCGTCGACCGCAGTCGTGTCGACCCCACAAGGTGACCGACGTCAGAGTCACATTATCGACATGTCGATGTGTCGACTGATGCGTCGGCTGCGTCGGCATGCACAAGGGAAGGACACCAGGGGAAGTCGGCTCATTCGGCGTTGAGTCGGCTGATCCCGCTCATGGATGTCCCCGTCGTCGGCGGTGTCGTCCGCAGCGTCCGCGCTTCCCGCGGAGCTCCGCTCAGATCAGAGTGCGGCGCCCGGGCGCCTGGGGCCGCTCGGCATCGCGATCTCGATCTCCTCACGCAAGTCCTCGATCTTGGTGAAGCCGGAGTAGCGGGCCGTCAGCCGGTACATCTCCCGGAGCCGGTCCCAGGTACGCAGCGACGAGTTCTCCCCTATGCTCAGCAGCGCCAGTCGCGCGTAGCGGTCCGCCTGCTCCGGGTCGTCGGCGATGAAGCATGCCGAGGCCAATGAGATGTAGTCGAAGATGCTGGACCGGTCGCGGCCCTGGCCTCGCAGTTCCAGGGCCTGCTTGGCGTGGTGCTGTGCTGTCCGGGCAGCCGTCGGTTCGTGCTCGGCGAGGGTGCGGTACGCGAGCGCCTGCATCCCGTGCAGATCGGCCTCGTCGAACATCTGCATCCAGCTCGGCGGCGGCACGTCCCCGCGGTCCGCGGCGAAGAGGTCCTCGGCCTTGCCCAGGGTGCGGCGCATCGCCTGTCCCTGCCCCATGGAGGCCTGCGCCCACGCCTCGATGGTGCTGAGCATGGCCCGGGTGCGCGGCAACGTCTCCTGCCCGGAGCCGGACTGCGCCAGCTTCATCAGATCCAGCGCGTCGTCCGGCCGTCCCAGGTGGACCATCTGGCGGGCGGCGCGGGAGAGCGCCTCTCCGGCCCTGGGCCGGTCGCCGCCCTCCCGGGCGGCGTGCGCCGCGATGACGAAGTACTTCTGGGCGGTGGGCTCCAGGCCCACGTCGTGGGACATCCAGCCCGCCAGGACGGCGAGGTTGGCCGCCACTCCCCAGAGCCTTCGCTGCAAGTGCTGCGGGTGGCGGTAGGCGAGCATGCCGCCCACCTCGTTGAGTTGTCCGACGACCGCCTTGCGCTGCAGCCCGCCGCCGCGGGAGGCGTCCCAGGCGCGGAACACCTCGACCGAGCGCTCCAGCGCCTCGATCTCCTGGGAGCCGACGGGGGCCGCTTCGTAGAGGTCATGGGAGGCCGCGTCGGCGGTGAAGGGGGCGTTGGTGGTGGGGGCGTCGGCCGCGAGCACCGGATCGGTGTGCAGCCAGTCGTACATGGCGCCGCTGAGTGCGGAACCGGCGGCAAGCGCGGCTCCCGCGCCCACCAGACCGCGTCGGTTGAGCATGAGGTCCATTCCCGTGAATTCGGTGAGGACCGCGGCTGTTCGCTCCGGTGGCCAGGGCAGTCCGTCGGCGCTGACGGCCTGCTTCCTTCCCGTACGCCGATGCCGGCCGAACCCGAGATCCTCGATGGTTACGACACGGCCGAGACGCTCGGTGAACAGGGCCGCCAGCACGGTGGGCACGGGTTCGCGGGGGGATTCACCGGTCTCGATCCAGCGACGCACGCGCGAGGTGTCCGTCGCCAGCTGCGGGTGGCCCATGGCCGCCGCCTGCCGGTTGACGAGTCGCGCGAGCTCTCCCTTGGACCATCCGGTGAGTGCGAACAGGTCCGCTAGCCGTGCGTTGGCTTCCTTGTTCATCCAAGCCCCCAGGTTCCTCGGCACTGTTGACACTAACGGCCGGTCAGCGCCGCCGCGAGCATTCGCCAGGGTTCGCCAGGGTTCGCCAGATGGTCTGCCACCCGCATGGGGTGGTCAAGTAGGAAAGCGCCACCCGGCCCGGCACTTGCCGGCTCGCGAACGGTCGCACGCGGACGACTTCCGAAAGACGCCGATCGGCGTCGAACGGATCGAGAGCCATGTGCGGACAGTACGCGAGGGGCGTACGGCGCGTGGACGCTCCGGACCGCCGGCCCGGACCCGCATTCCCCAGGATGCGGGTCCGGACGCCGGTTCCGGCTCCGGCTCGTCCACGCGCCGGCCCTGCCACCTCGTCAGGAGCTCGTTGGCACACGAAGGGATCTGTCTCCCGCTATGTATTCAGCATCGTCCTCCGTGTCCGCACCGCCCCGGCCGACCCAGCTCCCGGGGTTCTCCGGGACCGGCACCGCCATACGCCCCCGCCCGGTGCTGCCCGCGCCGCGCAGGGCAGCGCCGGGGACCTCCCATCCGCTCAGCGGGAGGCTCGACGTGACCGGCCCCCAAGGCGCGCAGCTGCGTTCGGCCATCGCCTCGGTGCAGCGCATCTGTCCTGAGTTCGCTCCCGCCCAGATCCTGCGGCGCAGCGGCCGCTCGGTGCTCCTGGTCGGCACCTCGGGCCGCGCGCCGGCGGTCGCCAAGTGCCTCCTGGACCACTCTCCCGCCTGGGTGGAGCGGTACCGGCACGAGATCGCCGCGTACCGGGCTTTCGTACGGCACCGTCCGCCGGTCAGGGCACCGCGGCTGATCGCCGCCGACCCCGAGAGCTGCACGCTCGTCCTGGACCGCGTGCCCGGACGGGTGGCGGCCCTGCAGCGGCATCCCTCCGAAGCCCCGCCGCGGACCGACGTACGGATGGCACTCAGCGCGATCTCCCGGATCAACGCGTGGCGTCCGCCGGCCGGGGTCTTCGACGCCCCGATCGACTACACGGCACGGCTCTCGCGCTACCACGAGCTGGGGCTGCTCACCGACCGCGACATGGGAGACCTGCAGAAGCTGCTGCACGGACTGGCGCACGCGCAGGGCCAGTTCAACCACGGTGACGCGCTGCTCTCCAACCTGCTTCTCTCCCCGGCAGGTCCGGTCCTGGTCGACTGGGAGCACGCCGGCTGGTATCTGCCGGGCTACGACCTGGCGGTGCTCTGGATGATCCTGGGCGACGACCCGGTCGCCCGGCGGCAGATCAGCCAGATGGCGCAGTCCGCGGGCCCCACCGCACGGGACGCCTTCCTGGTCAATCTGATGCTGGTGGTCACCCGCGAGATCCGCACCTATGAGACGGCCGTGCAGCGCACGATGCGCAGCGCCGTCCCGGCGGGTCCGGGCACGGCCGAGGCCGGTGAGGAGCAGCGGCTGCTGCTGCGCCGGCTGCACGATGACGCGGGCCTCGCCCGGCGGGCCGTCAGGGCGGCCGTCGGCACACGATGAGCTTCCACCGGACCCGGACGCGGCGGCGCAGCGACGGGGCCGGTGCGCGGTGGAGGACGGGGCGCCGCGGTGCCGCAGCACCAGGGGTGGAGGGAGAACCCTGTCGGCGCCATCGTGGGGCCGCCCGGCGTCGAAACCGCGGCACACGGAGGACGGCGGGACAGGAGGTCGGCAGGACGGCACCGCCGACGGCCCGGTCCCGCCGACGACTTGGTCGGCGCGCTCACGTGCCCGGGCCACGTACGCTGTGGCCCGCCGGCTCCCGCGCCGAAGCCGTCCCCGTGCCACACGGGGGTCCCGACGACGCCGTGACGGACTCCAGCCTCTCCCTGGCGGAGAACGGCCACCGGCACCAGCACCGGCGTCCACCCGGCGAGGAACCGCCCCCGCGACGCCCCGGACGCCTGCTCAGAAGGTGATCCGACGCCTCGGCCGGAAGCCCTGGCGCCGTCGTCGGTCGAGGGCGCGCCGCGCTGCCGCCCTACCCTGCTCACCCTGCCTGCCGCCGTGGGCGGCTGTCCGGCCGGACGGGATCCGCCCGGGCCGCGGTCAGCCCTGCTGGAACATCTCCGCGGGGAGGGGCTTGAGCAACTGGTAGAGGTCGTCGGTGATCGGGCGGTCCCAGGTCGCGATGGTGACCAGGACGCCGTCGCTGCGGTCGAACTGGGTGCAGGCGATGCGCCCCTCCGAGAGCTTCACCTTGCGCACGATCAGCAGGTTGTCCCCGTGCATGACCGGGGTGTCCTCGGTGCCGACGACCTCCACCGGCTCGTCGTTGCCGAGGGCCAGCAGCAGCTGCGCGATCTCGAAGGGGACCTGTCCCTCTTCGAGATCGCGGGCGGGCGAGCCCTCGGGCAGGTTGCCGATCAGCATGGCGGGCCCACGCCCGCCGAAGAGGTCGTAGCGCAGGAAGATGCCCTGGCAGCTGCCGTCCTCACCGGGCAGCAGCCCGGCGCCGAGTTCGCCCGGCCAGTCACCCGGGTCCATGGCCAGGACGTCGAATTCCGGCCCTGTGGGCGTTGCGGCGTTGCGGCGGCGGAGGAAGGACATGGGCCCATCGTACGGTCCCCCGGCCACCCGTGTGCCCGGGGTCGCGTCGCTACTGCGCCAGGGCCTTGGCGAGGCCCGCCCGGTCGGTGCCGATCTTGCGGTAGACGGCGGAGAGCAGACGGGTGACGCTCTCCACGTCGGTGTCCAGGGCCGTCGCTATCTCCTCGTCGTCCTCACCACGGGCGGCTCGTGAGGCGGCCGCCCGCTCCTGGGCGGTGAGGGCGTCGGTCTCCGTCGTACGGAGCCTGCGCGGGCGCAGTCCGGCGGCGGCGAGTTCGTCGCGCGCGCGTTCGGCAAGTGTGTCCGCGCCGCAGTTGACTGCCGTCTCCAGACCCCGGTAGAGCTGATCGGCCGCCTCCTGGAGCCGGGCCTCACGACGCAGTGCGGCGCCATGGTCGACCAGGGTCAGGGCCAGCTCGTAGCCGGCGGGCGAGCGCTCCAGGTAGGCGACCGCCTCGTGCAGCAGTTTGAGCCGGTCGCTCTCCGCGGCCACCTCGGCGGCGACCCGCAGCGCCTGGCCGATCGCGGACGCGGTGCCGTACTGGCGGGCGCGCTCGACGGCGGAAGCGGCGGTGGCGCGGGCCCGCTCGGGGGTGTCCCGGGCCTCGGCGAGGGCGAGGTGGAGCTGCCACGGCGACCATGCGGGGTTGCGCATGCCCCGGGGGTCGAGCCGGCGGCCGCAGGCCTCGAGCTGGGCGATGGCGTCGTTGACCATGCCGCGGGCGAGCAGCAGCTCGCCGTAGACGGTCTGTGCGTCCGGGAAGGTGACGGCCGCCGGGAACGGCTCGCAGAAGTCGTACTCCTCGGCGAGGGCCGTGGCCTCGCGGACCCGTCCGCGGGCGAGCAGGATCTGGACGAGGATCGCCACGGTGTACCAGACGACCGGGGTGCCGCGGCCGACACGGTCGGCGAGCCGCAGGCCGTCGCGGGCGAAGTCCTCGGCCTCAGCGAGCCGGCCGCGGCGGTAACGCACGTACCCCAGCAGGGAGTAGCCGAAGGCGAGGTGGGCGCCGCGCCATCCCTGGCGCTCGTAGTCGCCGATGCCGGCGGCGAAGAGCTCCTCGGCGCGGCCGGGCCGGTCGGCGTACATGTACGTCATCGCCACGAGGACCGGGACCTCGAAGCCGAAGTCCTCGTGGGCCCAGGGCAGGCCGCCCCGCAGGGCGCGGTCGGAGTGGCGCAGCGCGGTCTCGGCGGGCTCGGCGCGCAGGGTGGCGTCCCAGGCCCTCAGGCCGATGATGTAGCGCTCCGTCAGGTCGCGTCCGGACAGCCGGTCGGCGAGGCGGGCCAGCCGGCGGGAGCGGGCCGGGGAGTCGGGTTCGTCGGAGCGGAAGGCGTCCCACATGAACTGCTCTTCCTGCATCCGCAGCCGGGTACGCGCGTTGGTGGCGGTGCGGGCGGCCTGCCCCACGGTGTCCGCCGCCTCGCCAAGCCGGTCGGAGTGGGCCAGCGCCTGGGAGAGCCGGTAGGTGATCGCGTCGCGCAGCGTCGGATCGATGACCGGCTCCTCGAGCGCGGCGCGCAGGTGGTTGACGGTGGTGGCCGGTTCGGTCAGCAGGGAGGAGCAGCCCAGTTCGAAGAGGACGGCCGCCCGGTCCTCGAACGGGGGAGGCTCGCGCAGCGCCCGCGCGAGGTAGCGGCGGGCCGCGTCGGGGGCGCCGGCCCGGGCGGTGTCCCGGGCGGCCCGGCGGAGCTGCGAGACGGTCCAGGGGTCGCCCTCGGGGTGGGTCTCCAGCAGGTGGCGGGCGGCGGCGGAGGGGCCGAGCCCGGCGTTCACCACGGCGTTGGCGGCCTGGCCGTGCAGGGCGACCCGGACGGCGTCGGGGATCGCCCGGTAGACAGCCGTGGCGATGAGAGGGTGCACGAACTCCAGCACCTCGCTGCCGGTGAGGATGCGTGCCTCGCGCAGCCGGTCGGCCGCGTCGGCGGCCTCCTCCCCGCCCAGGCCCGCCACGCTCGCCGCGATCGCCGGCGAGATGGACGTGCCGAGGACGGCGGCGGCCCACGCCATGCGGACGGTGGAGGGCCCCAGGCGCTGGAGGCGGGCGATGAGTCCGCTGCCCTTGGCGTCGGCCGCGAGGTCGCGCAGGAGGTGCACGCTGGACTCGTCGGGCCGCAGTCCGCGGTCGACGACCTTGGCGGTGAGCTCCACGACCTCGAAGGGGTTGCCGGCGGTGACGGCCCAGGCCTCGCGGCAGAAGGCCTCGTCGGCGTGCTCGCCGACGCTCTCCCGGACGAGCCGGCCGATGGCGGCGGCACTGAGCGGTTCCAGGCCGAGCGGACGCGTGCCGGAGCGGTCGGGCAGCCCGCGGAACGCCTCGGCGTGGGCGGGGAGTTCGTCGGGGCGGTAGGCCACGACGACGAGCATCGGCAGCTCCTCGGCGCGGGGCGCGAAGGCGGCCAGCCAGCGCAGGGACTCGGCATCGGCCCAGTGGGCGTCGTCGAGCACGAGGACCACGGGGGAACGGCGGACGGCGATGTCGGTGAGCACCCAGTCCAGTCCGTCCGCGAGCCCCTGCGGGTCAGGGGGCGCGCCCTCGCCGTCGGTGCACAGCCCCAGAGCGGGGCCGACGATGCCGTACCAGCTGCCCAGGGTCGAGCGCAGCGCCGCGTCGCCGGCTCCGGCGAGCTGGGGCTGGAGCAGCTGGCGGGCGACGTGGAAGGCGACGCCCTGCTCCTGGTCGCCGCCGCGGCCGTACAGGACGGTGCAGCCGAGGGCGGCGGCCCGGCGCCGGGTCTCCGCGAGCAGGGTCGTCTTGCCGAGGCCCGCCGGCGCGGCGAAGGCGAGCACGCCACCGCGCCGGGGACCGCTGCGGGGGTGGCTCCCCGCGACCTGTATGCCGGTGAGTTCGGCCAGCGCCTCGTCGACGGCCACGAGCTCGGCCTCGCGTTCGAGGAGCGGCCGCCGGGTCTTCGGTGTGCGCCGCGTCATCCTGCACCCCCTGCGCCTGATCCGGCGCGCTCCGGGGCGCGCCGGTGATGCTCGGACACCCGTCCGATGGCACCTCAGCGTACGCCACCGGGGACACTGCGTAAGTGGATACAGGCGAACTGGCGACGGCTGTACGGAGTGCGCCAGGAATTGATCGGCTGCGCCCGGTCAGCTGCGCCCACGTGCGGGTTCACACCGCCGCGGCGCCTCGGCGCATGCCGCTGGAGAACGACTCGACGGCCCGTCGTGCGGCGCGCGGGGACATGCCGCAGTCGGGGGCACACCGCAGGAGCCCCCGCCCGGACCGGCACGTCCGGCGGCCCGCCCCCAGAGACGAGGACGGGCCGCGCTGCGTACCGGTGAGATGCCGTCAGGTGAGGTCGAACTCGCCGTCGCGCGCCCCGAGGACGAAGGCCCGCCACTCCGCCGGGGTGAAGATCAGCGAGGGCCCCTCCGGGTTCCGGCCGTCCCTCATGGCGATGTAGCCCTCGACGAAGGCGATCTGGACGTCTCCCGTACCCTGGCTGCTCGACTGCCATGTCGCGTTGGCCAGATCAAGCTGCGGCGCCTTCCCGCCCGCCAACGGCGATCCGATCGTGCTCTCGGCCACGTCCGTTCTCCTCCCGACTCCGTCGTCCGGGCCAGCCTAGCGACCGCGCCGGGGCCCGGACAGGTCATGCAAGAACCTGCCCGAACCCCGCACGGGTTCATGCCGGATTCACTCTCGGGGGTGCCACCGTCCGATCATTCGCACGCCGGAGAACGCGACGACGGCGCCCTGCGCGCTGCGGCGCCGGTTCCGCTCCTCGGTGTTCCGGTTCCCGCCGGCGCACACCGTCCGGCCAGGGGTCCCATGACGCGTCCGCGGCTTCAGCGCGGCCACCGGTCGTGATCGCCCGGGACCGGCGAGGGGCGCGCGGTGGAGCTGACGGCCACCTGGCCGGGCTGGGCTTCGCGGTGCCCGGGGGCACCACGCGGACCGTACCGACCTCGTCGCCGCCTCCACAGACCCACGACGGCCCGGTACTGTGCCGCGTTGCCCCACGCTCCTGCAGCACTTCAGGGGTGGTTCCTCACCACCGGCTCCGACCTCTTCGAGCCCGGCGTCGCCGATCTGATGGACTTCCGCACCCGCCAGCCCGCGCAGGGGCTCTCCTTCGCCGTCCGTGCGGTGGTCCGCGCGGTGGGCCTTCGACCCGCGGCCCCCGGGGCGAGTTGCCGCCCGCCCGCACGGCAGGCCCTGGCGGCGCACGGGGGCGGGCTGACCGCTGAGGGTCGGCGGCGTCGTGAGTCGGTACGACGTCCGCAGGCCGCTCGCAGCCGGGCGGCAGACCTCCCCGCACGCCGTTCCGGGCGCCCTGCCGGCTCCGGGTCGCTGCCGCCCGGTGGGCCTCGGCCGCGACCGCGTCCACGTGGACTGCATGCGGAGACCGTGATCCTCACCCCGGACGGACCAGTGCTGATCGACCGGAGCTACGCCGACACGGCGCTGACGGTCGCCATCCCGCGCGGCGGCTCCCTCGGCCCTGCAGGCAACGCCGTGCTGCGCCTCTTCCTCGCGGGGTTTCGCGGGGTTTCGCGGGCCGGGGCCACGGGCCCGGCACCCCGCAGGGCCGAGACGATCACAGCGCACCGGCCTCGTCAGGCGCGCGGGCCGCGGGCGGGGCGGCGGCCCGCCGCGCACCGGCCGGCGAAAAGGCCCTGGCATCCCGGCGCGCAGGGGGCCTGCCTAGGCTGGCACGATGACTCCCCAGGTGATCATCCTCAACGGCGGCTCCAGCTCCGGGAAGTCGGGCATCGCGCGCTGCCTGCAAGCGCTGCTGCTCCCGGAGGCGTGGCTGACCTTCGGCGCCGACACACTCGTCGACGCCCTCCCCGCCGGACTGCGGGACTCCGGGTCCGGCGGCGGCATCGGATTCGGCGCGGACGGGAGCCTATCGGTCGGCGACACCTTCCGGGCCCTGGACGAGGCCTTCGCCGTCGGCGTCGCGGCCATGGCACGGGCCGGCGCCCGGGTGGTCGTCGACGAGGTGTTCCTCGGCGGCCCCGCGTCGCAGGACCGCTGGCGGCGGGCCCTGGACGGGCTGGGGGCGCTGTGGGTCGGCGTCCGGTGCGCGCCCGAGGTGGCGGCGGGCCGGGAGACCGCCCGTGGCGACCGGATGACGGGCATGGCGGCGGCGCAGGCCGAATCGGTCCACCGCGGCGTCGTCTACGACCTCGAAGTGGACACGACGCACACCGAGTCGTGGGAGTGCGCACGGATCGTCGCCGCGCATATGTCACTCATGTGACGGGGGCGACCGCCCGCGACGGCACGGGCGGTCGTGTGCTTTCATGGCGGCATGCGCACGAACGTCTGGAACCTGGGCCCCCTGTGGCCGGGACGTCGCGCGCACCACTTCGACCAGAGCTGTCGCCGGGGCTGACCTCCGCCCCCGACCATCCCATGACGAGCGCCCGCCCCGGCGAGGCGCGTCATGCTCCCGCTCTGGAGCCCCCTGCCATGGCCCTGTACGACCGGGCGAGCGGTCCCACCCCGCTCGTCCTCCCCCAACTGCGCGCGCTCGTCCGCGGCTACGCCGCCGCCGTCGAGGCCGGGGTCCACCTCCCCGTCCACCTGCCCGACCACCGCTGGTACACCCGGCTGCACCAGGACCCCTATGTGGACGTCTGGCTGATCACGTGGCCCCGCGACACTTCCACCGAACTGCACGACCACGCGGGGTCGCTCGGCGCCCTCACCGTCGTCGGCGGCACGCTCACCGAGCACCGGTGGCTCCACGACGAGCGCGGCCCCGGCCACATCGCGACCCGCGAACTCCGCGCAGGCGGCGGCGCGGCCTTCCCGCTCGGGCACGTCCACGACGTCGTCAACGCCTCCGCCGCGCCCGCGGTGAGCGTGCACGCGTACTCGCCGCCCCTGACGGCGATGTCGTACTACGCGGTCGACGACGCGCGGTCCCTGCGGCGCACGCGTACCGTGCTGACGGACGAGCCGGAGCCCTCGGCGGTGCCCGGTGACGTCCGTCTGTCACGCGCACTGCCGTGACGGCGACCCCGTCCGCGCTCGCCCCCGGAGGCCGCCCCATGAACCCGTCCACCACCGTGAGGTCCGGCATCGACCGGCTGCTCGACCGCGCCCGGGCCCGCTTGCGGCGGGTCGGGCCCGAGGAGGCGGCGGCCGAGATCGCCGAGGGCGAAGCGCTGCTCGTCGACATCCGCCCGGCAGCCCAGCGGGCGCGGGAGGGCGAGTTCCCGAACGCCCTGGTGGTGGAGCGCAACGTCCTCGAATGGCGGCTCGACCCGCTGAGCGACGCCCGCATCCCCGAGGCCACCGGCCCGGACGTGCGCTGGATCGTGGCCTGTTCCGAGGGCTACACCTCCAGCCTCGCCGCGGCCTCGCTGCTGGACGTCGGCCTCACCCGGGCCACCGATCTCGAGGGCGGTTTCCAGGCGTGGCTGCGGGCCGGTCTGCCGGTCAAGGGCGGGTCTCCGGAAGGAACGCCCTGACCTGCGTGGAGAAGTCCGCGGGCCGCAGTTTCTCGGCAGGTGCCGGGCTTCCACGGCGCCTCCCCACCCCGGCGGAGGGGACGAGGGCCGGGGGGCCGAGCATCGCGGAGCCCCCTACGAGCCGCGGTAGCGCCCGGGCGGTACGCCCTCCGCGCCATGGTCGCGCGGGTCAGGGGCCCGTTCGGCGCGGCATGGGTGGCGCGAGGTCCGGTTCGCGGGGGCGGTAGGCCATCCGGGTGCCGCTCACGCGTCCGGGACGCCGCCGGTCGGGGCCGTTCCGGTGAGGACCGGCGGTCGGCGTGAGGGCGTCAGTGCGGGACGACGGCCACCGGGCAGGCCGCGTGGTGCAGCACCGCGTGCGCCACGGGCCCCAGGTGCGGGCCCACGCCGGCGGGGCGGTTCCGGCACCGCCCGACGACCAGCAGCGCGGCACCGGCAGCCGCGTCCACCAGAGGCTGCGCGGCGTTGCCCGCGACGACCTCCTCCACGATCTCCACCCCGGGAGCCTTCTCCCGCCACGGCAGCAGGGCGGCCTGCACCGCGTGCCGCTCCGCCGCGGAGATCTCCGCGCCGCAGGTCGGGTCCATGGCCGCCGGGACGTATCCGTAGGTCGGTGGGTACGACCAGGCGTGCACGACGCGAAGCCGCGCCCCGCGCCGCCGGGCGTCCTCCACCGCGTAGGCCATCACCTCGTCGGCGCCTTTGCGCAGGCTGAAGCCGAGCACCACCGGGCGCCGGTCGTCCCCGGCGTCCTCCTCCTGGCCCGTGCGGACGACCACGACGGGGCCTTCGGCCCGGGCCAGCGTCATCTGCCCCACGGCACCGAGGAGGAAGCCGCCGAGCCCGCTGAGCCGCTGCGAGCCGAGTGCCAGCAGTTCGCTGCGTCCCGCCTCCGCGACCAGCAGTTCGGCCGGCGGGGCGTCGGCCACGTCGGTCGTCACCGGCAGGTCCGGGTGGCGTCCGGCGAGTTCCTGTACGGCCTCGCGCACCAGCGCGTCGCCGTAGGGGTGTCCCCCGGCGTGCACCATGCGCAGCGTTACCGATCTCCGCAGAGCCTCCTGCGCCGCCCAGCACACTGCGGCGTGGCTTTCGGGCGAGCCGTCCAGGCCCACCGTGACGGGTCGGGTCATCGGCGCCTCCCTCGCCTCCACAGTAGGCGCCGTCGCCGCCCGGCGCCCCGGCGGGACGCGGCGGCCCCGCCGGCACGCGCCGGGGGACCGGGCGCATCTCGGCGGGCGGCCGGTGGTCTCCGGCACCCGTACGGGCTCACCTCTGGAAACGCGCCTGCCGTTGCAGCCGGTACGCGGACGGGTGGGTGCCGGGACCGAGGCGTCCGACCGCCTTGAGGATGTGCCCGGGGGGCAACTGCCAGCGCAGGGGAGAGGGGACCGTGCGCAGCAGCAGGCCGGTGCGCCGCAGCCGCCGCCCGGTGACGGGCGGGGCCGGGGCGGGCCGCCCGTACAGCTCGTGGGCGAAGGGCGGCAGCGCGGCGTAGGCCAGTGCGGTGGCCCGGCCCCAGGCGGCGCAGCGAAGGGGCAGCAGCGCCCGGGGCACGGACGGGCGCTGCAGGAAGGCGAAGACCTCCAACGCCTCGGGGCTGGCGGAGAGTTCGGGCCGCGTCTTACCGATGTACGCGGCGAGCGACGCGGTGTCGCCGGGTACCTCCGCCGGGTCGAGCCCCACCAGACGTGCGGCCTCGCGTTGTTCGTCGACATAGGTGTCGGCCTGCGCGTCGGAGAGGGGGAAGCCGGAGCGCCGCGCGACGTCCAGATAGGAGTCGATCTCGGCACAGTGGACCCACAGCAGCAGTGCGGGGTCGTCGACGGGGAAGTGTTCGCCGCTGTCCGGGTCCATCGCGCGGAGCCTGCGGTGGATGCCGCGGACCCGGGCGCCGGCGCGCTCGGCCTCCGCAGTGGTGCCGTAGGTGATGGTGCCGACGAAGTCCGCGGTGCGCAGCAGGCGGCCCCACGCGTCCTGGCGGAAGTCCGAGTTCTGCGTGACGCCGCGGACCGCGCGCGGGTGCAGCGCCTGCAGGTACAGCGCGCGTACGCCGGCGATCCACATCATGGGGTCGCCGTGCATCTGCCAGGTCACCGAGTCGGGCCCGAAGAGCCCGGGGTCGGCGTCGCCCATCGCGGCCTCCTGTCGCCGTGCGCCGCCGTCCCCGTCCCCGTCCGTGGCAGGCGACGGGACGGGAACGGGCGGCCGGCGGCCTGTGTCCGCCGCACCGAGGGCAGGGCCGCGAGGGGCGCCGGGACGGCCCCGCGCGGGCTCCCGCGGTGAGGCGTCAGCGGGCGGGCGCCGCGTCGGCGTCATCGCCTGGCGGGTGGGAGCGCCGTCGCTCGATGAGCGCCAGGCTGACCGCGCCGAGGACCATCAGGACCACTCCCGTCACGATCTGGTTAAGGGGCGCGAGACCGGCCCCCGGATCGTCGAAGTAGCCGAAGACGAACGGCGAGACGATCAGGCACGCGCCGCACACGATGGTGATGACGTCGCTGCCGGGCCCCCGGGTCCGGGCCACGCGGGCGATCGCGTTGAGCAGGATGATGGTCGAGAAGACGAGGTCGACGAGGCGTACGTCGTTGCCGATGGGCGTGTTGGGATACGCCAGCGCCCAGCCGGCGCAGAACAGCCAACCGCCGATCAGCAGCAGGGGCGCCGTGAACAGCGAGTCGCGGAGGTCGGCCGGTGGGGTCGGGTCGTGGCCCGCCCTCTGGACCCGGGTGTCGGGACGCTGAGCCAGGGACATGGTGCCCTCCCGCGGTGGGAGCCGCGTCGCCCGGCGCCCGGCGCACTCCTCGCGGCGCCTGTCGGCGGGGAACACACCCGCGTCCGCCCCGGGCGACAGGCCGGAGTGTGGACCCATCCATTTTAGGCCGGTTGTGCGGTTCGTCCCGCTCAGGCCCAGATCGCCTGGGCGACCGCCGCTCCGGTGAAGGCCGCGCCGGCCCCGGTGATCACGCTGGCGACGACGTTCGCGACGGCGAAGAACCGCGCCCCGGTCTCCGCCAGCCGCAGGGTCTCGTAGGAGAAGGTCGAGTAGGTGGTGAGCGCCCCGCAGAAGCCGGTGCCGATCAGGAGCTGCGTCGAGTGGGAGGCCGCGCCGTAGGTGACGGCTCCGGCCAGCAGTCCCAGGACGAGGCAGCCGGCCAGATTGACCGTGAACGTTCCCCAGGGGAACACCGTGTCATGCCGGGCCTGGACGGCGCGGTCCGTGAGGTAGCGCAGCGGCGCCCCGACCACGGCCCCGGCGATGACCAGCAACCAGTTCACGCGGCGCTCCCCCGTCCCACGTAGCGGATGACCTCGACCTCGTCGAGAGTGACCAGCCCTTCGGTGACCAGCTCGTCGAGCTGCGGCAGGAAGTCGCGGACGCGGTCTTCGTGGTCGACGATGACGACCGCCACCGGCAGGTTGTCGGTCAGCGAGAGCAGCCGGCTGGTGTGGATCAGCGAGGAGGCCCCGAAGCCCTCGATCCCGTGGAAGACGCTGGCACCTGCCAGGCCGGCCTCGTGGGCGCGGCGGGTGATCTCGGAGCACAGCGGCTTGTGGTTCCAGGTGTCGTTGTCGCCGACCAGGATCGTCAGCCGCATCGCGGTGCCGTGCAGCCCTGTCATGTCTGCCTCCATCCGATCAGGCGGCGGGCCGTGTGCGCCGCACCCCACACCGCGGCCAGCGCCATCAGCGGCGTGGCGGCGAGGTAGGCCAGCGCGGCGCCCGCGTGACCGCCCTGGACCAGGCCGTGGATGTCGACGGCGTAGGTGGAGAAGGTGGTGAAGCCGCCGAGCACACCGGTGCCGAAGAACGGGCGGACGAGGCGGTGCGGGGACCACATCTCGGTGATGACCACCATGAACACGCCGATCACGGCGCAGCCGAGCGCGTTGACGCCGAAGGTGGTCCAGGGGAAGGCGCCGGGCGCGGTGGGCCACAGCAGGCCCGCGCCGTAGCGCGCGCAGGCTCCCAGGGCGCCGCCCGCCGCGACCGCGGCCACGACGGGCGTCTGTTCGCGCGCCCGCGCGCGTCGCGGCACGGGCGGCTGGAGTTCGGCGTCGGGAGTCGCGGGCTCGGTCATCGCGGTGCGGGGGGCTGGTGAGGTCATGCTTCTCCCACTCGTGCGGCGCCCTTCCGCGGGCGCGCTCCGTCACAAGTAGGGACCGTTGGCGGTGGTTCACACCGCGGTTCGGGTACGGCGGGCCCCACCGCCGCGCGGCGGCCGCCGGGGGCCACCGCTGCGTTCAGCATACTCCGGGTGGGACTCTCAGCTCCGACCCGGACGAGAGGCGGAAGCGGCGATGACGACCGGCCGGGACGTGGTCGAGATCCTCGACCTGCTGCGCAGGACCGGGGCGCGGGTCTGGGTCGGCGGGGGCTGGGGGAGCGACGCCCTGCTGGGGAGGCGGACCCGCGACCACCGGACCTGACCTCATGCACCGCCGGGACCAGGAGCACGCCGTGGTCGCGGCGCTGGCCGAGGCCGGCTTCACCGAGGCCCACGACCAGCGGCCGGTGCGCTTCGCCGTCACCGATCCCCGGGGCCGCGAACTCGACCTGCCCCCCCGGTCTTCGCCGCCGACGGGAGCACGGTACAGGCGTCACCGGAGGCGGGGCGCCCCTTCCTCCACCCGGCCGGCTGCTTCGTCACCGGCGAGGTCGAACGGACCCCGGTTCCCTGCCTGTCGGCCGAGCAGGGGTACGTCCAGCAGGGGTGCGAGCCGACCGGCCGGGACCGCCACGACATGCGGATGGCCGCGAGGCCTTCGGCCTCCCGTCCCACTTCGCAGGCCGCCCCCCGGCGGCCCCTCGGCACGGTACGCACTCCTTGCCGCGCTCCGGTCGTGTTCCCGGCCCGCGGCCGGCCTCAGCGGTGGGGCACGAAGCGCACCGGGAGCCCCGGTGCGGCCTGGGCGGCAGCCGCCAGGGCCCGCTCGGGGACGACACCGATGACGGGGTAGCCGCCGGTGGTGGGCGAGTCGGCGAGGAAGACCACCGGCCTTCCCTCGGGCGGCACCTGGACGGCGCCCACGACCATGCCCTCGCTCGGCAGTTCTCGGTGCACGGCGCGTTCGAGCACGGGTCCCGTGGTGCGCAGCGCGATGCGGTTGCTGCGGTCCGAGACGTGGAAGCGGCCTGTCGCGAGGGTGCGGACGGCGGCGGCGGTGAACCAGTCGTCGCGCGGCCCGAGCCGCAGCGGCAGCACGAGTTCGCGCGGCGGACCGGCGTGCGGGGCGAGGTCGGCGCGGCCGGGTCGCCCGGGCGCCGGCCCCAGCGGCAGCACGTCCCCGTCCCTCAGCGGCGCGGGCCCGAGCCCCGAGAGGAGGTCGGTGGAGCGGCTGCCGAGCACTGGGGGGACGGCGACTCCCCCGGCGGCCGCGAGGTAGCTGCGCACGCCCCGCGTGGCGGCCCCGACCTCGAGCACCGCGCCGGCCGGCAGCCGCACGGCGGCGCCCCATGGGGCGGGGCGGCCGTCCACCACGACCGGCGCCGGCGCGCCGGTGACCGCAACGACGGCGGGACGGAGGGCCCGGACGGCGACCCCGGTCAGCGTGGTCTCCAGGGTCGCGGCGCCGTCGGCGTTGCCCACCAGGCGGTTCGCGAGCCGGTGCGCGGGCCCGTCCAGGGCCCCGGAACGGGCGACGCCGAGGGCGGCGTGCCCGTGCCGCCCGAGGTCCTGGACGGTGGTCAGCGCGCCGGCCCTGACGACCCTCAGCTCGCCCGCGCTCATGCGCCGGTCCCGTCCGGCGCGGGGACGAAGCGCACCCGGGTGCCGGGCGCGAGCAGCGCGGCCGGTTCGCGGTCGAGGTCCCACAGGCGAACGGAGGTGGTCCCGATGAGGTGCCAGCCGCCGGGTGAACTCCTCGGGTAGATGCCGGTGTAGCGGCCCGCGACGGCCACCGAGCCGGCGGGCACCGAGGTGCGCGGCTCGGCCCGGCGCGGTATGCCGTACCGTTCGCCGAGCCCGGTCATGTAGGCGAAGCCCGGGGCGAAACCGCAGAAGGCGACCCGGTGTTCGGTGCCGCTGTGCACGACCGCCACGTCCTGCTCCGGCACGCCCCACCGCTCGGCCACCACCGCGAGGTCGGGCCCGTCGTAGCGGACGGGGATCTCCACGAGCGGCCCGATTCCCGCCGCCCTGGCCGTGACGGACCAACCGCGCAACCCGGCGCTGAGCGCGGCGGCGTCGGCCACCCCCGACAGCAGCACGGTGCGCTCGCCGGGAACGATCTCGCGCACCGGCCCGAGGGTGCCGTCGCCGCGGCGGCGCAGGAGCTCGGCGTGCCAGGACCACGCCTCTTCGGGGCTGGGCAGGTCGATCAGGAGCGCGTCCTCGCCGACCCTGAGGACCCTCATGCGAACGCCGCCAGCCGCACCCCCGCGGCCTCGAGCGCCGACCGCACCCGCAGGGCGGTGGCGACGGCGTCCGGGGAGTCGCCGTGCAGGCACAGCGACCGTGCCCGGACCGCGACCCGTTCACCGGTCAGTGCGGTGGCGACACCGTCGCGGGCGAGGGCGACCGCCTGCCGGGCGACCTGGTGGGGGTCGGCTATGAGCGCGCCCGTGGTGCCGCGCGGGACGAGTGTGCCGGCGGCGGTGTAGGCCCGGTCGGCGAAGGCCTCGCCCACCACGTCCAGCCCGGCCCGCAGGGCCGCGCGCTCCATCGCCGATCCGGGCAGGCAGAGCACCGGCAGGGCCGGGTCTGCCAGCCGGGTGCCCGCGGCGACGGCGGCTGCCTGCTCGTCGTCCACGACGACCTTGTTGTAGAGGGCCCCGTGCGGTTTCACGTAGGCCACCCGGGCACCGGCGGCGCGGGCGAAGACCTCCAGGGCGCCGATCTGGTACGTGATCTCGTCGGCCAGCTCGTCGGCGGGCACCTCCATCGCCCGCCGGCCGAATCCCGCGAGGTCGCGGTAGGAGACCTGGGCGCCGATGCGCACCCCGCGCGCTGCCGCGGAGTCGCACACCCGGCGCATGATGCCGGGGTCGCCCGCGTGGAAGCCGCAGGCGACGTTGGCGCTGGTCACGACGGACAGCAGCGCGTCGTCGTCGGTGAGGACCCACCGGCCGTAGCCCTCCCCCAGATCCGCGTTGAGGTCGATCAGGAGATCTGTCATGGGCAGGGCGGGCTCCTCGGGAAAGTCGGCGTCCGGCCGGACGAGGCGGGCCGCGGTGTCCGGCGGGCCGTGGCGAACGGTCGGCGCCGATCACCGTAGATTCCCGGCGCACGATCCGACAAGCCTGGAGGACGGCCGCCCGGCCCCGTACACCGCGACCCCGGCCGAAGCTCCGTGCACGGCGCGCAGGAGACGGATGCGTCATCGGGACTGCCCAGAACGCGGCGGATTTGTAGGCTGATGTGACAGCGCAGCACCGCCAGACCCAGCCTTTGGACGGAGCCGTTCGATGAAGATGCTGATCAATGTCCCGGAGACCGTGGTGGCCGACGCGCTGCGGGGGCTCGCGGCCGCACACCCGGAGCTGACCGTCGACGTGGAGAACCGGGTGGTCGTGCGCCGGGACGCGCCGGTCGCGGGGAAGGTCGGACTGGTCTCCGGGGGCGGGTCGGGGCACGAGCCGCTGCACGGCGGTTTCGTGGGACGCGGGATGCTGGACGCCGCGTGCCCCGGCGAGGTTTTCACCTCCCCGGTTCCGGACCAGATGGTGCGGGCCGCCGCGGCGGTGGACAGCGGGGCCGGGGTGCTGTTCATCGTGAAGAACTACACCGGTGACGTGCTGAACTTCGACATGGCCGCCGAGCTGGCCGAGGACGAGGGGATCACGGTCGCCAAGGTCCTGGTCAACGACGACGTCGCCGTGACCGACAGCCTCTACACGGCGGGACGGCGCGGCACCGGCGCCACGCTCTTCGTGGAGAAGATCGCGGGCGCGCTCGCCGAGCAGGGGGCGCCGCTGGAGCGGGTCGAGGCCGTCGCCCGACGCGTCAACGAGCTCTCGCGCAGCTTCGGCGTGGCGCTGACCGCGGTCAGCACTCCGGCCAAGGGCGCTCCCACCTTCGACCTCCCGGCCGGGGAGCTGGAGCTGGGCATCGGCATCCACGGCGAGCCGGGACGGGAGCGGCGGGCCATGATGACGTCGGGCGAGATCGCCGAGGCCGCCGTCGACGCCGTCCTGGACGACCTGCACCCGCAGGGCCCGGTGCTGCTGCTGGTGAACGGCATGGGCGGGACGCCGCTGCTGGAGTTGTACGGGTTCAACGCCGAGGTCCACCGCGTGCTCGGGGCGCGCGGCGTCACGGTGGCCCGCACACTGGTCGGCAACTATGTGACGTCGCTGGACATGGCGGGTGCCTCGGTGTCCCTGTGCCAGGTGGACGAGGAACTGCTGCGGCTGTGGGACGCGCCGGTGAGCACGCCGGGCCTGCGCTGGGGCGCCTGAGCGAGGGTGAGGAGAGCGGGAGAGATGAGCGAGGCATCGTCCACCGGAGCGGGCCAGGCGATCGACGCGGCCTTCCTCCGCCGCTGGCTCACCGCCGCGGCCTCGGTGATCGAGCACGAGGCGGACCGGCTCACGGAGCTGGACTCCCCCATCGGGGACGCCGACCACGGGGCGAACATGCTGCGCGGCTTCGCCGCGGCGCGCGCCGCGGTGGACAAGGAGCCGCCGGACACTCCGGGCGGCGTGCTGGTCCTGGTCGGACGGCAGCTGATCAGTACGGTCGGCGGCGCCTCGGGCCCGTTGTACGGGACACTGCTGCGCAAGGCGGGGAAGGCCCTCGGCGACGCCCGGCAGGTCGTGCCGGAGCAGTTCGCGCAGGCGTTGCGGGACGGGGTGGACGGCGTGGCCCAGTTGGGCGGCGCCGTACAGGGCGACAAGACGATGCTGGACGCGCTGGCGCCGGCCGTGGAGGCGCTGTCCTTCGCCCTCGACAAGGGCGCCGGGCTCGCCGAGGCGCTGTCGGCGGCCGCCATCGCCGCCGACGAGGGCGCGCTGGCCACCGTGCCGATGCAGGCCCGCAAGGGGCGGGCGAGCTACCTCGGGGAGCGCAGCATCGGGCACCAGGACCCGGGCGCCACGTCCTCGGCGCTCCTGATGGGCGTCCTCGCCCGCACGGCGCAAGGAGGTGCCGCGTGACGGTCGCAGTGGTTCTGGTGTCGCACAGCGCCGAGGTCGCCGAGTCGGTCGCCGCCATGGCGGCGGGGCTGAGCGGCGCCGGCGCCAGGGTCCCGGTGGCCGCCGCGGGCGGCGCCCCGGACGGCGGACTCGGCACGGACGCCGCCAGGATCGCCGCCGCCGCGCACTCGGTGGACGAGGGCGACGGTGTCGCCGTCCTCGCGGACCTGGGCAGCGCGGTCCTGACGGTGAAGACACTGCTCGCCGACGAGGACGAGCTGCCGCCCGGCACCCGGCTGGTCGACGCGCCCTTCGTCGAGGGCGCGGTGGCCGCGGTCGTCACCGCGTCGGCGGGCGCCGATCTGGACGCGGTGGCCGCGGCGGCCCAGGACGCGTACACGTTCCGCAAGACCTGAGGGAGCCGCGGCCGCCCCCGCGGCTCAGGCGCGGCGGGCGCCGGTTCCGTACCGGCGCTCGAAGCGCTCGACGCGTCCGGCGGTGTCCAGGACGCGGGCGTTGCCTGTGTAGAAGGGGTGGCTCGCGGAGGAGGTCTCCACGTCGACCACCGGGTAGGTGTTCCCGTCCTCCCAGACGACGGTCTTGTCGCTGGTCATCGTGGAGCGGGTGAGGAAGGCGTGGTCCGCGCTGCGGTCACGGAAGACGACCGGACGGTAGGCGGGGTGGATCGAGTGCTGCACGGTGTGCTCCAGTCTGCGTCTGCGGAAGGGACGGCGGGCGGCGGCGTGCGCCGGTGTCAGCGCTCCTCGCGGAACGGCACGTGGCGGCCGACGGCCGGGTCGTACTTGCGGAGGACGAGGCGATCGGGGTCGTTGCGCCGGTTCTTGCGGGTCACATAGGCGGTGCCTGTGCCGGCGGTGGAACGGAGCGTGACCACCGGGCGCTGCTCACTGCGTGCCATGGGGTTCCTCTCTGCGTCCATAATGGTTTTCATTTCCTTGGACGTGGGGTTCAACGCGGAGAGGGGGGCGGCCATTCCCGGACGCCCCGTGCGGAGGCCGCAGGCGCACATCCCCGTCCCTGCCCGGGCCCGCAGGCGGCGGCGCCGCACCGCCCCTCTCCGGCGACCGGAGCCCGACGGCCTTCCCCCGTGCGCCTGTGCCCGAGCTGGGCACGTCGGAGCCCCGCACCCGCGATGACCGGCAACGGCGCGGATCCAGCCCCGCCCAGCGGTGCGCGGCCCCGCTCCCCGAACCGCCTCGCGCCCCGCCCCGTCGCGGTCGGCGACCGCCTCGTCGAGCCGCGGCGCCCCGGTCGGCTGGTTCGATGCCGGCACGCAGGGCGAGCGCCGCGGAAGGCCCGCCGCCGGCCGGAGGCACCCACGGCGCCGGCTGCGGCGTCCCCGCTCCGCCACGCTCGTGCGGCGGGGCCGCTCACCCCGCGTACGCCGGTGGGCGGTACGCCGACGGTCGCGGTGAAGTCCCGGACGAGAGGGGCCTGGTCGCAGTACCCGAGTTCCGCGGCCAGGACGGCCCAGTCGACGCAAGGGTGCGCGTGCGCGCGCTCCAGCGCCTCGTGGACGCGGTAACGGAGGATGACCCGCTTCGGGCCGACACCGACGTATGAGGCGAACAGCCGCTGGAGGGAGCGGACCGGCAAGCCCTCGGCGCGGGCGAAGCCCTCGACCCGCAGGATGCTCCGGTCGCGCCGGACGCGGTCGGCCAGAGCCGTCGCGAGGGCCGCCCGCGGGTCGTGCACGAAGGAGAGCGAGAGCAGGAACGCGTCGAGGGCGGCGACACGGGCGTCATCGTCCCGCGGGCCGACCACCGCGCCCGGCACGGTCTCGTGGCCCGGCAGTGCCTCGTCGAGCGGGACCCGCCGCCCCGTCCAGTGGGACACCGGCGCCGCGGGCGCGAACGTCCGGAAACCGCCTGGCCGGAACTGGATGCCGCAGACGTGTCCGGCAGCCTCCAGCTTCTGCGCGAACAGTCCGCGCCCGATGCCCGCGGCCTCGCCGGAGTCCAGGGCGGTGCCGTGCCGCTGGAAGACGATGTCGACCGACTGCTGGCCGGCACGGGCCGCGATCCGCGCTGGAGCCGCGCGGAGTCCTGACCCGGGCAGCGCGACGCCCCCTTCCGGCGCCGAGGCGGCGCCGGAAGGGGGCGGTGGTCAGGACGCGGTGGTCGACGCGGTGGCCTTGGAGGCCGTCGTCAGGACGCGGCGGCCAGGACCTTGGCGTCGGAGGCGATCAGGGAGGCCCGGTCGGCGGCGAGACCCTTGCCCGACTGCACCTTCGCCCAGGTAGCGAGGGTGCTGTACTGCTTCTGGGCGAGGAGCGTGGCCATGGTGCCGACCGAGGCGTCCTTGGCGCCCGAGGTGAGGATGAGGTGCGCCAGACCGGTCGCGTCGGCCCGGAGCGTGAGGACCGACGTGGCCACGGTGGTGCCACCCGGGCCGGAGGCCTCGGCGCGCAAGGTGTGCTCACCGAGGGCGAGGGTGGTCAGGTCGAGCGGGCGCCCGCCTCGACGGGACGGCCGTCGAGGGTGAGCGCCACCTTCTCCGCGTCCTGGCTCTGCACCGCCGGCACGGGCGTCTGCGCGCGGTCGAGGGTCGCGCCGGGCGCGGGCGACGTGACGGTCACCGCGGGCTTCGCGGGGGCCTGCTGGTTCTGCAGGAAGGCCTGGTTCCAACCGGCCAGCTCGGTCGGGCGGTTGGTGATGACGCCGTCTACGCCGAGCGATTCCAGCGCCTTCCAGCGGTCGGCGCCGTCGACCGTCCACACCATCACGGCCAAGCCGGCCCGGTGCAGATCCGCGACGACCGAGGGCTTCTTCGCGAGGGCGCCGTCCTCGGGGTTGTACGACGCCAGGTGCAGTTCCTTGGCGAGCGCCACCGGGTCCGCGTCCAGGGAGCTGCGCAGCAGCCCCAGGGGCAGTTCCGGAGCGAGCTCGTAGGTGTAGCGCAGGGCGTCCACCTCGAAGCTCTGCACGAAGACCCGGCCGAGCATGCCGTGCGAGCGGATCAGGTCGACGATGGTCGCGACCTCGGCCTTGGTGTGCGAACCCTTGATCTCCAGCAGCAGGTCGCCGCCCCGCGTGCGCAGATCGTCCAGCTGCGCGGCGAACGTGGGGATGCGGGCGCCGGCGTAGTGCGGCGAGAACCAGGACCCGGCGTCGAGCGCCGCGATCTGCTGCGCGGTGAGCGAGCGGATGGCGCCGGTGCCGTCGGTGGTGCGGTCGACGGTCGAGTCGTGCAGGACGTAGGGGATGCCGTCCTTGTTCGGCTGCACGTCGTTCTCGATGAAGTCGGCGCCGCCCTTGCGGGCTATCTCCTCGGAGACCAGGGTGTTCTCCGGGGCCGCGGAGGAGGCGCCGCGGTGGGCGATGACCATGAGAGGCGCGCCGGCGGGGCGGATCCAGCTCCGCGGCGGCAGTTCGGTGACCTTCAGGTCGTCGTAGGAGGCCGAGGCGTTGTTGATCACAAGGCCCTGGACGCCGTTCGCGGAACGCGCGACGCGGTTGGTGCGCATGACCTCCTTGCCGTCGAAGTACCAGACGGCGCTCGCCCCGTGGACCTCGGCGGCGATCTTGACGTCCTTGCCGGTTCCCGCTGCGAAGGGGGCCGCATGGGTGTCCGTGACGTTCCAGGTGTTGCTCGTCGTGCGCTGCGCGAACTCCAGGCCGTTGGACGCGGTGGTGCCCGTGCGCATCGTGGCTATGGACCACGGCACGGAGCCGTCGGTCGCGAGGTCGAGGCCCATCGCGGTCCAGCGGCCCGCGTCGGCCACGGTCTCGAAACGGGCCGTCACCTCGATGCGGAAGTCGCCCAGGTGCTCGCCGAAGGTGAGGCGGCTGAGCTGGCCCGAGCTCGTCGACGAGCCCCACAGACGGCCGTCCCTGACCTTCCAGTCGCCCTGCACCGCCTTGAAGCCCTGGGGCAGGGAGTCCGCGGAGAAGTCGGCGGAGACGACGACCCGGCCGGCGTCGGCCGTCGCGGCGTCATCCGCCGTGGTGGTCGTGGCGGTCGTGGCATCCGCGGCGGTGTCGGCGGAGGCGGCGCCGGCGACGCTCACGGTGGCGGCGACCAGCGCGGACGCGAGCAGCAGGGCCCTCGCGCGGAATGATGAGTGCGGCATGCGGGCGAGTCTGACGAGGCATCGCCAACATTCCCGCGCCGTACAAGGAACAGCAAGGAACGAGCACGCCACAACTTGCCTCGTCCGCCGGGTAACGCGATGACCGGCTCCCCTCGGGAGTCCGTGGGAGGCGGTCCCGACCGGGCCCCGGGCAGGCGGAACGCCTGCCGCCGGGCGGCTCCCCACAAGCGGCGGTGTGCCTGACCCGAAGCCGCCGACGGGCCCCCGGACGGCGAACCCCCGTGCGCTCAGCCCGAGAAGGCCTCGAGAATGCGCGCGGCGGCCACGGTCGGCGTCAGCGTGCCCTCGCGGACCTGCTGTTCGATCTCCGGGGTCAGCCTGCGTACCTCGGGGTGCGCCCGGAGGCGGCCCAGCAGCTCCTCGCGGACCATGCTCCAGGCCCATTCCAACTGCTGGTCACGCCGCTTGGCGGCCAGCCGCCCCGTGGACTCCAGCAGCGTGCGGTGCTGCTCCAGCCGCTCCCACAGGGGCTCCAGCCCTGTGCCCTCCAGGGCGCTGCACATCAGTACGGGCGGGGTCCACGCGGCGTCCACCGGGGTCATCATCCGCAGGGCTCCGGACAGTTCACGCGCCGCGGCGCGGGCGTCGCCTTCATGGGGCCCGTCGGCCTTGTTGACGGCGATGACGTCGGCGAGCTCGAGCACGCCCTTCTTGATGCCCTGGAGCTGGTCGCCGGTACGGGCCAGCGTCAGCAGCAGGAAGGTGTCGACCATGCCGGCGACCGCGGTCTCGGACTGTCCGACGCCCACGGTCTCCACGAGCACGACGTCGTAGCCGGCCGCCTCCACCACGACCATGGACTCCCTCGTCGCCTTGGCCACGCCGCCGAGCGTCCCGGCCGAGGGCGAGGGCCGCACGAAGGCCGAACGGTCCACCGACAGCCGCTCCATCCGGGTCTTGTCCCCCAGGATGGAGCCGCCGGTCAGCGTGGAGGACGGGTCGACGGCGAGCACCGCGACCCGGTGGCCGCGACCGGTGAGCAGGGTGCCGAAGGCGTCGACGAAGGTGGACTTGCCCACCCCCGGCACCCCGCTGACGCCGATCCTGCGGGCCCTGCCCGCGTGCGGCAGCAGTTCGGTCAGCAGCCGCTGGGCGAGCTCCCGGTGGTCGGGCCGCGACGACTCCACCAGGGTGATGGCGCGCGCGATCCAGGAACGGGAGCCGTCCAGCACGCCCTTGGCGTATGCGTCCAGGTCGATGGTGGGGGGCATGGGCTCACAGCTCGTGGCCGAGCGCGGCGGCCAGCCGCGTGACCAGGTCGTACGCCGAGTCGGGGATGACGGTGCCGGGCGGGAAGACCGCGGCGGCGCCCGCGTCGAGCAGCTCGGGGACGTCCTGCGGCGGGATGACGCCGCCGACCACGATCATGATGTCCTCCCGTCCCTCGGCCGCCAGTTCCTCGCGCAGCGCGGGCACCAGCGTGAGGTGCCCGGCCGCGAGGGAGGAGACGCCGACGATGTGCACGTCTGCCTCCACCGCCTGCCGGGCGACCTCGGCGGGGGTCTGGAAGAGCGGCCCGACGTCCACCGTGAACCCCAGGTCGGCGAAGGCGGTGGCGATCACCTTCTGCCCGCGGTCGTGGCCGTCCTGGCCCATCTTGGCGACGAGGATGCGCGGGCGGCGGCCCTCCGCGACCTCGAAGCGGTCGACCAGCGCGCGGGTGCGGTCCACGGACGGCGACTCCCCTGCCTCGTTGCGGTACACGCCGGAGATCGTACGGATCTGCCCGGCATGCCGGCCGTACACCTTCTCCAGGGCGTCGGAGATCTCGCCCACGGTGGCCTTGGCGCGGGCGGCGTCGACCGCGAGGGCCAGCAGGTTGCCCTCCAGGCCCTGGCCCGAGCCCCGCTCGGCGGCGGCGGTCAGGGCGGCGAGCGCGTCCTGGCAGGCGGCCTCGTCTCGCTCCTCGCGCAGCCGGCGCAGTTTGGCGATCTGCTGGGCGCGCACGGAGGAGTTGTCGACCTTGAGGACCTCGATCGGCTCGTCGCTGTCCACCCGGTACTTGTTGACGCCGATGACCGGCTGGCGGCCGGAGTCGATGCGCGCCTGGGTACGGGCCGCGGCCTCCTCCACTCGCATCTTGGGGATCCCCGCGTCGATCGCCCGCGCCATGCCGCCGGCCTTCTCCACCTCCTGGATGTGCTGCCAGGCGCGGCGCGCCAGGTCGTACGTCAGCCGCTCGACGTAGGCGGAGCCGCCCCACGGGTCGATGACCCGCGTGGTGCCGGACTCCTGCTGCAGCAGCAGCTGGGTGTTGCGGGCGATGCGAGCGGAGAAGTCGGTGGGCAGCGCGAGCGCCTCGTCGAGGGCGTTGGTGTGCAGCGACTGGGTGTGGCCCTGGGTGGCGGCCATGGCCTCCACGCAGGTGCGCGTGACGTTGTTGAAGACGTCCTGCGCCGTGAGCGACCAGCCGGAGGTCTGCGAATGCGTGCGCAGGGAGAGCGACTTGTCGTTTCTCGGCTCGAGCTGCCGGACGAGTTTGGCCCACAGGAGCCGGGCCGCGCGGAGCTTGGCCACCTCCATGAAGAAGTTCATGCCGATCGCCCAGAAGAACGACAGCCGCGGCGCGAAGGCGTCGACGTCCAGGCCCGCGCCGAGCCCTGCGCGCAGGTACTCCACCCCGTCGGCGAGGGTGTAGGCGAGCTCGAGGTCGGCCGTGGCCCCGGCCTCCTGGATGTGGTAGCCGGAGATGGAGATCGAGTTGTAGCGCGGCATCCTCTGCGAGGTGTACGCGAAGATGTCGGAGATGATCCGCATCGACGGGCCCGGCGGGTAGATGTAGGTGTTGCGGACCATGAACTCCTTGAGGATGTCGTTCTGGATGGTCCCCGCCAGCTTTTCCGGCGGTACGCCCTGCTCCTCCGCGGCCACGATGTAGAGCGCCAGCACCGGCAGCACCGCGCCGTTCATCGTCATCGACACGGTCATCCGGTCCAGCGGGATGCCGTCGAAGAGCTGCCGCATGTCGTAGATCGAGTCGATGGCGACGCCCGCCATGCCGACGTCGCCCGTGACGCGCGGGTGGTCGCTGTCGTAGCCGCGGTGGGTCGGCAGGTCGAAGGCGACCGACAGGCCCTTCTGGCCGGCGGCGAGATTGCGCCGGTAGAAGGCGTTGGACTCCTCGGCGGTCGAGAAGCCCGCGTACTGCCGGATCGTCCAGGGCTGGTTGACGTACATCGTCGGATAGGGGCCGCGCAGGTAGGGCGCGATGCCCGGGTAGGTGCCCAGGAAGTCCAGGCCCTCCAGGTCGCGGCCGGTGTAGAGCGGCTTGACGCCGATGCCCTCGGGCGTCTGCCACACCAGGTCCTCGGCGCCGCGGCCGGTGGTCTCCTTGACCGCGGCGCGCCACTGCTCCTCGCCGGCGCCGTTGCCGGCGCCCGGTCCCAGCTCGATCTCCGAGAAGTCCGGGATCCGCATCACGCCACTCCCATCCGGTCGAGAACGGAGGTCAGGACGGCGACCGCGTCGCCGCCCGCGCTCACATAGCCGTCGACGCCGGCCGCCGACCAGGCGGCCTCGTGCCCGCCGGGGCGGCTGGCCAGGAGCACCCGCTGCGCGCCCGCCTCCTTCAGGGCCGCGGCGACGTCCGCGGCCTGCTCCTCGTACAGCGCGTCGCTCGAGCACAGGCACGCGATCCGCGCACCGCTGCGGGTGAAGGCCTCGGCCGCTGTCGTGGCGTCGACCGTCACCGGGTCGTGGAGGGGCTCGACGCCGCCGGCCCGGAAGAGGTTGGCGGCGAAGCCGGCGCGGCCGCCGTGCGCGGCGGCGGGGCCGAGAGCGGCCAGGAAGACCTTCGGGCGGGACCCGGTCTCCGCCAGGTGGGCGTCCGAGCGCGCGCGCAGGGCCTCGAAGGCCTCGTCCCTGCGGACCTTCGGCAGGCCGCCGGAGGGGGCGGCCGGGGCCGGGTCGCGCTCGACGGGCGGCTCGGACAGCAGGGGGAACTCGCTGACTCCGGTGATGGGTTCACGGCGCTCGGCCAGGGCCCGGGCGCGCTCGGCCCAGGTCGCGGCGAGGCGGTCGGCGACCAGGCCGGAGGCGAGGGCGGCGGCCTGCCCGCCGGCGCGCTCCAGTTGCTGGAACCAGGCCCAGGCGGCCCCGGCGAGCTCGTCGGTGAGCCGCTCCACGTACCAGGAGCCGCCCGCGGGGTCGACGACCCGGGCAAGGTGGGACTCCTCCAGCAGGATCGTGGAGGTGTTGCGGGCGATGCGGCGCGCGAAGGCGTCGGGCAGGCCCAGCGCGTGGTCGAACGGGAGCACCGTGACGGAGTCCGCGCCGCCGACACCGGCGCCGAGCGTGGCGACCGTGGTGCGCAGCATGTTCACCCACGGGTCGCGCCGCGTCATCATCACCGGCGAGGTGACGGCGTGCTGGCGCTGCCCCGCCGCGGCCGCCGTCGCGCCGCACACCTCGGCGACGCGGGCCCACAGCCGGCGAGCGGCGCGCAGCTTGGCGATCGTCAGGAACTGGTCGGCGGTCGCGGCGTAGCGGAACTCCATGTGCGCGCAGGCCGCGTCGATCGGCAGTCCCGCCTCGGTGAGCGCCCGCAGATAGGCCACGCCGGTGGCGAGGGACGCGCCGAGCTCCTCGGCGGCCGAGCCGCCCGCCTCGTGGTACGGCAGGGCGTCCACGGTCAGCGCGCGCAGCCCCGGGTACTCCTCGTGGGCCCGGCGGGCGAGTTCGACGGCCGCGGCGGTGTGCGCGGCGAGCGCGTCCGCCGCACCGGTGCGGGCGACGTGCCCGAGGGGGTCGGCGCCGAGGTTGCCGCTCACGGCGCCGCGGGGCACGCCGCGTTCCTCGTACAGCGCGAGCAGCGCCTGCCCGGCCGCCTCGAAGTCCGCGCCCGCGTCGAGCACGACCGGGGCGAGGTCGAGGTAGACGCCGTCCAGGGCCGCGCCGAGCGCGGAGACCGGGAGGCCTGCGTCGCCCAGCACGAGCCACAGGGAGGTGACGCCGTTCTCCAGGTCGGCCAGCACGGCCTCGTTCGTCCGGGCCGCGTCGGGCCGCGCGTGGCGCTGGCGCAGGTCCCAGCCGCCGAGGACGCCGCCCGCCGGGGCGCGGCCCCGGGTGAAGGGCGCGAAGCCGGGCAGGCCGACGCGGTCGCCGAGAGCGTCGGTCGCGTCCGGCGCGGTGTACAGAGGGCGTGTGCTCAGGCCGTCTTCGAGGGTGGTGGACAGCGCGTCCTCCGCCGCCTGACCCGGGACGTCCTTGCCCGCCTTGCGCAGGACGCCCTCTACGAGGCGCCGCCACTGCTCGTGGGTCGCGTCCGGGAACTCGGCGGCCAGGGAAAGCCCGTCATCAGGCAGGACCGTCATGCTCAGAGGTTAATGCCCGTTAGCAGGTGAGCAGCAGGGGGCACACCTGTGACCTTGCCCATTCCGGTGCGCTCTTGATCCGTTCGGACGCGATGTCCTATCCGGGGGCACCGTCCGGCGGCCGTCGGCGCTATTCGACGGCGCGTCCGGGCGCCGCGGCGGGGGCGCCGGTCGTGGCCTCCGTGAGGTCGGCGATCTGCCGGCGCAGTTCGCGGACCTCCCGCAGCAGTTCCTCGGTCACCTCCTGGACCCGGCGGTTGTCCTCCTCGTCCTCCTGGAAGCGCGCGAGGAACCAGGCGGCGATGTTGGCGGTGACCACACCGAGCAGGGCGATGCCGGAGAGCATCAGCCCGACGGCGATGAGCCGGCCGACACCCGTGGTGGGGGCGTGGTCCCCGTAGCCCACGGTCGTCATCGTGGTGAAGGACCACCACAAGGCGTCGCCGATGGTGCGGATGTCGCCGTGCGGGGAGCCGCGCTCGGCCTCGAGGACGGCGACCGACCCGAACGCCAGCAGGCCGAGCACCGCACCGACGACATAGGTCGTCAGGCGCACCTGAGCCGCCGGCCGTACCCGCTGGCCGACCAGGAAGAGCGCGGACACCAGCCGCAGCAGGCGCAGCGGCTGGAGCAGCGGGAGGACGACCACGGCCAGGCTGAGCGGCTGCTGCTTGACGAACTCCCACCGCCGCTCGCTCAGGCCCAGGCGGACCGCGTAGTCGGCGGCGAAGAGGGCCCAGACCGTGCGCTCCGTCCAGTGCGCGGTGGTGATGAGCGCGGGGTCCGCCGCCGGCACCAGGATCGGCAGGGCGTACGCGGCACCGAACACCACGGCCAGCGCGAGCAGCGGCGCCCGGGTCTGCTGCTCCCAGCGTTCGAGACGGTTCATGGGGGCAGTATGCCTCTCGCCCCGGAACCCCGGTGGGGTCGATCGCGTCCGCGGGCCGCCGCTGACCTGCGGTGACGGCGGCTCTTCGGCACACGGCCGGGTCGCTCAGGGATTCACCGGGGCGGTGGTCTCCTCGGGCGCGCCGAACCGGGAGAGCGTCACGACGGTACGGATCGGCCCCCGGTCGCCACTGACCAGACTCCGTTCGAAACGCACCACGCGGCCCTGTGCCGTCACCCAGATCTCGCAGTCGAACGAGCGGATATGGTCGGCGGTCATGTCGCCGTACACGTCCGGGTCGAGCTTCGCCAGTTCGCCGGTGGTGACGGTTCCCGAGAGCCGGCGGACGGCGAGGCCCGCGGTCCGCTCCGGCCCCTTGTCCGCGCCGGGACGTCCGGCCAGGAGAGCCGCATAGCCGGTGAGGTTGCCGAGGTGGACGCGCCCGCCGGCCGGCACCGGCAGCGCGTTCCAGCGCCCCGGCAGCCCGTCGTCCTGTCGGAAGCGGACGTAGGCGCGCTCCCCGGTGTAGCGCATGTCCGATACGCCGTTGCGCGGGTCGCGCACGGTGAGCCGGCCGGTCACCGGGCCGTTCAGGTTGAGCCGGCCCTGCGACACGGTGGGCGACCCGGCGACCGTGGTCGTCATGGTCACGGCCGCCGAGTAGGGCGCCGGGTCCGCGTGGGACAGGGCTTCGGCAACATCGAATGCCGCGGCGGAGGGACGGTCGTCCACCCCGTCCGTCCCGTCGTCGGAGCCCTGCCGGCACCCCGAGAGGGCGAGCAGAGCGCTGAGGAGCAGGACGCCCGCGGACACGTGGAGGGTGGAGTGGGCGGCGGTCGGCCGGGTCATGGTGGATCAATGCTCCTCTGTGGGCGGTTGCTCTCGGACGGCGGCGGAGACTACCGGGCCGTGCCCGCCACCGCGAGCGGACGTTCCCGCGCCCGCCCCTGGCGCCCGGTCCCCCACGCCCCAGCGGCACGGCAGGGCCCGACCACGGCACGGCCGACTGTGCACCGGGTTGGGTCAGGTTTCCCGAACGGTTCGCTCACTGGCCCCCACTTGTTCGGACAAGTTGCGGAAGCTGACGGGCCCGTACATCAGACGGCCATCGCATCTTCCGGAAGACAGGCCCTTCATGAACGCCCTCGACCGCAGAAGGTTCATGCAGCTGGCGGGCGGCACCGCCGCCCTGACCGCGCTGTCCACCAGCATCGCCCGCGCGGCGGAGATCCCCGCGCACCGGCGCACCGGCTCCATCAAGGATGTCGAGCACATCGTGGTCCTGATGCAGGAGAACCGGTCCTTCGACCACTACCTCGGCTCACTGCGCGGCGTCAGGGGGTTCGGGGACCCGCACCCCGTGACGCTGCCGAGCGGGAAGACGGTCTGGCACCAGTCGGACGGCACGAAGGAGGTGCTGCCCTTCCGCCCGGACGCCGACGACCTCGGCCTGGCCTTCCTGGAGGACCTGCCGCACGGGTGGAACGACACCCAGGCCGCCTTCAACCAGGGCAGGTACGACCAGTGGATCCCGGCCAAGTCCGTCACGACGATGGCGCACCTGACTCGCGAGGACATCCCGTTCCACTACGCGCTCGCCGACGCGTTCACGGTGTGCGACGCCTACCACTGCTCCTTCATGGGCTCCACCGACCCGAACCGCTACTACATGTGGACGGGTCACACCGGCAACGACGGCAAGGGCGGCGGCCCGGTCCTCGGCAACGACGAGAAGGGTTACTCCTGGACGACCTATCCCGAGCGGCTGGAGAAGGCCGGGGTCTCCTGGAAGATCTACCAGGACGTCGGCGACGGCCTCGACGCAGCCGGCGGCTGGGGGTGGATCGACGACGCCTACCGCGGCAACTACGGCGACAATTCGCTGCTGTACTTCAACCAGTACCGTGACGCCGAGCCCGGCGACCCGCTGTACGACAAGGCCCGCACGGGCACCGACGCCCGCAAGGGCGAGGGGTTCTTCGACCTCCTGCGCGCCGACGTCAAGGCCGGAAAGCTGCCCAAGGTCTCCTGGGTCGTGGCCCCCGAGGCCTTCACCGAGCACCCGAACTGGCCCGCCAACTACGGTGCCTGGTACATCTCGCAGGTCCTCGACGCGCTCACCTCCAACCCCGAGGTCTGGAGCAGGACCGCGCTGTTCATCACCTACGACGAGAACGACGGCTTCTTCGACCACGTCGTGCCGCCGTTCCCGGCCGCCTCGTCCGCGCAGGGCGCGTCGACCGTCGACGTCGGCCGCGATGTCTACGCAGGCGGCGGCGGGCGCCCGGCGGGTCCGTACGGGCTGGGTCAGCGCGTCCCCATGTTCGTCGTCTCCCCCTGGAGCACAGGCGGCTACGTCTGCTCGCAGACCTTCGACCACACGTCCATCATCCGGTTCATCGAGCGCCGGTTCGGCGTGACCGAACCCAACATCTCCCCCTGGCGCCGCGCCGTCTGCGGCGATCTGACCTCGGCCTTCGACTTCCGGCACAAGGACGGCCGCATCCCGCGGCTCCCCGACACCCGCGGCTACCTCCCGCCGGACGGCGACCGCCACCCCGACTACTCGCCGGTGCCTCCCGCCGAGGGCTCGCTGCCCCGTCAGGAGCGCGGACTGCGTCCCGCGCGCCCCGTCCCGTACGACCTCGCCGCGGACGGCGCGGTCAGCGCCGCGGGCACGCTGCGGATCGAGTTCGCGTCCCACGGCGAGGCCGGCGCCGGCTTCCTGGTCACCTCCGCGACGGACGCCTCCGGTCCGTGGACGTACACCGTCGGGTCGGGGCACTCGCTCACCGGCACCTGGAACGCCGCGGAGGGCGCCCACGGCGGCTACGACGTCACCGTGCACGGCCCCAACGGCTTCCTGCGCCGCTTCGCCGGCCGCGCCGCGACGGCGGGCGCCGAGGTCAGCGCCCGTCACGACGGCAAGAGCGGCACGGTGCGCCTGGTCCTGACCAACAACGGCCACTCGACGGTCACGCTCACCGTCCGGGACGGCTACGGCGGGCACAAGCCGACGTCCCACCGGCTGCGCCCGGGTGCCCGCGTGGTCCACGCCGCCGGGACCGAACACACCCACGGCTGGTACGACCTGACCGTCACCGCCGACCACGACGCCGCCTTCGAGCGCCGTCTCGCCGGCCATGTCGAGACCGGCCGGGACAGCACCAGCGACCCGGCGATCGGCGGCTGACCGTCCCGCCCGGTACCAGGGCGCGCCCGCTACATCGGCTCGACGTAGCGGGCGCGCCACTGCGGACGGGGGTCCGAGCCCGGACTCGTCCAGTACTCGCGGCCGACGACCACCCGCCCGTCACGGACGGTCCAGAACGACACCGCCCGGAACTCACCGAGGTCCGCATGCGGCACGTCGACCTCCGACACGACCTGGTCGCCGTCGGCCACCACCCTGAGGACGCGCACCGACCAACCCTCTGGGTATTCGCTGTTGACGGCGAGAAAGTTGGCCCGCCCGACGATGCGCTCACCGCTCACGGGCCACTCCACCACGGCGTCCTCGGCGATCAGTTCACCGGCACCGGCCCAGTCGCGCGCCTGGATCCGCTGCCACAGCTCTTCGACGACCTTCGCAGACTCCACGTGCACATCACCCCCGTCCGGCAGGATACGCCGATACACCCCCCTCGACCGCAAGGCCCCGACCGCGCCGGTTCGTCCGCGGCCTCCTGCGGATCGGGCCGGCCCGCCTCGCCCCGGGCCGGCCGTGTCACGCGTACCGCCACCCCGGCGGTACGTTCTGGGTGACCGACCGGGCACGGCAGGAAGGTGGGACGGTATGAGCGGACAGTCGCGCGACCTGGAGGGCCTCGGCGCCCTCGTAACGGGTGGCGCCTCAGGGATCGGCCTGGCGACCGCGCGGCTGCTGGCCGCGCGCGGCGCCCGGGTCGCCGTCCTGGACCTGGCGCCGGACGGGCTGCCCAGGGAACTGACCGGCTTCAAGGCCGATGTCTCCGACGACGCCTCCAGACCCGCAAGTGCCCCCAGTGAGGCGGCTGTTCCAGCGTCCATGCCTGGCATGGTGCCGTATTTCGCCGTCTGTGCGAGCATCCCGTCCGGGTTGCCGTCAGGCAGGTATGCGGGCCGGCCGTCCGAAGTTGTCCACGGAAGCAGGCGCAGACTCGCCATGCCGCGCGCTGGCTTGGCAGGAGTTTGCGCCCACGTGTGGCACGCGTCGGTCACGTGATCGCCGCTGTGTCCGGCCGGAAGGTTGCAAGCCCCATACCGCCAACTGTCAGTTGGCACGTTGGGAACCTCGCCGCAGAACTTCGCCGCCACGATCACGCCGCACGCCCCGGCATGTCCTGCCCCAGCGCCGCCAACGCAAGAGCCCGTCGCCGTTCACGTCGCCGCTGCTGCTCTTGCCGCGCTTCCCACGCGAGCACGTAGGGGCAGACAAGCGGCAGGTCGTCAGCGTCGAAGACTTCCGCGAAACGCGGGGAACGATGGGTGGGCAGCGCGCTGGGTACGCGCCGGACCCGCTGTGCCGGTGGCGGAGTTGCTGCTGCCCGACGTCGACGCGAGCAGGCAGGAACCATGCAACGAGAGCAGCGATAAGGTGCCGCATACTCCATTTCTCGGTAAGCCCCGGTACGGACGTAGCCGCGTCCTGCCGGGGCGCTTTTGCATCTCGGGTAACCGAGCGTAGCGAGTAATAGGTAGTGGTTTGTGGTGGTGCTGGGTAATGCGTGGTTGCGGGTAGTGGCTTACGGTCGACGCGTGGACAGGATTAACGCAGACTCCCCCGACTACGTGTACGAGCAGCTTGTGGCGATTCTTGAACGCAAGATCCGCACTGGTCAGTACGCACCCGGTTCGCGCCTGCCGGGTGAGCTTGCGATGACGCATGACTTCGGCGTCGGTCCCGGGCACGGTTCGGCGCGCGCTGAGCATCTTGCGGGACGCGGGTCTGGTGGCCACCCGTCCGGCCCGCGGCACCTTCGTGGCCGATCCGCTGCCGCCGGCTGACGCAGGCTGACACGGCGCTGACCTGCGTTTCTACGGTGATGGTTTGACAAGGCACTCGCCGCCCGGCCCGACACCTCATGCACATTCTCCGGCATGCCCACCGAGGTCGACTGGGACACCTGGACGGCGTCGGATCTGCGGCCCTGCGCCGCCACCGCGCTCGACGCGTTCGGGCCGCGGCGCCTGATGTTCGGCTCCGACTGGCCGGTGTGCCGTCTCGCCGCCGGCTACGCCGAGGTGGTCGACTCCGCCGGCGCCCTGACTGGCGCACTGGACGACGGCGAGCGGCGGAAGGTCTTCTCCGGCACGGCGCGGCGCGTCTACGGGCTCTGATCCCGCGCGCGGAGCGCCCCGGGCGGGGTACGGATGGCTAGACTCCCACCCCTGGCGGCACGAGGGACGGGCGTGGGCGCGTGGACGACGGCAGACCGGACACACCCCCGGCGAGTACGGCGGGGCGGCTCACCGTGCGCGACGTGCTCGACCTGGACCTCGTGGCGGCCTGGGTGCCCGAGGTCGTGGCCGGCTCCGCCCATCTGCACCGCTCGGTGCGCTGGCTGCACGTGGCCGAGGCACCGGACGTCGGTGTCATGCTCAGCGGCGGGGAGATGGTGCTGACCACCGGACTGCTGCTGGCGGGCGACGAGCGGGCGCAGCGCGAGTACGTCGAGTCGATGCGGCGCGCCGACGTCGCGGCGGTCGTCCTGGGCCTCGGCCGGGCGTTCCGCACCACCCCCGAGCCGATGCGCCGGGCCGCCGAGCGCTGCGGGGTGCCGCTGGTCGTGCTCCACCGGCCCGCGCCGTTCGCGCGGCTCACCGAGGAGGTCCACGCACGCCTGGTGCACGGCCGGTTCGCCGCGCTCGACCTGTCCGACCGGGTCCGCTCCGCGCTCACGGCCCTCAATCTCTCCGGGGCCGGCCTCCAGCAGGTGCTGGACGAGATAGCGGCGCTCAGCGGATGTCCCGCCGTCGTCGTCAACCTCGCGGGGCGGGCGCTGGCCTCGGCCGGGGACAAGGGGTCGCTCAACGACCTGCTGCGCGACTGGGAGCGGGTCTCGGGCCAGGTCGCCGAACTGGCCGGCGGCACGGTGACGGTCGGCCCGGACGGCTGGGTCGTCGCGCCGCTGGAGGCCCGGGCCCGCCAGTGGGGGCGCCTGGTGCTCTTCGGCTACCACGGCCCGGAGGAGTTCGGCCGGGTGCTGGGCGCCCGTGCCTCAGAGGCACTGGCCATGCACCGGCTCCTCGGCGACCAGGACCGGGGGTGGGAGGACCAGTCCGCCGAGTCGCTGCTGCACGACCTGGCGGCGGGCACCGCCCGCACCGGGGAACTGGTCACCCGGGTGCGGGCCGCCGGGCTCCCGGTGGGGCGGCGCACCTTCGTGCCCGTCGTCGTCCGCCCCCTCGGCGCCGGACCGGTGGACGACCGGGACGGCATGCCGGAGCTGATCGAGCACGCGCTGGCCGAGGATCCGGGCGTCGCCGGGCTGGTGGCGCGGATCGGATCGGCCGGCACAGCCGTCCTGCTCAGCATCCCCGAAGGCCAGGACGCCGACGCCGCCGTGCACAAGGTGGCGGTGCGGGTGCACGGCGAACTCGCCGGTCGCGGGCGTACCGCGGTGGTCGGTGCGGGCTTCGGCTGCCGGGAACTGGACGAGGTGCGCCGTTCCTTCGCCGAGGCGGTGCACGTGGCGGACGCCGCGGTCGCCGGCCCTCCGGACGCGCCGGTGGCCCGGCTGCGCGACGTCCGGCTGCGCGGACTGGTGCGGCTGCTGCGCGACGAGCCGGAGCTACAGGCCTTCATCGGACGGGAGCTGGGGCCGCTGCTGGGGAACCCGGCGCTGCTGGAAGTGCTGCGCACCTATCTGGCGACCGGCCGCAACAAGTCGGCGGCCGCCCAGGTGCACCACGTCAGCCGGCCCGCCCTGTACCGGCGGCTGCAGAGCATCGAGTCGCTGCTCGGCATCGACCTGGACGACTTCGAACAGCTGACCTCGCTCTATGTGGCGCTGCTCGCGCACGAGGCGCAGCGCGCGGCGGGGCCCGGGCCCGGCCGCTGAGCGGGCCGGACCCGGGCCCCGCGAGTGGGGCGCCGGTTCAGTCCTCGCGCTGCGGCGCGAGACGACTGAGCAGGACGTACACGAGGAGGGAGGCGGCGAGGCCGACGGCCCAGCCGTAGTCGGCGAGCGGCTTCAGGAAGGGGATCAACCCGTCGACGGGGAACGGCCCCTGCTTGACGCCCTTGGCGTCGAGCCCGGAGTGCGAGCCGCCGACGGCGAGGACACCGCCGACGACGAAGGCCGCCAGTGCCCGCCAGTTCCAGCCGCCGGAGTACCAGTAGCTGCCGTCCGTCCGGTACAGGTCGGCGAGTTCCAGCCGCGTGCGGCGAAGGATCCAGTAGTCGGCGATCAGGATGCCGGCCACCGTGCCCAGCAGGCCGCCGACGGTGCCGAGCCAGGTGAAGATGTACGCCTGCGGGCTGGCCAGCAGCTTCCACGGGAAGATGACGACACCGACGACCGCGGTGATCAGCGCGCCGGTGCGGAAACTGATCCTGCGCGGCGCGATGTTGGACAGGTCGAAGGCGGGCGAGACCACGTTCGCCGCGATGTTCACCGACAGCGTGGCCACCAGGACCGTGATCAGCGCGAAGAGCACCGCGGCCCAGTTGTCGAGCTTGGCCGCCAGCGCCACCGGGTCCCAGATCGGCTCGCCGTAGACCGCCTGGGAGCCGGAGGTCACCAGCACCGACAGCAGCGCGAACAGCGTCATCGTGGTGGGCAGGCCGAGCGACTGCCCCCACAGCTGGGCGCGCTGCCCGGCGGCGTAACGGGTGAAGTCGGGGATGTTGAGGGAGAGCGTCGACCAGAAGCCGATCATGCCCATGAGGGCGGGGAAGAAGACCCTCCAGAAGTCCCCGCCCCAGCCGAGGGCGGAGGGCTGGTCGAGCAGCGGGCCGAGGCCGCCGGCCTTGTTCGTCATCCAGATCAGCAGCGCGATCGCGCCGACGATGACGAAGGGGGCCGCCCAGTTCTCGAAGCGCCGCACCGTCTCCATGCCGCGCACGATGATCGCGACCTGCAGGATCCAGAAGACGACGAAGGACAGCCACTGCGTCCAGGGGTAGCCGCCGACCGTCCCGGCGGTGGCCCACGAGTCGCCGAACAGCTTTCCGGCGAGCAGGAAGATGCCGGAACCGCCGATCCAGGTCTGGATGCCGAACCACACGCAGGCGACCGCCGCCCGGACCAGGGCGGGCAGGTTGGCTCCGCGCACCCCGAACGACGCGCGGGCGAACACCGGGAAGGGGATGCCGTACTTGGGTCCGGCGTGGCCGGTGAGCAGCATCGGCACCAGCACGATGACATTGGCGAGGGCGATGGTGAGCACCGCCTGCTTCCAGTCCATGCCGAGGGCGACCAGGCCCGAGGCGAGGGTCCAGGAGGCGACGTTGTGGGCCATCCCGATCCACAGCGCGGTGAAGTTGTACGTGGTCCACTTCCGCTGGGCGAGCGGGACGGGGAGCAGGTCCTCGTTGGCGTAGGGGCCGGTCGGGACGGCGTCGGGCGGGAGTTCGACGCGGGCCTCGGCCCCGGCTCTTCCGGCAGGGGGTGGAGCGGTGGCTGTCATGGCAGCCCCCTTCGTTCGAGGGGTACGGGGATCGAACGTGCCGTGCGGGGGATGGCGGGCCGGGGATTCAGCCGCGGAGGGCGGGGATGACGGTGGAGCCGTAGGCGTCGATGGCGGACTCCTTGGCGTCGTGCATGTCGTACAGGGCGAACTGGTCGACGCCGAGGGCCTGCAGGGCGCGCAGCTTCTGGATGTGCTGCTCGGCGGTGCCGATGAGGCAGAAGCGGTCGACGATCTCGTCGGGGACGAACGCGGTGTCGGGGTTGCCGGTACGGCCGTGGTGCGAGTAGTCGTACCCCTGACGGGACTTGATGTAATCCGTGAGCTCCTGGGGGACGGCGCTGGACACCTCGCCGTACTTCGCCACGAGGTCGGCGACGTGGTTGCCGACCATGCCGCCGAACCAGCGGCACTGCTCACGGGCGTGCGCCAGCGCCTGCGGGGAGTCGTCCTCGGTGACGTACGCGGGCGCGGCCACGCACACCTTCACCTCCGCCGGGTCGCGTCCGGCGGCGACCGCGGCGTCCCTGACCGCCTTGACCATCCACTCCGTCAGGTACACGTCGGCGAGCTGCAGGATGAACCCGTCCGCCTTCGCCCCGGCGACCGCCAGCGCCTTCGGCCCGTACGCCGCCATCCACACGGGAAGTTCCGCTCCCTCCTTGATCCAGGGGATGCGCACGGTCGTGCCGCCGAGGTCCGCCTCGCGGCCCTCGGCGAGCTCGCGGATGACGTGCATCGCCTCCTCGATGCGGGCGAGGGTGTTGGGCCTGCGGCCCGCCACCCGCATCGCCGAGTCGCCCCGCCCGATCCCGCAGATTGTGCGGTTGCCGAACATCTCGTTCAGCGTCGCGAAGGTCGACGCGGTCACCTCCCACGTCCGCGTCCCCGGGTTGGTGACCATCGGGCCGACGACCATCCGCTCGGTCCGCGCCAGAATTTGGCTGTGGATGACGAACGGCTCCTGCCACAACACCGTCGAGTCGAAGGTCCAGCCGTGGCTGAAGCCGTTGCGCTCGGCACGCCGCATCAGCTCCACGACCCGCGCGGCGGGCGGGTCCGTCTGCAGGACGAGACCAAAATCCATAGCTCTGCTCCCTGTGGTGGATCGGCGGGAT